>CAJJXG010000001.1 GCA_905197045.1 uncultured Caryophanales bacterium
AGGTTAATTTAATTTAGGAAAAATAAATCAAGTTAAATAAGAAAAATAATTTAGGAAATCTTCTTTTTTTATAAAAATATGTGTTTCACTTTTAAACACTATCAAAATTGTTATAATTTTTAACTAGGTGAAAAGTATGGAAAACGAAGAAACAATTAGGTTAATTAAAAAAACATTAGATAAAGTTAGACCATTTCTTCAAAGAGATGGCGGAGATGTTACTTTTGATTCTTATGAAAATGGCATCGTTTATGTTAATATACACGGAGCATGTGAAGGATGTGCTTTAATTAACACCGATATCGAAGAAGGAATCGAAGTTATTTTAATGGAAGAAGTTCCTGGAGTAATCGCTGTACGTCTTGCAAGCGATAAAGCTCTAGTTCAAGAAGTAATGAAAAAAGCTGGTCAAGAATAGACCAGCTTTTTTAGTATTTTCCTTGCTAAAGTAAGATATTTTCTTTTTTATTAACAATAATGTATGGTTCAAGATTTCTTACATCTTCGCGGTTATATCTCATTTTTGAGCCATCAAGTTTTAAAACATAACCACCACTTTCTTTTACAATAATTTCAAAAGCGGCGGTATCCCATTCTTTAGTTCCACTTGTTAAGCGATAACTTATTTCGCCCTTTCCTTCCGCTATTAAGCAAGCTTTTAAACTACTCCCTTTTTTAACAACGCTTGTTATTTTGTCCTTATGTTTCTCAATCGTCTCTTTTTCAAGATCGGCAAAATGATATACACTTCTAAAGCAAGTTAAATCGCTTGTTTTATCAGAAACATGAAGTCTAATTTTTTTTCCATTTTTATTGATTTTATAAGCCCCACCATTTAAAGTTGCAAAATATATTTCTTCACGTGCTGGAATAGCAATAACTCCTGCTACAATTTCGTGTTTATAGCAAAGAGCAATGTTTACAGTAAATTCATCATCTTTATGAACATAGTCTTCAGTTCCATCAAGTGGATCGACAATAAAAACATAATCATTATTTAATCTTGATTTGTCATCTCTACTTTCTTCAGTTAAAAAAGCATAGTCAGGGAAAGCTTCGTGGAGAATATTTTTAATTAATACATCGCTTGTTTTATCTGCTTCGGTAACTGGTGAATGATCTTCTTTATATTCAGTATGAAAACCTGAATTATAATAATTCATGATATTTTTTGAAGCTGCTCTTGCTGCTTCAATCATCTTCTCGATTTCTTTTTGATACATTATTTCTCCTTTTTAAAAATGTCCTGCGCTTAGGCAGGACATTATTTTTTTATTTTATTCAGCTGCTTTGCCGTAAGAGCCAAAGTTTTTAACAATATCTATAACTTTTTCTTTAATTGCTTCACATCCAGGTTTTAATAATTTACGAGGATCGAAACCTTTCTTATCGGTATCTAAATCTTTACCAGACTCGATATATTTTCTTGTTGCTGCAGCAAAGACTAATTGAAGTTCAGTGTTAACATTAACTTTACTAACACCCATTGTAATGGCTTTTCTAACCATATCATAAGGAATACCGGTACCACCATGTAAAACAAGTGGTTTTCCGTTTGTTGCATCTTGAATCTTCTTTAAAACATCAAAATCAAGACCTTTCCAATCTTTTGGATAAATTCCATGAATATTTCCGATTCCAGCTGCTAAGAAATCAACACCAAGTTCAGCAATTGTTTTACATTCTTCTGGATCAGCTTTTTCACCAGCAGAAGTAACACCATCTTCACTTCCACCAATTCCACCGACTTCACATTCGATTGAAAGACCTTTTGAATGAGCAAGAGCGATTAATTCTTTACTCTTAGCTAAGTTTTCTTCAAATGGATAATGCGAACCATCAAACATTACACTAGTAAATCCAGCTTCAATACAAGCTTTTGCACCTTCATATGAACCATGATCAAGGTGTAAAGCAACTGGAACAGTAATGTGTAATGCATCGTGAATATTTTTAACCATTTCAGCAACGGTTTTATATCCACACATATACTTTGCAGCTCCTTCAGAAACTTCTAAGATGACAGGTGTTTTTGTTGCTTCAACTGCTTCTAAAATAGATTTTGTCCATTCAAGATTATTGATGTTAAAAGCAGCAATTGCATAATGACCTGCATGAGCTTTGTTAATCATTTCTGTTGCACTAACTAATGCCATAAATATATTTCCTCCTAAATATAAAAACCTAATTAATCAAGTTTAGATGGATTGTCGTAATCGGCTTGATCGTCAGATTCTTCATCATCGCTATCTTCTTCAAGTCCTTCAGCGACAATTTCATCCTTATCATATTCTTCAAAGTCTGTATTAGCTTTGGTTTCTTCTTCCATATCGGTGTAGATATCATTCATATCAATATGAACTTTATCATAAGTTTGGTTGCTTCTTAAATCCCATTCATTATTACCTAATGTAACAAATCTTCCATCAAGTGATAAGTTAGTATAAAAATTTGAAATTAAGTTTTCTTTTTCTTCTTCGCTAAATCCAATTCTTTCACTAATGACATTAAATAAATCATTAAATTTAACTTTTTTGTTAATCTCTTTTAAATATGAATAAGCAACATCTACCATTGATTCATTCTTGTAATTTTCTGCCATTTTTCTATTCCTCTCGCTATTAAATTATAAATAAATAAGTATTAAAATACTATAACTATTGAAGACGCTTTAAGGTCTCTTCTTTACCTAAAATATCGATAATATTAAACATCTCAATTCCATGCATTTGACCAGTAAGTTTGATTCTAATTGGCATGTATAAATCTTTACCCTTAATTCCAGTTACACTTTGTGTTTCTTTAAATAAAGCTTTTACATTAATTTCATTAACTTCATCAAGGTTTTGCAAGGATTTTCTAAAATATTCAATAACTTTTAAAGAAGAATCTTTTGATAAAATTGCTTTTTCTTCATCATCTAAATCTTCTTTTTCCTTAACAATTTCATTTAATAAATCGATTATTTCAGCTCCTGTATGAATCTCTTGTTTAAAGATTAAGGATATTTTCTTCAACTCCTCATCACTTTTTGTTTGTTTAAATTCAACTTTTTTCATAAAAGGAAGGATAAAGGAGAAATAATCTTCATCACTTAAATGTTTAATATAGTAACTATTTGTCCACAAAAGTCTTTTGTTGTCAAACATAGAAGGTGAGGCACTTAATCTTGCTGGATCAAATGATTTAATCGCTTCTTCTTTTGTAAAAATTTCTTGGTTATCTTCACTGGTCCATCCAAGTAAAAATAAGAAGTTAAATATTGCTTCAGGAAGATAGCCTAAATCACGATATTGAGACATAAATTGTAAGATATTGTGGTCTCTTTTTGATAACTTCTTACCGTTTTGATTAACAATAATTGTCATATGCCCAAATTGAGGAGCTTCCCAACCAAAATATTCATAAATTTGGAGTTGCTTTGGAGTATTAGAAAGATGCTCTTCTCCTCTTAATACATGGGTGATTTCCATTAAATGGTCATCAACTACAACCGCAAAATTATAGGTAGGGATACCGTTTGACTTCATAATAACGAAATCGCCAATATCATTACTATTAAAGCTTACGTCGCCTCTAACTAAATCGTGGAATTTAAACTCATGATTTTCCATCATTTTAAGTCTAATAGTAGGTTTACGACCTTCTTTACGATATTTTTCTTTTTCTTCTTCGGTTAGATTTAAACAATGTCTATTGTACTTAAAAGATTTTACTCCTCTTGAAAGTTGCTCTTCTTTCATCTCAGCTAGTTCATCTTCGCTACAATAACATTCATAAGCTACACCCATATCGACTAACTTTTGAGCATACATTTTATAGATATCAAGCTTTTCCATTTGACGATATGGAGCATATTTAGGATTAGGTTTTTCTGGGGATTCATCTGGTACAATTCCTAGCCAAATAAGATCATGAAGTTGACTATCTTCTGCGCCTGGAATATTTCTTTCAATATCTGTATCTTCAATTCTAAATACAAAATCACCATTATACTTTTTTGCGTATAAATAATTAAATAAGGCACTTCTTGCACCACCTATATGTAAATATCCGGTTGGTGAAGGAGCATATCTAACTCTAACTTTTTTATCCATCATTTCACCTCTTCTAGAAGCACTACACAATAAGCTTCTATAGCTTTCTTTTCTCCAACTGGTCCAACACCTTCATTTGTTCCAGCTTTAATTGATATTTGCTCAACATTAATACCTAAATGTTTAGAAATTTTTCCCTTCATTTCATCTAAAAAACCTTTTAATTTAGGTTTTTCACAAGAAATAAAGCAATCAATATTCCCAATTTTATAACTCTTTTGGCTTAATAAATTCTTAGTATAATCGAGAAAATATAAGGAACTTATATCTTTATATTTATCGTCGTTTGGAGGAAAATGTTTTCCTAAATCTCCAACATTTAATGCTCCAAAAATCGCTTCAACGATAGCATGAATTAAGCAATCTCCATCACTATGACTTTCTAAGCCATATTCATAAGGAATATTAACTCCGCCAAGAATTAAAGGAACACCTTCTTTTAAAATGTGTATATCTTTACTGAATCCAATTTTCATAACTAAACATTAAATCTAAAGAAGAAAATATCTCCATCTTTAGCTACATAATCTTTGCCTTCAATTCTTAATTTACCAGCCTCTTTTAAAGCAAGTTCGTTTTTATAAATCATAATGTCGTCATAAGAATAAACTTCGGCTTTGATAAAACCTTTCTTGAAATCTGTATGAATAATTCCAGCGCAATCAGGAGCTGTCATACCATTTTTAAAGGTCCAAGCCCTGACTTCATCCTCTCCGACAGTAAAAAAGGTTGAAAGATTTAATAAACGATATGCACTTCTTGCTAATTTATCAAGTCCACTCATCTCTACGCCAAGAGTCTTTAAAAATTCAGCCTTTTCTTCTTTTGAATATTTTGAAAGTTCAGCTTCAATCTCACAGCTTATTG
The DNA here is from genome assembly GCA_905197045.1 of uncultured Caryophanales bacterium. Taxonomy (GTDB): domain Bacteria; phylum Bacillota_I; class Bacilli_A; order RFN20; family CAG-826; genus Onthovivens. Next base: position 4,965 of record CAJJXG010000001.1, read on the forward strand.
CAATTGCTTGAGCTTTTTCTTTTGAAGCATACTCTTTTACTTTTTGAAAATAAGTACAAGAATCTAAATTACTTAAATCAGAATCAGAAACATTTGCGACATAAATAATAGGTTTAATAGTTAAGAAATTGAAATTTTTCATAATTTTCATTTCTTCTTCGCTAAATTCAAGACCTCTTAAAGCTTTTCCTTCTTGCAAAGTTTCCTTAGCTTTAGTTAATAAGTTTACTTCGACTAAAGCTTCTTTGTCTTTAGATATTCTAGCTTTGTTTTCAATTTTTGATAAGCGATTTTGGCATGTATCAAGATCAGCCATTACTAGTTCAAGGTTAATAATTTCGATATCACGAATTGGATCAACTGTATTTTCAACATGTATAATTTCTGGATTATCAAAACAACGAACAACTTCAATAATCGCGTCAGTTTCACGAATATGGGATAAAAATTGGTTGCCTAAGCCTTCACCTTTACTGGCGCCTTTAACTAATCCGGCAATATCACAAAATTCAAAAGTAGAATAAATAGTTTTTTTCGGATTAAAAATTTTAACTAAATTGTCTACTCTTTCATCAGGCACAATGACTGTTCCTACGTTAGGTTTAATAGTTGCAAAAGGATAGTTTGCTGCTTCAACATTGCTATTTGTAATGGCGTTAAATAACGTTGATTTCCCTACATTTGGAAGTCCTACAATTCCTGCTTTTAAACCCATAATATCAATTTCTCCTAAATCCCTAGTATTATATAGTAATATTTAACAAAAATCATTAAATCTTACTCAAAAAAGCACGCTGATTAATCAAAAATAAATCTTATAGATTTATATTCTTGTATGCTTTAGCTAAACGATCAATTTAAGTATAAGAATTATAAAGCATTAAACGGATACTTTTTACTTAAAAATTCGCTACAAAATTTTCTTGTTTCGTTTCCTAAAAATACGATAAATATCGGCTTTTTTTAATTCACAAGTGTAATAAAAACTATTAATTCTTTTTATTCCGGTATTATTGCGCTTTGTTTGAATTAATATAACATTATTCGCTACAAAAAATTCTAGTTATAAATATGAAATTCGCGATAGTTATCGTATTTTTTTGAAATTAAGTGTCATAGATTCCAATTGTTCCAGGTACAATTGTTTAAAGTTGAAAATTCGCTACAAAATTATCTTGTTTCGTTTCCTAAAAATACGATAAATATCGGTTTTATTAATTCACAACTGTAATAAAAACTATTAATTCTTTTTCTTCCGGTATTATTGCGCCATGATTAAATTAATTTAACAATATTCGCTACAAAAAATTCTAGTTATAAATATAAAATTCACGATAGTTATCGCTTTTTTTCAAAAGCAAGTGTCATAGATTCCAATTGTTCCAGGTACAATTGTTTAAAATTGAAAATTCGCTACAAAATTTTCTTGTTTCATTTCCAGAAAATACGATAAATATCGGCTTTTATAACTCACAAGTGTAATAATAACTATTAATTCTTTTTCTTCCGTTATTATTTCGTCAGGATTGAATTAATTTAACATTATTCGCTACAAAAATTTTTAATTATAAAATTAGAATTTACGATAATTATCGCGTTTTTTTAGAAGCAAGTGTTATAGATTTAAAATTGGCTCAAGTGCAATTAGTTAAACTTAAAAAAGATAATTCGCTACAAAAAATCCGAGCTTTAAGTTTAAAAAATACGATTATAATCGTTTATTTTTAAATTTAACTGTAAAAGGTTGCTTTTAAAAATCTCTTTTCAATAATTATTCATTTCATTATTAAATTTAAATATGAGTAATGAATGCTGAATTAGTTCTCTTTTCTAACGTTCTTTACTACATTCATTTATCACAGATCTTGTAGCAAACGAAGAAGCAAGCACTATTATAAAAGCAACCCCTATTACCACTAAAATCGAGAAAACATTAAAGATAGAAAGAGAATTTAAACCTATCATCTTCCCTACCGCTTGACTAACGAAAATGTTTATAAATAATAATGAGCAAATTGATGTTACGATACAAATTAAAGAATTAATTAGATTATCCACAAAAAACATTTTAAATATTTCTTTGTTTCTCAGCCCTAACGTAATAAATAATTTAATTTCTCCCTTTTGTTCGTTAGCATTAATAAAAGTAATAATAAAACTTAAAATTAATGAACTAAAAATACTTAAAAGAGAAAATGCATAAAGTATATACCTTAAAAAAGATGTCGATTCTTCTATACTATTTTCAATTTCTAAAAGTGGGTTTTTAAACTCGTAATCTCCAAAATAGGAATTAAGCTTTTTAAGCTCTTCTTCGCCTACTTTTTCATCCATTTCAAATATGATTGAATTTGGGACAAGCCTAAAAGAAGAAATCTTAAATAAATCTCTAAATAACGAAATTGAATAATCTTTATTGTGATAAATTGAAACGCTTTTATCATCTTCTATTACATCTTTAATTTGGAGTTTCAAGGTCTTAAAAGTTGTCTTCAATATATCTCCATTCAACTCACTTTGAACAAGCATTGTAACGTATAGATCTTTGTTTTTTAGCTCTTTATTAGATAAAATCTCCGCAAAACCCCCACTAATTACTATTTCTGTTAAAGGTAAATACTCATCAGTCACCTTAAATTTTACATTGTCAGAAGAAGCTTTTAACGCAAAAGCATCAACAACATTTTCAGGACTTTCAATTCGATATATATCTTCAGCTTTTATAATAGAGTGGGCATCAATTATTCTATTTAAATCTTCTTCGTTTAGTGAGAAAAACGTAGGATTATTAAAACCGGTAAAAATATTTGTTCCATCATTATAATAGCCAGCCGAAGAAGAGAAATAGAAATTTTCGTACTCAAATCCATTATCATTTAAAGTAGCGATAATATTAACATCGATTGCATCTTTAAAGGCATCATAAACATAAATTCTACTTTTTCCTTTGCTGTTATCATAAGTTAAAGGACGATATGTAATTGAGTCAGAATCAAAAACATTATCTTTGAATCTATCATCATAAAATAATTTATTTAAAAGAACGTTTTGATATTCGTTAGTTTCTATAAAATAGACTTTTTTAAATACCCGTGGATACTCTTCAACTTTGTTTATATTGTTTGAAGAAGGAAAGCGCATTTGTTCTTCAAAAAGTATTTCATTAAATAAATTATTAGTATGATAAACTCTATTTTTATTATCAAAAATTACTCCCTTAACTTTGAATAATTGCTCATCACTATATTGCCATTCATTATTAACTAATTCTAAAGAAACAAAATAATCATGGCTTTTTAAATAGTTGCCTAGAGTTTCAAAATCTCGAAGTATGTGTAATTCTAAACACAGCTCTTTCATTTGATCAAAAGTTATAGAAAGCACTACTTCATCCATTTTTAACGGTTCACTTACACTAGGATAAATCTTATAGTTTGAATAATCATCAATATAAATATATTCATTAAAATGGCGTGCGCTAAACCCGCTTATTCTCTTTTTTGTATTTGAATTTACGTTATATAATTCATTTCCATCAATAAAATAATTCTCAAAGTCTACCAAATAGTTAACGCCGTATCGGGAGATATCTTTTGGATAATGCACTAATAGTTTTTGAATAGTTTGATTATTAGAAGAATAATAATCAACGATTCTATTAGTTGAGTTTTTCTTAGTTAAAACAACTTCGTTCCCACTAACAATACTACTAAAAGAGGAAGTAATACTTTTATTTAAACTAGTAGTCAAGGTCATAGCTAGACCAGTAGAAATTAAAGAAACTGAAAATAAAACGCTTTTTATAAGGTTCCTTAATTTTCGAATTTTAAATAAATTCTTAAAGTGAGAAAAAATAAAATTTAACGATAAGTGTCCTTCTTTATTCTTTTTTTCAAGCTTCATCAAATTAATGTTTTCATCTTCAAATTTATTGTTGTGAAAAATATTGCTAATTTTTCCATCTTCTAACTTAAGAACATAATCTGAATACTTTTTAGCGTTTTCCTCATCATGAGTTACAACAATTACTGTTGAGTATTTTGATACTCCCCTTAATAATTCAAAAATTGATTTTGTATTTTCTTCATCTAAACTTCCTGTAGGTTCATCACAAAAAATAATCTCAGGCGATGTAATTAAAGCTCTACCTATAGCAACTCTTTGTTTTTCTCCTCCACTTAAATTTTTAACATAGTTATTTTTAAGTTTAGCAATCCCTAAATTGTCTAAAATTTCATTTATTCTTCTTTTTTTAACTTCTTCATTACATTTAATAGCAGCGTCTAGAGTTACTCTTAAGTTATTGTAAACTGTGTCTTCTTCAAAAAGATTAAAGTTTTGAAAAACAAAGCCAAAATTACGCAACCTAAAATCTCTTTTTTCTTTATCACTTAACTTTTTAAACGTATATTGATCTGCTTGTATATCTCCATCAAAATCAGAGTTATTTAAAGAAAGTATATTTAAAAGTGTAGTTTTTCCTGTTCCGCTTTCCCCAATTATTGAATAAAGCTTCCTCTCATTAAAAATAAAATTAAAATTAGAGAATAACTTACGCTCTCCAAAATTTTTACTTACATTAATGGCTTTTAAAATCATTCTTCTTTTAACTCCTCATAAACCTTCTTTTCTTTTTGAAATTTTAAAGTTAAGTAATCTACCGAATAACTTAAAATCATTAAAAGAATCATCATAAAAAATGTTGTTAAATAGTTAATTTTGATTAGATTATTAGTTACAAAAAATCCACTTAAATAATTATTAAGTAAAAGTGATGCTCCAATTGTTAATAACAAACCAAGAAATAAACCAATTATTGTGTAATTCATCTCTTCTTTTAGATAAATTTTAATAATATCTCTTTTTTTAGCACCTAAAACCGATAAAATTGCAGATTGTTTCCTATTTCTTAAACTAGTTGAATAACTTAAAAAGCCTGAAATAAAAATAGAAGTTAATAAGGCAGTAATAATAAAAATATTAATACCTAAAAAGATACTTTCACTAAGTGTTAAAAACGAGTTAACTAAAGTGTTTGATGTATTACTAATTGTTAAATTAGCGCTATTTTCTTCTTCAATCATTTCCCTAATTTTCTTATTACTTTCTTCTGATAAAGCTACAATTTGATAAGAATAATTAGTGATTGAATCATCGCTATTTGCTCTTGTTAAAAGATCATAAAAAGATACGTTGACTCCTTCGACTTCACTTGTTTTTTCAGCAATCAAATTTTTTAAAATCTCTTCATAATAAGGAGGAGAATAATAAATTGATGGAGTGTTTAAATACGAAAATTCATTTCTAATTTCTCTAATTTTGCCTTTAAATGTAAAAGAAAATGATTCAACGATATTCTCTTGAATAGCCTCATTGAAATACAAGTAATCTCTTTTTAATTCAATCTCGATCTCGTCATCAGTTTTTAAATTAAGACCAAATTCTTTTTTATAGTTTTCAGCAAAAAGCGAATTTACAATTAAATCGTTTGCTTCATAACTTTTATTAAAATATGGCTTGATAGTAAAATCAGTTATTCGTTTTTCACCATTATAAATTGCTTTTTCGCCATTATTAAAATATGAAAAATCGTCAAAAATTAAACAGTCCTTAATTTCATAAAAAAGAGTTTGTACTTCTTCATAACTTGGCTTTTCACTTTTTACTAAACTTATCAAAGAATCCTTAATTTCTTCTTCTTCGCTTTTACTAATTTGATATAAGTTATAGTCTGTGTAACTTTTTGCAAGATTATCTCTACTTGATTGTATTCCACTATTAAAGAAAAGCGAAATAACCATTATAAATAAAGAAAATGCTGCAGAAACGCTATTAATTACATTATATTTAAAATTACGCTTCATATTAGTAACTGTAATTGAATTAGGTATTTTCCCTTTAAATTTATTGTCTTCTAGAGTTTCCTTATTTGATTTTTCTTTATTTATTACATGTTTAAATTTAACGCTTGCCTTTCCATTAACTATTTCAATAATCCCATCAGCAAAATGATTAAATAGTTCATTATTGTGGCTTACACAAACTACTAGTATTTTTTTACTTAAGGTTCTTAACTCTTCCATCAACAAAAGACTATTTGCTTTATCAAGTGCACCAGTTGGTTCATCACAAAATAAAATTTTAGGTGAACTGATTAAAGCTCTAATTAAAGCTAAGCGTTGTTTTTCACCACCACTTAATTTATCAACCAAAAAATCTTCCTTATCATATAGTCCATAGCGTAATAAAAGTGTATTTATTTTCTCTTTTTCATCGACACCTTTAATTGAAGAAGCGATTTTTAAGTTTTCTTTTACTGTATAGCCATTTAATAAATTGTAACTTTGAAAAATAATGCCTATATCATCTTTTAAGTAATCACTTAATTCTGCGTTATTAAACTTGCTAACATCTTTACCTTCAAAAAATATACTACCTTCATCAGGTTTCATTAAACCCATCAAAAGATTTAAAAGAGTCGATTTACCACAACCACTTTTACCAATTACAAAATAAAACCCTTTCTCAGGTAATTTAAAAGAAACCTCATGCAAAACAACACTTTCTCTACTCCCATCAATTGGAAAAGATTTAGAAAGATTCCTTACTTCAAGCATAAATTCCTCCTTTCAATAATAAGAAGGAGTTTATTTCGCTTTTTTAAAAAATTTTTTTATCTTTTTTTAAATTTTTTATCTATAAATCAATTATTGAAGTTTGATAATATTTTTAACAAAGTATCAAATTTAAATTTCTCCGTTAGTTTTTATTAAAATACATGCTTATATTTCCACAAAAAAAGACGATAAGTATCATACAAATCGTCTCATTTTTAAAATTAAATAGATTTAATTAAGTTATATAACTCTTTATAATCATTAACAAAAAATGTTGGCATTTTATCCTTTTCATAAACTCGAGGACAAAGTTTTAATAAAACACTTTTTATATTTGCATTAATTGCTGCTAAAGCATCAAAAGATGTATCACCAATCATTAAAGCTTCTTCTTTTTTAACTTTAAATTTCTCAACTAGTAAATTCAAAGAAGCTGGATTTGGCTTATGGGGAACATCTTCACTTGAAGTAATCATCTCTTTAAAAAGATCGTAAACTCCAAAAAGTTTTAAGCATTTTTCAGCCATTGGACGATTTTTGCTAGTTGAGATAGTTAAAATATAACCTTCATCATATAACTTTTGTAAAACCTCTTTTTCAAAAGGAAAAAACTTTAAATAATCGTCGTAATATTTGGCCGTTCTTAATCGATATTCTTTTAAAATGAATTGAGGATCTTTTTCAGGAAAAGCTCTTTTAATCGATTCTTCAATTGGTGGACCACTAAACCCGCGGATAAATTCTCTATCAATTACATATTCTTTTGGTTTATATAATCTAAAAAGCTCGGCCCATGTTTGATACAACACTTCATCAGTATCGACAAGTGTTCCATCCATATCAAAGATTAAAAGTTTTACCATATATTAAAGAAAACTGTAATTAAAATAACCATTACAATTAGAACTGCTCCTAAAATTGAGGCATTTCTAATAATTTCTTTGTCAGTTTTTTCTTCGTTAACTAAAGTAATATCTTCAAAAGTCGAATTTTTAAAAATCCAAAGTTTTTTGTCTCTTAAAATTTTAAAAGCAATGAAGAATAAGACAAGAGCAAGACCTCCAGCGATCATAACATAAGAGGTATTAACACTTGCTTGATATTCAAATTCGCCATATCTTAATGGTTCAAGGAAGGCTCTTGTAGCTCCATACCAAACAAGATACCATCCAACTGCTGTACCTGGAGCATGATATTTACCAAGTCCTTTAACAATTCCATAATAAATCACAAAATAACCAAGTAAATTAGTTATTGTTTCAATTGTTGATAAAGGAAGATATGCCATCGATAAATCATTAATTTGATTTGCATAATTAAATTGATAATTAAGTTTCATGAAAGTTGGCATCCAATCTAAAGATGATAAAGGAATTGCATTACCATGAACTTCAGCGTTAAAGAAATTACCAAATCTACCAATTGCTTGGGCAATTAAGATCGTTGGCACAATAAAATCAGCAAGTCTTAAATAACTCATTTTAGTATAATCTGGATTCTTTTTAATATATTTAAAATAAAGCATTACACCAACACCAGATATAATTCCTAAAATGGCTCCGCCCATAATGCCTAATCCACCTTCATTTAAATAAAGAATACTAACTGGATTTTGAACAAAATGTGATGCGCTACCAAGTTTAGAAATATCTAAAACAACATACCATAAACGAGCGCCGACAAGTCCCATAGGGAAAGCAATTAAAAAGCAAGTTGTGCCAAGTCCATGTTTTCCATAGTATTTATAAATTAAATGATCACATAAAGCAAAAACAAGTAAAGCACCACTTAAAATGAAAATAGCGTAAAATGCGATAGATATACCACCATCTAATTCCCATCCTCCGCTTGCACCTCTAATATAATATGGTTCTGGATGAGAATAAGAATTAATGAATTTAATGCCATATTTCCCAATATATAAAGAATTACAAAGCGGGTAAGAAAGATAAGGTGCATTCCCTTCACTCATTGCAATAAAGAAAATGATAAAAAGAGGAATAGAGGAAAACATCGTAATTTTAAATATTTTGCGATATTTATTATCAAGATTATTAAAGAAAAAATAATAGAAGAATGCGGTTATAAAAACCATCATTGTTAAACCAGTTAAAATAATAAAGAAATAAGATAAGAATTGATGTCCTGCATCAAGAGTTAACCCCTTTTCATTTATCAGATCTTTTGTGACTGGATCTTCATAAAAAGCTACCGTAAAAAGAATTAAAGAAAGTACAATTCCTAACGAAAAACCCCCTAAAACTAAGGTATTTTTCTTAATTAAGGTATTAAAATCAAGTCTTAGTTTGTTTTTAATGCTGTTATAAAGATAAACACTATAGGCAATAGCTGAAATTACAAATAGCGCCATCGCAATGTAATACAAGACTTCACTCATTTTTTAACTTATCCTTTCTTGCTTTATCTTCATCTAAAACTCGTTTTAGATATTCCCCTGTATAGCTTCCTTCTGTAGCAGCAATTTTTTCAGGAGTGCCAGTTGCAATAATATTTCCGCCTTTATTTCCGCCTTCTGGACCAAGATCAATAATATAATCAGCAACTTTGATAACATCTAAATTATGCTCGATTACAAGTACTGTGTCACCATTATTCACTATTCTATCTAAAACTTCCAAAAGTTTTTTAACGTCGTTTACATGTAAACCAGTAGTTGGTTCATCAAGAATATATAAAGTTTTCCCAGTAGCTCTTCTTTGAAGATAATAAGCAAGCTTAACTCTTTGTGCCTCGCCTCCGGATAGAGTCGTAGCTGGTTGACCAACTTTAATATAGCCTAAACCAACATCAATCAAGGTTTTTAGTTTTCTTGCTAAAGAAACATGTGGCTTAAAAAATTCATAGGCATCTTCAATAGTCATCTCTAAAACATCGTAAATATTTTTGCCTTTATAAGTTACTTGAAGCGTCTCTTCATTATATCTTTTACCATCACATTCATCGCATTTTACATAAACATCAGGTAAAAAGTTCATTGGAATACGAGTAACACCGGCTCCTTGACAATGCTCACATCTTCCTCCAGGAACATTAAAAGAAAATCTTCCTTTATCAAAACCATGAGCTTTTGCATCAAGAGTTTGCGCAAATATATCCCTAATATCATCAAAAGCTTTAACATAAGTTGCTGGATTACTACGAGGAGTTCTTCCAATAGGTTCTTGTGAAATATTAATAATCTTATCGATATTTTCTAAACCTTTTATTTCTTTATAAGGACCATGATCTATATCTTTATGCTCCATTAAAGCATAAATTGAATTATATAAAGTTTCATTAACTAGAGAAGACTTTCCACTTCCACTAACACCAGTAACACAAATAAAACTGCCTAAAGGGAATTTAGCACTGACGTTTTTTAAATTATTTACAGTACAACCTGTTATTTCTAAAAATTTACCATTTCCTTTTCGGCGAGTTAAAGGAACAGGAATATATTTTCTTCCAGCTAAATAAGCTCCAGTGATTGATTCTTCATTATCTTCAATATCTTTTAAAGTTCCAGAAGCAACAACATTACCACCATGCACTCCAGCTCCTGGCCCAATATCAACAATAAAATCAGCTGCGCGAATCATTTCATCATCATGTTCAACAACAATTAATGTATTACCTAAATCACGCATCTCTTTTAAAGTAGTAATTAATCTTTCACTATCTCTTTGATGTAAACCAATTGAAGGTTCATCTAAAACATATAAAACACCTGATAATTTACTACCTATCTGTGTGGCAAGACGAATTCTTTGAGATTCTCCTCCGCTTAAAGTCATCGACATACGGGCAAGAGTTAAATAATCTAGACCTACATCAATTAAAAATTTGGTTCTATTTTCAATTTCAGTAATAACCATTCCAGAAACTGCAAGGTCATATTCTGACAATTTTTGGCGCAAACCATGGATAAAATCATAAAATTTATCTAAAGATAGACAGGTAGCTTCATAAATATTAAGTCCATCTATTCTCACGCTTAAAACAGCATCATTTAATCTAGCCCCATGGCATCTTGTACATTCTTTATCTTTTAAAAATGAACCATACCACTCACGATAAAATTCACTTGATGTTTCTTTATATAATCTTTCAATTCTAGTTTTGATGCCTTCAATATAGCCATCGCGGTGTTGTATGTTGCCACTTGAAGAACGTAAAGTAAAATGAAGTGGCTCCTTACTTCCATTTAAAATAATATCAATTTCTTCTTTTGTTAAATCTTTAAAAGGTTTATCACAATCAATATGATAATAATCCATTAAATATTTAAATTGTTGCCAATCAAGATTTTGACTACCAACAATATTTTTATAATAAATTATCGCGCCTTCATTTATTGATTTTGTTTTATCTGGAGCTAAAAGATTAATATCAACTTCTTGAGATATACCTAAACCACCACAAACTGGACAACAACCTAAAGGTGAATTAAAAGAAAATAAGCGAGGTTCAAGTTTAGGAACAGTAAATCCACATTGAGGGCAGGCATTATGTTCACTATAAAGGTGCTCGTCATTATTAATTAAAACTAAAACAAAACCATTTGCCCATTCACTTGCAAGTTCCACCGCTTCAAAAATTCTACTTTTGTTTTCAGCTTTTAAAACGATACGATCTATAACAATATCAATATTATGTCTTTTATTTTTCTCTAAATCCTTAACTTCTTCTATAAGAAGCATTTCTCCATCAACTCTTAATCTAGTAAAGCCGTTAGCTTTAATTTTACTAATGGTATCTTTAAAAGTTCCTTTTTCATTTCTTACAATCGGAGAAAGAATTTGAACTCGACTTCCTTCTGGGCTTTTCATGATAATATCGGTAATTTTTTGATTTGAAAAAGCCACAATTGGTGTATTGTGTGTTGGACAATAAGGGATACCAACTCGAGAATATAAAAGTCTTAAATAATCATAAATTTCTGTAACTGTCCCAACGGTTGAACGAGGATTATGTGATACACTTTTTTGATCGATTGCAATAGCAGGAGACAAACCTTCAATTGCTTCAACATCAGGTTTTTCAAAATTACCTAAAAATTGACGGGCATAGCTTGATAATGATTCAACATATCTTCTTTGTCCTTCAGCAAAAATCGTGTCAAAAGCAAGAGTAGATTTTCCACTTCCGCTAACTCCTGTAAAAACAACTAATTTGTCTTTAGGAATCGTCACATTGATATCTTTGAGGTTATTAACTTTTGCCCCTTTTACAGTAATTTCATTGATTGCCATACCTACAAATTATATCGATATAGCCTCTTTTTTTAAAGTATAAAACATTGTCTTTAATAAGGCTTAAAAGTAAGCACAAAAACGATGTAAGCACTTACATTAAAAAGCGCAAAATCCATCCAATTAAACCTACTAATTTAAAGCTAAATTATCACTAGTAAAATACTAAGTATTAAAAATAGATGGATTTTGCGGCGTTTTTTCTAGATTTACATATATTACGATTACCTTTATAGTTTAAATAATTACTATTTCTACTATTATCCTTATATTTATATATAGATGTCTTTATAAATATTTATGGTTTAAAGAAGCCTCTAATTGTGATATTTTTATTAATGCTTTTTAGGAGGTATTTTGCTATGAAAATGAGAAATGTTGCTATTATCGCTCACGTTGACCATGGTAAAACTACTTTAGTCAATCAACTTTTAAAATGTTCTGGTACATTTAGAGAAAACGAACGACTTGAAGATAGAGCAATGGATTCAAATGCTATTGAAAGAGAAAGAGGAATTACCATTTTAGCCAAAACTACCTCAGTTAAATATAAAGATTATAAGATTAATATTCTCGATACTCCAGGGCATGCTGATTTTGGTGGAGAAGTCGAAAGAATCATGCACATGGTTGATGGATGTCTTTTACTTGTTGATGCTTTTGAAGGTACAATGCCTCAAACTCGTTTTGTTCTTAAAAAAGCAATTGAAGCAAATGTCAAACCTGTTGTTGTTATTAATAAAATCGACCGACCAAACGCAAACCCTCAAAAAGCTGTTGATGAAGTTTTAAATTTATTTATTGAGCTTGGTGCTCCAGATGAATTTTTAGATTTTAAAGTAGCCTATACAAGCGCATTAAATGGAACTAGTTCACTTGATCCTTCTCCAAGCAGTCAAAAACCTGGTATGGATCCAATTTTCGATTTAATTGTAAATGAAATTCCTGAACCTCAGGTTCAAACAGAAGGTCCACTTCAACTTCAATGTGCTCTTTTAGACTATAACGACTATGTTGGAAGAATGGGAATTGGTCGAATCCAAAGAGGAACAATTAAAGTTGGCGATACTGTTGCTTGCGCTAGACTTGATGGCACGACTAAATCTTTTAAAATTTTAAAACTCATCGGATATTACGGACTTAAAAAAGTAGAAATTGAGGAAGCTTCTGCAGGAGAAATTGTTGCACTTGCTGGTTTACCAGATATTAACGTTGGTGAAACAGTTTGCGCTTCAAGTAAAGTTGAGGCTTTACCTCCTTTACATATTGATGAACCAACTCTTCAAATGACTTTTGGAACAAACTCTTCTCCTTTTAGTGGAAAAGATGGAAAGCTTTTAACCGCTAGACAAATTGAAGATAGATTATTTAAAGAAGCACAAAAAGACGTTTCATTAAAAGTAAGCCGTGTTCAAAATTCAGAAACGTGGATAGTTTCTGGCAGAGGCGAACTTCATCTAGGTATATTAATTGAAAATATGCGTCGAGAAGGATACGAATTAGAAGTTTCTCGTCCTCAAGTCATTATCAAAGAAATTGATGGTCAAAAATGCGAACCATATGAAGATTTAAGTGTTGAAGTACCAAATGATTTTGTTGGTGATGTTATGACAAGTCTTGGTTCTAGAGATGCTGAATTAATTGATATGGATGCTGGTGATGTTAATACCAAAATTAACTATGTTATTCCATCAAGAGGTTTAATAGGCTTTGTTACAAATTTCCTTACCTTAACTAAAGGTTATGGTATTATTGCTCATACTTTTAAAGAATACCGTCCTCTTGCTACTGGTAAAATTGGTGAAAGACAAATTGGTGTTTTAGTCGCAACTGAAACTGGTCAATCCACTCCTTATGCTATTCAACACGTCGAAGAAAGAGGTGTTATGTTCATCTATCCTGGTGAACAAATTTATGAAGGTATGATTGTTGGTGAAAATAAATACGATAACGATTTAAGTGTAAACGTTTGTCAAACCAAGAATTTAACCAACCAACGTAGTGCAAATAAAGACCAAACAGTTGTTTTAAAATCTCCACGAAAAATGACTCTTGAAGCTTGTTTAGATTACATTAACTCTGATGAACTCGTTGAAGTTACTCCTAACTTCTTCAGAATGAGAAAAAGAATCTTAAATGATGCTTTAAGAAAAAAATGGGAAGCCAAAAATAAAAATTAATCAATAAGGTTTTAACTTAAAAAATGGTAGAAAAAAGTGTATTTAATCGACACTTTTTTCATTTTACAAAAATTAGGTTATATTCTAAACTATTCTTACTTGTGCAAACAAAATTTTGTTTTTATTGTATTAATGTATGAAGGATATTGAACTATACAGGCTTTGCCAAAGATTTATTGAAGGAGATGAAAAAGCCTTTAATGAACTATACGAAGACACTAAAGGTAAAATCTTTGCCAATATCTATTCCTATGTTAAATCTAAAGAAGTTTCTGAAGACATTTTAAGCGATACTTATATTAGATTTATTAATAGTATAAAAGATATAACGCCTGATAAATCGATCCTTGGCTATCTATACACTATTTCACGTAACCTTTCTTTAAACTACATTGAGAAGAATAAACGTTACTTAGATGATTCTAGTGCTATTCTTGATAATGCAAGTAATGAAGAAAATAATTACTTAGATAATAGTGAAATCATTAAAATCATGAAGGAGATTTTAAATCCTGATATGTTTAATGTAATCATGCTTCATTTAATCAACGGATTAGATTACAAAGAAATTGCTGATACATTAAACAAAAATGAAAATACTATTAGATGGCAATACAATGAAGGGTTAAAAAAAGTAAGAGAGGCTCTTAAAGATGACAAACCTAGAAAATGAAATCAAAGAGGCTTTTGAGAAAGACCAAATTAACCTATCTCCAAAAGACATTTTAAAGCAATGCCACACTTCATTCGTTAGTAAGAAGCGTCAAATTTCTTTAAAAGAAAGTCTTTTTATTACAGTAGGTAATTTTGCTGTTGCAGCTGCTGTTTTTTGTTTTTCTCTTATTTCGCCTTTAAATTACCAAGAAAGTATTGAAGATAGCATTGAAAGTCGTGATTTTGCATCTCATATTGTCGGTGCGCTTGGTTTTAGCAACTTCACCGCTCATTTTGATGATAAACCTTTAGACTTTCTCCCTGAAGCAATTGAACAAAGAGCTTTACCTCCAATTGCCTTTTTAAATTACACTTATACCAATAAAGATAAGATAAATTACTCTTTTTCTTCTCAAGAAAGACAAATTAACAATCAACTTTTTGAAGTTAAAGAAACTATTAAGGATCGCTTTTTAGACACCCAATATGATGTTTTCTTTAAAAAGAAAAATGATAAAGCTTTATCTGGATGCGTCTTTGAAAACCATAGTGAGCGCGTTTCTTTAAATCCTATTTTTTACTTAGATATTGAATCAGATGAAAATAATCGTGATTGTTTTTTAGATATTGATTTTAAGCCAACTGATAAAAATTTCGAACATTTAGTTTTTAATATAAAAGAAAATTACGATAATTCAATTCAATTTACTCTATTTGAAGAATATTCCAAGTTAGCAAAATCTTCTAACGACAAACAAAGAGAAAATTTGTTTGAGTGTAAATTTGAACCTAAAGAAAAATACAATTTATTTACTTTAAAGTGGAAAAGTTTAGAAACTCCTATTCAATTTAAAATTTATAACAAATATAACATGAAATACGATTGTGTTTATTCTTCTGAAAATGCGCCTACTGAAGAAATGAATTACCCTTATGTCTTCAATAATGATGGGACAATTGAAGAAAACACAAATATTTAAAAAAAACTTTAAAATTTTTCCAACAAAATAAAACCTATATATGTATTAATGGTGTAAACGAAATCTTAAAGGAAATATCGAGAGATATTTCCACCGTAATTGCCTTAAAAAACTTATAAACAAGAGTATAGTTCGCTTGTTTATATAGTTGTGGTCATACTCCCCCCTTTAAGTGACCACAAGAAAAAATTCCTCAAAATGAGTTGAGGATATAACCCCTTCAGAATGCGGAAAGCTATTTCCGCATTTTCTTTTGGATTTTTTTATTCATCAACACTCTTTAATGATTCACTCATTGAAATCTTGTTGACTTTAAAATACATAAATAAATTAACAACAAAAGCCGTAGCTAAACTTAAGAAGAAAGAAATAATGTAAGAATTTGGCAAAACTAAATATTGCCAGCTTACAAGTGGCGTTTCATTAACACTTAGAACTGTGTATTCAAGAGGCAGACCAATTGTTAAACCAAATAAAGCACCAACAAGCGTTAAAATTAGCATCTCAATAAGTAAACTTAAAACAATTTTACTTCTTGAAAAACCAAGAACTTTTAAAGTCGCTAACTCTCTTAATCTTTCGTTGTAATTTAATATAGAAAGATTAATTAAAACGACAATTGCAAGTAAAATAGCAAAAACTTTTATGGTATTAGTCATCATACCAATTGAAGACATATAACCACTTATTCTTTGATTCATCTCATCTTTTGTAAGACAAGAATAAACTACATCACTTACTTTAAAAATGTTTTGTTTTACATTTTTTGGATCAGCACCCTCTTTTAAATCAATCCAAGCTGCACTAGAATAGGCAAAAAGTTCAGGTTCGCTTTCTTTATATAAATAAGCTCCATTTACAAAAAAGGCGTAAAAAATGTAAACAACCTCTTTTCTATAAACAGTTCCATTAACATCAAAAGTAATTGTATCGCCAATTTTAACCCCTAAATCTTCTGCCTTGCTTTCAGTTAAAGCAACTCCGTTTTGTGTCCGTTTCCCTTCAGCTAAAGAATCATCAAATTTAAAGAAAGAAGAATCAATGTTAATTCCATAAATTGCACTACTTACAGACTTTTCATCAGAATTTAAAGTTGCATTTATTGTTGTATATTCTTCAACATTTTCTATTTCTTCTATGCTTAAAAGTTCATTTTTAGCAAGGTTTATTTCTGGATTTCCACTAAAAGAAACAGTCATATCTGAATCATAAAACTGTGCTAAATCTGAATCTTTTCCATAATTTATAGTATCGTCAATGCCCATTCCACATATTAATAAGCCAGTGCAACCCATAACTCCAATAACAACCATGAGCGATTTCACTAAATGAACTTTTATGTTTCTTAAAGCCATCATAAACGAGGTATTCTTTATTAAATGTTTATGAGCTTTAAAACGTCTAATCTTTGGAGTTTTAGTTCTCATTGATTCACTTGGCATTAAATGGAGTTCACTAAAAAGTAAAAGCATAGTTAATGCACTTATTAAAACTACAACTATTAAAAGAACAACAAAGGCTGTTAAAAAAGGAAAATAATAAGTAAGTGAAGGTAAAGAATATAAAATATCGTATTTTATATTCATAATAAAAGGTAAAAGAATTGGCCCGATAATAAAGCCAATAATTAAACCAATTAAACTAACAATATTCATCTCAGCAAGATAAAATAAGGCAATGTTTCTTTTTTTAATACCAAGTGCTTTAAAAGTTCCAATATGAACTCTATCTTTAAGAATTAAAGAAGATATAGTAGTTAATACTATAAGAAGTGAAACAACAAAAAAGATTACTGGAAATACAAGCGTTAATTGCTTTGCTTGATTAATATCATTTTCAACCTGGAGCATTGAAGGATAGTTACTTCTTGATAAAGCCGCTAATAAATTATTATTCTCCTTGCTATCATAATAATTTTTTATATTGCCTTCAAATGTCTCAATTTCAACATTTGGTCCAAGTTTTGCAAGGATTTGATTATAAAATGATGAGATAAAGCTTTCAATTTCGGGGTTTTCTCTTGATTTAATTTCGCTTTTAAATGAATTAAATAAAATCATGATTGTTGCATCAAATTGTATTGCATTTGTTTCATCTAAAAAGTAATCACGAACTTGTTCTAATAGATAATTTAAAATAACATTTTCACTTGTCTTTAAATAAGAGTTAATTTCAGAAACAATAATAGAAGAATTAAATTTATCTCCTATATAAGAAATAATGTTATTTAAAAGTAAACGAGTCGAAAGTAAAAAATTAGAAGAAGAAAATTCTCCACTATCGATATTTTCTGGATGAGACATAATTCCATTTACTTTTAGCTCTAGTTTAATTGTGGTTTCAGGAAATAAAGTTTCAACTAAACTTGTGACTAAGGCACCAATTTCAGTTGAGTAATTCCCTAAAAATTCCAAAAGCAAATTTTCGACATTTTCATTTAAATTTGTATTATCTAATAGTTTTTTAATTAAAGCATTCAAGCTTTCTGGATCATTTACAATAGATGATATTGCTTGTTTAATAAAAGAAGAGTCAATATTTAAAGGTAATGTATCTCCTAAAGAAAATGTTACTTCATTATTTTCTTCATATCGCCTAATAAGAGCTTGATCAACAAAGAAAAACGAATTTGAATCATAATAGATAACATCAAGATTATATGGACGGTTAATATTAGGGACTTCATCCATTATCAATGCATTTGATGAAGTTGAGCCAAGTGAAACTGGTAAATAAAATCTTGTTTCAACTTCTCCTCCTTCTTCAACATTTGCCTCTTTTTTAATAAATTCTAAGTCTTCATTCATCTCATCTTGATTAATGAAATCAGGAGAAATTGTTATCCATTCATCAGCAACATTACCAAGTCGATAAACCTCGTTAACTCTATTTTCAAAACTTTGAGCATTTGCATCTAAGCCAACATAAAGAGTAACTGAAATGCCAATTATAAAAATAATGGAAATAAACTGACGAAAGTTTTTCCATATATCTCGAAAAAGTTTTTTAGATAAAGTTTTAAAAAGTCTCATATTACCAAGCAATATCGCTAACCTTTCCAGGATTTTTAACTACGTAATTATTAACAAGATGACCATCTTGAATTTCAATAATTCTATCTGCAATAACTGTTAAAGACTTATTATGTGTAACAACAATTACGGTTTTATTTTGCTTTTTACAAACTTTATAAAGTAGATCCATAATCTCTACCCCAGTTTTTGAATCAAGAGCCCCAGTAGGTTCATCACAAAGTAAAAGAGTTGGATTTTTAACCAAAGCACGAGCGATTGATACCCTTTGTTGTTCGCCTCCTGATAATTGACTTGGAAAATTATTCGCTCGATTTTCAAGTCCGACAAGTGATAAAACTTCCATTGGATCAAAATGTTTTTTAACAAGAGAAGAGGCTAAATAGACATTTTCATATGCGCTTAAAGAAGACACTAAATTATAAAATTGAAAAACAAAGCCGATGTCGTTTTGTCTAAATTTTGCTAAATCTTTTTCATTAAGAGAGGTTATTTCCTTATTATTTAAAATGTATTTACCTCCACTTGCCTTATCCATTCCACCTAAAATATTTAATAAAGTAGATTTACCAGCTCCACTCGGTCCAACAATAAAAACAAATTCGCCACGGCGAATCGAAAAGTTAACATCTTTTAAGGCGACAACTTCTTGGTCGCCTTTTTTCTTATTGCCATAAATTTTAGAGATATTTTCTATTATTAATTCGCGTGTGTTTTCCATAAAGCCTCCTTAAATTAATGGAGCAATAATTCTTAAAAGTGCCCAAGCAATTTTTTTATGTAGTGGAATATGCAAATAATCATTTACATTAATCTTTTTACCAACTTTAGTCATTTCTAAAACATCATCTCTAATTTCTTTTATTTTTGGAGTAAGACAAATCAAAACAGAATCTTCAAAATGAAGATAAAGACTTCTAAAATCGAGATTTGTCGTTCCAGTAATCGCCATTTTATCATCACTCACCATAATTTTTGCGTGATTAAATCCTGGAGTATATTCATAAATCTTCACTCCATTTAATAAAAGATTTGCATAATAACTTCTTGTAATTGAATAAACAAGTTTTTTATCAGGAATTCCTGGAGTTACAATGCGAACATCTACACCACTTTTAGCTGCACTTTCTAAAGCAGTAATAACTTCACTGTCTGGAATCAAGTATGGTGTTGATATATATAAATACCTTTTACTAGTTTGAATCATTTGCAAAAAAGCGTCACGAGTTGCATTTTCTCCATCAAAAGGAACCTCGCCAAATGGTTGATAATATCCTTCTTGAGGTGCAAAAATAACCGGATGTGTGCTTTTCATTTTTTCATAAAAATAATCTTTTGGATCTTCTTCTTGAAACATCTTTTTATTTAACATCCAGTTAGATAAAAATAAAGTCGTTAAACCATTAACAGCTTCGCCTTTTAACATAAAGATATTGTCTTTCCGCACTCCAAAACGAACAACTTTATTGATGTACTCATCAGCGATGTTACAGCCTCCGCTAAAGCCAACCACACCATCGATAACTAAAATTTTACGATGATCACGGCTATTTTGACGAATATCAACAGCTGGTCTTAATCTATTAAAAGGGAAACATTTAATGCCATTTCTTCTAGCATCTTTATAAAAGAATGAGTTAATTTTAGCGACACTTCCAAAGTCATCATACATCATTCTTACATCAACGCCTTCTTTGACTTTTTGTTTTAAAATCTCATAAATATCATCAAAAAAATAACCGCTTTCGATAATGAAGTATTCAAAGAAAATAAATTTCTTCGCTTTCTTAAGTTCTTCAATCATCACTAGGAAACCATTTTCACCTAATGAAAAATATCCAAATGAAGTATTTTTATAAATTGAAGCATAACTTTGTTTATAAAGTTTATTAGCGACTATATAAACATCTTCATCTTTTTTCTTAATTTCATCTAAGGTAGAAGAAGAGTCAAGTCGCCCTTCTTTTAATTTTTTATTAATTATGTTTCTTCTTAAAGCTTTTTTGCCTTTTGTTGTTATTTTTTGAGCATATAAAAGATATAAAACGGCTCCAACATAAGGCAAGCAAAGTAAAACGGCTAACCAAGAAACTTTAAAATCGACTTGAGATTGAGAATTAGCAATAAATAAGCCACAAATTACATCAAGTAAAAAGAGAATAATTAAAGGAATATAAAAATATTTTCCGAAAGACTCAACAAGAATCAAACACAAAATAAGAGCCAAAATTAAAATGGTCCCTAATAAGAAAACTAAGGCTGCAATAATAAATCGAAGATGGGAATTTTTTCTCTTCTTTTTGAGTTTTTTAGAATTATTTACCATTAGTTAAATTATACTATGTTATTCCTTTTTAGATATAAAAAGTTGAGATTTGCAAACTTTTTAAAATATTTAAATATATAAATTAGCATTAATACTTTTCAGCAATATCTAAAATATCAGAAAATTGGGAAATTATTGGGACGTTTAACGCCTTTAAAACTTTTTCGCTATTATGACCAAAATTAACTAAAACTGGAGTTAAACCTAAAGCTTTAGCTACTTCAAAATCATGGGCTGTATCTCCAAGCATAATTGTATTTTTGGTATCAATATTATGATTTAAAATATACTCTTTCCCATATTCTAGTTTGCCTTTTGCAGCACGATTATCGCTAGCAATTATTCCATCAAAATAATCTAAGATTCCAAAAAATTTAAGTTGCTTTTCTAAAATTGTTCTTTCGCTTGCTGAATAGCAATAAAGTTTTACATTTTTTTCTTTTAGTTTCTTTAAAGTTTCTTTAACACCTTTATGTAAATGTGTTTCAGTTTCTTCTTTTGCTAAATATCCTTCAAAAAATCTTTTTGAGATATCTTTATAATCAATTTTAGTAAAATCAAAACCACATTTTTGATAGTAATTCTTAACTGGAAAGCAAAAATTTTCTAAATAAAAATTAATGTCGACTACCGGAAGACCATATTCTCTTGAGATTTCAGCTTCTACATCTGCACAAAGCTTTAAATCATCAAGTAAAGTTCCATTAAAATCAAAAAAGATATTCTTAATCATAATTATCTAAATTTAAGTGCCTTCTCAATATCATTAATCTCTTTAATAATTGAATTTGAAAGATTATAACTTCCATCTTCAGTTACTAAAATATCGTCTTCAATTCTAATTCCAATACCTAATTCTTTAATATATATTCCTGGTTCATCTGTTATAACATTTCCTGGGACAAGAGGTAAATCACGATCAGATGGATCATGAGTATTAAGACCTAAATGATGACCAATTGAATGGAAATAGTATTTCTTTATTTCGGATTCATTTTCAATAATTCCTAAATTTAAGAGGCCTTTTGCAAGGATTTCGCTTGCAAGAGAGTTTAATTCTTTTAAAGTTACCCCAGGTTTTATTGCTCTTATAATTTCTTTATTGCAGTCTAAAACAACTTTATAAAGCTCTTTCTGCTTTTCAGTAAAAGTTCCGCTTGCTGGATAAGTTCTAGAAATATCACCACAATAAAAGTTGTTTTGACTACCTAAATCAAATAAAACTAAGTCGTTATCTTTAATTAAAGAATTAGCAAAAGGATAATGTAAAGTTGTCGCATTATCTCCACTAGCACAAATTGTTGGGAACGATAATTCACTATGGTCATAATCTTGAATTGTATAGTAAAAAAGTGAAGAAAGTTGATATTCATAAAGTCCTGGTCTTATTTTCTTTAATATTGCTTTTAGACCAATATTTGTTTTATTAATTGCTTCTTTAATCTCATTTACTTCAGCAGGAGATTTAACCATTCTTTTTAAAATGATTGTTCTATAAATATCTTTTAAAGTTAACCAAGGATAATTTAAAGTTAACTCTTGCCCAATATCTTCAGTTGTTTTGTATTCATCTAAAAGATTGTGTGGCTCTAAATCAAGATATAAAGTATTTAATTGCTCAATCCCTGTTTTTTGCTTTGTTAAAACTAAGTTAAGTTCACTATGATAGGAATTTAAAGATAAAACATTTTTAATTCCACTAATTTCTTTAGCTTCCTCAACTTTTAATCTTTTACCAGTCCATTTTTCAATATTTTCGTTTTGCTCAAGAATAAATAAACATTCATTAATAATTCCATCTTGTTTATAAGCAAGGAGAATAGAACTTTCTTGATTAATACCCGTTAGATAATAAAAATTTCTATTTACGATAAAATCATAATTTTCGTCAGCGCTTCTTTTTGGAGCAGCACCAGCAAAAAGAATTAACACACTATTATCATCAATTGATTGATAAATCTTCTCTCTTCTTTGACTAAACTCTTCTTTTGTAATCATATTTATTTACCTAATTTTTTAATTTCTTCAATAACTGGAAGAATTTCATCCATTTCAACTTCTTCAACTTTTCCATTATCAATTAAAGAGCTAACGCCTTCTTTAATTGGAAGTTTAGCAAGTGCTTTAACACCTGTTTCTTTTGAAAATTCTTCAAGTTTACTTTTACCATAAATCTCAATTTTATGTTCACACTTTGGACATAAAACATAAGACATATTTTCAACTGCTCCAAGAATTGGAATATTCATCATTTTTGCCATATTTATCGCTTTTTTAACGATTAATGAAACTAAATCTTGAGGTGAAGTTACAATCACGATTCCATCAATTGGTAAAGATTGAAAAGCAGTTAATGTAACATCACTTGTTCCTGGAGGCATATCGATTAATAAAACCTCAAGTTCGCCCCAAGCAACTTCTGTATAAAATTGTTTTAAAAGTGAAGAAACAAGGCTTCCTCTCCAAATAATAGGATCATCTTCATGTTCAAGCATCATATTTGAAGAAATTAATTTAATTTCACTTTCTGTAGAAGCAGGAACAATTAAACGGTCTTCATTTCCATAAGCTTGAGAATGAATATTAAATGATTTTGGGATTGATGGACCAACAATATCGCCATCTAAAATACCAACCTTAAAGCCTTCTTTATTTAAATAACTTGCAAGAAGAGAAGTTACAAAGCTTTTCCCAACTCCGCCTTTTCCACTAACAACGCCAATTACTTTTTTAATTTTTGTACTTTTATTAGCGACACACTTTTGGATTCCACTATTTCCGCTTGCTCCGCAAGTTCCATCAGGATTTGCCGAAGCACAACCTGAACAATTTCCACCACAATCTGCTTTCATTAATTTAATCATTTCTCGATTTCCTCCTCATCAAGATAAGAAACTTCCCCAACATATTCGACTTTTTTGAGGAATATATCTAAGCTCTCCTTAAAAAAGTTCTTATCTGCTAAAAAATCCACAATAATTCTATCATTAAATAAAGTCTTAATGCTTATATATTGCTTTTGTTTTAAGTAATTTAAAAATTTATCGTAAGTATCTAAATTAACTAAAACCCTAACTTTCTTCTTTTCAACAAGTTTTAAAACTTTGCTCTTTTTATAAGCTTCGTCAGCAGCAAGAGAATAACTTCTTGTTAAGCGGCCTGCTCCAAGAAGAGTTCCACCAAAGAACCTAACAACTACTAGCCCTACATTAACTAAATTATGAACTTCTAAAATATTTAAAATAGGTTTCCCAGCAGTATTTGTTGGTTCGCCATTATCAGAAGATTTTTTCTCGTTTTCAATAATATAACCATAACAATAATGTCTTGCTTTTGGATAATCTTTTTTAATTTGTTCTAACTCACTTAAAAACTGCTCTTTACTATTTGCCTTAAAAATGATCCCATAAAACTTAGATTTTTCTACTTCGATAAAACTAACTTCTTTTTCTTTAATAGTGTATTTATTTTCCATAAAACTTTTTAGTTATTATATAATAACTAACATATGAAAGAAAAAGTTAAGTGCAAAAAATGTGGGTTATTTATCGATAGTGATTGTCAAACTTGTCCTTATTGCGGTTACCCACAAAATAGCGAATTAGAAAAAGAAAACAAAGCTAGTAAAAACATCGAAAACTTAATTAAAGATGATGTTGATTTTTCTGATTCGGAAACTAAAACAAATGAAAATTTTCATGAAAACAATGTTTCTAAAGATGATAATAAACTTCATTTTTTTAATTTTGAAAGTCGAGTGATGGATATTAAGCTTTCAAAAAATATCATTTTGTTTCTTGTTGGATACATTCTTTTAAACCTTGTCGCTTTTATTTTCTCAATGATAGCTCAAGCGTCGAATTCATGGTATTTTTTAGCTTCAGGAAAAGGCACTGCTGCAATAAACTTTGCAACTTATTTCTTTATTTTTGGTGTAATGTTTATTGTTTTAAATAACGATATCACTAAATTTTTTAAAGAATTTAAAGATAAATATACATGGATCTATGGTTTAGCTTTTGGCTTTTTACTCATGCTTGCAAGTAGCGCAGTAACTAGTTTAATGCAACTTTTTAAAGAAACCGGCGTTAATAATAATGAAGCATCAATCGATGCAACAACCTCTCTTTTTCCATTTCTTTCAATACTTATTTTTGGAATTTTAGGCCCAATTTGTGAGGAATTTACTTATAGAGCCGGATTATTTTCCCTTATTAAACGCTACAATAGGGCTTTAGCTTATGTTGTTACTGCCTTATTTTTTGGCTTCATTCATTTTACTTTTAATCTTTCAACAATTGTTGACGAATTAATTAATCTTCCAAGTTATATAGTTGCAGGATTACTTCTTTGTTATTTTTATGATTACAAAGGAATAGGAGCAAGTACTGTTGCTCATATAACAAATAACCTTTTTGCTTTAATCATGCAGCTTCTTTTATCTTCTTTAGGTTAACAAATGAAAAAAGTATTATCATCAAATGCATTAAAAATCATTGCATGTCTTGCCATGCTTTTTGATCATATTGGCAAAATTGTCTATTTATTTTTCCCAGCAGAAAGCATGTATTGGTTAAACTATGCTTTTTCAATTATCGGACGCTTAGCTTTACCTATTTTTGTTTTCTTAATAATTGAAGGCTTTTATCATACAAAAAACATTAAAAAATATTTCATTAGATTGGGCATAATGGTCGCGATAATTGGCCTTTCAGAAATCATTTTAGCCTTCATCCCTTCTTTAAATATGACTGATACATTATTTAAAGCTGGAAATATATTCATTGATTTACTTTTAATTTTATTAACCTTATTTTTTTATCATTCAAAAGAAGTTAGATTAAGAATTTGTGTAATTTTCCCTTTAGCCTATTTTATTATTTCCTTGCTTTTACAAAATGAAACTATCTTTATATTTAATGATAATTTAAAAGCAATAATGTCAGGCTTTTTAACTCAATACTCTTTTATTTCTCCTCTTATCATCGTTTTATATCTTTTAATTCATTATATTTATAACTATATAATTCATAGAAAATACGATGAAGAAGCCTTAAAAACCATTGATATTGAAAGTTTTAAAAGAGATATTAGAACGAATTCTTATATCTTAGCTATCTCGCTTATTTCATTATTAATGTATTCGTTTACCTACTTAATTCAAGATAACACTATTTTAAATACATCTTATGTAATTAATACATATTTCATTCTCTCAATTTTTGTTATTTATTTTTATAATGGGAAGCTAGGAAAAACAAATCAATACATTCAAGGTGCATATTATTTGTTTTATCCTCTACATCTAGGTATCATTTTTCTAATAACTTATCTAATAAGTTTATTCTAATCATTAAGGAGGATAAAAAATGTTAATTCACTTAGAAAAAGGACAAGATTTTAATACTTTAATTAAAAATGGTGTTGTACTCGTTGATTTTTTTGCTACTTGGTGCGGACCATGCAAAATGCTTTCACCTGAACTTGAAAAACTTGCTGAAAAAAGAAACGATGTTACTGTTTTAAAAGTTGATATCGATCAATTTGAAGAAATTGCTGCCATGTATAATGTTAGAGTTGTTCCAACTTTAATCTTATTTAAAGATGGAGCTAACCTTTCTGTTTCAACTGGTTTTAAACCTGTTGCAAGCCTTGAAAGATTTGTTGATACTGCTTTTTAATTAAAAAGAAATGTAAATAAAAAATTCACGCTCCTACCAGTGTGATTTTTTTATTTACACAAAAAGCCTGCAAATCTAGGCTTTTTTTCTATTTATTATTGCTTTTTCTCTTCTTCTTTAAGATTATTTTTAGCGTTTTCAAGCATCATTTTAATTCTGTTTAATTGATTGACCTGGCTTGCTCCACTATCATAATCAATTGCAATAATATTTGCTTTAGGGAAGCGATGATGTAACTCTTTAATTACGCCTTTACCAACAATATGATTTGGTAAGCAAGCAAAAGGTTGAGTACAAACAATATTACTCACTCCGCTTTCAATAAGATCAACCATCTCGCCTGTTAAAAGCCAACCTTCTCCGGTTTGATTACCAAGCGAAACGATTCCATTAACATTTTTTGCTGTTTCTTCAATTCTATGAGGGGAGTCAAAGTTTTTACTTTCATCTAAATACTTTCTCATAGTCTTTCTAAAGTTTTCGGCAATATTGATTACAGTCTGAGAAAGTTTAGATAAAAATTTACTTTTTCCTAAATGCTCCGCTTTAAATTCGTTGTTATAGAAACAATAAAGGAAGAAATCGAGTAAATCAGGTACAACAGCTTCGGCACCTTCTTTTTCTAAAGTATCAACTAAATAGTTATTAGCATAGTCTGAAAACTTAACAAGAATCTCACCAACTACACCAACCCTTGGTTTTTTAATGTCACTTCTTGGAACATTATCAAATTCGTTAATACAATCTTTGAGCATCTTATTGAATTCTTTAACATTCATTTTCTTGCTTTCAAAATATTTAAGTCCTCTTTCTTCATATTTTTTATAAAGAGCATTAGTTTCACCTTTATTTAGTTCATAAGGTCTAGTATGGAAAAGGACTCTCATTAAAACATCGCCATAAATTACTGCCTGAATGGCCTTATATATTAAAGGAAGTGTAATTTTAAAACCTGGATTTTCTTCAAGACCACTTAAATTAACAGATATAACTGGGATTTGCGCCATATTTGCTTTTTTAAGGGCTCTTCTAATAAAGCCAATATAATTGCTAGCTCTACATCCTCCTCCAGTTTGAGACATTACAAGAGCAACTTTATTTAAATCATATTTCCCACTTTGTAATGCTTCCATCATTTGGCCTACAACAATTAAAGAAGGATAACAAGCATCGTTATTTACATATTTTAGACCTAAATCAATTGGAGCCTTTCCGCTTGGATTAAGCACTTCAACATCATATCCAAACGTTTTCATAACGACTTCGAGTTGCTTAAAATGGATTCTCGACATATTAGGAACAAGAATTTTGTAATTCTTTTTCATTTCTTTAGTAAAAACAACTTTATCAATACTAGTTTTAGTAACGTTTACTAAATTTTGTTCAATTTCTCGAGATTTCAATGCCGCAATTAAAGAACGAATTCTAATTCTAGCCGCTCCTAAATTAGAGATTTCATCAATTTTTAAAACAGTATAGATATTATTAGAATCAGTTAAAATTTCACTAACTTGGTCAGTTGTAACAGCATCTAGCCCACAACCAAAAGAGTTCAATTGTACTAAATCTAAATCATTTCTTGTTCTAACAAAAGCTGCCGCTTTATATAAACGAGAATGATACATCCATTGATCATTAACTCTTAAAGGTCTATCTAAAAGGCATTCTCCTAAAGGAGCAACAGCATCTTCAGTTAATACAGCAAAGCCATAGCTTTCAATCATTTCAGGGATTCCATGGTTAATCTCTGGGTCAAGATGATATGGTCTTCCTGCTAAAACAATTCCTCTTTTTTTGTTAATTTCCATCCATCTTAAAACTTCATTGCCTTTTTCTTCTACGTCATGTTTAAAGCGTAATAATTCAAAATATGCGTGTTTTGCAGCGTTTTTTGTTAAATTCTTTGGTATATTAAACTCTTTTTCAAAAATATTAGCGAGTTCAATTGAGGCGACTTCTTTATTTGTTAAGCTCAAAAACGGATTAATAAAACGAACATTAAATTTCTTTAAATTCTCGACATTATTTTTAATATTTTCAGGATAACTTGTTACAATTGGACAATTAAAATGATTGTTAGCTTCTTTTGTCTCGTTTCTTTCATAAGGAATCGAAGGATAAAAAATAGTCTTAATTCCATTTTGAATTAACCATTCTATATGACCATGAACAAGTTTAGCTGGATAGCATTCTGATTCACTAGGAATTGATTCGATTCCTAATTCATAAATAGAATGATAGCTTTCTGGAGAAAGAACCAATCTAAAACCAAGTTCTTTAAAAAACGTTGCCCAGAAAGGGTAATTTTCATAAATATTTAAAACTCTTGGAAGCCCAATTTCCCCTCTTGTTGCTTCATCAATTGTAAGTGGCTCATAATCAAATAATCTTTTATATTTCCGCTTGTACATATTTGGAGCGTCAATTTTCCTTTTTGTATTATTAACAAATCTTTCGCAACGATTGCCAGAAATAAAGCTTTTATGGTTTGAAAAAGTGTTAATTGTCAAAATGCAATTATTACTACATCCTTTACAATGAGAAAAATGTGTTTTATAAGTTAATTTAATCGCTTCATCTAAACTAACCATTGTTGTTTCGATTTTATTATATTTATAGTTTTCTTTAGCAACTAAAGCTGCGCCAAAAGCACCCATGATACCACTAATATCAGGTCGAATAACTTCTTTATCAAGGATTTTTTCTAACGCTCTTAAAACTGCATCATTATAAAAAGTTCCCCCTTGAACAACAACATTTTCACCTAAATCTTCTTTTGAGGTTAATTTAATAACTTTATATAGTGCATTTTTTATAACAGAATAAGCAAGTCCACTAGAAATGTCTCCTACTGAAGCTCCTTCTTTTTGTGCTTGCTTAACATTGCTATTCATAAAAACAGTGCATCTTGATCCTAAATCAACCGGAGATTTTGCAAATAAAGCTTCTTTTGCAAATTCTTCAACACTATGATTTAAAGATTTAGCAAATGTTTCAATAAAAGAGCCACAGCCTGAAGAGCAAGCTTCATTAAGTAAAACCGAGTCAACACTGCCATCCTTAATTTTGACGCATTTCATATCTTGTCCACCAATATCTAAAATGCAATCAACATTTTTATTAAAGAATTTAGCCGCCTTATAATGGGTGATTGTTTCAACTTCACCATAATCAAGCCCAAAGGCAGACTTAATCAATTCTTCGCCATAACCTGTTGAACAAGATTGAACAATTTTTATATCTGAATGAATGACTTTTTCTAATTCTATAAATCCTTTTTTTGTTGCTTCAATTGGTGAACCTTCATTAGAAACATAATAACTAAATAGAAGATTACCTTCTTTATCTATAAGAGCTATTTTAGTTGTCGTACTTCCAGCATCAATCCCTAAATAGGCTTCTCCACTATATTTAGATATATCTTTTTTCTTAACTCGAGCTAATCCATGACGAATCTTAAAGTCTTCGTATTCCTTTTCATTTTCAAATAAAGGCTCTAAATTTTTAATATCGCTTCCTAATTTCAAAGACGAATTTAGACTTTCAATAAGTGTGTGTAAAATAATACTTCTATTTTCACACTCATCTAAAGCGGCACCAATTGCTGGATATAAATGTGAATCTTCAGGTGCAAATACGTTTTCATCACTTAAATTTAAGGTTTCAATAAAAGTATTTTTAAGTTCAGGAAGAAAATGTAATGGACCTCCTAAAAAAGCTACATTCCCTCGAATAGGTTTGCCACAAGCTAAACCAGATATAGTTTGATTTACGACCGCTTTAAATATAGATTTTGCAAGATCGTTTTTACTTGCCCCATCATTAATTAATGGTTGAATATCAGTTTTTGCAAAAACTCCACATCTTGCAGCAATTGGATAAATTACCTGATAGTCCTTTGCTAACTCATTAAGTCCACTTGCATCAGTCTTTAATAAAGAAGCCATTTGATCAATAAAAGAGCCAGTTCCACCTGCACATATTCCATTCATTCTTTCATCGATTCCATGGTCAAAATAGATGATTTTTGCATCTTCACCACCTAATTCAATGGCAACATTTGTTTGTGGGCTCTTTAATTTGATTACTCTAGCTTCAGCGACGACTTCTTGAACAAAAGATATTTTTAAAGCTTTAGATAGACCTAAACCTCCTGATCCTGTAATGAAGACTTTACAACTAATATCACCAAGTTTTTCTTTAGCATCATTTAAAACCGCTTTTAAAGTATCAATAATAGAGGCAAAGTGTCTTCTATAATCTGAAAAGAGAACTTCGTTGTCCTTGTTTAAAATTGCAACTTTAACAGTTGTACTTCCTATATCAATACCTAAAGAATAAGCTTTTTCCATAGCAATAATTATTATAATTAAAACTTAAAAATAAAACACATTTAAACTATCAAGCATGAAATATTTTTCTAATATAAAGTTAATTAATTTAACAGTTTTCAGAAAAAGAAAACTTTTTCTGAAAATTAAACTAATATGTTTGATAACGTTTCAGAGCATAATAAGAAACAAATACTTTCTTATCGCCTTTTAATGGTAAAGTTCGTTCTATAATCAGATTCTCGCTTTTCAATCCGCATTTTTCCATTACTTTTTTAGAAGCTTCATTACCTAACTCAAAACAGGCTCTGATTTCTTTTAAATCTGCGTCATTAAAAAGATAGTCAATAACTCCTTTAAACGCTTCACTCATTAAACCTTGATTATGATATGCACGATTTAAAACATAACCTATTTCTGCGCTTTCTCTTTCTAAATTGATTCTTACTACATCAATACTTCCAATTACCTTATTATTTTCCTTATAGACAATCGCCCATCTAAACGTCTTTACGTCATATTTAGTAAAAACGTTTTTTAACAAACTTTCTGTTTCTTGAATGTTTTTATGAGGATTCCAAGTTAAAAATTTTGTGATTTCTTCATCACTTGCATAATCAAAAACATCGTTAACATCCTTCATTTCAAATGGACGTAATAATATGCGATTAAGATCAATTGCTTTAGTTCCGATAAATTTCATAAATAAATTGTAGTTTCTAAATAAATTTTGACCAGTTAAGATTCGATTCGATTTATCTTAGCATTAAAGATTTTAATATTTTTCATTCTTTCTAATCTCGAACCAAAATTTGAGAGAAAAAACATATCAACAGATTCCCAAATAAAAACCCAAGAAGCAATTTCAATTACGCCTTGAAAAATAAAATCCATTTTAAAATATTCAAGTAAACCATATGCTCCATAAACAATGATCCCAAAAAATAAAAGAATGATTGAAACAATATTATGCCTTTTTATTTCCTCATTACTTTTTACTATATTAATTGCATAATGACTTTTAAATAACTTTTCAATTTTATCTTTTTCTTCGTCTTTCATTGTTGATGGAAATGTTATGTCAATTTCTAAATCAGTTTTCTTTTTAACAAGACGAAAAACTTTATCGACGAATTCAAATATAGTCGGATTTAATTCACTATCTGTTGAATATTCATCATATATATTTCCATTACTTAGGTTAATTTCAATGTGAGGAACTCCATTTTCTTCATAAAAATCAGCACGATTTTTATCTTGTTTGATTTCTTCAAACATTACTTTTGCTTTATTAATTGTTTCTTTCATTTCTTTTCTTTTACTCATAACTTTGTCCTCATTTATTAATACAATTTTAAAACAAAATTATTTAAAAGTTTAAAAACAAAAGACCTCTAAAGAGGTCTGATGTGTTTTACTATTTAAAATAGACTTAACTATTTAGCAAACTTTAATATTTCTGGAAGAGTAGAAACAACAATAGGTGCTAAATTATGATCTTTTCTTGAAAAAGCAACAAGTGTTGGTGCGCTAGAGATGTTATATTTTTCAACAAGGTCTCCTCTAGTTGTAGCATCAATTGTTGTATATTGAATGCCGTGTTGATCAAAATATCTTTTTGCAATATTACAATTTGGACAAGTTGGAGTTGTAAATAAGACAAGTTCCATAGTCTCTTTATTTAAATGAGCAGGAACTACACTATCATCCTTAACTTCTTCATGCTTACATTCACATTCTCCAGCATGGATTCCATCAACTTTAGGATCAAATTTTGAAGTTTGAATATTATAAGTTTTTCTCTCTTTATATTCTTCAAGTTTACCATCGTTCCAGTTTTGAACAGGTCTATAATAACCAGTAATTCTTGAATATACTTCAGTCTTTTGCCCACATTTTGGACAGACAAAGTGTTCTCCAGCAATATATCCATGTTCTTTACAAACAGAATATGTTGGAGACATTGTGTAATATGGTAAACGATAATTTTCAGCAATCTTTCTAACAAGATTTGCAGCAGATTTCCAGTTTGGTAATTTTTCGCCAAGGAAAGCATGGAAGACAGTTCCACTAGTGTATAAAGTTTGGAGTCTATCTTGAACATCTAATGCTGAGAAAATATCATCTGTAAATCCTACTGGTAAATGAGAAGAATTTGTATAGTATGGAGTCTTTCCGTTTTCGCTTGCAGTAATGATATCAGGATATCTTTCTTTATCATGTTTTGCTAAACGGTAGCTTGTTGATTCAGCTGGAGTTGCTTCAAGATTATATAAATCACCATACTCTTCTTGATATTTAACAAGACGATCTCTCATATGATTTAATACTTCAACAGCAAAATCTTGAGTTTCTTTGTGAGTTAAATCTTTTCTTAACCAGTTAGCATTTAAACCAACTTCATTCATGCCAACAAGTCCAATTGTGGAGAAATGATTTTTAAAAGAACCTAAATAATGCTTTGTATATGGATATAAACCATCATCTAACAACTTAGAAATAACTTTTCTTTTAATAGAAAGCGATCTTGCACTAACATCCATCATATGGTCTAAACGTGTATAGAAATCGTCTTTATCTTTTGCTAAGTATGCAATACGTGGAAGGTTAATAGTGACAACGCCGATTGAACCAGTTGATTCTCCACTTCCAAAGTATCCGCCGCTTTTCTTTCTCAATTCTCTTAAGTCAAGTCTTAAACGGCAGCACATACTTCTAATATCGCTTGGTTTCATATCGCTATTAACATAGTTTGAGAAATATGGAGTACCATATTTTGCTGTCATTTCAAATAAAAGTTTGTTATTTTCTGTTTCGCTCCAGTCAAAATCTTTTGTGATTGAATAAGTTGGGATTGGATATTGGAAACCTCTACCATTAGCATCACCTTCAATCATTGTTTCGATGAAAGCTTTATTAACCATATCCATTTCCTTCTTACAGTCTTTATATTTAAAGTCCATAAGTTTTCCACCAACAATACAGTTTTGTTCAGCAAGATCTTCTGGAACAACCCAATCTAAAGTAATATTTGTGAATGGTGCTTGTGTACCCCAGCGAGCTGGAATGTTACATCCATAAACAAATGATTCAATACATTTTTTTACTTCTTCATAGCTTAAGTTATCAGCTTTAACAAAAGGAGCTAAATAGGTATCAAAAGAAGAGAAAGCTTGTGCGCCTGCCCATTCATTTTGCATAATGCCAAGGAAGTTAACCATTTGATTACATAAAACTGAAAGATGTTTTGCAGGAGCGCTTGTGATTTTTCCACTTACTCCGCCAAGCCCTTCACTAATAAGTTGTTTTAAACTCCATCCTGCACAATATCCACTTAACATACTTAAATCATGTAAATGAATATCAGCATTACGATGTGCGTTAGCAATTTCTTCATCGTAAACTTCACTTAACCGATAATTAGCAGTAATTGCTCCACTGTTTGAAAGAATTAATCCGCCAATTGAATAAGTTACTGTTGAATTTTCTTTAACTCTCCAATCATTAACATGAATATAGTTATCAACAATCTTTTTATAATCTAAAAGTGTATTTGTGTTTCTTAATTTCTCGTGGTTTTTACGATATAAAATATAGCTTTTTGCAACATCAGTAAAACCAGTTTCCATTAAGGTTTGTTCAACACAATCTTGAATGTCTTCAACAGAAATAGCGTCATTTTCAATTTTGGAATCAAACTTTGAAGTGACCGAAAGAGCCAAAAGATTAATTTGGCTTTCATCATATTTTCTATCAACAGATTTAAAAGCTTTTGTTATAGCTTTAGTAATTTTAGAAATATCGAATAATACTTTACTTCCATCTCTTTTAATAACTTTGTACATAATTTTACCCTATTCAATGCCTCGTAATTCAGCTTTGATCCCTTCTTTTTCTAATAACCGAACAAATTGCATCATCTCTTCTAAAGAGTAGCCATGAAACCCTCTTTGGATACAAGTATCGCTATCACGATATTCTTGTAAATAGTAGGTTTTAACCCCTTTAATTAATTTTGCGATGCTAACAAAATCGCTAGATTCGTGAAATTCCTTAATAACTGTAGTTCTAAATTCATAAGGAACTTTATTCTCTTTTAATGTTTGAATCGAAGATAATATATTTTCAATCTTTAAGGCTTTTACGCCACATGTTAATGGATATTTTTCTAACGAATTTTTAATATCCATTGCCACATAGTCGAGTAAAGAATGGTCGATCAACTCTTTTAATATTTTCGGATTATATCCGTTAGTATCTAATTTGACTTTAAATCCGATATCTTTAATCTTACGAATAAAATCTTTTAAATCGCTTTGTAGAGTTGGTTCACCACCAGTTACACAAACTCCATCTATAATTCCTTTTCTACTCTTTAAGAAAGTTAACACCTCTTCTTCGCTTATCTCTGGTACATTAACTAAGTCAGTAACAAGTGAAGCGTTTTGACAAAAAGGACATTTAAATTGGCAACCTGGAAGAAATAAAGTACAAGCAACGAGGTTAGGAAAATCTAGCAATGTTAATTTTTGTAATCCACTAATTCTCATCGTTTGTCGGTATATATTTTCTCCGCTCATTAATAGTAAGGTTGTAAAGATTTTTTTACAATGCTTGAAAAGTCCTAAAAACCAAAAACGGAAGGATTAGTAGATTTCTAGTAGATAAATTTTTTGGCTAATTTACAGTGTTAAAAACCTTGCAAATCTCATTTAAATGGCTATTTATGAGCCTTATGCCCACTATTTATTTACTGAATAACTACTAATTGCTTCAAATATGTCATTAAATCACTTAAATAGTAAAATTCCAGTTTCTTTTTTGCCTTTTTAAGAAGTCATAATAAAGTCTTTACAAATATTGTCATGCCTAATGCAAATACTATCTTTAGATCTTTTAGAATAGTAAAAATGCTCCATTATTATTTAGAGCATTTGTTTTATTTTCCTATAAAAGGTTAACACCAAATATGTTTTTTAGGCATTAAAGAACGTTAGCTATTTTAGTTAGCTTTTGCTTCTTCTACTACCTTATCTTTTGAATAATAATCTATAAAGTTATCCTGTTTTGATAAATCATCTTTAAAGCGCTTACTAACTGCAATATAAATTAAATACATATAAGGTAAGCCTAAATTTGTTTCAATAATGCTATTAACAAGAAGTGTCATAATAGAGTTTTCATTCATTGGTCTAATTTGATTTACCAATAAAGCAAACTCCCAACAGAATTGCACACTTATTCCAACAAGATTTAAAGCCAGAATATTTACAACTCTCTTTTTATTAACAATGTTATAAACAATTAAGCCTAAATAACCTACAACAAGTATTATGGCCATTGCACCATGATATTGATTTGTTGTTCTAAATGTTTGTATATCATTTGGGCCTCCAAAAGAAGATATTGAAGGAGCAGCTAACCACCATCCGATAATCAAAATTAAATATTCTTTTAAATATTTGTCCCTTTTAAGACAAAGCCAAATAAAGGCAAAATTAGTAATTCCATAAGACAGAGACATCCATAAAAGTACTAAAGCAGTATAAGCTTCACTACTTACTCCTCCTACCGTAACTACTCTTGACCCACTAATAAGATAAAAATATCCATAATCAACAAGATAATATAATACGCCACCAATTAATGACCAAATTAGAGTTACATATTTCTTTTGATATATTAGTAAACCTAATAAAACAAGAATAAATATTGAATCTAAGATGATATAAAGTAAATTAAAGTTTCTTGTAGGAGTAATTCCTTCTAAGCTTTGAGCAAAATCTATAAACGTCATTCGTCTAACCAATAAGAAAGTGCATCTGGAAAATATTTCGACCAGGCTGATTCATGATGTTTCATTCTTGAATCGTAAACGATACGAAGTTGATCATCCTTAAAACCTTTTCGTCTTAGGTATTTAAAAGTGTAAAAAGTTAAATCCTCAAAACGTCTTTCAAATTCTTGCCCACCACAATAAAAGTAAAATCTACCATATTCTTCATGGTTGAAAACTGTTTTTTGAAGACGTTTTTTGAAAAAATCTTTTTGATAAACTAGAAAAGCTGGTGAAAAACATAAAGAGTAACTGATTTCATCTTTATATTTCATTCCCATATAAAAAGCCATAAGCCCGCCCATTGATGAACCACCAATTGCAGTATTTAAATAATCTGAAAGAGTAAAAAACGTTTCATCGATTAATGGTTTTAAAAAATTCATTATTGAATCAGCTAAATCTTCGGCATATCCAAGTTCTACATCGTCATCATGATAAGCTAAATGATTGCTATGTGGAGTCATTTCAAGTGTACGATCAATATCTTTTTTCGCGCTATCAATTCCAACAACTATACAAGCTTCTTTATGCTGTCTAATTCTTTTTTCAATAGCCTCATCTACGTGCCACTCCCCGACATAGGATGTATAATCATCAAAAAGATTTTTGCCATCCATCATATACATAACAGCAAATCTCTGATCAGGATTATTAAAATCATAAGTACTTGGCAAATAAACTCTAACTAATCTTTTTCTATCAACATTAGGTACATCAAATTCAAGTTCGGCAGTATATAAATACCCTCTTGAAATAGTGTTTGGTCTTTTCTTATATAACTCAAAAGGCCCAATTTTATTAAGTGGTTTCATACATAACATTATAAATGGTTTAAACATTAATTATTAGATGATTTTAAAACTACTCGTTTAGTACTAAAATATCTACTAATTAACTACTAATTATCTACTAATATATCTAATTGACTTTAATCTTTCCTTAAATATTAAAAAAGCTACTAGTTTTGCCTAGTAGCCTTCAACTTTTTAGTTAAGTTTATTTAATAATCTAATTGAGCACTTCCTTCGCTGCTATCTTTGTCGTCTTTTTTCTTTTCAGAAACACCAGCTTCAGTAGTAATGAATAAAGCACTAATAGAACTTGCGTTTAAAATTGCACTTCTTGTAACTTTAGTTGGATCGACAATTCCAGCATCAAACATATTAACCCATTTTCCAGCTTTTGCATCAAATCCAACACCGCTTTGTTGACGTTTTTGTTTTTCAACAATTACATCTCCATTATATCCAGCATTCTCTGCAATTTGATATAAAGGTGCACTTAAGGAATCAAGAACTACTCTAATGCCTTTTTCAATATCAGGATTCTTATCTTTAATCTTATCTTTCAAAGCTTTTTGAGCATCCATTAAGGCTGCTCCTCCACCTACGACAATACCTTCACTAACAGCAGCTTTTGTTGCATTTAATGCATCTTCAATTCTAAGTTTCTTTTCTTTGAGCTCGCTTTCGGTTGTTGCTCCAACTTTAATTACTGCAACTCCACCGGATAACTTAGCAGCTCTTTCATGATATTTTTTCTTATCAAATTCACTCTTGCTGTTTTCTGCTTGTGCATTAAGTTCGCTAATTCTAGCCTCAACTGCATCTTTATTGCCGGCTCCATCAATAATTGTTGTGTTATCTTTAGTGATTGTTACTTTCTTAGCTTTACCTAAATCTTCTAAAGTAATGTTTTTAAGTTCCATATTTAAGTCTTTAGAATAGAATTTAGCGCCAGTTAAAATAGCGATATCTTCAAGAATGTTCTTTTGAGCATCACCAAATTCAGGAGCTTTTGTAGCAACTACGTTAAACGTACCTCTTAGTTTATTAACAATAAGAGTTGACGTAACATCATTGTCAACATCATCTGCAATAATCAAAAGTGGTTTATGTTCATCAACAACACCTTGTAAAACAGGTAAAACATCTTGAATATTATTTAGTTTTTGATCAGTTACAAGAATATAGGCATCTTCAAGTTCAGCAATCATCTTGTCTCTATCAGTAACCATATATGGTGAAATATAGCCTTTATCATATTGGAGACCTTTAACTACTTCTAGTTCAGTATCAAAGCCTTTAGATTCATCAACAGTAATAACGCCATTTCTTCCAACAAGATCCATGGCTTTTGCAATTTCTTCACCAATTTCAGAGCTTGATGAAGAAATGGTAGCTACACTAGCAATATCTTTACTTGTTTCGATTCGTTTGGTGTTTTCAAGTAAATAATCAGCAACGGCTTTTCCAGCTTTTTCTATACCTTCTCTTAAAAATACAGGATTGCTTCCTTTATTAACGTAGTCAATTCCTCTATGAATCATGGCTTGAGCTAAAACTGTTGCCGTTGTTGTTCCATCACCTGCAATATCATTAGTTTTATTTGCAACTTCGTAGACTAATTTTGCTCCCATATTAGCGAAGTTATCTTCAAGTTCAATTTCTTTTGCGATTGTAACACCATCATTTGTAATTAATGGTGAACCATAACCTTTATCCAAAACTACATTTCTACCTTTTGGTCCAAGAGTAATTTTTACAGTGTCTGCAAGAACATCAACTCCTTTTTCCATTCTCGTTCTTGCATCTTTTCCATATCTAACTATTTTTGCCATAATTTATTACCTCTATTTAATAACAGCTAAAATATCTTCTTCTTTAATTAAGAGATATTCGTCATCATTTTCTTTATATGATGTTGTGGAATATTCTTTATATACTACTTTTGCCCCTTTAACGAGTTCTTTACTTTTAACCTCTTCACCTACTTCGACAATGCAAGCAACGTTTGCATCATCTTTCTTAGTTGATGAAAGGATGATTGAACCAACCTTCTTTTCTTCAACTTTTTCTTTCTTTAAAACTACATAATTTTTTAATGGTTTTATCATTGATAAATACCTCCAAGCAATAAATATTGTAAATCACTTTTTAGCAATTGCAAGAGGCGAGTGCTAATTTTTTAAAGAAATATTTTGATAGTTAAAAATGTTCAAATTTAAATATAGAAAGCTTCTACACACTTCATTTAAAGATTCTAAAACTTATAGTGATAAAACCTTTCTAACGTACAAAATTAAAAACTGTGTAGTCTTAAAAAAAATAAAAATAGGCAAAAAGAAAACTACTAGTAGGTTTCTAGTAGTTTTCAAGTTGTTTTGCTTAAGCATTTGGAGTGACTACAACATCTAAATAAATGTTACAATCAGGCACTAAGAAGGTCGCACCGTAATATGTACTATAATACACGTATTCAGCTTCGAATTTGACTTCATCAATTAATTCACCATTTTCATCATAAATTTGAAGTGTATAAGTATTATCGTAAAATCATCAGATGTTAAATCGTCAAGGTATGCAGTTAACTCTGTTCCTTCTCTTTGGAGAGGATCGTCAATTGCACTACTATCGTAATAGTTAGTTCTTATTGAAAGCGAGTCAGCAAATTGAGAACCTTCTTTTACACTTACACTATACTTTGCATATTCATTTATTTCGCCAAGGCTGATATTAACATCTTCTTTCATTGTTACTTCAAATGAATATTCCTCGACTTTAGTATTAGTTTCATCAATCGTTAACAAATTATCCCCAGCCAAATTTGTAACTTTTAGTTTTGTTAAGTCAATATAGTAATCATCACTATGAGAGTAATCTAGGCTTAAAGTTACTTTCGCAGTTTCTCCTTTGACAACATTGAATGTTCCGTTTTCTTCAATAATAGTTTTGTAGTCTGCTGATACATCAATCTCAACACCTTCTGGTAATTCATAATTAATAGATGTCATTTCTAATTTTTTAATTCTGATTTCAACTGTAAAATCTTTTCCAGGAGCTTCAAACTTAATACCATAAGAAGTATAAGCAGGTAATTCAACTTCTACTTCAGGTGATCCATCTTCAAAAACAAGGAAGACACCTTCTAGTTCATAACCATAAACAATATAAGAAGCATTAAAGCTCGAAATTGTTAAAATTTCTCCTTCAGTCACTTGATCGCCATCATAAATCCTTTTATTGCTCTTATTTTGAATATAAGGTGTGGAATAAGAATCATAACCTTCAAGATTATAAAAATCATAATGTATAGTTGGTGTTGCAACTGCTTCAGTCTCTACTTGCAAAGTTAAATCCTTATCAGGAGCAATAAATGAGTACTCTACATCGCCATAGTAATCTTCGTACTTTTCGACTTCAACCTGATTGCCTTCACTATCAACTAACTTAGGGTCTCCTAATAATTTAAATCCTTTTAAAGCTTCTACTTCAAATGTATATTCTTCTCCAGGAATTAAATAATCGTCTAAACCAGTAACTTCAATTTTTTTGGTATCGTAAGATACTGTAATCATTTTAACGACATTAAATTTAACAACTACATCTTGGTCAACCATTTCAAATCTAAAATAACTATTATTGTCATAAGAGGTAATATCATAAGGGTCGACGCCATCAATTTCTATACTTTCGACGTGATAGTCTTCATCTATATCAAAGAATACATAAACATAATCGCCCTCAAAAGCACTATCAATCCTTGAATATTCATAATCACTTTGATCATTACTAAATCTTACATTCGATATATGTTCTGTTTCTTCAAAAGATAAGCTTCTCTTGCCAATTAAGTTTAAAGTAAGAGTTACATTGCCTTTTGGCATAGTAAATGTAATTTTGTTGTTGTAAGAAGAATATGTTGCATAAAAACTTTCTTCTTCATTATCACAAGAGTAAGTTAAAGGATTACTTGAAGCTACTTGATAATCTTCACTTGTAGAAACTGTAAGAGAAACACTTGTACCAGGCAATACACCGTTTAATTGACCGCTTACTTCAACGCCTTCAGTATTTGTTAATGTAATGTCATATGCTCCTACATACTCTGCATCAATTATAATTTTAAATTCAGCAGTTGCCACATTTAAGTAAGATAAATTATAAAGTCCGGAACTACCATACATAGTTCCAGTTGATGTGCCATTATCAATATCGTAGCTTACTTTATTAATCCTTACACCTCTTGCAGGGACAATTCTAACTTTTACTTCACCATTTTTATCATATTTCCCGCCGTTTCTAATACCATAAATTTTGTAATTTTCATTCTCTTCATATGTAATGGTAATAGCGTCAGCGGCTTCACTTTCAAGAGTACCTTTATAAACGAAAACCTCAATATCACAAGAAGGCATTTCGAAAGTTACTTCGTATAAACCAGTTTCTTTATTATAAATTGCTTGATAAGTTTCCTCGTTAATATCTACAAAATAAATTGAATCCTTTCCTGCATCAAAAGTAAAGTTAACCTTGCTACCTTCAACGTACTTTTCGCCAACTTTGAGTGTATAATCTCCCCAAGTTACATCTAATTCAGTTATGCTTAAAACTTCATATTCTTTCGGAATATATTCGACAACTAAATCAAAATTAACTTCTTTCCCCGGCATTTCAAAAGTATAAACAAAGTTTTCAGTATCAACGTCAGTCCAAACAACATCTTCTGATGTGAATGAAACGAATTTATACCCATCATCAACAAGAACTTGAACTTTTACATTTTGACCTTCTTTAGCTTTTGTAACTTCACTATCACCAATCAAGAATTTAACTTGGCCGCCTTCAACACTATTAACTTTGAGGTCATAAGTTGGAATTAATGCTGTTGTAACAGCAATCTCAATATCGCTAGTTCCTACAACAAAAGAATATTCCTTGCCTTCTTCAATCGTCTTTAATTCAGTTCCGTCCGCATCAATAGAAGCAAAGTAATAATCTTCGTCATTGACTGTGAGTTCTAAAGTTACTTCGCTGCCTTCTAAAGCAGAAGTTACTTCCTTATCATCTTGTTTAAAAACTCCACTTACTCCTTCATCGCCCTTAAAAGCAAGTTTTCTTGAAGGAATCGCTTCAACAGTTAAAACAAAGTTAACTTCTTGATCAAGCATTACAAAAGTATATTCTTCACCTTTTTTAACTTCGTTTAGTTGAACATCGCTTGAAGTAAAGCTCACAAAGCGTTTTGTTAAAGAAGTTGCAATAATTTTAACAGTAAGTGTTTCGCCTTTTTTTGCTTCAGTTACTTCTAAATTATCTTTTAAAAATTTAACTTCAAAACCTTCAACTTGGTTGACTTTTAGTGCGTGAGCTCCAAAGACACGATCTTTTAAATTAACTTTTACACTAACGTTAGCTTCAGGCATCACAAAAGTATAGGTAACATTTTTTGTTACTTCTTTTACTTCTATGTTTTCGCCTACTTGAATTGAGTCAACTTCCTTATCAGCATTTAAAATTTCTAAAGTTAATGTAACCGTTTCGCCTTTTTTATACTCAGCTTTATCTGTTTTTACATTTACTTCGTCATTTTTTTCAACTGTTACTTTAAACGTCTTTTCTTCGCTTGGTTTATTTTCGTTACCGCCTTCATTTTCGTTATTATTATTGTTATTGTTTTCGCTATCATCGTCTTGATTAGTTTCACCACTTGGATTCTCAGAGCAACTAGTAATAGCAACTCCACAAGTTAATAATAGTCCTGTTAAAACTAATAACCCCGCAAATTTTCTTTTTTTCATAAGAACCCCCTATTTCTAAATTTTGATTTAGAAATTTTTTAAGAAATTTATCACTTACTTAATTTAACTATTGAAGTAACATTACGACTTTCACTAAGTTTTATTTCGACCTTTTATAGGCTTTTCTTTGCTTTAAACAAATA
Source organism: uncultured Caryophanales bacterium (assembly GCA_905197045.1). Lineage (GTDB taxonomy): Bacteria > Bacillota_I > Bacilli_A > RFN20 > CAG-826 > Onthovivens. Next base: position 48,580 of record CAJJXG010000001.1, read on the forward strand.
AATTATCACCTATAAAAGGTCGAAACTATTAAGTAAGTATTTAAGATTTGTTTTATTAAACAAATCTAACGACCCAATTTAACTTTTATATCCTTGATAATAAGATTTCTAATGCCGCATTTTTGCTGCCAAATCCACCAAGAGAAGCTATCTCTTTGTTATAAGCTAAAGCCACACTCCCTTGTGAACTTTTCCCATATCCATAATAGCCAAAGTTAATTGTTGATTTACTTTCATCGGCGTAAGTTAATAAATAACCTCCTGGTAAAATTCCTTGAAAGATTGACATTGAGAAATTGTTATCTACTTCACTTCCAATATTGAATAAATTTAAGACATCATCTTGATAACAAGATCCGGCCATAAATGAAGCATTGCTATCATATAAATAACTATGATTTAGACTTAATGTTCCATCTGGCAAAAGTAAGCCAAAACTTGATTCAAATAATATTTTCCCAAGTTGAATTGCACTATAACTTGTTCCCATCTCTAAATTTAATTCATCTACTGAAGCTTTATCTAAATATAGTTGAAGATTAGTTCCATTTTCAGTTGGTATAACTTGATATAAGGCACCATTTTTAGCAGCATATCCACTAATTAATTCCATCATTTTATTAGAGTAATCATAAACGATGTAATCTTTTGTTGAATATATTGTCCCATCTAAAGTAGAACCATCTGTTGCACTAGCTTTAAAGTTTGCAATAGTATATCCACTATTTATTTTTTCAATCATCTCTTTAACTTCACTATTTTTAAAAGAGTTATCTTCAAAAGTTAGTGCTTTGATATCTTCTTCATATTTTTGAACATTTTCATCTTTTAAACTAACTTTTGCTTCTACTGCTAAAGTTGAAACAAAAGGAAAAGGATTATTTACATTAATTCTAATAGAACCATCAACATTAATATATAAAGCTTCTTCTTCCTCTAAATATGTCAATTTAACTTCATTTTCATATTGTGTAAATTGAGCTAAATCTAAAACATTCATAATGAGAACATAATTCATATAATCTGTTTGATTGATAGCTATATTCTCATCATTAAGAGAAATATTTAAAGTGTAAGTGTCTTCTTTTAATTGTTGATAATGAGATGTATTTAAATCGTGAAGTGTCACGATAACATCTTGATATGAAGAATATTCACTACTTTTAATCGCTAAAGATGAAACTTCTTCACCTTCAATTTTATACGCTCCAACTTTATTTTCTTGATTAACAAATCCCCCTTTAAAAGTTTCATTTAAGAAAACCTTTTCTTTTAAATATATTGAATCAGTGAAACTTAAATTATTTTGATATTTAACTTCGCCTTGATTATAACTAGTAAAGCTTATATCACTTTGAATATAATAAGTTTCTTCTTCACTTAATTCTTTTAAAAAGTCTGCTAATGAATCAATTCCTTCTTCTTTTTCGTCATTGTTATCAGTTTGATTATTATTGTTATCATCATCTATAACATCTTGCTTATTATCATCATCACTTGGTTTATCCGTAGGATTAGAAGCACAACTTACTAGAAGAAAAGGTGCAATTAAAGGTAATAATAAATAAAAACGTCTTTTTTTCATTTATCTTACCCCGCTACTTGAGCATAATCGGCTGGATTAAATCTTGTTCCAGTGAAATCTTCAAACTCTCCTTGATTATATTTATAAGAGTTGTGTTTATAATCAATCATAATATATACTCCATCCATACCAATTGCTTCATAAACTTCACTTGTATTTCTATTAATCAAACCATTGACTAATGATATTTTCCCACTAACTTGGAAAAGTTCTTGTAAGGTCATACCATCTTCTCCAATAAAAGAAGTTTGATAAGAATAAGAATATTCAATAACTGATGTTATTTTACTTAATCCAGTTACATCAATTCCTGAAAGATCAAATCCATCTGCAAGTACAGTTTCAGGACTGCTATCTAAGTAATATCTTAAATCTATAAGTGAGGTAACATTTAAATTAGTAAAACCAATATTATAGAAGGATTCACTATCCATTTCTGATAATCTTGCGCTAGAGAGAGAATCTAAACTATCATCAGCAATGCAATCATAAATTTGATAATAGTTTTCTTCATCTTGAAAATATTGCGTTTCACCAGTTTTTTCTAATTCAGTTCCAGCATCGTTATAGTTATATTCTTCTGATACTACAATATCCTTATAACGAGTATATTCTGTTTCATAAACCATTTGGGCATTAAACTCAACTGGCATAAAAAACAAAATTTCTTCACTAGTATCAACAGAAGTTTGTTTAACATTCCCTTCAAGAGCCTTGATTGTATCAAGGAAAAAGTCGATTTTCTCAACATTAGTTAAAGATTCATACTCTGTCCATTTTGCATATAAAGTGAAATCGCTATCAACAGTCTCACCAAATTTTGCAAATTCTTCAGTGCATTCTTTTTCAAGATACCAACCATCAAAAACATAATCTTGTCGATATGGTTTAGAAGGTGAAGTTAATTTTTCACCTTCTTTAACCACTAATTTTTGATAAACATTCTTTTCATCGCCATAATTTAAATTAAATTCGACAATGTTATAGTCTTTTTTAGTTTCTTCGTTATTGTTTTCCTCGTTATTGTTATTGTTGTTTTGGTTTTGATTTCCTCCACAACCAACAAGAAGCAAACTAACTGCAAGAGGCATTAATAAGATTTTCTTTTTCATTATTACCACCTCCACTATTCAGTCAAGAAATTAATTGTTGCATTACACCCGCTATCAAAATATAACTCAAAGTTTTTAATGGCATATTCATAAGTACAATTGAAATTAATTGTTGAAGTTGTTCTAAATCCACTAAAAGCTGAATTACCAACGTAACTTACACTAGCAGGAATTGATAATGTTGAAACATTACTCATACCAGAGAAAGCTTCTTCTTCAATTCTTTCAAGGCTTGTTCCTAAATCAAGACTTGTTAAGTTAACTGCTTTTTCAAATGCTAAAGTCACAATTGTTTTAACAGTTGAAGGTAAAGCAAGTGAAGTTTGAGGATTACCAGCTGCATAAGCGAAAACCTTAGTTTTATCTTTATCCATTAATAGGCCATTTTCACTTGAGAAATGAGTCGATCCTTCTTTAACAACAAAGTTGGTAATTTTTGGCTCATCAAGCCTTCTAGTTTGGAATACCTCAACACCAAATTCTTCAAGGGATGCAGGTAATACAACCTCTCCTTCAATTGCTGAATTTGTAAAGGCATAATCACCAATTACTTTCAGGCCATCTCCAAAAGTAACGCTTGTTAAATTGCTATTCATCGAGAAAGCACCTTCACTAATTGTTGTTACAGTATTTGGAATAACAAGAGTTGATAAGTTGCAATATGTAAATGCACCTACTCCAATTACTTCTAAGCCTTCATTTAAAGTTAAATTCTCTATATCAGCACTATAGAAAGCTTCATCTCCAATCGTTTTTACACTACCAGGAATTTCTAAAGTGGCAATTGGAGTGTAATAGAAGGCGCCTTCACCAATTGAAGTAACATTTGAACCCATCTTTAACGAAGTTACACTACTATGTCTAGTAAATGCATAATCACCAATTGTTGTTAAGCTATCTGGAAGGATAACATCTCCTCCAACGTTTTCAGTTGCATAATATAAAACTGTCTTATCTTTACTATATACAATGTTATTTTCATTAACTAAATTTGGATTTTCTGCATCAATTGTAACTGAATTTAAGGCAGCACTTGGGAAGGCTGATGGATTAAATGCTTTTAATCCTTTACCAACATTAACTTGTTTTAATTTAGTGTGACCATAGAATGCATTATCACCAATTTCTTCTAATGAATCAGGAAGAGTTACAACAGTTAAATTAGTTTCAGTTTCACCTGCATAATATCCATCATCACTATATTGAGGTACAAAATAGAAAGCGCCTCCATCAATCTTTCTAAGACCTTCGTTGAATTTAATTTCGCTTAATACTGCTCCAAAGAAGGCACTTTCGCCAATTGTTTCAACATTTCCAGGAATTTCAATTGATTTTAAAGATACACAATAATAGAAAGCATAACTTGGAATAGCTTTAAGCCCTTTTCCAATAGTAACCTTAGAAAGTGAATCACATGAAGAGAAAGCATCTTCTCCAAGTTCAGTTACACTATCAGGAATAGCAATTTCTGGTAAATCATAACATTGAGCAAAAGCTTCTTTACCGATTTTAGTAACTGTATTAGGAATTACAAATTTTTTACAATTGTCAACCATATAGAAGGCATTATCAGCAATTTCAGTAACTCCTTCAGGAATTTCAATAGTATAACTGCTATCGCCTCTATTACCACTTGGACAGAAAACAACCGTCTTCATATCTTTTGTGAAAACAAGATTATCTTTTTCTACATAGTGTTCATTTCCATCTTCTACTTCAACATGAAGAATTCCAGTACAGCCATTAAATGCAGCAGGCTCAAGTGTTTCTAGACCAACTGGCAAGATTAATTTTTCAATTGCTGTTGAATTTGCAAAAGCATAACTACAAATTTGTTTTAGAGTTGATGGGAATTCAAGCGTATCTTGAAGATATGATCCAGCAAAGGCCATTCTTCCGATGTATTCAAGTCCTTCGTTCCATTTTATATCTTGTATGTATCCCTCAACTAAACAAGAAAATGCTGATTCACCAATTGTTTTTAATGTTGATGGGAAGGTTAAACTTGTAAAGACATTGCCGTAAAAAGCATGATCTTTAATTTCAGTAATACCTTCATGGAAACTAATTGAAGTAACGCCTTCACTTCCATGGTTATAGAAAGAATAAGCACCTATTACTTTAACGGTTTCTGGAAGAGTGAATGACCCTTGAGTATTTTTTGGAGGTACAAATAAGATTTCGCTTTGATCTTTGTTATAAATAACTCCACCAACAGAGACAAAATATGGATTTGTTCCTTCAATTAAAACTTCAGTTAATGCTCTACAACCAATAAATGATCTTGCATTAAATTCAACTAAAGTGCTTGGTAAAGTAACACTTGTTAAATAAATTCTGCTTTGGAAGGCTGTTGGAGAAAGCCTTGCAACAGTTTTTCCATCAATTTCAGCTGGAATAACAAGATTAACTGTTTCTATATTTCTAATTCCAGTAATTGTAATAGTATCGTCATTTTCAACTTGATATGTGAAGTTAAATTGAGATTTTTCCCAACGGGCAACAATTGTCATGCCGTTATATTCTTCACGCATTGTTCCTGTAAATCTCTCATCAGTACCTTCAAAATACCAACCTTGGAAATCGTAACCATCTTTTTTAGGTGTTGTAATTTTAGAAGTTACATAATCACCATCAAAAGTAGTCACTTCATACGCTGTTTCACCGTTATCTGGATCAACATATAACTTAAGCTCAGTTTCAGCATTAGCACGATAATGAGCAGTTAATGTTAAATCAGTCATAACTGGGACTAAAAAACTCCACTTATTGCCATCTTGAGCATACCAACCATCAAAAGTTGCGTTTCTCATTACTGGATCTGGTGGTGCAGTTAATAACTCACCATGTTCAACTTCAATTGGACCGTAAGTAATTAAATCATTAATCGTACCGCCAGCTAAATCAAAAGTAACAATATGCTTTTCGACAAGGTCGCCTTCTTTGACAAGAACCCAAACACCGTCCATTTTTTGATATTCATCACCTGTTACAGTGTTTTTATAAGTGTCGCCATCTTTACCAAGTTCTGGATTTGGAGCTTCAGCACCTTCATAATGCTTACTTTCGACAACGTCTTTTACCCACTTACCATCTACTTTAGTATAGGTTTCTCCACTATCTTTATCAGTATAAGTGTCGCCGTCTTTTCCCAAATCAGCACTTGGCGCTCCACTTCCTTCAAAAGATTCTTTTTCTTCATCATCAGTTACAGGTGGATTTTTATTATCATCTTCATTATTGTTGTTATTATTTTCACCAGGATTATCTGCAGGTGCTCCACAGCTTGCTAAAAATCCTGATGATAAAAATACACCTAAGGCTAAAACTAATAATCTTCTTTTTCTCATATACTCCCCTTTTTTCTATTAGCTAAAAACTAAATAGAATCCAAATTATTAAGTGTTTTTTTTACGGAAATTATCTCGTCAAAAAAACAAATCTCACTGAATATTATTTAAAACTACTTACGAACGAAAGTAATCTAAAGGACGTATTAATCTTAATGCTATACTAATACTCAAGTAGGAAAAAATACGAAAAATATCTTGTTTTTAGAAAATTATTATCTATGTTTTTTCGCTAAATTAGGCTTAATTTAATGGTTTTTTAAAAGTCAATTTATCTAAAATTAGGTGTTTATCTACTTTTGTCTCTTCTAAAAAATGAGAAAAATAGGAATAATCTATACGATCAAAATCACTTGGAGCATGTGCATCGACTCCAAAGATTAATTTATTTCCATGTTTTTGAGCTTTTTTAAAGAAATAAGTACTTGGATAATGGTAGCAACCATGAGCAATTGCTCCAAATTTATTATTAGTTTCTCCATTTATATTTATTTCTAAAGGAATATCTAATTCTTTAGCATTTATAATAATTTCATCTAATAGTCTATCAATTCTTGGTGTGATCTTTTGGATATGGTTTAAGTATAAATCAGGATGACAAACATAACTAAAATAACCACTTTTCATTCCTTTAATTAAATCTTTAGTATATCTTTCAAAACCATCTTCATCATTTAAATGATTTACATAAAATTTTACTTTCCCTTCATTATTATAAAGGCAGTGTTGACCTAAAATTAAATAATCAAGATGATATAAATCAAAAAGTTCTCGATAGTAATCGTCTCTTTCTTCAATATATTCAATTTCTAAACCTAAAAAGATATTAATCTGATCTTTAAACTTTTCTTTTAAAAAATTTATTGAATCACAATAATCTTTAAAATCTTTTTCAAAGCTCATCCTCATTGAAGGATGATAAACACCTTTAAAAGGAGCATGATCTGAAAATCCTAAATTCTTATAGCCTAAAGAAATAGCTTTTTTAACATAATCGATATCAGGATTAGGAAGAGCATGTCCACAACGATATGTATGAGTATGGTAATTAGAAATTAATTTTTCCATAACAAAAATATAATCATTTAAAATTAACTTATCAATTTAATCTATAAAACATATAGATATATACTCAAAAATTGTAAAACTATTCCAGCCGAGACAAAGAAATGGAAAACGGTATGCCGCCATACACTATGTTTTTTACCTATTCCATATAAAATGGCTCCAACAGAAAAAGATATTCCGCCAATTAATAAAAGTAAAAATCCAACTAAGCCTAAGGCATTATATAATTCCATAAAGTTAACAATAATCATCCATCCAGCACAAATATAGATGGCCATTGATAAGCCACCGAATTTTTTAATGTTAACTGAATTCATGGTAATTCCTAAAGAAATTAAGGCCCAAACTATCGCAAAAATTAAATATCCGCTCCATTCAGTGCCACTTATTCCCCATAAAGGGAGGTTTCTCATAGTAATTAAACAATATGGAGTATATGTACCTGCAACTAAAAAGAAAACAAAATCATGGTCTAAAACTCGTAACACTCTTTTCCCATTATTTTTTGCAAGAGCGTGGTAAATACAAGAAATGGTCATACAAACAATAATTGCAAAACCATAAATTGCACAGCTTACATAAGCAAAAGGATCATTAAGAGCAATATGTAAACCATTTGGAGTATAAACACCTCCAATTTTACACATCATTAAAATAAAGGCGATTATTCCAAATACGCCAGTTAAACCATGACTTATAGAATTCCAAAGTTCATGAGAAAGTCGATAGTTAGGTAATTCAATATCTCTAACAGCCATGCATTAATTATAATTACAGGCTCACTAAAAAATAAAGTAATTTAATAAATAACCTTGAAAAACTAAACTATTTTCTTAATTTAAATTCCTAAAACGCCTTTTGTGTAATCATCAGTATAACTAACTAAGCAAGAGCCGACTTGGACCATCGTCCCCTCAAATTCAATTTCAGTATCAGCACCTTTGTTTTCATCATAAAACTTATATATTAAACCAGCTTCATCGCCAGAACCAAATTCAATAATTTGAGCTCCATGGGCTCCTTCTTCATCAACCTTAACACCAACAGCCATTGAGTTAACTGTAACGCCTTCTTTGACATCTTTAATATAGCGTTTAGCCAAAAGAGCATAATTAAATACCAAATCTAAAGCTTGGATTTCTTGATAATCTTCTCTTGTTCTATGTTCTACTTCAAAACCATTATTCTTTAAAGATTCAACCATATCTGTTGCACTTTTAGCACATGAAGATAACGATAAAAGAAAAACGCCACTTAATAAAATTGGTTTCAATAAATTTTTCATAATTTTCCCCCGTATATATTTAAGCTTATTATAAATTATCCTTAAAAAAGAAAAAAGCCACCAACAAGGATGTGCGAGTTCCTTTTTAACGGTGTGGCTTCTCTTTATATAGAAGGATAAATCTATAAAAGCTTTGTTAATTTAGTTGAGGAAATTTCTAAAATCTGGGAAGAAGTAACCTTTATCTTCTTCTTGATAATCCTCTTCATATTCTTCGTCTTCTTCTGCTCTGTCTAATTCATTAAGTAATTCTTTTTCGTCGTTTTTCATATCGTTTGTTCCTCCTTGAACAACTATATAATAATTCCACTCTAAAAATAGTAAAGTGATAAAAAATGCGATAACCATCGAATGAAAACGCTTTCAAAAATTTCTGAAAATGAAAAAATACGATGGTTATCGCATAATTTCGAACGAAACTTTTTGTTTATGAAAGTGTTTACATTTTACTCTTTAACTTTACCTTTAATCGTCTTTAAGAATTTAGATTTTATTCGCCCTTTATTTTTAATAATTAAACTTCTTAATTTCATTAAAGCAATCAGTAATAAAGGAGCAATAACTAAATAAATCGCTACCATTATCCGCTCATAATATTGGAAGCTTTTAAATAAAGTTAAATTAAATAAATCATCAAAAATAAGTTTAAATTGCTCGCCTAAATTATTAGCTTGTTTTAAATAACCTGGATTAAAGAAAACATCTGGTAAAGCTAAAGAAGCTAAGATTGATAAAATTATTCCAACACAAGATACCATTACAGTATATTTTTTAAATGGATAACAAATATAAAGCAAGACGCAAAGTCCACTTATAGTAACATTAATAACAATTAATGAAGTCCAATGTTCAATGCCTCCTGGAACAAGGGCATTAACTATTACTGGAATTAACCCTGATAAAGTCAAAAGAGCCCCAAAAACAACCGATTTAGAGATAACATTAGTTACAAAATTACCTTTAATTGGTTCAGGTGAAGTTTGTTGAATTGAAAGCAAAAAGCCACAAAGAGCAATCGAAATAAATTCATAAATATAAATTGACTCAATCTCAATTGGTAAACCAGTTGACATAAATACGCTTAAAAATGAGAAAATCCCAATGAAAAACGATTTAGTTAAGAAAAGTAAAACAGAACGCATGATATTTGATACAACTCTTCTACCTTCTTTAAAAACAAGAGGAAGATGGGAAAAATCATTATCAAGAAGAATAACATCGCTAACTGCTTTTGCACTATCTGCTCCATTATTCATTGCAATTGAACAATCAGCTTGTCTTAAACTTGTTGTATCATTTACTCCATCTCCAATATAGCCAACTTTATGGCCCTTTTCTTGAAGACATCTAATTATTTCTTGTTTTTGATCCGGAGTTGTCCTTCCAAAAATTGTATACTCATCTACAATATCTTTAATTTCATCAAGAGTTACATTCTCCATTGAAATATATTTTTTATAGTTTAACACTCCAGCCATTTTAGCCACTTCTTTAACAGTTAAGGCATTATCTCCACTTATTATCTTTATATTTATATTAAGTTCACTGAAATAATTAAGAGTATCTTTAATTCCTTTTCTTAACTCATCTTCAAGGAGAATAATTCCTAAATCTTTATCTAAAGAAGTAAACCCTAGCACTCGAAAACCTTCTTTTTGATATTCTCGCGCTTTAATTTTATTTTTTTCTTCTTTTAAAACATATTCAGGAGCACCTAAACGATATGTTTCATCATTTTCAAAAGTAACTTCACTATATTTAGTTTCTGAAGAAAAAAGAGTAAATTTCTTAACCTTTAAAATTTCATTATTTCCATATTTGTTTATAACGGCTTTGCCTGTTTCATTGGTGTCTTTCATTGCACTCATGTAAGATTGAAGAATAATTTTTTCATCAAAATCATTAAGTTTTACAAGGTTTTTAAAAAGAAAATGCTGAGTTGTTAAGGTTCCAGTTTTATCAAGACAAAGTGTATCAACTCGGCTTAAATTCTCAATTGCATATAATTCTTGAACCATTGTTTGGTGTTTATAAAGTTTAACAATTGAGGTTGATAAAGTAATTGAAGAAAGCAAAATCATTCCAATTGGAATCATACCAACAAGACTAGCTGCACATTTTGTTAAAACTTCAGGGGTGAATTTCCAGTGTTCTCCTCCTGTTAAACTTTCTCCGACATAAAACATTTTAATTCCTACCGTTAAAACGACTGGAATTAAACAAATAATTAAAATCTTAATAATTTTATGAATATTAGTTAAAAGTTCAGACTTTTTCTTGCTGATTTGAGAAATTTTACTTTCAAGTGTAGCAATATAAGTGTCACTACCAACTTTAGTTGCTATTAGGTAAGCAAAGCCATTTATAACAAAGCTACCCGATAAAACAGAATCACCTGATTTTTTAATAATTGGTTTGCTTTCACCAGTCAAATTACTTTCATTAACTAAAAGTTCGCCTTCTTTTATAACTAAGTCGCATGGCACTTCGTTGCCGCCTTTTAAAATTAAGGTTTCTCCTAGCACTGCATCCTCTAATTTAATATTTACTTCTTTTCCTTCTCTTATTGCTAAGCACGTTGGACTTGTGATTAGTTTCATTTTTTCTAAAGTGTGCTTTGAAGCTTCTTGAGAAATAATGCTACACATTGCATTAAAGAAAATGACAAATAAAAATCCATACTTTGTTATTGGGATATATTTGATGCCATTAGGATAAAATATTTGGAAAAAAAGAAAAACCAAAGCTAAAACATATAAAACGACATTAAAAAAAGTAAAAAAGCTCTCAAATATTATTCTTAAATGGGATTTGCCTTTTACTTTTTTGCGGAAATTAGTTTTGCCTTCTTTAGTTAACTCTTCAACTTCTTTTAAAGTTAATCCGTTTTTATATGAATCCATTAGATTTTAAGTTCAGCTACGATAAGAGAATCAATATGTTCTTGTTTTGTTATATCAAGTTTAAGTTTGTCGCTATTAAAATAAACTCGTTTACTCATTGTCTCTTTTCCATGATTTACAAAAATCTCACAACTTGAATTATCAAGCATAATGAGTAAAACAACTTCTTCTTTATATTCAAAAATACTAGTGTCGATTAAATCTCCACTTCTTAGATGAAGTCGATCTTTATAGTAAAGTAATTCTAAAACTTTTTCGTTTTTATCATTAATAAAATCTATTTTAAATTCATCAAAAGCCACAAGTTTAATTAAACTACTTGTTTTAATAAACCCACCTAAATATTTAAATTGAGTTTCAACATGTTTTTGAATTTCTTTATATGGTTTTTGAATTATTGCACCGTTTTCAATCTCTAAAATTCTTGGATAAGTAAAAATTCCACAACTTTCAAGATTATGTTCTTGTTCAAAAGGCTTATAATCCCAAGAGTCAAACCAAGAAATCAAAGCAAGTTCACCAGATTCTGTTTTAAAAAGCTGAGGAGCATAAAAATCTTTCGATGCATCCATTACTCCACATTTTAAAATTGCATAATCACCATTTTCTAAATCCATATCTAAAAGAAGATAACCGGTTGTATGAATGTCTTTTCCACTCTCATCTTTTTTAATTTTTGAATAAACTAAAACATAATAATCGCCAATTTTACCAATAGCAGGACATTCAACCATTTCACCAAAAACTTCTAAAGGTCCAATTTCAAAATAATATTTAAAATTGTCTAAAGTTTTACTTCTTAAAACAAAAACTTTTCCTAAATTTTCTTCTTTGTCTCGGCTAGCTATAAATAAATAATAAGTATCTTTTTCTTTATAAATAAATGGATCACGGAAATTTTCTGAATCAAAAAGAGGTAAAGTGTCTTCATCAACGAGATCTTTAAAATCACTTTTAAAACCAATTCCATCATTAGAAAAAGCTTCAGAAATAGATTCTTTTCTAAAGTTATTACGTTCAATATGTTTTGTATAAATTAAATGTAAATTATCATCCTTTTCAATAATTGAGCCACTAAATATTCCATCAACTTCTTTTGTCGGAGCAAGTGCAACTTTAAAATCATCAAACTTTAATAAGTCTTTACTTGTGGCAACTCCAATTGAAATATTATTCCAATGATTTTCATAAGGATTATATTGATAAAAAATATGATAATTATCTTTATAAAAAATTACACCATTAGGATCATTAATCCGGCCTTTTGGTGCATAAAAATGATAAGAAGCAAGCTTCTGACTTTTTTGATTTAAGCTATTAATCTCTACTGTTTTTTCTTTCATGAATTTATTCTATCATGGAGAAAGTAAAATGCTCGACAATTTTAACTAAACAGCATCAAATAATGTTCCTAAATCACTTTCATTAAACTCGAAAAACTTTCCATCATCCGTAGAGATACTATATGTTCTAGCGAAGCGATCAAGTTTATAAATAAATCCGGCTCCGCCTTTGTACTCTCCACGTTGATAAACCATAACTTTTTGGTTTACCTTGAGTTTCATTATCGATGCTCCTTTTATAAGCCCCTCTTCTAACGACAAAAATATTATAGCATTTTATTTTGCTAACCTAGCAATTGAAAAACCGTTTTTATCGTGTTTTTCTATTATTTCTAGTGTTCATTTTTAAAAGCGAAATTTTAAGAAAAATAGGCATGAAAAAATTTGCTAAATCTTCATTAAACGCTAAAAATAGTTTAGATTTAGAAGGTTTTTAAATTTTTCACTTATTTAAAAAATAACTTTGTATTAAAGATTTTAATTTATTATCTATTTTTAAGTATTCTAACTCAGGATATCTAGAAGCAACTATTTTTAAATGAATTAAATTATTCTCTTTATAAAAATGAGCATCATAATCTTTTGATAAGTCTAGATAACTTACATCAATTCGATTAGTCTCGTTATAATATTTTAAAAGCTTCTTTTCTCTTTTGTCTAAATCCAAAACTTTAATCTCTTTAATGTTTTTATCATCAATTAAATATACAAAATAAGCGTCCTGTAACTTATAAGCAATAGATACAATTTGACTCATTTCAAGATTAGGGTTATCTTTTGCAACTTTCTTTAAAGCATCAAGTGTTGAATAGTTTTCATGATTTATTAAATCAGAGTAATCTTTTGCAACTTCAGCCTTGTTTTTTGGCCTTTTATGACTTGCTTTGTATTCTTCAATAAATTTATCATCAACAAAAGCCTTTAAAATTGGAATTTTGATAAACATATTTAAAAAATTAATTAATTTATTTAAGGCTTCTTTAACCTCTAGATCATTTAAATCGTAATAACGATGTTTTTTATTTTTAAGTCTTACATCAATGTAATTTTCTAATCCAACATTTCTTTTTAATGCTTTTGAAGTTAACTTTATTACTTTGTTAAAGTAATAAGTAAAAAATGATACATTGGCTGGCAAGATAAAAGAAAGGTCATTTATTTTAAAATAGGCATCTAATTCATTCACTGCTACATCGACTTCATAATTAAAAGTTGTAACTTTATCTACAGCAATAATGATTTTTCCAGCTTCGCCATAAATTGAGCATTTTTCAATATAGTTCGTCTTATAACTTAAATCTTTATCAAGCATTTCTTCTTTTGCCTTGAATTTAAATAAAGACTTACTATTTATTAATCTAGCTAGATCAGTAATAAAATCATTAAAAAAGATTGGAAAATGAGAGTATCCATTTAAATCAAAGTTATCGCTTGGATTTAAAAAATAACCTTCAAGGCGATAATCAATTTGTTCTTTTATCGGAAAAGGATAAGCATTATCGATTGTTAATTCATTAAAGGAGTATTTATTAAAAATCTCTTCGACATCTTTAGCCTTTAAAGGATAATCTTTTTTATCTCCTTTTATATGTAAAATATAGTTATTTAAGTCATCACTTATTATTTCAAAAGCTTTTGTCTTTTCAACACTTCCAAGTTCATTGTATTTAAATGATTTTAGTATTTTGGCCATATTTTATACCTCGTCTAATATGATTTTATGCTAAAAGCCATTTGCTATCAACAAAACAAGAAAAAACCACCTATAATAGGTGGTCAAAAATCAAGATAAAAATATTAAATTAATCTTTTTTAATATACTTTCTTAAGCAAGAGAAAGTCTCATCACTTAAATCGTGTTCAATCTTACAAGCATCATCTGTTGCAACTTCATCACTAACACCGATTGAAATGAAAAAATCTCTTAAAGTACAATGCTTCTCGTAAGTTTTTTGAGCAATCAATAAACCATCACTTGTTAAATTTAAAAACCCTGTAATTTTATCAACTTCAACTAAACCTTTTTCTTCTAATTTCTTCATTGCAATTGAAATCGAAGGTTTACTAAATTTCATATCATTGGCTAAATCAATTGAGCGAACATTGCCAATTCTCTCTTTTAATATTAATATCCTCTCTAAGTAGTCTTCTAAAGATTGATTGTTCTTCATAATTACTCCTCGCACATCGAATATATTCTTTATTATAATACTTAAATTTTCTTTATCAAAATAGTTGCTTATATATCATAGTTAGTTTAAACTAACACTAGTAATTTAATTAACCTTATCCTTAATTCTCCTTACTAGTTAAATTACAGTTTGCTATTTATAGCTTAAAAAAGAGGTAGACATTATCAACCCCGTCTACCTCTTTTTTAATTAATATTAAAAATAACGATTAGTAAGTACGTCTTTTATAATTTCTTTATATTTTAAAACGCGCTCTTTCGTTTTAAAATATGCCGTTTTTGCAGTGATTTTCTTATTTTTCGCGATATTTTTTATATCAATTGTTTCTTCAGAGAAAGCTAAAACTAGATAATCATCTTTAAATACCAAAACAAAACCATTTTTAAGTTTTTCGTCAATTTTATTTACAGTCTCAATCATTAAAGGTTTAACAAATCTAAAACCCGAGACCTTATCGCTAGCATAAAAATTATATTTTTCATTGGCTTTTATATCTTCTGTCTCGAATTTGTTTTCGTTTTTAAAAATCGTTGAAAATGGTGTTAAAAACTTTTTACTTCTAATTTCAATAACATCAGTTGCACTTTCTCTAAAATTCGTAAAAAGCATAATTGTCCCTTTAAATTTAGAGTTAACAATGCTTTTATCTTTAACTTTTCGAATTGATTCATATAAACCTAAAAAAGCACTACCAACAAAACCAAGTTCTGGAGCGGCCATAAGAAAGCCGATTAATTCAGTTAGATTTGATGAGCTAGTTACTTCAACAATTGAAACGTTTCTATTTTGAGTTGTAACAAGTATTTTTTCTCCACTATTTAAAACATCAAAAGGACAAATATCTAATTCTTTTAATAAATTAGAATGTACTTTGCTCATTGGATCATAAATCACTTGATTATCAAATACTTCTAAGATTGCTTGTTCGATTAATTCTTTTTTAAGAGCTTGGTCTTTTCTTTTATCGTTTTCATAAAATACAAAGCCGAGAAAACCAGAAACAAAAACCATTCCACCAAAAGCAATTAATAAAACAAAGCCTATTTCCCCATTTATTACTAAAAAAGTAATGCCTAAAGAAAGCATAATTGCTCCAATCAAGACAATTAAAAGAGAAATAATTATTACAAGCTTTGCTTTTAAACTTAAAAGATACTTTTCAGGTAATTTTTCAATTTCTTTTTTGGTGTAAATCTTCTTTTCTTTCATAAACTTAAATTAAATCATCAATTACTTTATTAATCGCAAAATAAATGGATGAATATTTAGAAAATTTCTCATATATATTTTCATCATCTCTTCTTAATAAATCTTTAGGATCAACAAAAATATCTTTCACTAATAAATATGCAGAGTTTTCTTTAATAAACAAAACAGCTTTTAGTTCCTTATTTTTTAAGTTTAATAAATCTTTTTTAATTTCATCTTTAATAAGTTCATAAAATCTTTCATTTTTAAGATAAACATCAAAATTCTTACAGAATTCATCTTCTTTATTTACGATATTGTCTTTGGTGTAAACCATTGAGTGAGAAACATCGCTAGCTTTATCTCTAATATCAATTGGATAAGAAAGATTTAAACTAATATTTTTAATTTCAAAAACAACTCCCTTAAAATCAAGATCAAGTTCTAATTTTTTATCACCTAAAATAGCTTTATTAGAAACAGTAAACATATCATTAATAAAAGATTTATTTGTTTCTAAACTTACACCTTTTAAAACATTAATAATTTTGATATTGCTATTGCCATATTTATACTCAAAATTTGTTAATCTAACCGTTTCAACACTCACATTCATTGCTTCGCTTTCTTGTAAGAAATTTTTCATTATATTGTTATGTTTAAGCGCTTTATAAGTGTTTTCACCAAAATTATCGACCATTAAACGATAAAGCATTTTTTCGTATATTTTTTTATTTAAATAGCGTCCTTTAAAAGAAATAATACAAAGAGCAACTCCTACTACAAGTAAAGGAGCTCCTACATAAAGTAAAACAGGAATCTCATCAAGTTTAACTAAACCTATTAAAGCTAAAACAAAACCTGCAAAGCCCATCATAAAACCAAGCATTAAACAAAAAGGGCTAAACTTAAAAAATAAGCGAGGTTTTGCAAGCTTTTTCTCTTCTTCAATAGTAAATGGTACGTTTTTATCTTTATTCATCTAAAGATATTTTATCATATTTAATTTTTTAAAACGTAAATTTATATGAAGTTAAATAACCATTGCAATAGCTTCAACTAAAAATTTAATTGATAAACCAATAAAAATAAGTCCACTAATGAATGGAGCAAATTTTTCAACATAGACTCCAATTTTTTTACCAAATAATATAGTTAAAAATGAAAGCAAGAAAGTGATTACTCCAATTGTTGTAAAAACCATCATTGCATCAAATATTTTAGGTACTGATCCAATTAAAGAAAAGCCAACAGATAAAGCATCAATTGAAGTGGCAATTGTTTGCATGAAAATTTCAAGAGGCTTAACTTTTGTTGCTAATTCACAAACTTCACCATCTCTTGTTTTCTTTTTTCTTTCTTTATATTCTTTTATTCCATCGATTATTGATTTAAGACCTAAAATCAGCATGACGGAGAAAGCAATCCAAGGAACATAAACATCTATATAATCATAAACAGCATAGCCAATAAAATAGCCAATAACAGGCATTAAAAATTGGGCAAAGCCAAAACAAAGTGCAATAATTATGCACTTTGAGATTTTAATTTTATGTTCTTTTATTCCATCGCTAGCTCCAGCGCACATTGCATCTGCAGCCATCGTAATTGATAAAACAATGCTTTCTAAAAAACCCATACAATAGATTTTATCGAAATTGTATAGTTAGCATTAACTAAAATTAATATGCCTTAGCAAAATAAACAACGTATTTAGCTTTTTTACCACATACAGGGCAAACTTCATCAAACGCTACTTGATCAAAAGGCATACAACGAGCTGTGGCATTGGTGTCTTCTTTGATTTTGTTTTCACACTCTTCATTTCCGCACCACATCATCTTTGCATATCCGCCTTTTGCAACTACTTCTTTTAATTCATCATAGCTATGAACTTCTTTGATATTTGTTAAAAGATTATGCAAAGCAGCACTATA
Organism: uncultured Caryophanales bacterium; assembly: GCA_905197045.1. Taxonomy (GTDB): domain Bacteria; phylum Bacillota_I; class Bacilli_A; order RFN20; family CAG-826; genus Onthovivens. The sequence continues at coordinate 66,543 of CAJJXG010000001.1, forward strand.
CATTTCGTTATGGACTTTTTTAAATAATTCTTGGACAGTATCGACTATATTATCTAAAGAATATCTATTTTTTGAACCATCATTTCTTTTATGAATCATACATGAATTTTGGTTTAAATCTTTTGGTCCAATTTCAAGTCTTAATGGTACGCCTTTCATTTCGTATTCAGCAAACTTCCATCCTGGAGTTTTGTCGCTAGCATCAAGTTTTACCCTAATTCCAGCACTTTCTAAAGTTTCTTTTACTTCTTTACATTTAGCAATTACGCCGGCTTCATTCATCTTAATTGGAACAATAACAACTTGAATTGGTGCAACAAATGGAGGTAAAACAAGACCATTATCGTCACCATGAACCATAATTAAAGCACCAATTAAACGTGTTGAAACACCCCAACTTGTTTGGAAAGGTGTTTTGATTTTGCCATCTTTATCAAGATATTGAATTCCAAAAGCTTTAGCAAAACCATCACCAAAATAGTGACTTGTTCCGCTTTGTAAAGCCTTTCCATCATGCATTAAAGCTTCAATAGAATAAGTTTCTAAAGCTCCAGCAAATTTTTCTTTTTCGGTTTTTCTACCTTTTACAAATGGAATAGCTAATAAATCACGACCTAATTTATCATAAATTTCGAGCATTCTAAGAGTTTCTTGTCTTGCTTCATGCTCACTTGCATGCATCGTATGACCTTCTTGCCATAAAAATTCAGCACCTCTTAAAAATGGTCTTGTAGTTTTTTCCCATCTTACAACTGAACACCATTGATTATAAAGTTTTGGTAAATCACGATAACTTTTTATGATATGAGAATAGTGCTCACAAAAAACACATTCACTTGTTGGTCTAATAATTAAAGGATCTTGAATTTCTTGACCACCACCAATTGTAGCTACAAGTGTTTCAGGAGCAAAACCAGCAATATGATCTTTTTCTTTTTGAAATAATGATTGAGAAATAACAAGTGGCATATAAATATTTTCATGACCGGTCTTCTTAAATTCTCCATCTAAATATTTTTGAATTTGCTCCCAAATTGCATAACCATATGGACGATAAATAATAAAGCCTTTAACGTTACTATAGTCCATTAATTCAGCTTTTTTACAAACGTCTGTATACCATTGAGCAAAATCTTCATCTCTACTTGTAATTGATTTATTTTTAATATCCATAAATACCTTTTTTCTATTTTTTGTACATATTTGATAATTTCTTACTAACTTTCTTCTTTATTGGAATCAAAACACTACTAGGTTCATTTAGAATGCTTGTAGCAAATGTATAAATTCCCTTTTTAACAAGCAATTCTATTTCTTGCCAACTATGGGCTCTATAAGAAATAATCGGTTGATTAAATTTAGTCATTTTATTATAAAGAGCGTAAGTGTCTTGAACAGATTTAGATTCAATTTTAAAGTTGTTCGGTAAGTGAGAATTAATTAAAAATCCATCAAAGATTTTATAAGTTTTTTCTCTTAAAATATAATCGCCTAAATTCACATTAAGATAAATCTCATAACCTCTCTCTTTAAGAAGACTAATTTGATTCATAAATGTTTCTTTTATGGTGTCGCTTTCTTTATCGTTATCAATTGAAATTAAATCGTTATTATTTAAGATAAGAATAAGATTTAAACTATCAACCCCGCTCATATGAGGAAAATTTCTAACCATAAACTCAAGTTCATTAAAGGAAATAAAATAAGCGAGTTTTGTAGTGATATTTTCTTTTTCATCGTTAAAAACAGGAATAACATCACGAACAATAAGAGAATATAACTCTTTTGTGAGATTATATTTTAAAGCTGCGCTCTTCACTTCCTCGATACTTTTAAAAATCGATAAACGCGGCTCAACTAAAGCAATGTAGCCCGGATTCATAACACGGACATTAGCAATACGATAGATAGGTAAAAAATTAACAGTTAAAAGATTAAGGCGAATAATTTTTTGAAGTTCTGTTTTGTATGAATCTTCAATATTAGCATTAGCTCCAAATTCGTCTCTATAAACAAGATATTTTCTTTGACCTTCATTTGCTAATCTATTTAAACGATTTAAAATATCAACACTTTTAAGAAAATCTTTATCTAGTTTATTTATTTGGCCAGCACTAATAACGTATTTATAATAAGCAGTAAGCCCTTTAACTTCTAGAAGGTAATCAATTCGATGAAGTTTTTTCTTTAAATCGTTAGTAATTCTTCCAATTGTACTTATATTTTTGTTACTAATTCCAATATCGCTATTTCGACAAGAAATAATTACAAGTTCTAATGCTTCATTATCACTAAATACATAATAATTTTGTTGTCCTTTTCCTTTGATGTTTCTATGTCGACGATAAATTGCGTTTAAAAGTTGATAACGAATTTCATATTCATTATGAGAGGAAGGAACATTGTTTCTTTTATAAAATTTAACAAGATACATTGCTCCATATTTAAATTTGTTTTGCATATAGAGATGGTTTATATCTTTAACTGAATATAAATCTTGAACGACATTTTCAAACTCATGCGAACTTGAAACAGGTAAGTTATACAAAAAATGGGTATTAAAATATAAAATTTTCTTTGCTTTATTAATTTTTGTACAACAAAGCATTAATTTAAATGTAAAGCGAAGAATATCTTTTCTTTTTAAATCGCAGCGAGAATAATCAAAAAGACGAACTGTATCTTCACTATCGGCAATAATTTGACCGCTTAATAATCCTTTTACCCATTGATCGAAGTTAACTGAATCATTTTTATAAAACCTTTTAATAAAGTCTTCGTAAGAATAGGTTTTTAAATTATCTAATTTCTTAAAGTTGATAATTTTTACTGATTTATTAGCGTAATCAATAACTAAAGCATTTTCGGCATTCAATTCGTTTTTTATTCTAATGTCAAGATTTCTGCCTTTTATAAAAACAAAAACATATAAACTAACTGCTACTAAAATAAAAAATATTAAAATAGAGCAAAAAATAATGGCGAACATATTGCCATCACTAATAGGACTTAATACATTAATCAAGTTAAGCTCTTTCATATACTTTAGTATTATATACTAAAGTAACTTAACTAAGTAGTTTAAAGATTTTTAATTTTTGCTTTTTCACGCATTTTCATTTAAAAAACTTGCAAATCTAAAGTATTTTCATAAATTAAATAAATTTTAGAACGGAAATATTGCGGTAAAAGTCGCTTTTTGAGTCTTTTTAAAAACCGAAAGCTAAGAATTAACAAGGTATTCTTTTTTTATTAAATCACAGAAGAAAACATGGAATACACTTTTCATGAAAATATAGAAATAAAAGTTATCAGAATGTATAATTGAAAAGCACGGAGAAATACCCAAGCGGCTGAAGGGGTCAGTTTCGAAAACTGATAGTAGGTTTACGCCTAGCGCGAGTTCGAATCTCGCTTTCTCCGCCAAATTGATTTTAAAAGGCGCTCCTTTTACGGAACGCCTTTTTTAGAATAATTTAATTTTTGCGGGATTATTTATTTCCCATTAATTCTTCATCGATTGCTTTCGCAGCATGTTTTCCTGCACCCATTGCAAGAATAACTGTTGCAGCACCAGTAACAGCATCGCCACCAGCATAAACGTGATCTCTAGAGGTTAATCCAGATTCACCTTTTGTAATAATACAACCGTGTGAATTTGTTTCAAGTCCTTCAGTTGTATGTTTGATTAATGGGTTTGGAGTTGTTCCGATTGCATCAATTACACAATCAACTTCAATCTCTCTATATTCGCCAGTTCCAACTGGTCTTCTTCTTCCGCTAGCGTCAGGTTCGCCAAGTTCCATCTTTTCAACTTTCATTTTGGCAACAAGTCCAGTTTCCTTATCGCCAATTAATTCAACAGGGTTGTTTAAAAGTTGGAAATCAACACCTTCTTCCATAGCGTGTTCAACTTCTTCTTTTCTTGCTGGAAGTTCTTCAAGACTTCTACGATAAACAATATAAACATGTTCTGCACCAAGTCTTAAAGCGCATCTTGCAGCATCCATTGCAACGTTTCCGCCACCAACAACTGCAACATTTTTTGCATGTTCAATAGGTGTATCACTATCATCTCTATAAGCTTTCATTAAGTTTGTTCTGGTTAAGTATTCATTAGCTGAATAAACACCTTTAAGGTTTTCACCAGGAATACCTAAAAATCTTGGTAAACCAGCACCACTTCCGATAAAGACAGCTTCAAAATGATATTCCTTTAATAATTCATCGATAGTAATGACTCTACCAATGACCATATTTGTTTCTACTTTAACGCCTAAAGCCTTAAGTCCATCAACTTCTTTTTGAACAATTGATTTTGGTAATCTGAATTCAGGAATTCCATATACTAAAACACCACCTGCTAAGTGTAATGCTTCAAAAACAGTGACATCATATCCTTTTTTAGCAAGATCGCCTGCACATGTTAATCCAGAAGGGCCAGAACCAATGACTGCAACTTTATGTCCATTTGGAGTAGGTTTTTTAATTTCTCCTTTAAAATTAGCATTGTGCCAATCAGCAACAAATCTTTCAAGACGTCCAATAGCAACTGGTTCACTTCCAGGTCTTAAACCTCTTGTACATTTCATTTCACATTGAGTTTCTTGAGGACAAACTCTACCACAAACTGCTGGTAAAGAACTTGATTCAGAAATAATTTCATAAGCCTTTTCAAAATTACCTAAAGCAACTTCGTGAATAAAATCTGGAATATTAATATTGACTGGACAATGAGCAACACATGGTTTATTTGGGCAACCTAAGCATCTTTTTGCTTCGTCAATTGCCATTTCAGCAGTATATCCTTCAGCAACTTCTTTGAAGTTATGAGCTCTTACTTTTGGATCTTGAGATGGCATTGGATTTTTCTTAGGAGCCATGTTTGGTTTATATTCTTTATACATAATTATTTAGCCTCCTTTTTGAAAAGATTGCATTTTGCTTCTTCATAAGCTTTCTTTTCAAATGCTTTATACATTGTGCCTCTTTGCATTGCTTCATCAAAATCAACTTTATAAGCATCAAAATCAGGACCATCAACACAAGCAAACTTTGTTTCACCGCCGACTGTAAGTCTGCAGCATCCACACATACCAGTGCCATCAATCATAATTGGGTTCATAGAACAAACACATTCTGGAACGCCATATTTTTTACAGCACTCAGTAACAAATTTCATCATAATGACAGGTCCAATACAAATTACTTTGTCAAATTTTGTTCCTTCAGAAAGAAGTTTTTCAAGTGGTACAACAACATTACCTTTGTTTCCATTGCTTCCATCATCAGTCATCTCAATGTATTTTCCTGGGGCAGCGGCTGAAAATTCATCATGCAAAATAATTAAATCTTTATTTCTAAAACCAGCAATTGCTGTAACATCTTTGCCTTCATCGTGGAATGCTTTTGCAATAGGATAAGCAATAGCGGTTCCAAGACCTCCACCAACAACACAAACCTTTTCGCCAGTTAATTCAGTTGGGCGGCCAAGTGGTCCAACAAAGTCATGTAAGCAATCTCCAACTTCTAATTGATTTAGTTTAAATGTTGAAGCACCAACTATTTGGAAAATAATAGTGACAGTTCCTTTTTCTCTATCATATCCACCAACAGTTAAAGGTATTCTTTCTCCCATTTCATCAACTCTTAAAATGATAAATTGTCCTGGTTGTGCTTTTTTAGCGACAGCTGGGGCTTCAATTTCAAGTAAGGTTTCAGTAGGATTGAATACGTGTTTTCTAACGATCTTATACATAATCCTTATTTCTCCTTTTTACGTTAAAAGTATAGTATTTTAGGTTTGAAAAATAAATATTTTGTCTACTATTTCTTTAATTTTATAAATTAAAGAATGGTTATATTAATTTAACCTTTAAGACCTCTAGCTTGGCGATCCATATCTTCTACGACAATATCATAAATCTCGCCAAGACTTGCACAATATTCAAGGACCTTCCAAGGTTCATTGGTGTGATAATGAATTTTTATTAAAGTATCATCACCAACAGCTAATAAGCAATCTCCTTTAAAATGAGTATTAAAATACTCGTTAATAGCTTCTTCACTTAAATTTTTACCTTCAATTAAAAGTTGTGTGTCATATCTAAATTCAATCATTTTTTAGCCTCCAATATATTTGAATTTATAGAAAAACCTTGCAAATCTCTACTATTTTAATCAACTTTCCTATTTTCATAAAGAGAACAATTAAGCAAGCTTACCGTGTCCATATATAAATCAGAAAAATCTGAATCAAGATACATTACGATTACTGATTCACTACTTCTTGATACATTTAAAACTCTTGCTATTTTTTCTTCTCCTAAATCGTTTTTTACTAAAACGATATTTCCAACTTTAATAGACTTTTTACTCACTCTTAAATTTTACTTCTTTTGAAAGCTTTTTATCATCAAAAAAGTGCTAGATTTTATCTAGCACTCATATTTCTTACAATAAATTTTATTAGAATTTATATGGTTTATTGTAATAGCAGCATTCAAAGAGATCTGCCATCTTTTCATCATCGATTGGGTTTGGGTTACTTCCAGTACATGCATCACCAACTGCGTTGTGAGCAATTGTCTTAAGTTTTTCTTTGAATTCTTTTTCGTTAACACCGAATTCTTGCATGGATTGTGGAATACCTAATAAATGATTTAATTCGTGTAATCTGTTGATTAAACCTTGTGTTTGTTCTCTTGCTGTTTCGCCTTCAATACCTAATGTTTGAGCGATTTGAGCATATCTATCTCTTGCTCTTTCATTGTTTGCATTGTATTCGATAACGTGTGGGAGATACATTGCATTAGCACATCCGTGTGGAATATGACCAGTTGAGAATGCAGCACCAGTCTTGTGAGCCATACTGTGGACAATACCAAGTAAAGCATTTGAGAAAGCCATACCAGCTAAGCATTGTGCATAGTGCATTTCTTCTCTACCTTTTCCATTAGGATTGTTATATGAATCAACTAATGATGTGTTGATCATTTTGATTGCTTTAAGAGCTAATGGATCAGTGAATGGTGTAGCAAGTGTTGAGACATAAGCTTCGATAGCATGTGTCATAGCATCCATACCGGTGAAAGCGACTTGTTTTTGTGGTAAGCCTCTAACGATATCTGGATCAACAATTGCGACATCTGGTGTAATTTCAAAGTCTGCTAATGGATATTTAATACCTTTTGCATAATCAGTAATGACTGAGAAAGCTGTAACTTCAGTTGCAGTTCCACTAGTTGATGGAATAGCACAGAATCTTGCTTTTTCTCTTAAGTGTGGGAAAGAGAATGGTGTGCAAAGTGTTTCAAATGTGGTATCTGGATGTTCATAGAATGCCCACATAGCTTTTGCAGCATCAATTGGAGATCCTCCACCGATAGCAACGATCCAATCTGGTTGGAATTTTCTCATTGCTTCTGCACCTTTCATAACTGTTTCAATTGATGGATCTGGTTCAACACCTTCAAATGTTTCAACTTCAAATCCTGCTTCTTTTAAGTACTTAACTGTTTTGTCTAAGAAGCCGCTTGCTTTCATAGAGTGACCGCCAGTAACGACGATAGCTTTTTTACCTTTTAATGATTTTAATTCTGCTAAGGAACCGCATCCATAGTAGATATCTCTAGGTAATGTAAATCTTGCCATAATATCCTCCTATAAACCTATTGGCGCTTATATTTTATCAAAGTAGTTTTGATTTGTTAATAAATTAGCGTAAACAAAAAATGGTATTTTTTACCAAATACCATTCTGTTTATATTTTATTTATAAAATATAAGATTATAGACCAAGAGGTCTTACATCATAATTGAATAAGACTCGATTGATTTTGAAAATATCAAATTCTTTTTTCTCTAAATAATAAGCGGTAACTAGACCAGACATATCATCTTTTATCGAATCAAAGCCAATTGATTTGATAATCTCAATAAATTCTTCTTTGTTTGCTTCTAATCCTACAGCTAAAGCGAAGCAAACATTTTTAGTAGGAAGAATATCTTGTAAAGACAAAACCTTATTTAAATCTTCAGGAGTAAAATTACTTCTAAAAGCTAAATCTTCATCACTTATATTTTTCTTCTTTTGAATTGCTCTAATGGTATTAATAAAAGCCTCGTTACTCTTATTAATAGATTTATATCCTGTATTAGCGTTTGTCTTAAAGTTATTTAAAATAAACTTAGATAAACGAGTTTGCTCGTCTTCACTGATATTTTCAGGAAAGTTTTTAAATAAAATCATATAAATCTTAAAATCGCGATGATTCATTAAAAACTTTTTAATTTCATCTTCAGCGATTTCATAGCATTCACGCAAAGGATAATTGAATTCACCGCTTAAAAGAGGAAAAGCTAAAGTTTTAAAATTGTTATCTAAAGCAATCTTAAATACAGACTGATAAACTTTTCTTAAATTTTTCTCTTCGTCATGTTTTCCATTTATATATATAGGACCAACGGCATGAATTATAGCTTTAGCGTTAGTTAAATTGAAACTAGGAGTTAATACGGCATGTCCGACATCACAATGGCCGATTTGTTTACAAGCATATGTTAATTCCTTGTCTCCAGCCTTATGAAAAATAGCTCGTCCAACGCCCTCAACCATTTTTAAATTTACATTGCTAGCATTGACAATTGCATCACATTCAGTAGCAACTAAATCTCCTCTTTTAAAATAAAATGGCATATTACTCTCCTTTTGCTCGCAAAAATTATAGCAATTGTAAACACTCAATTAAATACAGTTTTTTCTAAAATAAACCGATTTAAAGACTTTAATCTAGTTTTCTATACTAGATTTATCTTTCTTTTTTGTTATGCTAAACTCATTTTCATGGAGGTTATATCTCATGAAAATTGCAATTGTTACTGACGATAACGCAGGCTTTACAAAAGAGGAAGCGAGCAAATATAACATCTTTATTGTTAAGATGCCTGTAATCATCAATGGTGAAACTAGATTTCAAGGCGAATCACTTAGTGAAGATGAATTTTATAGATTATTAGAGAGTGATGCTGAAGTTCACACTTCTCAACCAGCACCTGGTCAACTTTTAGAATTATGGGATGAATTATTAAAGAGTTATGATCAGGTCATTCAAATACCAATGAGCAGCGGGTTGAGTGAAGAATGCAATAACGCAAAAAGTTTAGCACAATCTTATCCAGGTAAAGTTTATATAGTTGATAACCATAGAATCAGTGTTACATTAAAAGAAGCTGTTCGCGATGCTATTAAACTTGTTAAAGAAGGAAAAAACGCCGAAGAGATTGTCGAAATCCTTGAAAGAGAAGCTCACGAATCAACTATTTACATCATGGTTAACACTTTAAAATATCTTAAAAAAGGTGGAAGAGTTACTCCAGCTGGTGCTGCTTTAGGATCAGCTTTACATTTAAAACCAGTTTTAAGTATTTTTGGTGAAAAATTAGATGCTTACAAAAAAGCAATTGGTACTAAAAAAGCTAAGCAAATATTAATCGATGCTATAAAACACGATTTAGAAAATAAATTTAAATCTACTCCAAAAGATAAATTAGTCTTGGCTATTGCTTATAGTCATAACTATGATGAAGCAGTCGAATTTAGAAAAGAAGTAAGTGCCGCTTTAAATGTTAAAGAAGAAGATATTGAAATGAATCCACTTTCTTTATCTATTGGAACACACGTTGGTCCTGGCATTTTAGCTTGTGCTCTTAGTAAAACTATTTAATTTTAAAGTATTTAAATTTGTCGTCTTCTGATAAATAAGTTGCTTTGAGCCTTTCAATTAAAGAAAGGCTCTTTTTGTTTTCCTTGAATGATTTTATTTTAAAATAATTGACTTTTACAACGTTTTTAAGGTAATTTAATACATTTTTAGTAGATAAATAGGCAATATTTAGTCCTTCAAATTCAGCAAAAAGTCGGTATCCTATTTCACAAGAATTATCATTTTCTAAATTATAAGCAACTACTTCTCCTGCTAACTTATCTTTAAAATAAATTGCAAAGACAAATGAAGTTTTCTCTTTTAAATCTTTTAATTGCCCATTATAAAAATAACTACCATCAGGAGTTTCGTTTTCTAATAAATCATTTTTATAGTCATACCCCCAATACTTATTTCTTTTTTCGTCTTTATTTAATAAAGCATATTTTTCTTTATCGCTTTCTTTTAAAGGGCCTACTTCTAAATCATCATTTATTTTTATATGTGGAATTTGAGTTAATAAATCTAAATTATTATCGACGATAAATAAATATTTATCGTTCATAAAGATAGGATGATATTCCTCTTTTGAATATCTTAATCCAGGATCTCCAGAATCATCTTCTCGATTAATATATTTATATTTACCAAGAAACATTTTAGCGATTTGGTTTACTAAATAAGGATAAATTCCTTCATATTCTCTCAAGGCTTTTTCGATATGATCATAAATTAAATCGTTTTTAAATTCTAAAATTGTAAAACCAATTATTTTATTTCCATCTAAAAGCATAAAAGCCTTAAGACCAAGTTTTAAGTAAACATCTAGTAGTTTATAAGTAATTTGTTGTTCAAACTCTCCTTCTTTAGAATGGAAAACTTTTTCTTTTTTAAACTCATCTAAAAATTCTTTTAACTTTGGAATGTCGTTTTCTTTAACTTCTTCTAATTTTACATCAGGATAAAGCTTTTCAAATCGCTTTACATGGTGTCTTTTACTTGCGTATTTATTACCTTTTAAATAAGCTAAGTCTTCAACTAAATAAATATAATCACTCCATGTTCTTTCATAAAAATAATGTGAATGAGGCAGCATTTTGTTTAAAAACTGAGCTTCTTCTTGAGTAAGGTTACAAAGTTCAAATGTTTCATCATTAGAATTATTAAAATAGTCATCAAATATGAGATACAAATTTTCATATTTTTTAATTAGCGGAAGATAATAACAATAATTATTAAAAGAATAATAAGCTTTAATAAAAGCGTCATTATCAAAGAAAGCTATTTTTGTTTGAAGTTCATCGCGCCAAGAATATAAAACTTCAAGGGAATAATCCGAACCTATTTTTGAAGGCTTATATAAATAATCTTTAATTTTAATTACTTTATCTAAATCTACTTTTTCAAAAGAAAGCATAAATTACCTTACAAAGTGCTCAAAAGCATAAAGAATTCCGTCTTCATCGACGTTTTTAGTAATAAATTTAGCAACTTCTTTACATTCTTTTGAAGCATTACCCATTGCCACGCCATTAAATCTTTTAAGCATTCCAACATCATTTCCACTATCACCAAATGTGTAAATATCTTTTTCATCAATTTTTAAATAATCTCTTAAAAATTCAACTCCACAAGCCTTATCACTATTTTTATTAATAAACTCAATAAAAAATTCAGAAGTTCTTACGATATTAAACTTTGCCTTTTCTTCAATAGTGATTTCTTTCTCATCAAAATTTTTGCTTCTTCTAGGAAAAGAGGCAATCATAAACTTTAAAATTTCATAATCATCAGGTAATGGATTTTTCTTTAAATTAATCCCTTTAAAATCGCCGTTATGTTTTTCTTCAGCACTTATCCAAAAGTTTCTTTTTAAATAACCAATGTGATGATTTGTATAACAATAAATCTTAGAAGCTCTATTTTTGAAAATCTTAGGGTGATTCAATACAAAATCGTAATACTCTTTTATCTTAATTCCACATTTATAGAGAACATTCCCATTTATGTCAGTAACTAAACTTCCGTTAGCACAAAGTAAAAATTTCTTCCCTTCATCTAATTGATTAAAAATTTGAATTATCCCAGCATATGGTCTTCCACTTGCAATAGCAACCACATCGCCTCTTTTTAAAATCTCGTTTAATTTGTTCTTTAATTTTTCTTCTAATTCAATCTTTCGGTTGTGAATTAAGGTGCCATCAATATCAAATACAAAAAGTTTCATAACGCTATCATTATATCGAAATATTTTACTTTTAAAATTAAAACGAAAGATTATTTTGTTGCAAAAGGTTACCATTAAAAAATTAAAATTATAAGTCTAAACTTTTAAAATATTTTGCTTTATAATTTTGGGACTATGGCGGATAGAGGAATGAAAAAACGGCTTCCTTTTGCTTCTCTTGTAGAACAACAGGAATATTTAGAAAAGATGCTATATGAAAAAAATAAAATAGCACGTCCTTTAGTGAGTGTTGAACGTGCTAGAAAAATTGATACAATCTTAAAACTCTATCCTGATTTAGTTTTAAACTTTGAACTATATATCGATGGTTACCTTTATAAATATAAAGGAAAGATTCAACATATTGATAAAAACAAAAAAATAATCTATTTTGACGAGTTTTTCTTACCAATTAGAGATATTGTCGATATAGATAATCCTGATCCGTTTTCAGAGGTTTGCTAAAAACCTCTTTTTTGTTCTCTAATTGCAAAAATTGGATAAAGGAAAAAAATAAGGCTTGTTCCGACAACAACAAAAGCACTTAAAATATAATAAATTAAATATAAAGAATCTAACAAAAGGTTTGCTGAATTAATCATGCCAAATGATCCAAGAACAATAAGTAAAGTGCCTTGTCCAATTGCAAATAAAACCATCAATCCAGAAACAATTGCCATAATCAAATGATTATGTTTTCCTTTATGATTAAACTCTAATATTAAAAGGATAAAATAAATTATACCTAAAACCATTCCTGAAAGAACAAAAGAAAATAAAGAAACGCCAAGTGAGTTGGTAAATACTGATTCAATCACCATACGAATTGCAGGAATAACATAATTAGAAATAATTAAAAAGATTATTCCTATTCGAGCTGGCGCTAACGAATTATTTTCTTTAGCTGTAATAAAGTATCTAACAAGATATAAATCAAATACACAGTTAATTACTAAAAATATAATGCTAGAAATATCAGAAGCTCCATTTAAAAAGAATAAGCTCAAAGCAAAAGAATAAAGTTCTAAGAGTAATTGAGCTGAACAAACGGCTGCTCCAAGTGTACCGATATGGAAAGAGCGAAATTTACGCCTTAATTTGTTTTTTAAATCTTCAAAATTCATAAATAAAAAGTCCTTTAGTCAACTTTTTTAATTATAAACTTTAATTGATATTTTTGGCCATTTTTAATTTTGTATTCGCTATGAACTGGGCTAAGCCAAGAATTATCGCCACCCACTCCCCTTGTTGCACATAAAATTGTTACATATGTATATTTAACCTTTGGTAATTCATCAAGATGTGTTGCGTTTTCAATTTCTAAGTTTGACCAAGGCAGCACTTTAAAGCCAAACGAATTATCAACAGCAAAAATACCAAGTTTATTACCTAAACTAGATTTTAGAATAAGTTCTCTTGTAAATAAATGAAGTCCACATTCTTGTGGCTTAGCATAATTTACATACTCATTTATTGGATTAGATGTATATCGACCTAACTTCTCTCCATGATATCTATCTATATAATTGTCTTTTTCGCCAAGTCCATAATAATAAAATTCATCAATTAAAGAAGGAATTTTAATAGTTAAACCAATTTCTCCAGGAGCAAATTGGAGTCGAGAGATTTTTATATCAAGTGTTGCAAGAATTGATCCATCACTTAAAATTTCATATTCAATTTTTGCTTTCTTAGGCTTATTCCCATATAAGTAGCGATAAAAATACTTGAGTTTTGCAGTGTTTTTGCCTATTTTTGGTAGCATAAACTTGGCAAATTTAGGAATTAAAAAGTTTGCTTTATTTGCACCCATATAATTATCTAAAAAATAGCGCGAAATATTTTCATCATTATCAGTCGTAGCTCTAAATAAAGAAACTTTAATTGGCTCAGCTATAAATTCTTCATTATTAATTTTAATTGAAGAAAGTCCGCCATGAAAATTGTCCATTCCAGTAAATAAATAAGAAACATTTTTATTTACATTGACTCCAAAATTAAATCCACTTTGAATGAATTCTATCTCAGCACTATTTTCATTGAGTCGATAAAGAGGGGCTTTTTCTAACCTAGAATTAAACAAATACTCAAAAAAGCCAACTTCATAATCTTTCTTCTCATAAACTTGGTCTTGCTTTAAGTAATAACTTATTCTAATCAAAATTTCTTTATTAGAAGTTAAATTTTCTTTATTTATTTTCAATGTAAAACTTGATTCAGGAGCAATATCTAAATCAAATGGGGATTCACTTGCTAAAACCCCGTTTTCATAAAAAGCTAATTTAAAATAATATTCACTAGTTCCTTTAAAGTGATTAGTATTTTTGATAAGTATGCCTTCTTCAACCTTTTCAAAAACAATATCTTGATAAAAATATTTAACTACATCGAGTTTACTAGTTTTTTCTCTATTAGAAAGTAATAGTCCATCAGCACAAAATACTCCATCATGTGGACGATCTCCAAAATCACCACCATAATGCACAACTTTTGTCTTTTCATCGACAATTCCTTGATCGACAAAATCCCAAATAAAACCACCTTGGTAATTTTTAAATTCCTCTGTTAACTCCATATACTCTTTAAAGTTTCCGGTTGAATTACCCATTGAGTGCTCAAATTCACAGTTAATAAATGGTTTATGTGTTTGTTTTTTTAATCTTCTTTTTATTTGAGAAGGCGAAATATACATTCCTGAATCAATATCAGTTAAAGAAGAATACTTCTTTTTATAGTAGCAACCTTCATAATGAATAAGTCTTAATGGATCTTTTTCTTTAAAGAATTTATATGAGTTTTTAAAGACAGAACCAACACTACTTTCATTACCTAAACTCCAAATGATAATTGAAGGATGATTGCGGTTATTTTTATATATTGCGTTGTCTTTTGCAAGAACTAAGTCGTTATATTCCTCATAGTTTCCAGGTAAAACTCCGCAAATACCATCTCTTTTTGTTAAACTCGACCAAGTACCATGAGTTTCAAGATCGACCTCATCAATTAGATAAAACCCTAATTTATCAGCTAATTCATAAAAGTATGGTTTATTAGGATAATGACTCGTTCTTATAGCATTAAAGTTATTTGCTTTTAAAAGCAAAAGGTCTTTTTTAATAGTTTCATCACTTATTGCTCTACCAACATGCTCTTCAAACTCATGACGGTTAATGCCTTTAAATATAATTCGTTTACCATTTAATAAAATAATGCCATCTTTAATTTTTATGTTTCTAAAACCAACATCAACTGTTGTTGCTTCAATTATTTGATTCGCTTTAATTAAGAAAATATCTAATTGATAAAGATTTGGTACTTCTGCCGACCATGGTAAAACGTTATTGATGCTCTTTTTAATAAACACTTCTTCATTATTTATGTCTGCCGTTTCTTCAAAGAGTTTATTCCCACAATAGCGCAAAGAATATTTTAAATATGCTTCAGTTATATTCCCTTTTAAATTAATTGATAAATCTAAAATACCGGTCGTATTATCTTCATTTAAGAAAGAACGATTATCAATATCTTCAATATGCCTTAAAGGTATAAACTTTAGGCTGACGTCTCTAAATATTCCGCCAAATCTCCACATGTCTTGATCTAAAAACCAAGATTGCTTTGAATATTTAAAAACTATTAAAGCAATACGATTAACGCCTTTTACTAAATAATTTGTTATATCAAACTCGGTAGGAGTAAAGTTTTTTTCTGAATAACCAACAAAAACCCCGTTTATATAAAGATATAAAGAAGAATTAAACCCTCCAATATTTAAGACAATTCTTTCGCTTAAAGCGTTTTTCATTTCAAAGTCTTTTAAATAAACGCCAACTGGATTATTTTTAGGCGTTTTTCCAAGTTCAACATTTTCTTTCCCAAACCAAGGGTATTGTTGATTAACATATTGTGGTTTGCCATAACCATTTAATTCAAAATGGCCAGGGACACAAATTTCACCTAAAGAATTAATATCAAAATTTTGTGAAAGTAAATATTCAATTTCATCACAAAATTTTGAATAATAAGCGAAGCGCCATTTTCCGTTTAAAGAAACTTTATTTTCTTTGTCATTAAAATAAATTTTATGATCGGAATGATCTTCCAAAGCATTAATAGAAGTAATTTTTGGGTTATCAAGTAAAGATAAATCGATAAAATTAGACATAACTACAATAATTTTTCCCTTTTAACGTTTTGTGCTTTTTTATTTAAGACGGTTTTTACAACACTATTCACTTCTTTAATTACAAATAGCATCGTCATCCCTTCTTTTAAAGGAGCACTAATATTAATACCTATATTCATATAAAAGTCGCCTTTATAAACATCATTTGTTAATGAGTTAAAATAGTATTTATTAGGATTTAAGCCCTTTAAGCGAATAAAACGAGCTTTTGTTTGTTCTCTTTTGAAATTAAAATTAAAAACTAATGCTTCCTTTTGATCCTTTGTGACACACATCCAAGAAGCGAAATTAGATTTATAAGGCGATTTTAAAACGTAATAATCACCTTTTGTTACAACATGATGAAATTGTTTAACAATTTTATTTAGAGAAATTACTGTATTTTTCTCTTCTTCTGTTAACTTTTCAGGATTCAATTCATATCCGAAAGTTCCAAAAGCAGAAACGATAATCTTATCTTGTATCGTTAATGAATTGGCGGTACTTACATGAGCACCAATTGTTGAAAGTGGATAAAAAATATTAGTTGCAAATTGAATCATGACTCGCGAAAAAGGATTTGTTTCATCACTTCCCCATATTTGTGGAGAATAATAAAGCATTCCTAAATCAAAACGACCTCCGCCGCTTGCACATGTTTCTAACAATATATCAGGGTATCGTGTTATAAATTTATTCAATAACGAATAAGCACCTAAAACAAATCTATGAAAAATTTCGCCTTGTTTTTCATTGCCTAAATAAAGTGATGAAATTTCCGACAAGTATCGATTAAAATCCCATTTACAATAATCGAAATTGTATTTGTCAAAGATATTTGAAAGTTTGTTAAAAATATAATTAATCACTTCAGGATTTGTTAAATCCATTACTAATTGATGTCTTAAAAGTGTAGGAGACATCTTTCTATCAAATAAGGCAAATTCTGGATGATTGCGATATATATCAGAATCTGGCGAAATCATTTCTGGCTCAACCCAAATTCCAAATTTCATTCCGTTTTGATGAGCAAAATCAATAACTTCTTTTAAATTGATTTTTTCTTCATTAACATCCCAATCACCTAAGCTGGTTTTGTCATTATTTCTTTTTCCAAACCATCCATCATCTAATACAACTTGCTCTATACCTAAGCTTTTAGCATCTAATATTAGTTTTTTAATCTTCTCGGTATCAAAGTTAAACAAAAATGGTTCCCAAGAATTAATTAAAATAGGTCTCTCTTTCAAAGAAAACTTACTAGGCAAAAGATAGTTTCTTACTAAATCATGCATTATTTGAGTTGCTTTATTTATACCAAAAGAAGAATAAACTAAAACACATTCAGGTGTATCAAAGCTCTCGCAACTTTTGATTTTAAATTCAAAGCAATCGTCGTTAATTAAGGCATTAAGTCTAAAATGATCATATTCATCAAGAGCAACTTCGAACTTAAAATTGCCACTATAAACAAGTGAAGCCATATAAACTTCACCATAATCATAATTTGCTTCTTTTCCTTTAATGATAATAGCAGGATTTTGTCTAAATCCTCTTCCACCATGATTATCATTTACTACAATTTTGCTATGACCAATAGGAGTAACTTCTAATTCTCGATCGTCTCCCCATTGACCATGCATCGAGATTAACTCATAGTCTTTATTAACAGAGTCTAATTCTAAAGAACATAATCTTTTTAAAATAATTTCATTCTTTGTTAAGTTTTTTAAGCGAGAAAACCTAACTAACGCGTTTAAGTCTTTAAAAATCGTGTAATAAAGTTCTAGATAAATTTCCTCTTTTTCATCTTTTAAAGTTACAACAAGAGTTTCAGCTTCTTTTGCTTTTGACACTTTAAAATGAGGTAAATCGTTTGGCGAAATTTTGTAATTTGACACAAAATGAGAATGATATTTAAAACTGGTAATTTCAGAATTATCGCAATGTTTAATGATAGCAAATGGCGCTCGACAATCACTTTTTAAATAGCTTCCAACTTCAAAGAGCGATCCTTGTTCACTAAAATAATAGGACTCATCACAAATTTCTTGATTATCTTTTAAATAAGCATAGCGTTCAATATATCTTTCATTAACTCTTTCAAGTGTAATATCATCAAGTTTTTTCCCACTATATAAATGGATTAAATAACCTAATTTGTTAATACCAAAATAATATGAATAATTGTCGTTTGATAAATTAAAAATTTTCTTTTTTGCGTCAAAATAAATCATTTTAAATTACCTCAAATATCCCTCCAAAATATGGCGGAATTTCTTTTAGCTTTACATCTTCATCATAATTAGAAATCAAGCATTTTAAAGACAAAATCTCGTTATATTTAACTTTTTTTGAAGAAAAATTAAGAATAATTTGATATGTTTTACCATTATAAGATCTAAAGAAACTAACAATATCGTTTGTTAAAGTTTCTTCTTTAAAATCGCCAAATTTTAACACATCACTATTATTTCTAAAGTTAATTATCTTTTTATAAAAATTCAAAATTGAAGATGGATCTTTCTTTTCCTCTTCAACATTAATCTTTTTATATAAAGGATTAACTTTTATCCATGTTTCATGGCCTTTATTAAATCCACCATTTTCTGTATCATCCCATTGCATTGGAGTACGAGCATGATCTCTATTAATAGTTTCATTAATCATTTTAAAAGCTCTAGCTTCACTCACTTTTAATAAACGTTCAACTGTTTTTGTTGTTGAAATTGCAGCTACGTCTTTGCAATCTTTTAAAGCAGCGTTTTCAATATTTAAACTTCCGATTTCCTCGCCTTGATAAATAAATGGCGTTCCTTTTAAAGAAAGCAAAAATACCGCAAGCATTTTAGCGCTTTCTTTGTAATATTTGCTTGAATTGCCATATCGATTTACGCTTCTAAGTTGGTCATGATTTTCTAAATAATTTGCCATCCAAGGAACGTCTTTTTGCCATTTAAAAATTGGTTTTACTAGGCGCTTTGTATTAAATTTTCTTTTAATTACTGGAATTAATTTGCTTTTATCAGCATAAACATGGTCGAATTCAAAAAACATGTCCAGACAACGCTCATTTAAAAAACGATTCCCTACTTCTTTATTAAGTTCGCCAGTTTCACCAACTAAAAAGGTATCATAATTATCCAAAACTTCAGTTCTAAAACGTGTCAAAATTTTAAACATTTCATCTTGATTTGAATAATATTTTGCTCCTCTATTATATAAAAGGTGAGAATAATCATTTTTTAAACTTGATTTATAAATATGGTTTATTACATCGCATCTAAAACCATAAACGCCTTTATCAAGCCAGAACTTTAAAATGTCTTTTACTTCATTAATTACGTCTGGATTTGAATAATTTAAATCTGCTTGGCTATCACAATAAAGATGCATGTAATAAAACCCTGGTAACTCATCAACTTTCTTCCAAGCAGTTCCAGTAAAGCAACTTTGCCAATTATTTGGCGCTTTATTATGTTTTTTACCTTTACCTTCCTTAATAAAATAATAATTACGATATTTATTTTCTGGAGTTTCTATCGCTTTTTTAAACCAATCATGTTCTGTTGATGTGTGATTAATTACTAAATCCATCACAACTTTAATATCTCTTGAATTTGCTTCTTTTAAAAGTTCATCAAAATCCTCCATTGTTCCAAATCGAGGGTTAATTCTTTTATAATCGGCAATGTCATACCCCATATCATCCATTGGAGAAAGATAGATTGGTGAAAGCCATATAATACCAATACCTAATTCTTTTAAATAGTCGAGTTTTGCGTTAATTCCTTTTAAATCGCCCCATCCATCGTTATTAAAATCATAAAAACTCGATGGATAAATTTGATAAACAACTCTTTTTTTAAATTCATTGCTTTGAATCATTGTTATGTCTCTTTTCAATTTCTAAAACCATGATTTCATGATTTTCTTCAGTAATTTTATAGGTGCATTTAATCCAAATGAAACAAACAAGCATCAATAAGCCTGGGACTATAGTAAATCCGATTTGATAAACTAGTCTTTGCCAAAATTCTACATTTTCAAAACCAGTAATTGCATTAGCAATGTTTCCAACATATTGGCCAACATTTACAGCATCATCGCCAAACTTGGCAATCGCATCCATTTCAGCCTGCGATATTTGATTTGAAATTGTATATAAAGATCCTGCAAGGAGTGCAACATATAAAACAATTTGCTGCAAAGAGGAACCAAGTTTAGCGGTAAAAGCTCTTAACGAAAATACTGCACTTTCTCTTCTTTCTTTAAAATGATACTCATTATATTCAATTGAATCTTGAATCATGATATATAAGATCATACTGATCAAGGTCTGCGCAAAGAAAACCGCAAATCCCACAACACATAAAAGTGGGAAGAATGTTACTGGATTTAAGAAAATATACAAGAAAAGTAAAACATAACCAACTACAGTAACAACGCTTGCAACTGTAAATATTTTCATTCTGTGTATCTTAAATTTATTAACAAGAAGCGGATAAATAAATTGACCTAGAATAGTAGCTAAAGCGTAAACAACTGTAAATATTAATTGGTAAGTACCAGCTGCTGAATAACCGTAATTAAAATAGAAGTAATTAAGACCTAAAGTAACTAAAATACTTGATCCAGTGTAATAAAGTAAAATTCCAACAATTGAACTTCTAACTTGGTCATTTTTAGCTAAAACGCTAAAAATATCTCTAAATTTCATTTTTTCGCTACTTGTTTCAACCTCTTCACTTCTTTTTCTTTCTTTCATGAAGATAACTAAAATAAGTTGGCTCACAAAATATAAAACAGATGCAATAATTGCAAAATACATATATGAAATTGTATAGCCGAAACTAGAAGATAAAATTGGAACTAATCCCCCAGCTGTAAAGCTACCAATTGAAACAAATATTGATAAAAGTGTTGTTAAATTTGCTCTAACTTTTTCTTTTTGAGATAGTGAAGGTAATACGCTCCAAAAAGCAATATCATTCATCGTATAAGTGAAATCCCACAAAAAGTAGAAAACAGCAAATAAAGCAACATAAGCCCATCCATGAACTTGAAGACAGAACATTAAAATAGTGACAATGCTACTTAAAAATGCTCCAATAAAAATCCATGGACGATATTTGCCCCATTTAAGGTGCACTTTTTCAACAATAAATCCCATAATTGGATCATTGAAGCCGTCCCAAATTCTTAAAACGATAATTATAACGGTAATTGTGCTATACATAGCGATATAATCGCCACCATCTCCACCGCCAATTCCACAATATTGAGCATACATTAATAAAAACATGCTAACGAATTGGTAGCAAAGATCACGAAACATTCCACTACTACAAAACAACCATTTTGTTAGTTTTGGAACATTTTCGCCTTCAAAGGTTTTGTTTTTAAACATAATATTTTCCTCTTTTAAATAATTATACTTAAGATGAAGTAATTAATGTATAAAAACATGCTTTATTATCGTACTTTTTTGCTTTTTATTTATCAATTCGACTTTATGGTGAAGTTAAACGTAAACCAAATATTTAAATTCCAAAAATATCGAGCAAAATATTTAAAATCCTCGCAAATCTAATGTCTTTTCAAAAAAGAGGCTGAAATTCCAGCCTCATTTTTCTTTAATCAATAATTAATGTCCCGTCCCAATAATCATTATAATATTCATGGTCTCCATCTGGATAGTCAATGGTCATATTCCAATATTCCGCAGAAGAGAAATAAGTAATAGCATACTTCGCTTCTTTATAAACAAAGGTTAAGACAAAATTATCGCCAGGTCTTTCAAATTCAATATTAGTAACAGCTTCGCCATCCACTGAAATATCGTCCAAATCTTTTACAAGAATCTCGTGAGTTAAACCGTCTTTTTCACTTGTATAAGTATATGTATGAGCAAAATTTGTATAGAAAGGATTTTCGCCAACAAGCATATCTTCTGCAGTGAATGGAAGCTCATATGGTTCTTCAAGAAATTCAAACTCTTGAACACATCTAAACATATTATTATCAGTTGCAGTAATTGACTTGACTCTATAATTATCATCAAGTTCAATTGAAACAGCTAAAGCATCATATAACAAACCGTTCTTAGTAGTACTTAAAGCATATGCAACATCATAAACATATCTTCCAGAGTACTCAAAATGTTTGTCATCAATTACTTTAAAAATCTCAGGGGCAATATAAGTAAAATCGCCTCTTGCACTAACTACATCTGTATAATAATTACCTTCGTCATCTAATGCAGGATAATAATCTCTAACAGGACCTTCATCACCTTCAGAATAAGTAAAGTTATAACCTTGGCCATCAATAATAATCGCTCCGTTTCCACTTTGTTCGTCATGATTATAAAGATAAGCAAATTCATCGGTGAAATATCCATCAATTATTGAGGACATATCAGCCTCTTCCCAAGGAGTTGAATTATCCCGTCTTAAATCTGTTGTTTCGGTTACTTTTATTGGAGCCTCATTGAGTTCTTTTAAAGCTGATTTTAAAACTTCATGTTCAGGCAAAGTTTCTTTTGGAGCAATATCGGGAATTTGATAAGCCTCATCTCCAGTTGCAACAACATCAAAACTTACTAAATTCTTGCTGTATGTTGTACCTAAAAGACTGTCTTCCGTCAACACGCTTGATTCAAATTCAATGGATGCAATTCTTCCTGCTTCAAGTTTTATTCTTACTTCTTCTATTGAGTCGGTTCCTAAATTCACCAAGCGAGGATATAAAATCTCGTTTACATATGTTTCTATTTTAGGAATCTCCATTCTTAAACGATATGAACCCGCTTCGCCTTCAATTGCTTCAAATTCATGATAGTTTAGTCCAGAAAGCGGATTAATAAAGAAGTCCCATCCAACTTCTTCCATCTCTGAATCAACAATTTGATTATAAACAATGCTATTAGTTTCATCGACTTCAATAACAACTGCCGCTTCGCCCATCTGATAAACAGTCATGTCATTAGAAACGACGCCTTCTTCAGTCCGAGTATAGTCCCAAGCATCTTCATTATAAGTTACATCAATAGTTCCTCTTGCTTCCTTTTCGGCTAAGTTATCTTCGGTTTTACCACTTAAAACTGAATAGGTACCACTAAGTTCAATTCTTCCTTGAATATCTTTTAAAGCATCACGTGTTAAAGTGTTTCCACTTTCATCAAACTTTAAATCTTCTCCACCGTTTGTAATTGTAAAAGTTTCGGTAGTGCCATCTGTAAAAGTAATAGTATAAGTATCTATGGCTCCTTCGCTTCCGGTTTTTTCTACACTTACAATCCCATTTCCTTCAGCTTTAACACCAGTATCTTTACCATCGATAAACCAGTTTCCGTTTTCTCCAATTTCTACTTCGCTTGTGTTATCTCCTACCAATGAGCAAGAACTCAACATTAAAACTGCAGGTAAAATTACCATCAAAAAATATCTTTTTTTCATATTGTTTTCGGCTTATTTCATAACGAATATAAGCCTCGACCCCCGTTACTGTTTCTGTTTTCGCCCTATCTAGAATTTAGACAAGTAAATCTTCCGACTATCTTAATAGAATTTTAATTTCATATCTAACATCAGCAAAAAGTAAGTTAATTTTGTCTTGATAAAACGTCCAAAAATAAAGGTAATACATTATTAATGCTTTATTTTGTATTTGTCCTGTGAAAGATCAAAATACAATTCTATCAATAGCATTTAAAGCTTCTAAAAATTTAAAAACCCCGCAAACTGGCCATTTTTTCCATATAAAAAATGGCCAGGAAGTCCTGACCATCTAGTTGTTTTAAATTATAAATTTAATTATTTTTCAAATCTGAATTTTTTGAAAGCGTGTAATCCTTCAAAAATAGCTTCATCACCAAGTTCATCTTCAATTCTTAAGAGTTGGTTATATTTTGCCATTCTATCAGTTCTTGAAGCAGAACCTGTTTTAATTTGACCAGCGTTTACAGCAACACTTAAATCAGCAATTGTTGTATCTTCTGTTTCACCACTTCTATGGGAAACCATTGTGGTATAACCATTGGTTTGAGCCATTCTAATGGTATCTAATGTTTCTGTTAAAGTTCCGATTTGGTTAACTTTAATTAAGATTGAGTTAGCAACATGATTGACGATACCTTTTCTTAAGAAGTCTTTATTTGTAACAAATAAATCGTCACCAACAAGTTGAATCTTATCGCCTAAAGCAGCAGTTAATTTTGCCCAGCCTTCCCAGTCATTTTCACTTAAACCATCTTCGATTGTGATGATTGGGTATTTTTTGATCATTTCTTCAAACCAAGCGATCATTTCTTCACTTGTCTTTGTGCCTTCGCCGCTCTTCTTTAATTCATAAACTTTCTTTTCTGCATTGTAGAATTCGCTAGAAGCAACGTCCATACCTAAGAAAATTTCTTTTCCTGCTTTATATCCAGCTTTTTCAATAGCTTCCATGATAAGTTCGAGTGGTTCAGTATTTCCGTGTTTGCAGCTTGGGGCAAATCCACCTTCATCACCAACACCGGTTTCATAACCTTTTGCTTTTAAAACAGCTTTTAAGCAATGGAATGTTTCAACACCAGCTCTTAAAGCTTCATGGAATGTTTCAAATCCTGCTGGAATAATGAAGAATTCTTGGAAATCAACGGTTGAATCAGCATGAGCACCACCGTTAACAACATTCATCATTGGGGTAGGTAAAACTTTTGCGTTAGCTCCGCCAATATATCTATATAATGGCATGCCATAGCTTTCAGCAGCAGCTCTTGCAACAGCTAAAGAAACACCTAAAATTGCATTAGCTCCAAGTTTTTTCTTAAATGGTGTGCCATCAAGTTTAAGTAAAGCATTATCAATTCCGACTTGATCATCAGCATACATACCAATGATTTCTGGAGCAATAATATCATTAACGTTTTCAACAGCTTTTAAAACGCCTTTACCTTGATATCTCTTTTTGTCTCCATCTCTTAATTCGAGAGCTTCATTTTCACCTGTGGATGCACCACTTGGAACAATAGCTCTTCCGACAACGCCATCATCAAGTGTAACTTCAACTTCGATTGTTGGGTTTCCACGGGAATCTAATACTTCACGTGCGTAAACATCAATAATTTCTAACATTTATAAAATCTCCTTTACGACCTTAAATATTATAGCGAATTTAATTAAAGGTATAAATAGAAAAACCACCTAAATAAGGTGGCCGATTCTCTAATTTTAAGAATTTTTTATTCACTTACGTTATTAAAACGATATCTTAACAGGAAGTAATAGTTGCTATAAGTATTGGCATCATCCATTGTTGAATAAAAGCGAACACTTTTAAAACCAATTCTATTAAAATCTCCTATATGTTCATCACTTGCTTTAGCAAAAAGTTCAGGAATTTTATTAATATCAATTACTTCTTTTAAGCGTTCAAGTAATTCTTTACCTGTATCAAAATTCGTTAAATCTTTTAAACAGAAAACAGAAATTTCACCCTTAAAGTTAAAAACGATTGCCGAATTTAATTCGCGGTTTTCATCTCGCAAAGCATAACAAAGTAGTTCTGAAGAAACTTTGTTTCTTGAACTTGCAAATCTTAGTAATAGATTTTTAAAATCATTTGTAAAAATGTTGTTATTTTCAATCACTAAATTCTTGTTATTTGAGACAAATGAAATAATCTCATCCAAGGAGTTTTCTTTTAATTTTTCTATTTTCATTATTAGCCTAATTTCACGTATATTGGTTTCATAGCTTCTGCATATGCAGCTCTATTTACCATCTTTAAATAAACAGGGATATTATAAACAAAATGTTTCTTATAATTACGATTACATAATATAAAAACAAGGCAAAGAATCATAAAAAGCCCAACACCATAACAAAAATAATTAGAGGTAAATACTTCTTTTAACGTTTCTAATGATTCAATGTTTAAAAATTCAACACTTTCTGGAGCAAAATTTAATAATAAAATCCAAATAAGTGATAAAGCAAAAACTACGAAACTTAAAACAAATAAAACCAAATAAATTATAAAAGGTGTTCTACCATATTTTTTGTCTTTATTTTCTTTATAAGAATAAGATGGGATTTCGGTTAACCTTGTTCTATATAAATCAAAATTAGATGGATCGTATTTAATGTTAATTGGGCCATTAGAATAATAAATTATGCCACGATTGTCTTGAACTTTAATGATGCTTAAATCAAAAAACTTTTTATATTCACCTAGAGCCTTAAGTTTAATAACTCTAGTTTTCTTAAAGTGATGGTTAATTAATTTAATAATTAATATAAGTAAAAACGCCGCACTAATCACAACATAAATCCGCCACATAATACTACCCTCAAACTTCCTTTCTTTTGATTATTTTTCCACCTAAAGTAAAATTTTAAACTCAAAAAACTCTTCTTTATTAATAAAATTATCTCATTTTTTAGAATTTATAAAAAGATAATAAATTGTTTAAAAGAAAGCAAAAATTATTCAGCAAGTGTTCCAAGTGGATCCCAAGGATCAAGAACAATAGAATCTGATTTAAATGCAGCAAGTTCTTTTTCGTTTAGATATTTTTTATTTACAACAGCTTGATAAACATATCTATCAAACCAACTATCTGACATTATAAAGTAGCCTTCATTTCCAACATCTTTTCCCCAAGAGTTTTCAACTTTCCATCTATTTGGAAGGCCATTTTTAATATTTACTCCAGTTAAACACATAGCATGATTCATAGCTGATTCATGATAATCAAGCATATCACCCTTATCAAATTTTAAATCAAAACCAAAAGTTGATAAGTAATCATATGATAAATCGTCCCAAAGACCTAATGTTCTTTCTCTATATTTTGAAACATCACTTCCAAACCAAACAATTTCGCCATCTTTAAGTTGATTAATAATTAATTCTTTAACTCTATTCATTGGAAGATTTAAATGAACGATGTCTTTTCCTTCTATGACGTTATTTAAATAAGCAATAGTATATGTTTTATAAAATTCTTTTGTCTTTGTTGGAGCATTAACAATTGAAACATAATCATCAATATTTTTTACGAACTTTTCATAGAATGAAAGTGGACTCATATCGTTAAGAGAGTGGAATTTTCCATCTTTATCTTTATATTCAAAATCAAATTTCTTTGGAGGAAGACCGAAAGAATTAACTAAAAGATTATAAATTAATTGAATTGAGTCCTTCTTTAAAGTAAGAATTTCTTCCCTTTTTCCTTCTTTAAATAACTTTTGAGCCTTAACTGCAAATTGGCGACACAAAGAATTAATTAAAGCATCCGATTCCATGGTAGCACTACTTTGATAAGATTCTTTCATTGCGTTTTTAGGAACAACTCCATATTTTTTAATTAGATTTACAAACATGTCCCATTGTCCGCCATCGCCAACTCCATTGTATAAAAGATGCATTAAAACTCTTTCATTTGGTTTATTTTCAATTAAATCTGCAATTGAAGATAGCAAATAATTGCTTTTTTCGAGTTTATCAAAAAAAGCAATGTAATTTTGTGAAAGTTCAAAGTTAGTTACATTAAGTTCATGAGCAATTTTTTCTCTTAAAAAATTGCATGCCGCAAAAATCCAACAACGACCACTATTTTTTTGATTACATACAGGCAAAGTTTTTATATCAATTGAAAAATCGTTGATTACGTCAATTTCGTTTTTCGCATCATAAACAATTTCAGAAATTGGATTTTTGCTTAATGCGTGTTTAATTACAATATTTTTATCATCTTTGTGATAATTTTCTTCTAAATTTTTAAATTCTTTTTGATTGATTTCAAAATCTTTTACCAAAATATTCTTCATAAAATCTCCTTAATTAAATACACCAATCTCCGTCTTTGAAAATTTGAATTTCTTTTCCTTCTTTATCTCTACCAACAATACTTAAATCTTTTGAACCAATCATGAAATCTGTATGTACAATTGATTTATTTAAAGGTAGCTTATCTAATTCTTCTTTAGACATGTTTTGATAACCTTTAACAAGATTTAAGAAAGCATCACCAAAAGCGAGATGGCATGAAGCATTTTCATCATATAATGTTGAAAAGAAAATTGTATTTAAATCATTGATTGGAGAATGATAGCCAACTAAGGCGCATTCACCTAAATAACAAGCATTCTCATCAAGTTTTAACATTTGTTTTAAAGCTTCTTCACCTTTTTTAGCTTTAACTTCAACTGCTTTTCCTTCTTCAAAACGAATCGAAAAATCTTCAATTAATATTCCATTGTAGTTTAATGGCTTTGTAGAATAGACAATTCCATGAGTCTTAAATTTGTTTGGCGAAGTAAAACATTCTTCTGTAGGGATGTTAGGTTGAAATCTAATATTTTTAGTTTTTGTATTTTCTCCACCAGCTTCCCAAATTACATTGTCTAAAAGTTCAATATAAAGATCAGTTCCATTTTGGCTAGTATAATGAAGTGATTTTAAGTTCAATTTATTTAATAAATTCATGTGATTTACAAGGTTTTTATCATGAATCTCCCAATTTTTAATTGGATCTCCTTCATAAGCACGGCTTGTTTTTAAAATATATTCCCATAATTTTTCCATTGCTTCTTCATCGCTTAAATTTGGAAAAACTGACTTAGCCCATCTTAAAGAAGGAACGCCTGCTATACACCATTGGCATTCATCATCATATTGATCACGAAGTGCTCTAATTTCTTTGCCTCTTATAGACAATGCTTTATTTCTTCTATCAAGATCAATACCATCAAGAGAATGAGGATCATCACTATCTATCCAAATTCTTGCTGGATGAACCTTAATATTGTGCTCATGACGGGCTCTTTCAATTTCGTTAATGTGTGAAATTTTATCAAACTCAGCTAAATTATTAGTCAAAATAGCAATTTTATTATTGCTCCATTGAACATCAACGTAACTTGCTCCAGCCTTATAAAGTTCTTCAACTAAGATTCCTACAAAAGATGCCGTCTCAACATTAGCAATAATTGTTGCCTCTTGTCCTTTTTGAATGTTAGCACCAACTACAGCAATTAATTTTGCATAATTTCTAATTTTTAAATCGTTCATACTCTATTTCTCTTTCTAATCTATAATATAATAATACGCGAAAGGTTTTATCTCTATGGCAAAAAAGTTAGTTTCTGAAAAAGATGTTACTTCTTATAAATGGGTGAAAATTATTCAATCTGGATTACTCATTGTTTTTGGAATTGTTCTTTGTATTTTTTCTGGGTCGACCGATGTTCAAAACGCATTAGGTTACATTACTGCTAGTATCATTTTACTTTATGGTGTTTTAACTATCGGGTTTGGAATGATATTTGTTAAGGGATTATTAAGTATAGAAAACGTAACCGGTGCAGCTTTAATTTCTCTTGCTGTGTTAATCTATGTTAATCCTCAAATTGTACTTGAATATTTAGCAGTTTTTGCTGGAACAATGCTTCTTGTATTTGGTCTTATTTTCACAATTGAGGCAATAATTGCAGGGATTTCAAAAAATTCAGGCAAGATATCACTAGTTATAAATGTTATAGCTGCAATTCTTTTTATAGCCCTTGGTTCTTTGACATTATATTTCAATCATTCATCTTCTAACGATACTTTAAAAATGATTCTCATAATTTTAATTGGAATTATCTTAATAATTGCTGGCTGCTTATTAATCTTTTATTACGCTGCCAACCCAAAATTTAAAATCGATGAAAAAGTTATTTATTCAGAAGACGGAAAAAGCAAACTCACTATTGTAAAAAGTGATGTTATCCCAGTTAAAAAGAAAACGAGGTCGAAAAAACTACCAAAAAAGGAAAGTGTTGAAAACGAAGAAAACAAAAACGAATTAACCGAAGTTAAATAATTTTATTCTTAATTTTTCCTTCTAAATAAGAGTAGAGATTTGAAAAGGCAATCTCTGCTCTTTTTTTCATAGCTTCTTTAGTCATATAGCCGATATGAGGAGAAAGCAAAACATTATCAAGTTTTAATAATTCATTATCTTTACTTAATGGTGGTTCTATTGAAAATACGTCTAAGGCCGCCCCTTTAATTTTCTTTTCTTTCAAAGCATTAATAAGAGCACTTTCATCAACTATTCCACCTCTTGCAGTATTTATTAAATAAGCTGTTGGCTTCATTAAAGCGATTTCTCGTTCACCAATTAAGTTTTTAGTTTCATCATTTAAAGGTAAAGTTAAACAGATAAAGTCACTTTTAGACATTATGTCTTTTAAATCAACATAAGTTACACCTTTTGAGACAATATTTTTCTTTATTGTTTTACTATAAGCTAAAACTCTTAAATTAAATGGTTGAAGTAAATCAATTAAACAAGCTCCAATCTTTCCGGTTCCAATGACACCCACTACTTTTGTATCTAATTCTTCGCCTAATTGATTGTTATGAGTTTTGGATTTTCTAACTTTAGTATCGTTTGCCTTTATGTCACGCAATAAAGAAAGAATAAATGCTAAATTTAATTCGGCAACAGCTTCGGTAGCATATCCACTGCAATTTGAAACATTTATTTTGTTCGCTTTACAAAATTCTAATGGAATATGGTCATAACCAGTAAAAGCAACATCAATATATTTTAAGTTTTTGGCTTGTTTTAATACTTCTTCACTGAGTTTTGTATTGTCGGTGATTAAAATATCAGCATCTTTAATTCTTTTTACAATTTCTTCATCATTACGTGGCTTTCTTAAATAATATGTAAAAGTATGACCTAAACTCGCTAAATCCTTTTTAACGCCTTCATATAGGCCGGGGTTAATTAAAAGATCATTTAATAATACTATTTTCATCTTGATACACCTGTTAATTCAACAAAATGAGGCAAACTTTCGCACCATTCACAAAATACATGCCATTCTTTTAACTTATGATATCTTCTTTGTAAATACATAGTTTTTAATTGTTGATAATTGGTTACCATGGTCGATCCAAGGCAAAATCCACAAGGAGTTGACGCAACAAGTTCTCTCCATTTAGCGACTTTTTTCTCTTTATCTTCTTCTGGAATAGCATTATATTCATCTTTAATTTTCTCAACAATTTTTAAAACTTCCTTGTTTGTATCGCTTACACATTGATTTGCAATATCAAATTTTAATAAACAATGCATTGTTGATTGTGAAGAAACATATTCAAAAAAATGATAACGTTGAGCTTGTTTCCACCAATAAAGAGGCGCCGTAATATCAAACTCTACTACAATCCCTTTTAAGAAGTTGTCGTGCCCTTCTCCAGGATGACATTTTCCTAATTTTCCAGCTCTAGAAAAGTCTTTTTCATTTGTTTCGCTTCTATCAAGAGCAGTTCTCATTGGGTTTCCGCTTGCCTTAACAGCAAACTCAAGCCCGTAAACATTTGTTTTACCGATATTAAAATCCATATTATTTACATGCCTCCACTAAATTTATTAATAAAGCAAGCCTAGTTAATAAACCTACTCCGCCAGGCACAGGCGATTGGAATTTTACTGGTAAGCCTTTTTCACAATCTCCTGTTAATTTATTGTTTTCATCTCGATTAATTCCTACATCTATTACGTAGGCACCATCTTTAAAATTAAAAGATTTATCTAAAAAGTTTCTTCTCCCAACAGCAACAATAATCAAATCAGCACTCGAAACAAATTTCTTTAGCTCATTAAGTGGTGTTTTAGAGTGAGCGACTGTAACAGTCATGTCTTTATTTAATAAAAGTTTTGCCATAGGCTTTCCAACAATATTGCTTCTTCCAATAACTAAAGCGTTTTTGCCTTTAAACTCATAACCAGAATCACTCAAAAAAGTAATTATTCCATTTGGTGTAGCACTAACAAATTTGGTTAAAGGATTAAAGCCATCTAGGTCTTTTTTTGGATCAATGGCAAGTTTTATTTTTTCCTCAGAAATGTGTTTAGGTAAAGGAAGTTGAACAATAAAACCATCTATGGCAGAATCATTATTTGTTTTTTCAATTTCTTTAAGTAAATCCGCTTCACTTATTGTATCTGGTAGTTTCTCTAAAATAGCATCACAGCCAATTTCGTTAACATCTTTTATTTTTCCTTTAATGTAGCTATTAGAGGCATAATCATCATTAACCTGTATGATTTTAATTACAGGTTTCTTTTTTAACATGAGAACCGATTTAGCCAGCTCTTCTTTTTTTGCTACTACATATTCTTTTATCGTCAACATATTTAAAAATTATTCACACAAAAAATTATAGAAAATCTATACATATTTTAATACGAAATAAAATTTCTATAAAACAATATTAAATAATTGAGAAATATTGAAGAAGGTTGGTAAAAACAGCAATTGCAGTTGTTGTCCCTTCGGTTGTGCCTTCATCTGTTGCTGGAGCAGAAGTCAAAGAGGTTGAAAGCAATGCTAAAAACAGAAAAACAATACCAAATCCTAAAGTAAGCATCGAGACAATTTTCTCACTCCCTCTTTCTTTGGTTTTGACGAAAACGTTTAAGCCGCCGCCAGTAATAGCACCGGAAGCACCTTCACTTTTACCACCTTGAAGAAGTCCTAAGACTATAACAATAAAAGCGATAACCCAGAATATATAATCATACCATTGCATTCAACATTTCCTCCAAGCGATGTATATATGTTAAAACATATATACAAAAAAGACAATAAACGTATTTTTCTAAAAATTATAAAACGAGAAAGGAAAAATCCAAGTAATTTTTAACTCTTCCAAGATTTATAATGTGATCATTTATTCAATAAAATACTTAAGTTTTAAAGGCTTTTTAGTTTAATTCGGCTTTTAACTCAAACATAATATCTCTAAGCTTAATCGCTTTTTCGAAATCAAATTCCTTTGAAGCCTTATACATTTCCTTTTCGACTTCTTTAATTTTTCTTTGCAATTCTTTCTTTGTTAATTTAGCTTTAGAGTTAACTAATTCTTCTGCTTCAGTCTCAGTATTGTGGATTGGAGCTTGAATAGGCTTAACAATTGTGGTTGGAATAATTCCATTTTCATCGTTATATTTTGATTGAATTTCGCGACGACGATTAGTTTCCTCAATACACTCTTGCATCGACTTAGTAATTGTATCTGCATACATAATCGCTTTACCGTTACTATTTCTTGCTGCTCTACCTACAACTTGAATTAAACTTCGAGTACTTCTTAAAAATCCTTCTTTATCAGCATCTAAAATCGCAATTAAAGAAACTTCAGGAATATCAAGGCCTTCTCTTAAAAGATTAATACCTACTAAAACGTCATACTTACCTTTTCTTAATTGATAAATAATTTCGCTTCTTTCAAGTGTTTTGCATTCACTATGCAGATAAACAGTTTTTATATCCCTATCTTTTAAGTAAGCAGTTAAATCCTCAGCAGTTTTAATTGTTAAAGTAACAACCATTACTCGTTCATGATTTTCGATACGCTTTTTAATTTCACTTATTAAGTCATCTATCTGACCTAAAGTAGGTCTTACTTCTATTTCAGGATCAAGAAGGCCTGTAGGACGAATAATTTGCTCAACATATTTGCCGCCAGTGTGACTTAATTCATAATCTCCTGGTGTTGCGCTTGTACAAATAACTTGGTTTATCTCACCTTCAAACTCCTCAAAATTTAAAGGTCTATTATCTAATGCGCTAGGTAAACGAAAACCATATTCAACAAGCGTAACTTTTCTTGAATGATCGCCATTATACATTCCACGAACTTGAGGGAAACTGACATGACTTTCATCAACAATAAGTAAATAATCTTTTGGGAAATAATCCATTAAGCAAAAAGGTTTTTGGCCTGGTTTACGATTATCGATATGACGAGAATAATTCTCAATTCCAGGACAAATTCCAAACTCCTCAAGAGAAGCGACGTCTTGCTTTGTTCTCATTTCAATTCTTTCTTTTTCTAAAGGCTTACCCTCTTTTTCAAAATAGGCAACTCTATCTTCTAGTTCAGCTAAAATTGATTTACAAGCTCTTAGAATATTTTCTCTTGTTGCCGCATGATCATAAGCAGGAAATAAATCATAATAATGGTACTTTTCGATGATTTCGCCTGTTAAATAATTACACTTAGCAATTGTTTCAACTTCATCACCAAAACAATCAATTCTAATATACCAATCATCACTATTTGCAGGCATAATATCGATTAAATCACCATGAACCCTAAATCTACCCGGCGACAATTCAATATCATTTCTTTTATATTGCGAATTTAATAATTTACCAAAAAATTCTTTTCTATCGATTTCTTCACCAACTCTAACATCAAAAACAAGTTTCTTATACTCATCTGGATCTGTAAGTCCATAAATCGAGGCAACTGATGCTACAACAATCGTATCTCTTCTACTAACAATAGAGTTAACTGCACTAACCCTCATCATTTCAATTTCTTCATTCATCAAGGCAGATTTATCTATATAAGTGTCAGTTGATGGTATGTAAGCTTCTGGTTGATAAAAATCAAAATTAGAAACGAAATATTCAACACGATTTTCTGGGAATAATTCTTTCATTTCGGCATACAATTGGCCAGCTAAAGTTTTATTATGAACCAAAATTAAAGTTGGCTTTTGAACTTTTTCTATAACATTGGCCATTGTAAAAGTCTTGCCTGTGCCTGTTGCTCCAAGCAATACTTGGTATTTCTTTCCATTATTTAAACCTTCAACCAATTCTTTAATTGCAGTTGGCTGATCGCCAGTTGGTTTAAATTCACTATGTATTACAAAAGGTTTACTTTCGTTCATCTTCTTTTTCTATTTTTTCAGCTTCTTGAGCTGTTTTTTCATCACTTTTTCTTGTTTTAATCTTGGACTTTAAGCTCTTCAAATATCTTTGAGATGAATTTAAATTCATGTTTTCAAAGCCTTCGCCACCTGTAAAAAGTGTTTGGTAAAAAGTGCAAAATGCTTTTGGATCAATCCTTGCGATAGCATTTCTTATCTTATTATAATCTCTACGAGAAAAAACAATTCTGACCATTGTCTTTTCTTCTTTTGAATAAGCGCCAATAACTTTTGAAATCGTTGCGCTTCTATCTAATTCTTTAATAGCAAACTGTGAAATTTCATCAACCTTATCAGTGACAATGTCAACACAATATGCACTTGTTTGGCCGCTGTATATAATTTCAACCATAAGTGAACAAATAAAGGCTGAGATGATACCGACTAATCCACCAATTAATGCAATACTATTGCCTTTTGTTAAGTCGATAATTATACCAATTAAAACAATTCCACCATCAAATAAGAAAAATGGGATTGATTCTTTAACGCCGGTAAATTTACTAACAATAAATGTTAGGATGTCGATTCCTCCTGTTGAACCACCACCATGAAAAGTTATGGAACAGCCAACTCCAACTAGCATTCCGCCAAGTAAACCAATAACTAATAAAAACCCGGCGTTAACAGCTTCTAAACTCGATAGGTTTGTTATAATCCCGTTTTCTAAAATATAATTACTATTCGCACCTAGCAAAACATCTAAAAACTCAGGCAATAAACTAGTTCTTAAGAAAATCGATATAAAAATTGGATAAAAA
Source organism: uncultured Caryophanales bacterium (assembly GCA_905197045.1). Lineage (GTDB taxonomy): Bacteria > Bacillota_I > Bacilli_A > RFN20 > CAG-826 > Onthovivens. Next base: position 102,177 of record CAJJXG010000001.1, read on the forward strand.
ATAGTTGAGATTAGTGAGGAAATCGTAAATTTAAAGCCTAATAATATTAAACCTAATACAAAAAGTGCCCAGTTTAATATGTAACTCATTATGTCAGGAGCAATAAATTCAGCGGTTAAAATTGTAATACCACTAACTCCACCACTTATAATTGAAAAAGGAATTAAGAAAAAGGCATTTCCGGCACTAACAATAAAAGTGCCGATTAAGAGCAATGATAAACTACGAATATTTCTTTTTAAATTGTCTTTTTGAAAAAATGTTTTTACATAGTTAGGCACCCTTTTTTGCCTCCTCTTTTAGATATGAGAAGATGAATCCTTCAATATATCCATCCATAACTTTATTCACTTGTGTGTCTTCATAACCTGTTCTGTTATCCTTGACTAAAGTGTATGGGCAAAAAACATAGCTCCTAATTTGAGAACCCCATTCTATATTTTTTTGTTCACCTACTATCCCTTTTAACTTATTCTTTCTTTCCTCTTCTTGACGTGCAAAAAGTTGCGATTTAAGCATATTCATTGCCAATTCTCTATTTTTTAGCTGAGTTCTTTCAACCTGGCAAGAAACCACAATTCCAGTTGGAATGTGTGTAATTCGCACAGCGGTTTCAACTTTATTAACGTTTTGACCGCCAGCTCCACCAGATCTATATGTATCAATTTTTAAATCGGCAGGATTAATTTCAACATGAACTGTTTCATCAAATTGAGGAATAACGTTTACACTAGCAAAGCTTGTATGACGTCTAGCGTTTGCATCAAAAGGAGATATTCTAACGAGTCTATGGACTCCTTTCTCCCCTTTAAGCATTCCATAGGCATACTTTCCTTCAATTAATAAAGTAACGCTTTTTACTCCAGCCTCTTCACCAGGTAAATAGTCTAAAACCTTGTATGAAAAATTTTCTAATTCACAAAATCTTTCATACATTCTTAAAAGCATATCAGCCCAATCACAGGCTTCAGTTCCACCAGCTCCAGGATGTATTTGAATAACGCAATCTAAATTATCATATTCTCCACTAAACAAAACTAAAGTGTTTAACTCGTCTAAATCTTTTTTAAGATCTTTAAAAGATGAAACGAGAAGATCCGACATCTCTTCATCATTAATATCTAAAGTTTCAGCTAATTCATTTAAATCTTTAATATTAGAATCAAGTTTCTTATAGAGATTAATTTTATAAAGAATATCGTTTTTTTCGTCAATGATTTTAGAAGCTTCTCTTTGATTGTCCCAAAAATGTTCGGTTAAAGATAAAGCTTCTAATTCTTCAGCTTTTTTCGAAAGTTTATCTAAGTCAAAGAGAACTACCAAGCTGTACAATTTGCTCGGTAGCCTCTTTTAATTCGTTTTTAAATTCGTATAAATCAATCATTTGATACCTCCTTAGTTGGTATGGATATCATCATATTCATGATCGACTGCTGCTTTTGCATTCTTATCAATATCAGTAATATTAAGATCTTTGCCAGTTTCCTTTGCAACGACTTTCATATTTTTAGTTTCTTCAACTGGTTTTTCTGGTTGATTATGTACATCGTTTTGAGCTTGTGTCTTTACAGCATAAGTTTCTTTATCATCAACTTTCTTTTGGACCTTAACATTTAATAAATTAAGAACAACTTCAAGAGAGATGGTTTCAAGCATATCTCTAAACATTGCCCAACCTTCATTAACATAATCTTGAAGAGGGTTAATTTGTCCATAACTTCTTAAAGATACAGATTCTCTAAAACGAGACATGTTATCAATTTGTTGAGTCCAGTTTCTATCAATACATCTAAGAGTGATTTGTCTTTCAATTTGATCAGCAGTATCTTTGTCCCATTCACGGCGTTTAATTTGATAAGCATTTGCTAAAACTTCACCAATATCTTCACCTGCTTCTTCAGGAGCTGCTTCATCATATAAATCCCAGTTTATAGCATTATCTTCCAAAAATCTTGGAACAGCTAAATCGTGTAATTTTTTAGCGCTTACAGTTCTATTAGTTTGTTCATCAAAAACGCTTCTCTTACATAAAGCAACACCACAATCTTTAAACGTGTCAGATAATAATTCACTGATATCGCTTGCAAACAAAATTTGATCACGTTTAGCATACATAATTTGTCTTTGTTTACTCAAAACATCATCATAATCGAGAAGGTTTTTACGGACATCGAAGTTTTGACCTTCAATACGCTTTTGAGCACTTGTAATAGCACTGCTTAATAATCTACTTTCAATAGCTTCATCGCCATAATTAGCAAATGATTTTCTTAAATTATCGCTAGCAAATCTAACCATTAATTCATCATCAAGAGAAACGTAGAATCTAGAAAAACCAGGATCGCCTTGACGTCCACTTCTACCTCTTAATTGGTTATCAATACGTCTTGACTCGTGTCTTTCTAAGCCAAAAACACAAAGTCCACCCAATTCTCTAGTTTCAGGAGTTAATTTAATATCAGTTCCTCTACCAGCCATATTTGTGGCAAGAGTAATGTGATTTTTCTCCCCTGCATGAGATATGATTTCAGCTTCTCTAGCATGATTTTTAGCATTTAACATTTCATATCTTAAACCAGCTTGATCAAGATATTTTGCAACTTCTTCTGATGCTTCAACACTAGGAGTACCGATTAAGATAGGTTGACCAAGTTTGTGTCTTTCAATAACTTCGTTAACTAAAGCTTTAATCTTGGCTTGTTTATTAGCAAAAATATAGTCTAATTCATCTTTTCTGATAACAGGTTTGTTTGGAGGAATACAAACAACTTTCATGTTATAAATCTTTCTGAATTCTTCCTCTTCAGTTTTAGCTGTACCTGTCATACCAGCCATTTTCTTAAATAGTCTAAAGAAGTTTTGATAAGTTATAGTTGCTAAAGTAACTGTTTCTTCTTTAATTTTGACACCTTCTTTAGCTTGAATGGCTTGTTGTAAACCATCACTATATTCTCTACCTTTCAAAACACGTCCAGTAAATTGGTCAATAAGTTGAATAGTGTTGTCTTGATCGACAAGATATTCAACATCTCTTGCCATAATATAATTTGCTTTTAATGCTTGGTGAATTCTATGGACTAAATCTTGATATTGAGGAGCATATAAGTTAGCAATTCCAAAGGCTTTTTCGGCTTTATCAACACCTTTGTCAGTTAAAGAACAAGACTTTGTCTTAATATCGACTACAAAATCGCCATCAGGAACATATTCTGGATGCTTTCTTTTATAATCTTCGTCAACATCAGTTGATCTTCTCAATCTTTTTACAAAACCATCAGCGATTTGGTATTGTGCCATTGAAGCTTTTGCGCCACCAGAAATAATAAGAGGTGTTCTTGATTCATCGATTAAAACACTGTCAGCTTCATCGACAATACAATAATTTAATCCTCTTAAAACTCTTTGTTGCTTGCTTGGAGCCATGTTATCTCTTAAGTAGTCAAAACCAAGTTCAGAGTTAATCGTATAAGTAACATCACATTGATGGGCTTTTTGCTTTTCGCCTGTTGTTAAACTATGTAAGTTAACGCCAACAGTTAAACCAAGCCAACGATAAATTTGACCCATTTCATTAGCGTCTCTTTGAGCCAAGTATTCATTGACTGTAACAACATATACGCCTTTGCCTTCAAGAGCATTTAAGTAAACAGGCATTGTAGCGGTTAAAGTTTTACCTTCACCGGTTTTCATTTCTGCAACATCGCCATCATTTAAAACAAGACCGCCTATAACTTGGCATTCAAAAGGATATAAACCTAAAACTCTTCTAGCTGCTTCTCTACAAACAGCGAAAGCTTCTGTTTTGATATCAGATAAAGTTTCTCCTTTTTTAAGTCTATCTTTGAATTCGTTTGTTTTTGCTCTAAGTTGATCATCACTAAGCTTTTTCATGTCTTCAGCTAAAGCTAAGACTTTTTTTGCCTCTTTTACATACTTTTTTAAGATGTGTTGATCTACTCTAAAAATTTTCTCAATAACATTTCCCATAATTTTATTTCCTACGCATTTAAAGATTTTAACATTATATATAATGTTATAAAAGGAATTTCACATGTTCTTGGTCCAATTTTAACCAATATTTTTAATGATTATTTTCTTTTTCGTGCTTTCAAAAAGTTTTAAAAGAAAAAGTAAATCGTTTAACGAAAAATAAAATTTAGTATGAAAAAAATTGAAAACCCTGCAAATCTTAAATATTTTATACAATATCTATATGGTTTACACCTTCTTTTCGCTTAATTTCTTCAACTTCTTCTTCACTAAAAACTCTTTTTGCAATAACTAAAACTTTAATTATTTCTGGAGACAAAGTTTTAAGATATTGGATACAAGCTCTTAAGGTTGAGCCGGTCGTACAAACATCATCAACAAGCAGTATTTTTTTGCCTTTTAAATCAGGAAGGTTGTCACGAAATTTAATATAATTTCCAACTTCTTTTCTCGCTTGATAATGCTGATCAGATTGCTTATGTTTCTCACTTTTGTAAAATATATCGTGAATTTTTAAACCAAGACACGAAAACATAAAATAAACATGATTCTCTTCTTTGTGTGAAGGAACAAGCACGATTTCATAATTTCTATAAAGCACTCTTAATTCATTCACAAAAGGAGCAACAAAAACATTCGCTAATTCAAAATCACCACACCCCTTATACTCAAAAATTTTGTCTTTAATAAAATCACTATATTCATAAATCGATAAGCATTCCGTCTCATCGATGCAAAATTCTATAAACTTTGGATCTAGTTGATTAATGCAGTTATAGCAAATCACTCCATTAGTTAAAAAATCATGATACGCACCATTTTTAATCTCTTTAAAACATACCTTACAAATTTTTGTTGGCATCAATAATTGTTTCTCGGGCGTGAACCATTTCTTTAGTTTTTCTACACCCAATGAAAATAACTTCTCCATCTGTTGCATCTTTTTTTCTACCAACTCTACCAGAAATCTGTATTAGAGCTTCTTTTGTGTATATGAAAGATGAGGCATTAAATATAATTACCTGTAAATTTTTAAGGGTTACACCTCTTTCTAAAACTGCCGTCGTTACCAAAAATTTATATTCATTATTCCTGAATTTCTCAATGCGCAGACTTCTATCTTTGCATTTTGAGTGCACATAATTACCACTAATTTTGAATAGTTTCAAAACACTATATAAATTCTCACATTCCTCAATTGTTGGAGCAAAAACTAGTAGAGGCTTCTCTTCTTTTATAAACTTTCTAAATTTAAAGAAAAGATATAAGTAATTCACTAATTTTAGATTTACAAAAATTGAAGGTTCAGGAATTTTTTTGCCATGATAACGCTTAAAAAGAGTAACAATTGAATATCCTTCTTTTTTATATTTTGCTAATAACTTTTCTGAAGGAGTAGCCGACATTAAAACATGCTTTCCTCTCACACTTCTTTCAAAAAAGCTTTCTAAAACAAAATTATCTTTAAAAGGGAAAGCATCAACTTCATCTAAAATTAATAAGTCAAAATACTTCTCATATCGATAGAGCTGATGAGTAGTTAAGCAAATTATGTCTCCTTCTAAATTAGCTGTATGGCCACCATATACGCAAATTACATTATAATTTTTAAAAGCGTCTGCAAGTCTTTGACTTAATTCTATAACAACATCTCGGCGTGGAATTGCAAAACCGACTTGTAACCCTTTTTTAAGCACAAAATTAATTACTCCATATACAAGTTCGGTTTTGCCTGCCCCACATACGGCATAAACTAATGTATTAATGTTGTTTTTATAGTTTGAAAGAATTGCAGATGAAACTCTTTTTTGATCATCGCTTAAATTATAATCAATTTTTAAGTAGCCTCTTTTTGAATGATATTCAAATTCTTCTGCTGCTTCACCCTTAAAAGAGATGCATCGTCGGCAATAAGGTTTTCCTTCCTTATAGCCTATGTATCTTTCATCTTCATTACCACATAAATCACATTTAAATATTTAAAAAACCTCCTTTCACTAATAAGAAGGAGGTTAATTCAATTTTTTTAAAAATTTTTTAGTTTAATAACAAAATTTGTTAGTAAATCTTAGATCCTCAATTAAAAATGCTTGTTTATTAATACACGCTTGTATTAAATTCACACATTTTATTGATATTATTCAAACCTTTGCTTGCTACGAAGAATTTATAAAAAGAAAGGGTCACACATTAACTTATAAGCGAAACAAAAATGAAAGGAAAATGTATGGCCCGACTAACACATTAATTAAAAGTCTTTTTAAAGTAAATTATTTAAAGATAAAAGATATTGAAATTGATATAAATTATAATTTCTTTATTTTTCGTAATTAATGATAGTATTTACTCTTTTTTCGTGTCTTCCGCCTTCAAAAGAAGCACTCAAAAAGATATCAACTCTTCTTAAAACATCTTCTAGCGACATAAAAGATTGGCCAAAGGTAATCATGTTAGCGTTATTGTGTTCTCTAACAAGATGAGAAACTTCATCATTATAGCCAATACCACATCTTATGCCTTTTACTTTATTAGCAGCCATAGCAACTCCTTCGCCACTACTGCAAACTAATATTCCAAGATCTGCTTTCTTATTAGCAACATCTTCTGCAGCTTTTAAGGCAAATTCGGCATAATTACAAGATTCTAAAGAATTCGTGCCTTCATCGATTACTTGATGACCTAATTTACTTAAATGTTCTTTTATTTCTTCTTTATATTTAAATCCAGCATGATCGCTACCAAGTGCAATAATCATTTTTTTGTGGCCTCCATTATCTCTTCAAGCTTAATCTTTCCTTTTCTAATTTCTATTATATTATTTCCGTCAATTTTAAAAATAGCAGAAGGAATGCTATTTTTATCGCATTCTCCTTCAATTACACCATCTATTGTATTATGAAAATAATTAATTACTTCATTATGATTCATTGCTGGAGGGAATGATGAAATATTAGCACTAGGAACCAATAAAGGTGCTCCAACCTTTTTAATCAAAGATAAAACAAATTCATCATCAGGGATTCTTATTCCAACAAAACCAGTTTTTAAATCAACAAAATCTGGAACCTTGTTTTTTGTCTTTAAAATGAGGGTTAAAGGACCAGGCATAAACTTTTCTATAATTTTCTTTGTTAATTCGTTAATTTCAACTAATTCTTTAAAATCATTAATGCTTGCGCACATTAAAGTAAATGGTTTATCGTTTGGTCTATTTTTAACTTTAACTAATTTCTCGTAATTTACTTTACTAGTTGCTTTGATCCCTAATCCATATACAGTCTCGGTTGGAAAAGCAAGTAAACCATCATTTTTTAAAATCTCGCTTGCCTCATTAATGTCACTTTTTTTCAAAATTTTCATAAATAAAAACCTCTAAAAATGAAAAGAAAACGCGTTCTATCATAAATATCTTTCACAAAAGTAAAAGTAATGTCATCTTTAAAATGTTTAGCAATCAAGTCTGTTAATCTCTCTTGCTGATCATAATTAATTTCAAAAGCCATAATAAATTTATCGTTCATTATTTCCTTATAATGCTTAAATACATGCTCATAAAATAATGTGCCATCTTCTGAATATATAGCATTCATTGGCTCATGCTTTTTTACCTTCTCCTCAATATCCTCTTTATTTTGAACATAAGGAGGGTTTGAGATTAAAAGATCAAACTTAATTTCTCCTTTTAAAAAAGGATTAAGTTTATCGCCATGAACAAAATTAATTTTTAAATCTAAATTCTCAGCGTTAATTTCAGCAACATCTAAAGCGTCTAAAGAAAAATCGCTTGCGTAAGCTTTTGAACCTTTTAACTGACTTTTTAAATATAAAGCAATGCATCCAGATCCGGTGCACATGTCTAAAAAGTTAGTGATGTTTATTTTATAAGCTTTAATATAATTTAGGGTTCTTAAAACAAGTTCTTCTGTTTCAACTCTAGGAATCAAAACTCGTTCATCCACATATAAAGATAAATCAATAAAAGGAGCTTCTTTCAAAATATATTGAATAGGTATACCTTTAAAAAGTTTCTCTTTTAACTGATAGAAATATTCAAGATTTGCAGGCTTTTTATCAAAATTTAAGGTTAATTCAGTATAATTTTTAAAATTATTTGCTTTCTCTAAGAGTTGGCAAATTTCATTATTTGAAATTTCTAAGCCTTGTTTTTCGATTTCTTTTTTTGTGTCAAAGTAAAGTTTGCGATTAGTTAATTCCATCTTTGTTGCCAGCAATTTTTTGTTCTTGATCGTAATTGATTAAAGCATCAATAATTGCGTCTAAATCACCATTAATAACTCTATCAAGTTGTTGAATAGTAAAACCAATTCTATGGTCAGTTACTCTATTTTGTGGGTAATTGTAAGTTCTTATTTTTTCGTTACGATCTCCACTTCCGATTTTGCTTCTATATTGTGCTTCGGTTTTCTCTTTTTTCTCTTCTTCAAGTTGAGCAAGTTTAGAAGCTAACATTTGCATGCATATTTCATGATTTTGAATTTGCGATTTTTCAGTTTGACAAGAAACAACAATACCTGAAGGAATATGAGTAATTCTAACTGCTGATTCAGTTTTATTAACGTTTTGTCCTCCTGCGCCTTGTGATCTATATCTATCAACTTTCAAATCGGCTGGATTTATGTTAACTTCGTTTGTTTCAACTTGTGGCATAACAACAACTGTAGCTGTTGAAGTATGAATTCTGCCGTTAGCTTCAGTTTTTGGAACTCTTTGGACTCTATGGACACCACTTTCAAATTTCAATCTTGAATAAGCATCATCTCCACTAACAACAAATGAAACATAAGAATACCCACCAACTCCAGTAGGAGATTCATCTAAAACTTTGACTTTCCATCCTTTTGTCTCGCAATATCTTACATACATTCTAAATAAGTCGCCGGCAAAAATATCAGCTTCATCCCCACCGACTGCGCCTTTAATTTCAAAAATAATATCTTTCCCATCATTTGGATCTTTAGGAATAAGTAAAATTTTTAAGTCCGCCTCGATTTCTTCGAGTAAAGCTTCATTTCTTTTTAATTCTTCTTTCCCCATTTGAGCAATTTCAGCATCTTTGTCATTACACATAAGTAAAGCGTCATTTTTGTTTTGCTCAGCATAGACAAAGTCATGATATTTATTAACGATTGGTTCCAACTGACTTCTTTCTTTACTTAACTTTTTAAAAAGATTCATGTCGCTAGAAGTATCAGGTTGTAATAATAAATCATCTATTTCATTTAATCTTTTTTCACTAGTTATCAATCTATCACGCATGCTTTTATCCATTTCTGATACCTCCTATAAGTCAAAAAATTATACAAAATAATTCTTCGCTTTTAAATAAAGTCTATTTCTTACCGTTTTATTACTTTTAAAAATAAAGTTAATAATTGCTTCAACTGAGTAAAATTATATTAAAAATAAGTCAAAATTTCACTAAAATCCTTGCAAAATCTAAGTTAATTTGTAATTTTTAATTCTGATGCAAGTTTTTCATCCTCATGAGTCTCGCTATCTCTAAATTGAAGGTCATATAAAATTTTATATGCTCCATCTTCTTTCATTAGTTCATCGTGAGTGCCTTTTTCTTTAATATTGCCATCTGAAATAACCATTATTTCATCAGCGTTTCTAATAGTTGATAAACGGTGAGCGACTACTATTGTAGTTCTTCCTTTGCATAATTCATCAAGAGCATTTTGGATTAATAACTCTGTAGTATTATCTAAAGCACTTGTTGCTTCATCAAGTATCAATATTGATGGATTTTTTAAAAATATTCTGGCAATTGATAAACGTTGTTTTTGTCCGCCCGATAACTTAACTCCTCTTTCACCAATCTCCGTCTCAAAACCTTTTGGTAAAGATTGAATATAATCATAAATATTAGCTTTTTTAGCGGCTTCGATTAGCTCTTCTTCACTTGCTTCTAAATTTCCATATAGAATATTGTCTTTAATTGTTCCACCAAATAAAAACACATCTTGTTGAACAATACCAATTTGTTTTCTTAAAGAATCTAATGTAAATTCTTTAATATTAGTTCCATCAATTTCAATTTCGCCACTTGTAACATCATAAAATCTTGGAATAAGATGACAAATTGTAGTTTTTCCGCCGCCACTAGGCCCAACTAAAGCAATTTTTTCTCCTTGAGGTAATTTGAAAGAGATATTTTTTAAAATGCCTTTTGAACTTTTATAGTGAAAACTAACATTTTTAAATTCAATATTTCCTTCTAATTTTTGACAAACTTTGCTTCCTTCATGGAGCGTCTCTTCTTCTTCATCCATAATTTCAAGGAATCTTTTAAAGCCTGTAGATCCATTTTGAAATTGCTCAACAAAATTAATAAGTTGATTCATTGGTGTTATAAACATATTAACCGAAATAATAAAAGTTGAATAATCTGCTAAATCTATTTGTCCATTATAAAGAAAAAGTCCGCCTGCTATTAAAACAATAATATTAAAAACATCGGTAATAAATTGTGATGAAGCAAAAAACTTACCCATTGCATCGAAAGCCGAACTTCTTGCTTTTACGAATTTTTGATTAGTAACTTCAAATTTTTCTTGTTCTTTTTTGATGTTTGTAAAGGCTTTTGTAACTCTAATTCCTGAAATCGAAGACTCTAAAGAACTATTCACTTCTGCAATCGCAACTTTTGATTCCATCATTGCAACTCTCATTTGATGTCTAAAATGAGAAGTGACTAAAAACAAAAGAGGGACACAAGCAAATATAATTAAAGCTAAAATCCAATTAATAATAGAAAGATAAATGAAACTAGCAAGTAATGTAAATCCAGCAATAAATATGTTTTCTGGACCATGGTGCGCAAGTTCAGAGATATCAAAAAGATCATTGGTCATTCTAGACATGATATTGCCAGTTTTATGCTCATCATAATATGTATAAGGCAGTTTTTCTAATTTGTTAAACATATCAGAACGCATCTCGGCTTGCATTCTGACGCCCATCGTATGACCATAAAATTGAATAAAATATCTTAAAAACATGCGAATAATATAGACAGCGAAAAGAGAAAATCCACAAATTAAAACAAGATCGATTTTCTTGTTTGGTATAAAGTCATTAAGCATGTACCTAGTAATAATTGGGTAGCCCATTCCAATTACTGCTACTAAAAACGAAGCAGCCATATCTGCTATAAAAATCTTTTTATGTGGTTTGTAATATTTAATAAATCGTTTTAATAGTTCCATTTAATTCGCCTTTCTCAGTTTAGCTTTCCGAATTAATAATTTTCGCAAAAGAACAAGTAAAATTCAATATAGCCAAATAAGCCTTTGAGCCCTTAGACTTACATAATCAATCTATAAAAGATTTTAAGATTAACTTTAGCTTATCTTTCCTATATTACTTTTAGTTAGCTTATAAATTCTCTTTGCATACTCATTTTATCTTTTTTAACATTTTCATTAACGTGTATAATTAATAAAGGTATTATTCATGTCGTATTTAGCTCTTTATAGAAAATATAGAAGTAAAAATTTTGATGAATTAGTTGGACAAGAAGCAATTAAACAAACTTTAGAAAATTCTTTAAAAGTCCAAAAAATTTCTCACGCTTATCTTTTTAGTGGACCAAGAGGAACTGGAAAAACTAGCGTCGCTAGACTTTTTGCTAAAGCATTAAATTGTGAACATGGGATCGGTCAAATTTGTAATGAATGTGCAAGTTGTAAAGCCATTAACGAAGGTTCTCATCCTGATGTTATTGAAATTGACGCAGCCAGTAATAGCGGCGTTGATGAAGTTAGAGAGCTTATCGAAAAAGTCAAATACGCTCCTATTCAAGGAAAATATAAAGTTTACATTATTGATGAAGTTCATATGATGACTAATAGTGCTTTTAATGCACTTTTAAAAACCCTTGAAGAACCACCAAGTTATGTTGTTTTTATTCTTTGTACAACTGAACCTTATAAACTTTTGCCTACTATATTAAGTAGATGTCAAAGATATGAATTTAAAAAAATTACGGATGCCGAACTTAAAAGGTTAATAACTCATGTTTTAAAAGAAGAAGGAGTTAGTGCAACAAATGATGCGATTAATTTAATTGTTGAATTAGCAAATGGCGGCGCACGTGATTCTCTTTCAATTCTTGACCAAGTTATTTCATATGCTGGTTCCAATATCGAAGAAGAAGATATTACTAAAATGTTTGGCCTTGTTTCAAGTCAAGACAAAATCAGACTTCTTGAAAACATCAAAGAAGGCAACACTTTAAAAGTTTTAAAGACTTATGATGAATTCATAACTAGAAACATTGATTTAAATCGCTTTGTTAACGAACTATTAGCACTACTTAAAGATTCTCTAGTTTATCTAAAAACAAGAGATAAATCCTTAATCACTTCTTCTAAAGAAGAAGACGCTAAAGAAATAATGTTGAAATTTGAAGAAAACGAATTACTTTCTTATATCGATTTACTTTTAAAATGCCAAAACGAATTTAAAACAACTAGCGATCCAAATTTCCTTTTTGAAATATATTTGTTAAAGCTTTTAAAAGTTGAAAATAAAGAAGAAAAAATCGCAGTTAAAGAGAGCCAAAATACAACTGTTGCACCACTAGAAAAACCTTCTGTTGCTCCTGCACAAGTTGTTAAACCGGTAGAAAACCCTGCAAAAGTCGAAGATTTTAAGAAAAACGAAGAAATAAAGGAAGAAAAGCCAATAGAAGTTAAACCTGTAGTTAATATCAAACTTAAACCATCAAATGCGGAATTTTCACTTCTTGAAAGTGAAGGTGATATTCGCCAAATTACAATTGATGAATTGATTAAATTAACAATTATTTCTAATCGTGACGAAAGAAAACTTTTAAGTGAAAGATGGAACGCTTTAGAACAGTTAATAAATGATCCAAACGAAGGACCTTACGCTTCTTTACTTCTTGATTCGCGCCCTTATATTGTTACAAATTCAAATCTTATCGTAATTTGTGATTATAAAAATACTGCGAAAAAAATAAATATTATTTCTAATCAAGATGGTCTAAACAAACTTGTTAAAAAAGTTTTAGGTAGAAAAGTTTGTCTTTATGCTCTAAATAGAGATGAATCTACTGAACTTATTAAAAGATATCGCAATCTTCAAGAACTTAATCACTTGCCAAAGAAGACAGAAATTGAAGATAATAAATTGTTTTAATTAGGAGAAATTAATCTATGAATATGCAACAAATGGTCCAAGCTATGCAAAAGCTTCAAAGACAATATGAAAAAGAACATAAATTATTAGAAGAAAAAGAATTCACTTACACTGCTAATGGTGCTGTTAAAGTCACTTTAAAAGGTAATCTTGAAATGGTTGATGTTGAAATTCTTGATGATGAACTTTTAAGTGAAAAAGATGATTTAATTGAGATGATCAAACTTGCTTATAACGGATGCAAAGATCAAATCAATGATGCCGAAGAAGAATTGGCTGCTAAATTCCAACAATCAAACCGTATGGGAGGCTTCCCATTCTAAATGAAGGATTTAAAAGCAGTAGAAAAATTAGCTGATTCATTTTCTCTTTTCCCTTCAATTGGGACAAAAACTGCAGAGCGTATGGCTTACGCTCTTTTAGATATGGACGATAACGATATTGAATTACTCATTAAAAATATCGAAGAAGTTAAAGAAAAAATACATCCTTGTCCAGTTTGTGGAATTTTAACCGAAGAAGAAAAATGTTCAATTTGTTCAAATGCAGATAGAAGTCATGATATTTGTATCGTCGTTGCCTTTTCAAAAGATGTTTTACCGTTTGAAAAAATTGGCACATTTAATGGTGTTTATCATGTTTTAGGTGGATTAATTAATCCAAGCAAAAACATTACTCCTGAAGATTTAAAAATTTTAGAACTCGAAAAAAGAATTAATGAAGAAGGCGTTAAAGAACTAATCATCGCAACTAATGCTACTCCTGAAGGAGAAGTAACTGCTTTATATCTATCAAAAATATTAGCAAACAAAGATATTAAAATTACTCGACTTGCTTATGGTATGCCTATTGGCGCTTCTTTTGACTATATAGACTCTCTAACTCTTGATAAAGCATTAAAGGGTCGAACAAAACTAAAATAAGGGGAAAGAATATGTTTATTACTTTTGAAGGACCAGATGGTGCAGGTAAATCCACTATTATTAAATTAGTTCACGAAAAATTACTTCAAGATGGTTTCAATATTGTTTTAACACGCGAACCTGGTGGCACTCCTATTGCTGAAAAAATTAGAGATATTATCTTAGATAACTCCAATCAGGCTCTTGATGCTAGAACTGAGGCTTTACTTTATGCAGCCAGTCGTCGCCAACACCTTGTCGAAAAAATTTGGCCTGCTTTAAAAGAGGGTAAAATTGTTCTTTGCGATCGCTTTTTGGATTCAAGTCTTGCTTATCAAGGTGGTGGCAGAAATTTGGGCGTTAAAAACGTTTTAAATATCAATCTTTTTGCTACAGAAAATACTTATCCTGATTTAACGTTATTTTTTGACGTTTCTCCAGAAGTCGGCTTAGCTCGTGTAAGCAAAGACAAAAAACGTGTCGCCGACCGTTTAGATAACGAAAACGAAAACTTCCACGATAAAGTTTATAAAACCTTTAAGGAAATTGTTGAGCAAAACAAAAATAGAATTGTTGTCATCGACGCATCAAAATCAATTGATGAAGTTGTTGAAACAATTTATAAAATCATCAAAGAAAGATTAAATGGATTACATTAATTACCTTAAAACATATCAACATGTCCCTTTCAAAATTTTTGAAAATGCATTTAAGCATCACAAAATTTTTCATGCATATCTTTTAGTTGGTGAAAAAGGTACTCCTCTTTTAAACATCGCTAAGTTTTTAGCCGCTAGTTTAATTGATCCTCAAAGCTCACCTTTTGCTGACTCAAACTCATTAGTTTATCATAGAGTTTTTGAAGAAAATTATGTAGATTTGCGAGTTTTTGATACAACTAAGGGCTCAATTAAAATTGATCAAATAAGAAATTTAGAGACAGACTTCTCCAAAACTGGATCAGAAAAATATTCAAAAAAGGTTTATATAATAAATCTTGTTGAAAATCTAAGTTTAGATGCAACTAATGCTCTTTTAAAATTTTTGGAAGAACCTCTTCCTGATACTTATGCTTTTTTAACAACAGAAAACGACAAAAGAATTCTTCCAACAATTTTAAGTAGAGTTCAAACTATTCATTTTTCTCTTTTGCCTCAAGAAGATTTAATCCAACAAGCTTTATCTGAAGGCGTTGAGGAAGAAAAAGCAGAAATACTATCTTTCTTTTTTAATGATTCTGAATTAATTAAAGAAAATGAGAATAATTCTAAAATTAATAAGATTATAGAATTAAGTTTAACGACTATATCTTTTACTAATTCTTATCCAGAATTATTAAATTATTTATTGAATACTGTTTTTAAAACTATTAAAGAAAAAGAAGATTATCGTCTATTTTATGATGTTTTTATCATTCTTTTCAAAGAAGCGATAAAAGTAAAATATAAAGACCAAACAGTCCTCACAAAATATGATAAAATACTAAATAAGTTAATATCTTTAAACGAAATTGAAGACAAAGTTTTGACATTAATGGATGCTAGAAACGAAATCAATTTTAATTTAAATTTAAGTTTATTAACATACTCTACTTTTAATAAAATTTTTGGAAATTAATATGAATTATTGTATAAGTGTTAAATTTGATGAATCTAAAAAGATGTATTACTTTCAAACTGATGATGAAAGTATCTCTTTGCATGATTTTGTTGTTGTCGAAACTATTGTCGGCAAAGAACTTGGCGAAGTAGTCTCTGGCAAACTCGATTTAGCTAAACTTAATTTTGATAAAGAAATTAAACCAATTTTAAGAAAAGCTACAAAAAAAGATATTCAAATATTCAAAGAAAACAAAATTAATGCTAAAAAAGCTGGTGAAACATTTGAAAAATTAACTAAAGAATTGAATTTAGATATGCGTTTAATTAAAAGTGAATATACTTTAGACAAAGAGAAAGTTTTATTTACTTATTACAGTGAAGATAGGGTTGATTTTAGGGAATTACTCAAAAAACTCGCTTCAATTTTAAAGTGCCGTATTGAGTTAAAACAAATTACCGCTAGAGAAAGAGCTGCTTTAATTGGAGGATATGGGGTTTGTGGTCTTCCACTTTGCTGCTCTTATATGTATTCAAACCAAGAAGGTATTTCTTTAAACAAGGCTAAAAATCAAATGCTCACTATAAACATTCCAAAACTTAGTGGAGTTTGTGGTAAATTAATGTGCTGTCTCAAATATGAGGACGACTTTTATACTGAAGCTAAAAAAGATTTTCCGCCTATCAATACTACTTTTAAATATAACGGTGAAGAATATAAGGTTTCAAGCTATAACGTTTTAACAAAAATTATAAAATGTGTTGGTCAAGAAAACGTTGAATTTTTACCACTCGACGAAGTTCAAAAATACGTCAAACAAAGCGGAAAGCTTCCTCAAAAGAAACAACCAATAAAACCACAAAACAAAAATGCCTAATACATTATATTTAGTTGCTTCACCAATCGGAAATTTAAATGATGTATCTCCTCGCGTAAAGGAAGTTTTAAATTTTGTTTCTTTTGTTGCTTGTGAAGATACCAGAAACACATCTAAACTTTTAAGTCTTATTGGTATTAAAAAACCTTGTATTTCGTGTCATGAACATAATGAAAAATCAGAAAGCGAAAAAATCATTAATCGAATTAAAAATGGTGAAGATGTAGCTTATTTAAGTGATGCCGGTTATCCTTGTATAAGCGATCCTGGTTTTATTCTTTCTAAATTATGTATAGAAAATAATATTAAAGTTGTTCCAATTAGCGGCCCTAATGCTGCTTTAATGGCTTTAATTGCTAGTGGTTTAGATACTAACCATTTCATGTTTTATGGCTTCTTAGATGCAAAGATTTCAAAAAAAGAGGCGGAAATTGCAGGCTTTTTGGATTTTCCTTACACAATTTTACTATATGAAGCACCACATCGAATAAATGAAACTTTAACTTCTTTATATAAAATTTTAGGTAACAGAAAAATAGTTATTGCTCGCGAATTAACTAAACTATACGAAGAATTTATTCGAAGTGATTTAAAAACACTTTGTGAAGAAAAGCGTGAATTTAAAGGTGAGCTCGTTCTTGTTTTAGAAGGAAATAGTAAAACAAATAATCAAGAAATAAACGAAGAGATGATATTAAAAGCTAATAAATTATTAAAACTAGGTTATTCCAAAAAAGACGTTGCTTCTATTTTATCTGAACTTTTTGATATTAATAAAAATAAACTATATAAAGAATTAATCAAAAACTAGTCATTATGTTTTTCGATTAGATAATTGTATTTTTTAATAACTTCAGGGTCTATTTTTAAAACTTTTCTATCAAAAGTATAAATACCATTATATTCAGTTTCACAATCAGCAAGTTGAGTATAAATTATGCCTTTTAAAATGCCTTCATCTACTAAATTCACAAGTTTTTTGTATAACTTTTCATAGTGAGCTGTAAGACTAGTTTTTGTAAAAGACAAGGAATGAGAAAAGCAACCTTTATAAAGAGAATGTCCTTTTACTTTTAAGCCTCTTCCACCGCATTCAGATAAAATATAAGGTTTATTTTCTTTTTTATCATATCTTTTTCTAGTTTGAAAAATGTATGCATGAATTGAATACAAATCTCTTTTATTAGCTATATACCATCCACTTGCTGTGTCGTAGATTCTTGAAGGATCATATTCTTTAGCAATATCATAAATCTCATCAGGTTCAAATTCTCCCCATCCTTCATTAAATAAGGTGTAACAAATTATTGAAGGATAATTATAAAGCTCAGAAAGTATTTCTTGCATTTCAAGTAAATACATCTTTTTAGACTTATCATTTTTACGCCCTATTTTTTCTTCATGCATCCAACCAAGTTTATTAAAGAGTTTAATATTAAATCTAGGGAAGGCTATATTGAAGAATTTATATTTATATCCACCATTTGGTATATCTTGAATAACAAGCATTCCATATTTATCGCAAAGGTAATAAAAATAATCCATTTCTATTTTGATATGTTTACGTATTGTGTTATAGCCTAAACTTTTTAAATTCAAAATATCTTTTTCATAATCTAGTATTGAAGATGGTGTTAATGAGTTTGGAT
This sequence comes from uncultured Caryophanales bacterium, assembly GCA_905197045.1. Taxonomy (GTDB): domain Bacteria; phylum Bacillota_I; class Bacilli_A; order RFN20; family CAG-826; genus Onthovivens. The sequence continues at coordinate 120,383 of CAJJXG010000001.1, forward strand.
AATAATAACCTTGATCAAGTAAACCATTTAAAATAACTTCTTTATTGTTTAAATAAATCGCAGAAACTCCATTATTTTCTTTAACTTCAATTTTTCTAAATCCAAAATATGATTTAATCTTGTCTTCCTTATAAGTTATTAAAACATCATATAAATAAGGATTTTTATATGACCAACTTATAGGGTTTTCTAAAGTTATTAAATTCTCTTTGTTAGTTTCAAGATTATATGTTTTACCATCAATTTCAATTAAAGCTTTTTCAAAAAGAGTGTTGTTAGTCATAACAATGACTCCAACTTGCTTTTCATCATAATGAATCTTAAATTTAACGTCACGAATATAATCTTTTTCAACAACTTCCATCCAAACAGGTTTATAAATCCCACTGCTTGAAGAATAAAAACAAGTTCCTGGAGATAAGGTTTGTTTTCCTCTTGAATAATAAAGTGCATCGGTAAAATCACGAACTTTAATTATAATTTCATTATTTTCTTTTAAAAAGGAAGTAATATTAACCGAAGTTTTTGTATAAGCAGAATCATGATAAGTTACAAAATTACCATTAATAAAAAGATCAAAAACTTGGTCGACTCCATCTAGATGTAAAATATAGCGTTTTGATTTATCTAAATCAGGTAGAGAAAAGTTTTTACGATAAACAAGCAATTCATCAACTTCTAAAAGATGATTAATATTAGAAAATGGCGCTTCGACAGCATATGGAACGTTAATTTTTAGATTAAAATCTTTTTCATCTTCTTTTTTAATGATTTTTAAATCCCATTCTCCAGTAAGATTAATAAATGAATCTCTTACGAGGTTTGGTCTAGGGTATTCTTTAAAAGAAATATGATTAACGTCTCTAATTTCTTTGCCTTCTTTCTTTAAAAGATCGTTAACAAGCGTTCCGTTATTTTTAGGAATTTTCTTTGTATATTTAAATACGAAAAATAATGGAATTAATACAAGGGCTAATACTCCTAGCGCAACGAGATATCCATAATTAGAAGGTAAGGCGTTAGGGTAATTAAATTGATCATAATAAATTTCACCATATGTATTGTTAAGCGCGCTTCCAATAAAAGGACCAATACACATAGGCAGAGCTACAACAAAAACCATTCTAATTCCCATGAAAATCCCTTCATTTCCCTTAGGAATATAACTTCTAATAAGCGAATTTAAGATGGCCGGAAAACTTACATAACCTAAAATCATTATTAATCCACTAATTGCAGTATAGGCAATTCTAAAGGCTTCATTTTCAATATATGGAGCAAAAAACATCATAAATAAACCTATCGCAGTAATTAATAATGTTGGAATTAACATTTTTGTTTTGCCTTTTTTATCAGCTCTAAAGCCAATAAAAACACTTAGGACAGAGCCAAATAATAAAGCAATTGCCATAACTATTGCAAAAGGCGTTAAAAAGGAAGAACCAGTATTTGATATTGCACATGTTCTTTCTACATAAATCATTAAATATGGGAAATAAATCTGAACTGATACATTAAAAATAAAATAAGCAATTAAGATAATATAAAGAAGTTTATTTTTCTTAATAACCGATGGCTTAAAGCCCTCTATTAATAATGAAAAATAAGGCTCATTCTTCTTTTCGTTATCTTTTTCTTTTGGAATTAAAAAGAAAGAAATTATTCCAACAACTAAAACGATTCCACCAACTATATAAAAGAATAGATCCCATCTATTTCCACTAGCCTCAGTTGTTAACCCATTTAAACCAACAAAAATAATAAGCATCGCAACTAAAGGTAAAATTCCTAGAACTCCTTCTACTTTAGCTCTATTTTTATCATCAATGTTTTTAGTTATGTATGAATTAAAGGCCGCATCATTGCCAGTTGAACCAAAAAAGGTCATTATACAATCTATAACAATAACCATTATTGCGGCAGTTACTGCACTCATTGCAATAGGAATAATTTCAACAGCGCCGTAAACATTTAATAAGCCAAACGAAGCAGTTGAAACACCCCACAAAATGTATCCAAGCGATATAAATATTTTTCTTTTTCTTAATTTATCACTTAAACCACCCATAAAAAGGGTTGTTAAAGTTGCAGTCACTGCACTTAATGCAGTAGTAATTGAAATTAAGAGATTATAATCGAATTTTTCTGATGTTGGAGCATTGAAATTTAAATAAGCTATATATGTATTTAAGTACATGTTTTCAATTGACCAAGCAAATTGCCCTGCTAAACCAATTAAAATAACAATAAGCCACATTCTTAAGCCAACTTTATTGGCTTTTTTAGAACTTAATTCAATTCTTTGCTTCATCATCCTTCCCCCCTTCGTTTTCTCTTTCAAATGGAGTAAGGCCAATAACGTCACTTACCTTCACAGAAAAAGCTATTCCGCTTCCTTTTGTATCAAGCCCAACTTCTTTATAAATATTTAACATGACTTGATCTTTTATTTCTTCATCAACAAGAATAAACACAATTTCTTTTTCGGGTTGAATAACTATTCCAAAAAAAGATCCAAGTTCTTTATTGCCAGTTCCATGAGCAACAAAAGTTGTTCCTCCTCTAGCACCGCATTGTTTAGCAGCATCCATTACTGCCCCAGTGTAACCTTGATTAACGATAACAATTATTAACTCATAATTCTTTTTGTTTTCTTCCATTATCGTTCCTCCTTTTGTTTTCTCTGATATTTGCTAAATATTTATAAACCAAAACTCCTGCTACCGAATCAATATCAACGCAAAAGCTTATTCCTTTATATTTTTTATTTGCATAAAATCTTGTAGAAACAATTTTCTTTAATTCTTCTATATCGCTTTCTTTTACTAAAGACAAAACTATATCTTTTTTTGTTTCCCCAATTCCAAGAATTTCATAAATTTCTTTTGTTGCGGTGCCTGTGCCAAAAACTTTAAATGAAGCAGCCACTTTTTTCTTTTCAAATTCACGCACAAAAAAGTCACCTTGACCACGATCGATAATAATAACCATTATCTTTAGTTTGGCTATCTCATAATCCTTATCATAATTTGCGGAGCCTTCTTTGACTTCTATTTCTTCCTTTTTCTTTTTAAAAAACATCTTTCTACCTACATATGAATAATTTGTGCGTCGTTAGTTTCTTTAACTTTCTTTTGAACCATCTTATGCTTAAGACGGATTTTAATTGTTGCTTGAAGTCCTAGTAATTGAATACAAATTACAGGTACAGCACTAATTAAGCCAATTACACCAAATCCGCTATTTTCGCCAACTATACTTGCTATGCCCATGACAAAAGGCAAAACAAAGCAAGAAGACATCGTGCCGCTTGCTACTCCTCCAGAGTCAAAAGCAATCGCTGTATAAATATCTGGTACTGCAAAAGATAAAGAAATCCCAAGTAAATAAAGAGGGACATAATAATATACAATCGAAAAATTCCCAAATAATTCTCTTACAACTTCTAAAACTATTGCTAAAGCAACTCCAAGACAAAGAGTAATTAACATTTTATTTTTTGAAATTGTGCCGCCGCTTATCTCTTCAACTTGTTGATTCAATATATGAACACCAGGTTCAACCAAAACAACAGCAAAACCAATTACAATAGCTAAAATTATAAGAAGATAGTTATAACTACCGCCATGAATTGGATTTCCTAAATTATTCCCTAAAGAAAAACCTACTGGAATAAGACCAAATTTTGCTGCAACAAGAAAAATAGTTAATCCGCAATAGGTATAAATAAAACCTAAAACAATCTTAATCAATTCTTTTAGCGGTAGCTTAATATAAATGAATTGATAAATTATGAAAAAGACAAAAATTGGAACAATTGCAAGTAAAACCTCTAGGCATGTTGAAGATAAAACTTCAACAAAAGGGGAATCGACATCAATTGTATTTTTAAGTTGGCTAAAGTCAGTAAAACTACTCAAGCTCAAAAATAAGATCATTGTTGTAATTAATGGTCCAATTGAGCATATGCCAGTAATACCGAAAGAATCGCTTAATGCGTTTTTACCGCCTCTAACAGTTGCTACGCCAGCTCCAAAAGTAAGTAAAAATGGAACAGTTACAGGTCCGGTAGTAACTCCACCAGAATCAAAAGCAATAGAAATAATTGCTTCTCCATTTTTCCCATCAAGCAAGCAGCCTAAGGCAAAAACTATAAAATAGAAAAATATTAACCATATTTTTAAGTTTTGCTGAAAGATAATTCTTAATAAGCCAATAACTAAAAATATTCCAACTCCTACACCAATAAAAATCTTTAAAATCCACGGATTAATGTAAGATGATAATAAATCACCTAAGACTGTAAGATCAGGTTCAGCAATAGTAATCATTAAACCTAATAAAAAAGAAATGACTACCATAAAAATGATAGATTGCTTTTTGGTGAGGCTAGAGCCGATATATTGGCCAACCTTACTCATTGATATTTCACTACCAAAAGAAAACATGGCCATCCCTAAAATCAAAAAGATTAAACAAACCAAAAAGGTGATAAGCATGCTCACCGAAATGGTTTCTGAAGGCATTAAAAAAGAGTATTGTAATCCAAAAATCACAACAACAATTAGGGAAATAGGCACGACACTAATGGCGGCCTCAAGCAATTTTTGACCGGCATCTTTAAACATATTTTTATTATAATTCAATTAGAAACATTTTTATATAAAAAGTTTCTGCAAATTTATGATAAATTTTTAAAATACTCAGCAAAAACGCATTATTTTACAAAATTTTTAAAGAGTAAAATAATTTCAAAATTGGTGTTTATTTGGAACTTTTTTATCGATATTTCCAACTAATTTTTCAAATTCTTGAGGTATTTTGGTTGATAGCTTATAAGTTTTATTTGTTAAAGGGTTTTTTATAATTAATTCATAAGCATGAAGACATAGTCTGCCTATTGGATTTTCTGGCTCTCCATATTTGTCATCACCTAAAACAAAATGACCTAAACTACCTAAAGTGACTCTAATTTGATTTTTTCGACCTGTAAAAATTGAAACATCAAGTAGAGAATATTTCTCATTTTCTTTTATAACTTTATATTCGGTGATACATTTTTGAGCTTTCTTGTCTTTTGAAGAAGTTACATACATTAAATTTAAGGCATTCATTCTTAAATAATTAATTATCTTTTTACTTTTTTCTTCCATTACTCCTTCAACCACAGCATAATACCCTCTTTTAGAGACTAGGTCATTCCACTTATTTTGAAACTCTTCCTTTAATTTTTCATTTTTTGCAAAAATTAAAACGCCACTTGTTTCCTTATCAAGACGATGAACAACATAGATTCGATTATGTTTGTCTTTTGCTTGTATATAATCCATCACCATACGATATGCGGTAGAAGACTTTTCTTTATCGCTTGCTACACTTAATAAACCAAATGGCTTATTAATTGCGATAATGTCACTATCTTCATATATAATTGGTAAATCTTTACGTGTCTTTTTACGAATAGGTTTTTTAGAGATTATTAAAGTATCTCCTTTTGTTAAAAGGAAATTAAATTGACTAACAGGCGCTCCATCAATTGAGATTAAATGATGAGAAAGTAAACTTTTAGCATTATTTCTTGAAAAATGGAGCTCATCAATTAAATACGATAAAAGTTCTGAATCTTTTTTAACTAAAAATTCCTTAATATCTAATTCTTTTTTAGCTTGATATTCTTCTAAACTTTTACCTTTAAATCTATTTTTTAAGTTATCTTTGTAATTTTTATTCATTTTCTAATTTAATTTGGTTAGCTGCTTTAATAAATCCTAAAAATAAAGGATGAGCTTTTAATGGACGAGAAAGAAATTCTGGATGGAATTGACAAGCAATAAAATATGGATGATTCTTTAATTCAACAATTTCACAAAGATTAGTTTGTGGGTTAATTCCACTAAATATTAAATTTCCATCTGAAAATAAATCTTTATATTTATTGTTAAATTCATATCTATGTCTATGTCTTTCTCTAATTAAATCTTGACCATATAATTCATATGTTTTTGTACCTTTAACTAAAGCACAATCATATTCACCAAGGCGCATTGTTCCGCCCATCTTAATTCCTTTATATTGATCAGGAAGATAATCAATAATATTGTTTTTGCAGTTTTCTTCAAATTCTGTAGAATTTGCATCTTCTAAATGCAAAACATCTCTAGCGTATTCAATTAAAGAAAGTTGCATCCCAAGGCATAATCCTAAATAAGGAATACTATTTTCTCTTGCATAACGAATAGCTCTAATTTTGCCTTCAACACCTCTTTTACCAAATCCGCCAGGAACTATAACGCCTTGAACATCATGTAAAATTTCTTCAACATTTTCATCAGTAATGTTGTCACTATTAACCCATTTAATTTCGATAGCTTTATCAATTGCATAGCCAGCATATTTTAAAGATTCAACAACAGAAATATAAGCATCATGTAAAGAGACATATTTACCGACAAGAGCGATTTTAACACTCTTTTTAAGTCTTCTAATTTTTTCAATTAGCTTAACCCAATCAGACATATCAGCAGTTGGTAAACAATCTAAATGCATATGTTTAACAATTAAATCATCTAAGTGTTGTTTTTGTAAATTTAAAGCAACTTCGTAAATTATTGGAACATCTTTAACACTAATTACCGCTTCATCACTTAAATTACAAAATAAAGCAACCTTTCTTTTAGATTCGACATCAATATTAACTTCGCATCTTAAAAGTAAGGCGTCTGGTTGAATTCCAAGTCCTGTCAATTCTTTTACACTGTGTTGAGTTGGTTTAGTTTTGATTTCACCAGTAGTTTTTAAATAAGGAACAAGTGTGTTATGAACAAAAAAGGTATTTTCATAACCAAGTTCTCTTCTTAATTGTCTAATTGCTTCTAAAAATGGAAGCGATTCAATGTCTCCAACCGTTCCTCCAATTTCAACTATACAAACATCAGTATCGCCTTTTGCATTAAAAGCTTCATAAAGTCGCGTTTTAATTTCGTTAGTTATATGAGGAATGATTTGAATAGTGGCCCCTAAAAAGACGCCTTTTCTTTCTTTTTCTAAAACAGCACTATAGACTTTTCCGCTTGTAACACTACTTTCTTTAGTTAAAGAAGTATTAATAATACGCTCATAATGCCCTAAATCAAGATCAGTTTCAGCTCCATCTTTGGTAACAAAAACTTCACCATGTTGATAAGGAGACATTGTACCTGGATCAATATTTAAATAAGGATCGAGTTTCATGGAAAAAACATTTAGTCCTCTTCTTTTAAGTAATCGGCCAATACAAGCAGCACTAATTCCTTTGCCTAAACTAGAAACAACTCCACCAGTAACAAATATAAATTTCATTGTTTTTTCCATAATTAAAACCCTCGAAAAAATTAAAATATTAAAAATATATAATTGGGCAGCCCTTAATATTCTATAAGAAAGCAAGTCCCATATCAAATTATATTGTGTTAAGATTAACCTTATTTTTTCAGCTTAAAATTATTAAAAATATACTTCCTTAAATTATCTAAAAGAAGAAAAGAAAAAGTCTGCGTTTCTCTTATTTTCTTGAGAAATAATAGCGATTTGCAGACTTTTTCTAAAATTATTTCTAAATTAAGTTAATTAAGGTTATCCATTGCAAGGCATGCGCATCCAATAATTCCAGCGTCATTTTTTAAGCTTGCGATTTTAATTTCAACTTTAGGTGTATGACTATAGCCATATTTAAACTTTTCACAATATGCTCTAACCTTATCTAAAAGGTAATCGCCTTGATTAGAAATTCCTCCACCAATTAATATGATTTGAGGTCTAAAAATATTACAGAAGTTTAAAATGCCTTCACTTAAATATTTAACATAAGTATCGATAACCTTATTTGCTGCTTCATCGCCTTTTTTAGCACATTCAAAACTTGTTAAACCACTTACATTTTCAATATTGTTATCACAATATTCCCGCATTAATGAATTTTTATTTTTGTTCATCTCATCGCGAGTAAGTTTTAATAATGCACTAGCACTAGCATAGGTTTCAAAGCAGCCTCTTCTTCCACAAGCACACTCATGTCCATCAACAACAATAACGGTATGGCCAAGTTCAGCGCCTTTTCCTTCAACTCCTTCAAAAAGTTTATCGTCAATAACAACTCCGCCACCAATTCCGGTGCCAAGAGTCAACAAAACAACATCCTTATATCCTTTTGCGGCTCCAAATCTTTCTTCGCCTAAAGCAGCCACATTTGCATCATTTGATAAGAAAACAGGTAAATTTAAATCTTTAAGGTAATCTTTTAAAGGTACATCTTCAACATAAAGATTACATGCATAATCGATTGTGCCGAGTTTATTATTTACAACTCCTGGAATACCAAAAGCAATAGCTAGTGGTTTCATGTCATTATCATTAGCGTATTGGATCATTTCAACCATTAAATCTTTGATATCTTTTAATAATGCGTCTTTTCCACCATTTATACTATTAGTCTTTTTGCTTCCTTTATGTAAAATTTTTCCATTATTATTAACCAAACCGGCTTTGATGGACATTCCACCAACATCAACACCAATATATACATTTTCCATAACAAAAATCTCCTAAAAATATTTTACATTTTTGCTTTTACAATTTCTATTATTGACTGCCTATTTTTCACTTCACTTCAAAATTTTTATGACAATTCTACATTAAAATAAAAACTTCTTTAGAAAAAACCTTGCAAATCTAAGCTTTTTTTCTAAAGAAGGCTTGAAAACATATTTCTGGTGGAGATGCGGAGAGTCGAACTCCGGTCCACATATCCCCCTACAAAGACCACTACAGTTTAGTTGAGGTTTTAAATTTCATGGCTTATCAATCTCAACGAACTTTACACCACTAGATTATAATTTTTCGTTCTTGCCTTATAATCATTAGGCAAAACCTATCTCCCTAAATTAAGAAGCGTTAATAAGCCAGGAGCAAACTTATTAGGCCCCACGCTAACTCGATAATGAGTTACTGACTAAGCAGCAAATGCGTAATTGAAATTTCTGTTGCCAGATAATTTTTGTTTGTGATTACGTCACAACTCGACTGCAATCAATGCCAAAGAATACATGTCGAAACCAGTACATCCCCAAGCATTAAAATTTTAATTATTGTGTCTTCTCTTGTCAAATTTTAAACATATAAATTCATTTGTTTATAAACTATTTATAGTTTATACTATTACATGCATTCGATTTAGAGGTTATTTAAATGGGAAAAGATAAAGTAAAAGTTATTAAACAAAAAAAGAAAATCAACTTTGCCTCAGTTTGGAAGTTTATTAGAACTTTATGGAAAAACGATGCAGTTGTTGAAGTTGCCACTACAACAAAATGGTGGTGGTCATTAATTATATTCGTTTTGTCGCTTGTAATTTCTGTTTTACCTGCAACTGTTAATCAAGCTACCGCTCAAGGTAGAAATTTTTTATCAGGTACTAATACGAGTTATTCAGATCCTTATATCAATGGTTTATATGCTTATTTAAATGATACAAGTGAAGATAAAAATATCGTATTTGATGGTGAAAGCAAAACTCTTTCAAGTTCTACAAACACAAGTGGGCATTATGATACTTCGGTTTATGCATTAAGTGATGGAACTCCTGCACTCAAACCTCTTTTTTCTTACTCTAGAACTGTCACAAATAGTGGTTTAGAATCAACTACTAACTATTTGGATATTTATGTTTACTATCAAGCTCTTGGAACCGTTGATTTAAATCTAATTTTAAACAACATTCAAAGCACAAATACAAATTTTGCTGATGGTTATATAACTAACGCTGATTTAAAACATACCCGTCAAACTCCATTTATTCTTTTTACAAATGATGGATTTTACGCTGTCAACTATTCGTCTTCAGGTTCTACTTCACTTTCCGGAAATTACAATCACATGAACGAAGCTTTTGACTTTGCAAGTGGCCAATATAGTTTTAAAGATGTTTTAAACTATAACGTTTCTACAACTAGCACTATTAGTGAAAAACAAAGTGCCGTCTTTGAAAACTTCCTTACTTATTGTGATTACACTTATTTTGATATCCGCTTCAACTCTACTTGGGTTACATTTGGTATTTATTGCGGTGTTAACGGATCAATCATAATTTTAATGGGATTAATCATTTGGCTTATGTGCAGAGGTAAAAATAATCCTAATAACAAAATTAAAATCTGGGAAACCTATTCAATGGCTTTCTGGGCAGCCGGTTCACCAGCTATCCTTTCATTATTTGCTTTCTTAATGCCACAAATCGGAATGATGATATTCATTATGCTTTATGCATTTAGAATTATGTATCTCTCGATGAAGCACTTAAGACCAGTTTATCAATGATAAATTATTAATAAACAAGCTGAAGTGTTTAAATAAAATTATTCTATAAAAGTCGCTATTTATTTGTAGCGGCTTTTTTACTACTGTTTGTTTTAAAAATATATATAAATTAAGTTAATAAACATTAATTATTATTTTTTTAACAAAAAGACCTGAATTTTAAACGGAAATGATATTTCCTTTGGGACTATTAAAATTATTCAGGTCTTCTTAAAGTTATTTTAAGGTAAAAAATAATTATGTAAATCAAAAATTTTTAGTTTCAACTATTAATCTTTCCAATCACTATCAGGATTACCTTTATTATCAAAATGAAGTTTTACTTCACCAAGTACATCGCTTAATTCGCGATAATAATAATCATCTTTATAAACAACTGGATTTTCAAAATCAGCTGTAAAAATCATTCGCTTATTTCTTTTTGTTATTTCAATAATTTTATTAATTATTTCTTCGTAATGATCAACGAAATGATCTTTTATATATTGAAGTTGTGTATAAAAATTTGGTTCTACATAAAATCTAGAACCATCATCCAATTCATATAAATTAATGTCTTTATAATTTTCATCAATAATTTGTTTATATTTGTTAAATTCAATCATTTCCATAAATTTGCTCCTTTTAATGATGATATTCCTCATTATTTATAATTTTAAATGCTCGATATATTTGCTCTAAAATAATCATACGACACATTTGATGAGTAAAGGTCATTTTAGAAATAGATAATTTAATGTTTGTTCTTTTTCTCACTTCTTCGCTTAATCCTAAAGTTCCACCAATTACAAAAGTAAGAGGAGAAATACCTTTATTAATTAAATCATTTATCTTTTGAGCTAACACTTCACTAGAGATCAATTCTCCCTTTAAATCTAAAAGGAAAACAAATTCATCTTGCCCAATTCTTTTTAAAAGTCTCTCGCCTTCTTCTTTTTTAACTTGTTCTTCACTTTTATTCTGAATTTTTGTTTCGTCTACTTCAATAATTTCAATTTTTGCAAAACGAGTTAAGCGTTTTAAATATTCACTTATTGCATCTTTTAAAAACTTTTCTTTGATCGAACCAACACTGACAATTTTGATTTTCATCATAACTTAACTACCTCGTGTTGATTGGCACATTTTATATCGATATTATTAACATCAATATTCTGATAATTAAAAACATCATAATAAGTTCTTAAAGCTTTTTCAGGAGTATTACATTCTTCACTTAAATGTGCTAAAACAATTCGTTTTGTTTTTTCTCCAATTAGATGAGACATATAAAAAGCACTATCTTCATTTGATAAATGACCTTCATAAGATAAAATACGTTTTTTTAAAATTTCAGGTCTTGAACTATTAAGCAACATTTCTACATCATGATTTGATTCGATAATATAATAAGTTTTATTTTTAATCGCTTTTAAAGTTCTTGGAAGAATCATTCCTGTATCAGTTAAATATACTAGTTCCTCATCCTTATCTTTAATTAAAAAACCACAAGTTGGATTAGAATCATGAGAAGCTTTTATTGGTGTTACTAAAAAGGTTCCTAAAGAATATTCTTTATAACATTTAAGAATGTTGTTTTCGTTTAAAGGAACAATGTTTTTTAAAGTAAAACGTTTATCAATAGGTGCTTTTTCATAAGACAAAATATGGTCGCTATGAGCATGTGTAAACAAAAAATAATTGATATTTGCAATGTTTTTCCCAATATTGTTTAATTTTGAATTAAGTTCTTTTTCGCTAATTCCAAAATCAATTAATAAATTTGTACTCTCGTTAAATATTAAAGTGGCATTCCCTTTAGAGCCGCTTGCTAAAATATATGCATTAATCATTGTTGTCAGCGTCGCTAAACTTGTAAGAATAATTAGAACCAACTTGATTATTAGGACGATAGTTTATTTTGTCTTTGCCAAAGAATCTTCCAAAAGCAGTTATAAAAAATAAACTCACAACTCCCGTTCGTCCGCTTCTATTTTTAGCAATAATAACATCTACAGGATCGGCTTTTGGCTCGTTAGTGTTTTGTTGTTGAGCAAGTGATGCTTCTTCATCTTGTGCTTTCCCTTTTTTGTCGCCACCAATTGAGATGCCCTGGTTTTTATAATAATCTGGACGATATAAAAATAAAACTTTATCTGCGTCTTGCTCAATTGCTCCAGAGCTTCTTAAATCAGCAAGTTGTGGTCTTTTGCTTTCTCTAGCATCGGTTTGACGATTAAGTTGGGATAAACATAAAACTGGACAAGCAAGCTCACCAGATAACATTTTTAATCTACGAGAAAAATAAGCAACTTTTGCTTGTTCGTTGTCTTTATAAATATTTTTAGGGTCATTTATAAGACCAATATAGTCGACAACAATAAGGGCCAAATCACCCTTTGATTCTTTAAGCTTTCTAGACTTTAATACTATATCATCAATTGAAGAACCACTATTATCATCAATATAAAGAGGAACTGAAGCTATATCGTTTTCAATTTCTTTTAATTTTAAACGATCTTTAACATTTAAAATTCCTTTTTGAATCATGTCGTAAGAAATTGAACTATTTGCTGCAAAAAGTCTTTTCATAATCATGTCGCTAGACATTTCTAGTGAAAAAATTGCAACTGGTCGGTTAGTTTTTTTCGCAGCATTAAAAGCAACATTTAACGCTAAAGCTGATTTACCAACGGAAGGTCTAGCAGCAAGAATAATTAATTCATTCTTATTTAAACCATTAATGAGTTCGTCAAGATCATCAAAGCCAGTAGAAATACCAGTGATTGAGCCTTCAACACCATGACTTTTTTGAATTTTTTCACCAACAATTCGAGCAGCTTCGCTAGCACTAATAAAATCGCTAACTCTTCTTCGCTCAGTAATTTTATTAATTCTTGATTCGCATTCAGCAACAAATCCATTAACATCCTTAATTTGCTTTGATTGATAATCGCTTTCAATGCGGTCAATTTCTTGAAGCAAATTTCTAAGTAAGGTTAAATCTTTTAAGTTTTTAATATAAAATTCAACGTTTTTAAAGGTCGTTACGCATTTAGCTAGATGAACCAAATAATCAACTCCGCCAACTTTATCTAATTCTTTGGTATTAGTTAATTGATTTGTAACTGTAGTTATATCAATAGCTGTCCCGCCATCATAAAGAGCCTTCATTGCTCTAAAGATTGCTCTATTTTTTAAATTTCCAAAATAAAAATCATCCTCAGTTAATGATACTAAGATTTCTGCAGCGTTTCTTGAATCAAGTAAACAAATACCTAATACTGTATTTTCGCTAAATTCATCAGAAGGATAATTTTTGATCATATTAAATTACTTTGTTTCCTCAACAAGGTGGACTCTCACTGTTCCAATAACATCTTTGTACAATTCAATTTTTAAATTTGTGTAACCAAAAGCATTCATTGGATATTTATCAATAAATTTACGCTTATCAATAATGATTCCATATTTATCTTTTAGCTCTTTTTCAACTTCTTTAGTTGAAATGCTTCCGGCTGGAGTATGATCAGCGTGCGCTTTTAATTTAAATTCAACTACAATTGTTTCAAGTTTTTCTTTAGCTTTTATTGCTTCTTCTTTTAAAACTTCTTGTCTTTTAGCTTCCTCGGCTTGTTCTTTTTTAAGTTCAGCTAAACTTTCTTCTGTTTTTCTAACAACAAGTTTTCTTGGAATTAAAAAGTTTTTAGCATAACCATCAGATACACTTTTACTTTCTCCCTTTTTTCCAAGTCCTTTTACATCTTTAAGTAAGATAACTTCCATATTGATTACCTCCCTTTTTCACGAGATTTCCTTGCAGAATCAGCATTTTCTAATATTGTTTCTGTTAAAAGGTCTTCTACTTCTTTCATTGTTTTATTTTTAATTTGAGCAGCTGCCATTGCAAAATGGCCTCCTCCTCCTAATTTTTCACAAAGAATTTGAACATTTACAGTTCCATCACTTCTTCCACTAATATGAATTACATCATCATTAATTCGGGCAAAAGCAAAAGCGGCATTTATTCCATTTAATTGAATACAACCATTTGCAGCTTTTGCAATAGTTGTTGAATCATATGTTTCGTCTTCTTTACCTTGGCAAATAACAATACCATAAGAAACAGTTTTTAAATTATTAAGGAAAGAATTAACAGTAACAAATTCTTTGTATTCATCTTTTAAATAATTGTCAGCCGCACCATTATCAGCACCACATTCTTTTAAAATTGAAGATGCTTCAAATGTTCTTGCTCCAACAGTCTTTGTTTTGTAAAAATTCGTATCAACGAAGATTCCAGCAAGCATAATGGTAGCAATTTTTGGGCTAAACTTGATTGTTTGTTTTTCGCTATTGTATTTTGAAATTTCAACAATAAGTTCTGAGGCGCTTGATGCGCTTGTTTCGATAAGATAGATAACAGGTTTTTCAATAAAGTCTTCTGCTCTTCTATGGTGATCGATTATACAAACTTTCTCAGTTTTTTCTAATAATTCAGGACACAAAGTCATTTTTGGTCGAGAAACATCACACACAATTACAAGCGTCGTATTTTTTACAACTTTTAAAGCTTCTGCGCCAGTTATAAAAGTATTTTTAAATTCTTCAGAAGTAAATTGCCCTTTTAAAACGATGCTAGTTTTCTTTTCTATTGATTGGAAATCATAAATAACACGAGCTTTTTTATCACAATAATCACATAATTCTTTGACGCCTAAGCAACTTCCAAGGGAATCCATGTCACTATTTTTGTGACCCATAATGATAACGTCACTACTTTTTCTAATAAGATTTAATAGTGAATTAGCAAAAACCCTAATCTTAACTTTAGAAGTATTCTCTTGCGCTTCGGTTTTTCCGCCATAATACTCAATTTCACTTCCAAACTTTTGCACTACCGCTTGGTCTCCTCCTCTAGACATTGCAATTTCAATTGCTGTTGATGCCATTTCGTTAAGTTTATTAACATCAGGGAAATCATGAGCAAAGCCAATTGATAAAGTAGGTGTAACGCTTGTTTTGTCCTCTTCGCCGATTTGTCTAACTTTATCTAAAATAGAAAACTTATCTTTTTTTACTGCTTCTAAATCTTGATAGTTACAAACAATAAAATATGAATCATTTCTAACAGATCTTAATAAAAGACGATATTTATTTGCGTATTTGTTAATTTCAAGTTTTACTTTCGCAATTAAATCGGTATTTGATTCGGTTGTAGCTGTTACATCATTATAGTTATCAATATTCATGATACCTATACATGTTGCTTGATTAACAAAACTTTTTCTTAAATCTTCATATTCAGAAACGTCTTTAAAAATAAATAACCCTGCATTTCTCAAGAATTTTACAGAATATGCGATACCATTAAGATTAATATTAATAACATTACCAACATCTTTATCTAGTAAATTTTTAAGTTGAGGACACCAATCATAAATAGATTCGTCTATTACGTTCTCTTGTCTTTGAAGAAGTAAATCGCTCTCCCATAAAACCGTGCCTGTTTCATCAACAATCATAAAACCAAGGTTGCCAAATAAATAGGCTTCTTCGATTCCACTTCCAATTGCATCACCTGTTGTTATATCTCTTTTTTGTCTATTGTTTAAAATACCAAAAATAATTCTCCATATATAAAAACAATCAGCAATCGCTAAAAAAGAGAATATATAGGCCATCGTTTCAGGAAGAATGACGCTATCCATATTCCGCGTATCAAAAAGGTATAAAGTTAAAAATACACCAACAAATGCTAGCTGTAATAATGTAACAATAAGAACCTCTATTTTTAATCGTTTAATCTTCTTTTGCATACTAAAAACCTAGCCATATTATACCTTAAAAAGATGTATTTAAAAATACTATGAGTAGGCTATATTTATTTTTAAAGAATAATCTTTAAAAATAAAAAGGCGACTTAATCGCCTTCATTTGATTTTAATTCTTAATTAGTCTTGAATATATGGTAATAAGGCCATATAACGAGCATTTTTAATAGCTCTTGCAAGTTGTCTTTGATACTTTGCACTTGTACCAGTAATTCTTCTTGCACTAATTTTTCCACTAGGACTAATAAATTTCTTTAAAAGTTCAACATCTTTATAATCGATGTATTTGATCTTATTTTTTGTAAAATAACAAACCTTTTTCTTTGGTTTCTTCTTTAAAAAATTTGCCATTCTTAATCTTCCTTTCTATTTACCTAAAATGGTAAATCATCATCTGCTAAATCTCCGTCACCATTAGCCATCATATCATCCATTGGTTCTTCATCTTGAACGTATCCTTGGCTTTGTGGTTCAGGTTGTGAGTTATATGATGATTGGCCGCCTTTACTTCCTAAAAGTGCAACCTCACTTACAACGACTTCGATTACGCTAGCATTAGTGCCATCTCTTCTTTGGAATTTTCTTTCTTGTAAAGATCCATCTATTCCAATTTGAGAACCTTTGTGACAATACCTAGCAATAATGTCGGCGCTATTTCTCCAAGCAGTACAATTAATGAAACTGCTTCCGCGTGTTCCATCTGCATTTTTGTTTTTGTTATCAAATGCTAATGTGAAACTTAATACATTTACGCCGCTTGCGGTAGTTCTAAGTTCAGGTTCTTTAGTAATTCTACCAACCAAAATAACTCTGTTAATCATGTCTATCTCCTTAACTATTGATGATCGACTGTAACTAATGTTCTTAAAACATTGTTGTCGAATCTTGTGATACGATCAAATTCGTTAAGAGCGACATTATCAGCTTCGATTTTGACGACGACATAATATCCTTTGATTTCTTTTTTGATAGGATATGCTAATTCGCGAAGTCCCCATTCGTTAACGTCGCTAATTTTACCACCGTTTGAAGTGATAGCTCCGTGTAACTTTTCAACTTCTGCTTTTCTAGCAGCATCATCAAGGCTGGCTTTAAGAATGTACATAATTTCGTACTTTTTCATTTACCTTACCTCCCTCTGGACATCTGGCTCTAATCTAATCAAGTTAGAGCAGAGAAGCACTTAAAGTGCCTTTGTATTATATACAAAGCGTCCAATAAAGTAAAGAAAAAGCGGAATTCTTCTTAACAAAAAAGACCTCTCAATAATACAACTACTATCAGAGGCCTAAATTTTAAAAATATTTTTAAAGTTATTTGACTTTCTTTTCTACTGGTTTTTCATCTCTCATGCAAGGGAATAAAATAACTTCTCTTATGCTTGCTTGATTTAATAAAAGCATACAAAGTCTATCAAAACCAATTCCGATTCCACCAGTTGGTGGCATTCCATATTCAAGAGCCTCAATGAAGTCGTTATCCATTTCATTAGCTTCATCATCTCCTAACTCTTTTGCTTTAAGTTGAGCAATAAATCTTTCTTTTTGATCAATTGGATCATTAAGTTCACTATAAGCATTTGCATATTCTGTTCCATTAATATAAAGTTCAAATCTTTCAGTAAAACGAGGATCTGCAGACTTTTTAGTTAAAGGAGATATTTCTATTGGATGTCCGTATACGAAAGTTGGTTGAATCAAATCTTTTTCACAGAACTCTTCAAATAAGGCATTTAATATATAGCCATTACTTGTCCAATGTGGTTCAACTTTAATACCATGTTCTTTAGCATAAGCAACTGCGTCTTCAAATTTAATGTCACCCGTAAAATCTAAACCGGTTTTTTCTTTAACAAGCTCAGCCATTGAAACCCATCTAAATTCTGGTCCAAAATCAATCTCAAGACCTTGATAGTCAATTTTTGTAGTATGTAAAACTTCTTCACAAGCGTTTCTTATAACACCTTCACAAAGTTTTCTCATGCTTTCTAAATCACCAAAAGCTTCATAAAGTTCAACGGTTGTAAATTCAGGATTATGTTTAGTATCCATTCCTTCGTTTCTAAATAAACGACCAAATTCATAAACTTTTTCAAGACCGCCAACAATAAGTCTTTTAAGTTGTAACTCGGTAGCGATTCTTAAATAAAAATCTTTATTAAGCGTATTGTGATGAGTAATGAAAGGTCTAGCATTTGCTCCACCAAGAATTGGTTGTAAAACGCTAGTTTCAACTTCGACAAAGCCATTTTTATCAAAATATCTTTGCATACTTCTTAAAATTTGAGGTCTTAAAAGAGCAATGCGCTTAGCTTCTTGATTCATAATTAAATCAACATATCTATGCCTGCATCTTTCTTCAACATCGGTTAAGCCGTGGAATTTTTCAGGTAATGGTCTTAAAGATTTAGTTAAAAAAGTAAATTTCTCAGCTTTAATTGTAAGTTCGCCAGTTCTTGTTAACATTAACTTGCCATAAATACCTACAATATCGCCAATATCACAAATTTTAAAAATGTTATAGGTTTCTTCACCGACAGTATCAATTGAAATATAAACTTGAATTTTTCCAAATTTATCTTGAATGCTAACAAAAGATGCTTTCCCCATCTTTCTTAAAAACATTATTCTTCCGGCAACATCAACATGAATTGGGTTTTGCTCTAATTCTTCATTTGTTTTTCCGTTTGCTTTTTCTCTACATGTTTCGCTTGTATCTGTTCTTGGATAAGCTTCACCCCATGGGTTAACACCTAATTCTTCAAGTTTTGCAAGCTTATCTCTTCTAGCTCTTTCTTGATCTGTTAACTTTTCTTCCATATATATCTCCTAATCGGCTGTATTATACAAAAATTCAGCCTATTTTTCATTAAATTAAAGTTTTAATAAATTTTCTATTTTATAGTTTTCTATTATCTCTTTTGTTTTAGACAAAGAGTTAATGTCTCTTGATAAACTACTTCTTAAATTTTTGACGTTTGGTAAATCAAGATTTAAGAAAAATTTTGGAGCAATACCTTTTAATATTGAAAAAGCCGCTTTTTCTCCTTTTTCCTTTATAAGTAAATCTATAAAACGATAAAGATATTCTGCTTGTCGATTAAAATCTGTTTCTATAAAATCATTTTTACCTTCTAGGGCGCGATTGATGTTTTCTATTAATAGTGGGTTGCCTATCCCACCTCTTGCCACCATTACAGCGTTTGCTCTTGTAATTTTTAAAGCGTTTAAAGCGTCTTCCACAGTATAAATGTTCCCGCTTACGCAAAAAGGTATTTTTATTTCATCGCGTATATTTTTCAATAAATCAAAATGTGGTTTTCCCAAGTAAAGCTCTTTTTTCGTCCTAGCATGTATAGCTAAAAATGATATTCCGGCTTTTTCAAGTAAAGGAGCAATTTCATCAACGTTTACATCATCATAACCAAGTCTAATTTTAGCACTAACTGGCTTTTCGCTTTTTCTCACTACTGCTTGAACCATATCAAAAAGTTCTTCTTTACGGGTTAGCCATTTACTTCCTGAATTGTTTTTAGTTACTTTAGGAACCGGACAAGCCAAATTTAAATCTAATATGTCGTAATTTATATTGAGCTCTTTTAAAACATCCATCGATTTTAAAATCGTTTCTTTGCTTCCGCCAAATAGTTGAACGGCAAGTGGACGATCGCTGCCGTCCGTATACAACATATCGAAAGTTTTTTTGTTATGATAAATAAGCGCAAAATCACTAATCATCTCTGTATAAGTAAGCCCAGGATGAAACTCGTTCATAAATTTCCTATAAGAAAAAGAAGTTATTCCTGCCATTGGAGCAAGAATAACATTCTTTTTTATTTCAATGTCTTTGATAAAAAAACTCATTAATCTAAACTATTCTTTTGTTTTTTCTTCGTTATCTTGAATTTTAGCTTCTTCCTTTTCGTCATCCTTTGTTACGGCTTTTTCAGTAGTTTTGTTTTCCTCTTTCACTTCGCTATTTTGGCTTCCAGCTTTAACTTCTTCGTTTGCTTTTTCTTCTTTTTCAGCATTATTTAAAATGTGGAAACTTGCTTCATGAGCAGCTTGTGATTGAGTAACTGTTTCTTTTGGAAGTTCTCTATGTTCAAGCAAGTAAGAAATTTCTTCCTCACTAATTGTTTCGTGAGTAAGAAGAGTTTCTGCAATTAAGATTACATCATCTTTTCTTTCTTGAATTATTCTTAAAGCTTCGGCATGAGCTCTTTCAACAATCTTTCTAACTTCTTTATCAATTTCATCTGCTACAGCAACAGAGAAATTCTTTTGGGCATTGGTATAATCTCTACCTAAGAAGACGCTTCCGGTATTCTTTTCATATTGAATAGGACCAAGTGAAGACATACCATACTCGACTACCATGCTACGAGCAATTTGTGTTGCTCTTTCAATATCATTGCTTGCACCAGTTGAAACGTCTTTAAAGAAAATTTCTTCGCTACTTCTACCACCAAGAAGACCAGCAATTTCTGCTTCAAGTTCGCTCTTGGTAAGTAAGAATCTATCATCTTCAGGCCCCATAAGGACGTGACCGCCAGTTTGACCACGTGGAATAATTGTAATTTTTCTAACTTTATCAGCATTTGGTAAAGTTAAACCAATAATTGCGTGTCCAGCTTCGTGATAAGCTACTTGTCTTCTTTCTTTTTCATTCATTCCTTTATTGGATTTTGCAGGTCCAGCAATACGTCTATCAATAGCTTCATCAATATCAGCCATTGAAATCACTTCTCTATTTCCTCTAACAGCAAGAATTGCAGCTTCGTTTAAGATATTAGCAATATCTGCACCACTAAATCCGACTGTACGTTTCGCAAGTTGCCCAAAGTCAATGCTTGGATCAATCTTTTTATTTCTAGCATGAACCTTAAAGATAGCTTCTCTTCCTTCTTTATTTGGAAGATTAACAGTAATTTGTCTATCAAAACGTCCAGCTCTAAGTAATGCAGGGTCTAAAACGTCGGCTCTATTAGTTGCAGCAATTACGATGATTCCAGAATTCTCTTCAAAACCATCTAACTCAACAAGTAATTGGTTAAGTGTTTGTTCTCTTTCATCGTTACCACCACCTAAGCCAGCTCCTCTTTGTCTACCGACGGCATCAATTTCATCAATAAAAATAACACAAGGAGCATTTTGCTTTGCAGTTTTAAAAAGATCTCTAACTCTTCCAGCACCAGCACCAACAAACATTTCAACAAAGTCGGAACCTGAAATTGAAAAGAAAGGAACGCCAACTTCACCAGCTACTGCTTTAGCAAGTAATGTTTTACCAGTACCTGGAGGGCCAACAAGCAAGAAACCTTTTGGCAATTTAGCACCACATCTTGTATATTTTTTAGGATTTTTCAAATAATCGACGAGTTCCATCATTTCGGCTTTTTCTTCATCACAGCCAGCAACATCTTTAAATCTTACTTTACTATCATCAATTCTTCTGGCCTTAGATTTACTAAAATCAAGTGCGGATTGATTGCCGCCTGCACTAGCAGAAAGCATTTTAAAGAAGAAAATACCAATAATAATGATAATTGCAATATAAAGAATAGTAGGTAACCAAGACCAAATTGGGTTTTCTCTATAAACTGTAGTGTTATAACCTGTATATCCTTGTTCAGACAAAACTTTGTAATTTGTTTTGCTGCTATTCACTTCTGAACATAACTTATCAAATAATGTTGGTGCAGCTTCGTTTGCATCACCAACTGTGTATCCAAAATTTGAATTGTAGAAAGGATCTGTTAAAACTGTTGTTGTAATATAAGAAAATTGATACCCATTAAGATTAGATTCATCTGTTGGTAAACTTGATTTTCTTACAAAGGTAATGTTTAAAGTAGTTTCGTTTCCATTTTCAACAGCTTCAAAACTTACGATATCATAATCATCTTTGTCATCATAAGCTAAAGATACTGCATTGCTTGTCGCAACAGATGTGTATCTTTGATTCATTTGATTAACAATAAAATAAATTAAGAAAACGGCAAGAATGAGGATAAAGAAATATATCAAGAAACTAAACCGTTTTGATTTCTTTTTGTCTTTCATAATATCTCCTTTTCAGTGACTAAGATTGCGTTAGTACAAAATATTCTATCTTATTTGCTTTATTACATAAAGCAGCATAACGTATTTAATCTATCTAATTGTAAAATACCTTAACTTTTTTTCAATTAAATTGATTAATAATTTGTCAACACAAGAGTTGACTACATTTAAATGACAATAAACCGTTTTTCTTTACCTTTTTTTGATAGCGAGGAACATATATTAAATTCCCGTTTTTATCAAAAATTCCTGGCCGGACCTCTCGCAAATATGAGGGCATTTTCCAATAGGTAAATTCTCGATTAACTTTTAATGTATGGCCTTTAACTTTAAATGTTTTTCCTTCTATTGCTGGTTTAATTGTTAACGGGAAAGAATTCAAAATTAAATTAATATTTTCAGCTTCTTTATTTAACCTAAATACCTCATTGGCTTCATCAATATTTTCAAAATCATAAGTATATCTTTTTGGTTTTTTAATAATTTGGATGATTCCATAATCGAAGTAAAGAAAATAATCATTATTAATTTTCTCTTTATAAGTTGCTGGTCTGTTATTAATCACCGAAAGCAAATTTTCGACTCTTCCTTTTGATATAGGTATAAAAACATCTTTCTTTTTAAGAAGAGCAATTAGCAAAAGTTGAAACTCTTCAATAGTAATTTCTTTAAATAATTTGTTATAGCAGTTAATAAAATTAGGTATGCCTAGTTTTTTAAATTTAGTAAAAATACTTAAGTTTTGCAGGTTTTTCGTTTTAATCTCAATCAAAATATTGTTGATTTCATCATCATTAAGTTTTTTAAGATCTTTCCTAATTTTGTTTCTTTTAAACTTCGAATCAAAGTTAGATGGATCGATAGAAAAAGGAACGTTATTACTTTTACAATATTCCTCAAGCTCATTTTTAGTGATATTTAAAAGCGGTCTTACAATTTTAACGTCTCCTCTTTTACTGATTTTTTCAAGACCATAATGATAGAAGACTCCTCCTCTTTCCTTTTGTAAAAGATAAGTTTCTATATCATCGCCTTTATTATGAGCTACTAATACCTTTTTTATATTTCTTTCTTTAGCTACTTTTTCAAAATAGTTATAACGCACCTCACGAGCCCAAATTTCTTCGTTTACATTTTTAGGCATATAAGTTTGTAAAACATGAACTTTAATATTATATTTTTCTGCAAACTCTTTTATGCCTCTTTCATCATCGTCGGCTTGCTTTAAAATATGATAATTCACATGAGCAACTTCAAAAGTAAATCCGTGTTTTAAAAGATAGTAAAAAAGAGCCATGGAATCAGGTCCAAAGCTACAAGTTAATAAATACTTTTCTTTTTTAGATAACCTCATTACTTTCTTCAATGATTTCATCCTTTAAAATCTCATATAAATTTCTTGCATCTTCTTTTTTAGCATAACTTGCTGTTTTTAAAACTTTTACCGTTAATTTATGCCTTCCAAGTTGTAAAGTTAAAATGTCTCCTTCATTTACCTCACTAGATGGTTTAGCAACTTTATCATTAATTAGAAAAATCCCTCTATCTAACAACTCTTTTGCAACAGTTCTTCTTTTGATTAATCTTGTTAGTTTTAAATATTTATCAATTCTCATTCTTTTTAACCGCCTTCATTTTACTTTTATACATTGTCGAGACACTTTTTAAAATTTCTCTAAGTGTTTGTATCCAATCCCCCTCTTTATTAATACTGATAAAGATGAGTTTATCATGGTAAGAAAGTTTAAGTTTATTAATAAATTTTAAAAAACTAGTAAAAAGTGTCGTTCCTATACCCTTAATATCACTAAAATTCTTACTTAAAATAAGATCAACGCGTTTAGGATATTCAACATATTTTTCAAACTCTTCTTCATCGAGATAAATTGATATCTCTCTTTTAATAAAAAGTAATTCGACACTTTGTGGTAAAGCGCCATATTGATCCTTTAATGTATCTTTTAATATTGCAAGTTTAGCTAAATCTTTACAATCTAGTATTTTTTGATAAATTTCAATTTTCTCGTCGTTTTTAGCAAATTCTTTTGGTACATAAGCATCTAGATCTTGTAGAGCTTTAATATCTTTAGTTGGGCTCTTATTCAATTTGCCTTGTTTTTCTGCAATAGTTTCGTTTAATAGACGAATATACATATCTATTCCAACTTCATCTATAAAACCAGCTTGTTCTTTTCCTAAAATGTCTCCCGCTCCACGAATCAATAAATCTCTTTGAGCAATTTTATATCCACTTCCTAACTCGGTAAAATCTTGTATAGCTTTTAATCTTTTTTTGCTTTCATCAGTTAATGACTTATTCCCTTTAATCATTAAATAGGCATAGGCCATTTTGTCACTTCTTCCGACTCTTCCTTTGATTTGATAAAGTTGAGATAACCCAAAATGGTCGGCATCTTCAACTAACAAAAGGTTAGCGTTTCTTACATCTATCCCATTTTCTACAATTGTAGTTGCAAGCAAAACATCGATATTGCCTTCATAAAAGTCGTTCATGACTATATCGATATCTTCTTTGTCCATTTTTCCATGTATTATGCCAATTCTACATTCCGGAACTAGTTTTTGTAAAATTAGTTCTTTTTCATAAATTCGATAAGTGTCGTTGAAAATATAGTATACTTGTCCTCTTCTTGCTAACTCTCTTTTAATTAACTCTTTGATAATTTCTTCATCATAATTAATTACATAAGTTTGAATTGGTAATCTTTCAACTGGAGGCGTTTCAATTCTTGAAATAGATTTTAAACCTACCAAGCTTGATTGAAGTGTTCTAGGTATAGGTGTTGCTGAAAGCGTTAAAACGTCAACGTTAGGATATTTTTCTTTTATTCTTTCTTTTTGTTCAACTCCAAATCTTTGTTCTTCATCTATTATTAATAAACCTAGATCTTTGAAAACCACTTTATCGTTTAACGCTTTATGCGTTCCAATAAGTAGATTAACACTTCCATCTTTTATTCCTCTTAAAATATCGTTAGTCTCTTTAACGGTGCACATACGGTTTAAAAGCTTAACGTTAATTTTAAAATCCCCAAACCTTTTTATTGCGACTTTATAATGTTGCATTGATAAAACAGTTGTTGGGCAAAGAAAACATACTTGTTTTTCTGAAAGTATTGCTTTCATACAAGCTTCTAGCGCAACTTCAGTTTTTCCAAAACCAACATCACCACACAATAAGCGATCCATTGGATGAGGAGCTTCCATGTCCTCTTTGATTTCTTTAATTGATGTTTCTTGATCTGGCGTTAGTTTGTAATTAAATTCTTCCTCAAACGCTTTTTGAATTTCGTCGTCCTTTTTAAAAGAAAACCCTGCAATAGTTGCTCTTTCTTGATAAAGTGTTAATAATCTATCAGCTAAATCATTCACCCTGTCTTTGATTTTTTTCTTTGTTTTTTCCCATTGATTTGAGTTAAGGTTTGTAAGCCTGGGTGTGGCTCCTTCTTTACCAACAAATTTTCTTATAAGATTAAATTGATAAAGAGGAACGAAGAGCTTGTCGTTATTAGCATAAGCAATTTCTAAATAGTCATTATGTTTGCCCATTAACTCGATAGTTTCTATTTTTACAAAGCGTCCTATACCATATTTTTCGTGGACCACATAATCACCTGGTTCTAGCTCTTCATAACTTTCTAAAACTTTCCCTTTTTTAAAGTGTGTTGAATAAGCTTTTATTTTCCTTTTATCATATAGAAGATCATCACTTACTAATAAAATCGCGTTTTGATTTATGATTTCAAAAGAAACATTGAATTTTCCTTGGCATAAAGAAACAGGGGTATTTTCGTTTAACATGTAATTTTCTGTTTCTGAATATTCTATTTCAGTTGAATCAAGTAAACGTTTAATTTCTTTCCCTTCTTCTTCACTATGATAAACAATCAAAATCTTGTTTCTTCCTTTAATTAAAGTTTCAAGAATAATTAGAGGTGTCGAGCCTTTTGGATCTAAATAAGTTAAACTACGAATTGGGATAGAAATATCATCTTTTTTATTATAGAAAGGCTCAAGAATAGTGGTTTCTAACGAACCCTTAAATATACTTGCTCTTTCATTAAAATAAGATAAGTGTGATATATTCTTGTTTTTATCGTGAAGTTCTAATAAAAATTTTGTTGCCTCCTCAAAAAGAAGAGATTTGGCTTTGTTAAAATCTTGGTTATTTGCAACAATAACAATGAAATTATCAGCAAAATCAGTTAGTTCTGCAGGCTTTTCCGATAGAAATGAAAGATATTTATAATATTTATTTGAAAAAGAGTTATTTAAAATTTGCTCGATATCTTCATTTACATTTGCGATAAGCTCTTCTTTATCTTCTTCTCTTTTATTTAATAAATCTTTATTTAATTGATTTAAAATTTTATTTTTAGTCTTCGCTTTTTCTTCCTCGGTTAATAAATTAATCGTTGCCGGAATCAAAATAGCGTTATCAAGTTTTTTATATGAAGTTTGTGTTTCGATTTTAAATAAACGAATTGATTCAATAACTGTATCAAAAAATTCAATTCTTATTGGATCTTCATAATTTAAAGAGAAGACATCAATAACGCCACCACGACTTGCATATTCCATTGATTGATCGATTTTTGAAACACTAATATAACCTAATTCACTTAATTTATTCTTAAAGTCGTTAATGTTTAAATCGTCTCCGACGTGAATCTCAATAAAAGAATCATCAAAAGTTTTAACGCTAGGATAATACCTATATAAAGTCGATGGTGTAACTATAACAATTGAATGCTTGGAATGGCGAATTTTATATAAACCATAAATTAATTCGCTTTTTACTTCTTTTGATTCACTAATATATTCAACACGAATTAAGTCGTCGCCTGGAAGCAAAACTATTTTATCTTCATCAATTAAACTACTAAGTTTATTAAAAATAGAGTTTGCATCGTAATTATTTGCAGCGTAAATAAAAACATTCGCATCTGTTTCATTATATTTTTTTAATGCGAGCAAAACAGTTCCTATTATTGAATCTACAACAAAGCTTTTATTAGCTTTATTCGTATCATCAGAAAATAACTCTTCAGCAGTTTTTAATAAATTAATCAATTCATCCCTCTTATTTATTATACATTGTCATAGCCTTGTTAAAACTATCGCTTAAAGCGACTTTAATTGCTTCGACGGCATTTTTTTGAGCACTATCTAATAAAGGCTCTTCCTCTTTGGCTGGTCTTTTTAAGACATAATCTATAATGTTTTTACTTTCAGGGTGCCCTATACCCACCTTGATACGCTTAAATTCTTCGCTTCCAATATTTTGAATAATTGATTTTATCCCATTATGTCCGCCACTAGAGCCTTTAATCTTTAATTTAATGTGCCCTAAAGGAGTGTCCATATCGTCACAAACGACAATCATGTTTTCAATCGGTATTTTATAAAAATTTAAAACCTGAATAATACTTTCGCCACTTAAATTCATATAGGTTTGTGGCTTTAAAATAATGAGGTCCTGATTCATAAAACGAGCTTTAACATAAATTCCTTTAAAATCGTTCCTATCAAAAGTAACTCCTAATGAATCAGCAAATCTATCCACAACATCAAACCCCATATTGTGATGTGTGTGTTCGTACTCTTTTCCTGGATTTCCTAGCCCTACAATCAAAAACACTTTTACTCCTCCACCTATGAATACAATTATAAATTGATTTTGTTGGAAATAAAATAATATTTTTTTAAGAAAATAACCCCGCAAAATTCAAATATTTATATTTTTATTTAGAATGATAAAAAATTTCGTATTTATAATTGACTTTATAGTCAATTTTTATTAACATACCTTAACATGGAGAAGAAAAATGCCAAGAACTTTTTTTGAAAACAAGGAATTAAGATTAAAAAGAATTGATACTATCGTTAATACCTCGCTTAGGTTATTTGCAACCTTTGGTTATAAAAAAGTAACGATTGATATGATCGCTAAAGAGTGTCGCTACTCTCATGGTCTTTTCTATCATTACTTTGCATCTAAAACCGATGTATTAAAAGAAATTAAGAAAAGAAGTAACGCTTTATTTTCTGAAAAATTCTTATCAATTGGAAAGACATGTCCTTTAGGATATGACTTTTTACGTAGCGCTCTTTGTGTAATTGTAGATTTCATTAACAAGGGTGGAGAAGAAAATTACTACGTTCATTTATTATTTTCAACAAAACTTTCTGAGCTTAATGAAGGGGTAAAAACAATCTATTTTAATAAAGATGTATATTCGCTTTTTTATGAATCCGTTCGATTAGTAAAAAGCGAATTTGAAGAATTTATTAAAAAAGAAACTTTTAAAAAATATCTAATACTATTTTTAACAGTAATAGATGGTCTTTCTTCTTCCAAAATTAATTATCCTAACTTATATAAAAAGAACATTGATGGAAATGTATTTTTTGATCGCTTGGTCGCTTTCTTAAAAGGTCGTGCTCCTTTACATGTTGAAAATGTTAAATAAGTTAAGAGGAAAGGATTAATTATGTCAAAAATTTTAAGCTTTTTATGGAAAAAATGGCCCTTTCTACTTTTGATTGCTTGTGCAATTATCGCTCAATGTTATCTTCAATTAATGCTTCCAGAATACATGGGCAAAATCACAACCTTAATTACTTCATCGTCGCCTGATAAGATTACTCAAATCTGGATTAATGGCGGCTACATGATTTTAATTTCAGTCGGAGTTGTTGTTTTAGCAACCATACAAAATTTTACAGGCGCGACTTTATCTGCCTATGTTGGAAAACAATTAAGAACCGAAATGTTTCATAAGGTTAATCACATTTCATTAACCCAATATAACAAATTCGGTACAGCCACATTAATTACAAGAACCACCAACGACATCGAACAAGTCAAAAACTACGTTTTAATGGCTGTTAGAATTATCGTTATGTCGCCAACATATATGATAATTGGTCTAATTAAAACCCTAACACAAGATGCAATGTTATCAATTGTTTTAGCAATTTGTATTCCATTAATTCTTTTGTTTATGGCTATTTTATTAAAGTTAGCGACTCCACTTTTTAGAAGTTTACAAACCAAAATTGATAATTTAACGATAGTTGTTAGAGAAAATTTAACTGGCGTTAGAGTAATTAGAGCCTATAATCAACAAGGTGTTGAATATAAAAAGTTTGATAAAGCTAATAAAGACATGACAACTACAATAACAAAAGTTGGAAAAATCATGTCTTTTACAAATCCATTAATTTCAATTATATTTAACCTTTGCTTTATTGGAATTTATGCTTTAGGTTTCTATTTATTAAATGGATTAAATGCTAACGATCCACAAGTCGGCGGTTTAATTTCAAATGTTGCTGTCGTTGCTCAATATAGTTTACAAATTATGCAATCATTTATGATGCTTGCAATGATTTTTGTAATGCTACCACAAGCTAGCGCATGTTCTAGACGTATCTCAGAAGTATTAAATATAAAAGATAATGAACAAGTTAATACTGTTGATGAAAAAGAGTATAAAAAATTTAAAAATAAAACTCAAAGAGGGGTTTTATCTTTTAATAATGTTACCTTTACTTATCCAGATAGCGATACTCCTTGTATTGAAAATATTTCCTTTACAACTAAACCAGGAAAGATGCTAGCAATAATTGGCTCTACTGGTGCTGGTAAATCAACAGTTATCAATTTAATTCCTAGATTTTACGATGCCACAGAAGGAAATATTACTTTAGATGGCGTCGATATTAGAAAAATACCTATTAAAGATTTAAGAGAGGCAATTGGTTTTGTTCCACAAAAAGCCGTTTTATTTAAAGGAACAATAAAAGATAATATCCGTTTTGGTAAAAAAGATGCAACTGATGAAGAAATCAACCTGGCTCTCTCAGTTGCTCAAACAGAACACTTCATTTCTAAATTACCAAAAGGTTTAAATTCTTTTGTTTCACAAGGTGGTAAAAATTTCTCAGGCGGACAAAAGCAAAGACTTGCTATCGCTCGTGCTTTAGTTAAAAAACCTGAAATTTATGTTTTTGATGACTCTTTCTCGGCTCTGGATTTTAAAACTGACGCTAAATTAAGAGCTGCATTGAAGACTTATATTGGAGATTCAACAATGATAGTTGTTGCTCAAAGAGTCTCCTCTATTTTAGATGCAGATACAATAGTTGTTTTAAACGAAGGGAAGATGGTAGGAATTGGAAATAATGAAGAGCTTTTAAAATCTTGTCCAATTTATCAAGACATCGTTAAATCACAGCTTGATCCAGATGAAGTTGAAAAAACTTTAAAAATGTCTCGCGATGCCGAGCAAGAAGGAGGTAAATAATTATGCCAGCAAGAACAAGAAGCATAGACAAGCCTCAAAACATGAAACTCGTCTTTAAGCGAATGTTAAAAGACTTCAAAAAAGAATATGTAGTTTTAATTTTTGTTATATTGTTTGCAATCTTTAGTGCAATCTTAAATATTATCGCTCCAATCTTTTTAGGAGAATTTTTAAATCACGCTTTGCCTCAAGATGTATCAACCTCTCCCTTATTCAACTTTGTACTAGAAAACGGTACAACTGTTGTATATATAGATTGGTCTTATTTCTTTTATAATTTTGGGGTTTTGCTAGGTTTTTATGTAGGAAGCGCTTTATTTTCATGGCTTAGTGAATGGTTATCGGTTGGTGTTGGAGCACGCTACGCTTACGAATTTAGAGATAAAATACTCATCAAATTAGATAAACTTCCTTTAAGTTATTTTGATAGAGTTCCTTATGGAGATACTCTTTCTGTTTGCACTAATGATGTAGATAACATTTCAAGAAATTTACAATCAATCATAACTCAAACTACAAGTGGAATTTCCTTATTCTTTGGCTCACTGATTGCAATGTTTATCTATGATTATAGACTTGCTTTTATTGCCTTAGCTGTACTCCCAGTTACGCTTTTAATTGTTTTATTTATCTCAAAACATTCTCAAAAACAATTTGCTGCTTATAGAAAAGAACTTGGTGATTTAAATGGAAAAGTTGAAGAAAACTATGCTGGTGTTTCAGTTATTAAATTATTTAATAAAGAAAAAGATGTTGAAAATGACTTTAATGTAGTCAACGAAAGAATGGCAAAAGCTGATGGTCTTTCTCAATTCTTATCAGGCTTTGTTTTTCCAACTACTATCTTTATTAATAATGTTGCTTATGTTGCAATTGCTGTTGTTGATGGAATTATTGGACAAATCGGTACAATGATTTCTTTCTTTACGCTTTTAAGTTTATTTACTCGACCATTTCAACAAATTGGTCAAATCGCAAATATTATTCAATCTGTTTTAGCAAGTGGCGAAAGAATTTATTCACTCCTTGATGAAGCTGAAGAAATTCCTGATAAAGCAACAGCAACAGTAGATGAAACTTTAATTCAAGGTGAGTTTGATTTTGATCATGTTTATTTTCAATACACACCTGATAAACCTTTAATTGAAGATTTTACTTTGCATGTCAATAAAGGCGATATGGTTGCAATTGTTGGACCAACTGGTGCTGGAAAAACAACCATGGTAAATCTCATTATGAGGTTTTATGAAATTACTAATATCGCTAATCATGAAGACTTAAAAGCTAAATCATTGCGTTTTAGAAACTCAATTAATGAAATATTAGGTTTAGATCCTATTAAAGACATTGTAATCGACACTTCTTTAGATATTAAAGAAGCAACAAAAATTGAAAAAGAAAATTTGGAAGAGTTCTATAAAGACGCTTTGTCTAAGAGTAAGAAAATTTTAGGTGAAGATGAAAGAAAAAAACTCGACTTCATTCATTCTTTAATTCCTAATATTTTTAATAACGGGAATATCAAGTTAGATGGTAAAACGATATTTAACTATACAAGAGGCTGTTTAAGAGGATCAATCGGAATGGTCCTTCAAGATACTTGGTTATTTAAAGGTACTATTAAAGAGAATTTACTTTATGGCGATCCAAATGCCAGCGATGAAGATATCGAGAAAGCTTGTAAAGAAGCGCATATAGATCACTTTATTCATACGTTGCCTGGTGGATATAACTTCATGCTTAATGAAGATGGAAACAATGTTTCTCAAGGTCAAAGACAACTTTTAACGATTGCTAGAGCTATTATTTCTAAACCTCGAATTATGATTTTAGATGAAGCAACTTCTTCAGTTGATACAAGAACAGAACAACAAATTCAAGACGCTTTAAACAAAATCATGGAAAATAGAACTTCCTTCGTTATCGCTCATAGACTTTCAACAATTAAAAACGCTAAGTTAATTATTGTTATGAAAAAAGGACATATTGTCGAAACCGGAACCCATTATGAGCTTCTGAAAAAAGGTGGTTTCTATGCTGAACTTTATAATTCTCAATTCGCTGGAAACAATCCTATGAGTAAAGAAGTTGAAGAAAGTTAATCACTTAAAAAGTGCGGTAAATATGCCGCACTTTTTTAATTTTCATTGCAAATCTTGGTTATTTTTATGATTTCTTAGTATTTTTTATATCTATGTCTGTTAATTCTTTATAGATATTTAAAAGGCTAGGATATACTTTTACATATACCTTTTCATATAACTCCTTATATTCTTTAACTTCTTTTTTATTAGGAGTAAAAACTTTTACATATCTAATCATATTTTTCTTAACATCGTTTAAAGAATTGTAACGTTTAAGAGCTAAAAATTGAGCGCAAGCACAACCTAATGAAGAGTTTTCAAATGTCTCGCTTTTATAAACAGGAAGATTAAATAAGTCCGCTGTGATTTGACAAATTGCATCACTTCGCGATCCGCCTCCTGCGATTGTTAAATACTTAACTTTTTTATGACTTCTTTTTTCGATACTATCAAGCCCTTCTTTTAAAGCAAAACCAATGCCCTCGATAATAGCACGATAAAAATGAAATTTGGTGTGTACATCAAAAAATCCGATTACAGCCCCTTTAGCAAGAGGCCTACTAAGTCCTGGGCCCCAATAAGGTTGTAAAATCAAGCCATCGCTTCCTGGAGGAATGTCCATTAGTTTTTCATTTAAAAGTTCTTCTGGTGCAACTTTTTCAATTTGTGCTTCAATTGATTCGTTTTGACCAAATTGTTGTACAAACCATGTAAGCATCCAATATCCACGATATATCTGAACCTCTCCACTATACCATCCCGGAAAAGAAGCAATATAAGAAGGTAAAAACTTTTCTGGTTCAAAGTAATCTTGACTAATCACAGCAATCGATGAACTTGTACCATAACTTATATGGGCACTATCAGAATCAACTTGTCCGCTTCCCAATGCTTCACAAGATTTGTCGTTTCCTGTAGTGATATATTGAAGTCCTTCAGGAAAGCCAGTTTCGAGTGAACATTCTTTTGTGATTTTACCAATAACAGTACCTACAGGAGCGATTTCAGGCATTAAATCTGGGTCAATGTTATAAAGTTCACCTTTTAAGGCACCCTTTTTGTACCATTTACCTTTTCTAAAATTAAGTGGATAATGGCCAATCATATTTGATGCAGAATCCTTTAAAACTCCAAGCATTCGATAGTTAAAATAAACATTAAGCGGGACATAATGTTTTATTTTTGCCCAATTTTCAGGTTCGTTTTCTTGTAACCAAATAGCTGGTGTTCTTTTTCTATTTAAATTAACCGTTTTGGTCATATTAACAAACCAAAAAGCAACAGATTGCCACCAAGGCAATTTTCTTTTTAAGTCGGCTTGTCTTTGGTCGAGCCAAATTATTGAAGGTCTAACTATATTAAAATCTTTATCAAGATAAACGGCAGTATCTCTAAAACAAGTTGAAGAAATGCTGACAGCTTTTCTCATTAAATCTGGGTGTTTTTCAGCAAGTCTTTTCGCCGCTTTACACATATTATCGTAATAAAAATTAGGGTCTTGTTCACAATATCCAGGCTTTGGCGAAAAATAAGGTTTGTTATATCTCTCTTGTTCGAAAGCCAAAAATTTACCATGATCATCGATTACCGATACACGAACACTTTGCGTGCCATAATCTATTGCAATAACACATTTGTTTTCCATGCCTATTATTATAAATGATTACTTTTTACTATCAAAACCTTAATCTTTATTTTCTTTGTTTATTTATGATTATATCGCTTTAATTCTACAAAAAACCTTGCAAAACTCCATTATTTTCAAATTAAAATGGGTTTATAAAGATAAATAAGTACTTTTCAATCTTATCGAAGAATCGAACTATTAAAACTTTAGTTTTAACTTTTTAATTATCTACATTTAACCTTGACTAATTTATGGTATAATCTAGTCAGTTGTTAAAACAACTGCCAAAATTTGGAGGTTTATTTAAATGGCTAAAAAGTATGTTTACCTCTTTAAAGAAGCACACGGCTTAGGCAAAGAGCTTCTCGGAGGAAAAGGTGCAGGCTTAGCAGAGATGACCTATATCGGCGTCCCTATTCCACAAGGTTTCACAATTACTACAGAAGCATGCACACTTTATTATCAAAGCGGCAAGGTTTTACCAGAAAGCTTAATCAAAGAAATCGACAAAGGTATTCACGATGTCGAAAAAGAATCAGGAAAATCCTTTGGCGGAATCGATCCTACAAAGACTCCTCTTTTAGTTTCTGTTAGATCTGGTGCTAGAGTTTCTATGCCAGGTATGATGGATACAATCTTAAACTTAGGTTTAAATGATACATCTGTCGAAACACTTGCTAAAGTAAGTAACAATGAAAGATTTGCTTACGATTCTTATCGTAGATTCATCCTTATGTTCACCAACATCGCAAAAGGTTGGCCAAGAACAGATATGGACAGAATGCTTGATAAAATCAAAGAAGACAACGGTTACAAGCTCGATACAGAAGTTACAACCGAACAATTAAAAGAATTAGTCGAAGCTTATAAAGCTTACTATAAAGAGAAATTTGGTGAAGATTTCCCATCAGATCCATATGTTCAATTACATTCAGCAGTTGAAGCTGTTTTCAGATCATGGGATAACCCAAGAGCTAACGTTTATAGACAAATGAACTCTATTCCTTATGAATGGGGAACTGCAGTTAACGTTCAATCAATGGTTTTCGGTAACTTAAACGCTAACTCTGGTACAGGTGTTGCTTTCTCAAGAGATCCATCAAGCGGTGAAAAGAAAGTTTACGCTGAATATTTACCACAAGCTCAAGGTGAAGACGTCGTTGCTGGTATTAGAACTCCTTACCACATCGATTACTTAAAAGAACAAATGCCAGATGTCTATGCTCAATTTGAAAAGACAATCAAGGCTATGGAAGCTCACTATAAAGATATGCAAGATATGGAATATACCGTTGAAGACGGAAAACTCTATTTCTTACAAACCAGAAACGGTAAAAGAACCGCTGCTGCTTCCTTAAAGATTGCTCTTGATTTATTAGATGAAGGCGTCATTACTGAAGATGAAGCAGTTCTCAGAGTTGAACCAAAATTACTTGATTCCTTACTCCACCCAACATTTGATCCAAGTGCTTTAAAAACCGCTACCCCAATTGCTCAAGGTAACCCAGCTTCTCCAGGTGCAGGTGTTGGACACCTTAGCTTTGATGCAGAAGATGCAAAAACAAGAAGAGCAAATGGCGAAAAAGTTATTCTTGTCAGAGCTGAAACTTCCCCTGAAGATATCGAAGGTATGGTTTCTGCTGAAGCTATCTTAACTATGAGAGGTGGTATGACTTCTCACGCAGCTGTCGTTGCTCGTGGTATGGGTAAATGCTGTGTTACAGGTTGTTCAGCTGCAATTGTTGATGAAGAAAACAAAACTTTAACAATCAACGGTAAAGTTTTCCACGAAAACGATACAATTTCTGTTGATGGTTCCACAGGTTCTGTTTACGAAGGCGCTATGGCACTCATTCCTGCAGATACAAAAGCCGGTAACTTCGGAAGAATCATGAAACTTGCAGATAAATATAGAAGACTTTCAATCAGAACAAACGCTGATACACCAAAAGACGCAAGACAAGCTGCTGAATTTGGCGCAGAAGGCATTGGTCTTTGTAGAACAGAACACATGTTCTTCTCTGGCGATAGAATTTTCCATATGAGAAGAATGATTCTTGCTGATACAGTTGAAGAAAGAGAACAAGCATTAAGCGAACTTCTCCCATATCAAAGAGAAGACTTCTACGGATTATTCATGTCAATGAAAGATCTTGAACACATCAACGTTAATGTTAGATTACTTGATCCACCTCTACATGAATTCTTACCACAAGAAGAAGATAAGATTAAAGAATTAGCTGATTCCTTAAATAAATCAGTTGAACAAATCAAAGCTAGAATTCAATATCTCCACGAATTCAACCCAATGATGGGCCACAGAGGATGTAGATTAGATGTCACATATCCTGAAATCGGAAGAATGCAAGCAAGAGCTATTGTTGAAGCTGCTATCAAAGCTAGCAAAGATATAGGTAAAGAAATTGAACCTGAAATTATGATTCCATTAACTCTCGATCTTAAAGAATTCAAGTTCGTTAAGAAGATTATTGTTGATGAAGTCGAAAAAGTCTTAAAAGAAAACAACGTTTCAATGAAATACCATGTTGGTACAATGATCGAAATCCCAAGAGCTGCTTTACTCTCTGGCGAAATCGCTTCTGAAGCTGAATTCTATTCATTTGGTACTAACGATTTAACACAAATGACATTTGGTTTCTCAAGAGATGATGCTTCTAAGTTCTTAGGTTCATATTATGAAAATAAGATTTTTGAAGAAGATCCATTCCAACACGTCGACCAAAAAGGTGTCGGCAAATTAATTAAGATGGCAGTTGCTGATGGAAAAGCTACAAGACCAGAATTACTTTGTGGTGTTTGTGGTGAACACGGCGGCGATCCAGAATCAATTCACTTCTTCAACAGAGTTGGATTAGATTATGTTTCCTGCTCACCATTCAGAGTCCCAATTGCTAGACTTGCTGCTGCTCAAGCTGAAATCTTATTAAAGAGAGAAAAAGCTGCCGCAAAAAAAACACACAAAAAAGCTAAATAATTTTAGAGCCATTTAAAGAAAAAGAGGAGCCGTTTGGTTCCTCTTTTAATATGCTTTTTTTAAAAAAAGTTAACTTTTGCAGGCTTTTTTTACTATTTAACGAATTTTGGTGAGAAGTACAAATCGTTATTTTCGGTAATATGACCTACTTTTTTGTTATTTAAATAGATGTCTCCACTTTCATCTAAATAACCTGCTTTAAATTTTTCAATATAAATTTCTCCATCTTCAGTAAGAGTGGCAAATTTTCTTCCACTAATGAAAATGACACCATTATGATTGATGTATCCAACGAGCTCATCGCCAATATAAACGTTTTTATTATAACAATCTAAAAATAACATTTTACTTACCTAAAAACTTTGTTGCGCAAACTTGATAGTGATCTAATGTGTATTTCTTTTCTGCTCGTCTCCAAAGTTTCTTATTGTTTGTTAAAGCAAAAACACAACTACCTGAGCCACTCATTCTAACGCATTCAAATCCATCATCAATTAAATTTTCAATAACATTTGAAATTGAAGGCAAAAGTTCGATTGCTGGATTTTCTAAAGAATTAAAGACGGCTTTACCTAAGCCTTCTAAATCGTCGTTTATATAAAGTTCTTTAATCTTATTAATATCGCCATGTGAAATGTCTTCACATCTATCTGCAACTTCAAAAACATCTTTTGTAGAAAGTCCGTCGAAAGGTTTAACAAGTAATACATAAAAAGGAGCTACGTGATCAAAAAACTCTAAAACTTCGCCTTTTCTTTTTAAAAGAGTTGGCGAATTAAATATTGCCCAAGGAACATCGCTACCTATAGCTATGCCAATATCGATTAAATCTTGCTTTTTTGGCTTAATTTTTAGCAATTTAATAACCGCTCTTAATGCAGCGCCTGCATCAGCGCTTCCTCCACCAAGACCAGCTTGTAAAAATATGTTTTTATGAATATTAATTAAAAAATGCTCTCTGAAGCCCCATTTCTCTCGCGCCTCATCGATAATTCTATGGACTAAATTATACTTTGTTATTTTTAAAGAATAATCGTCACAAGTTACAAAATCATCTGTTGCATGAGGAGGTAAAATTTGAACTTCTAAAGAGTCGTGCATCTCTAAAGGAAGCATAATTGTTTCAAGATTATGATATCCATCATCTCTTAAATTTTTGATATCTAAAGATAAATTTATCTTTGCATTGGCTTTTTCTATCATATAAAAAATTATATATTTTCTTTCTTTTTATTCAATTGTAGTTTCTTTAATTTTTTCTGCTAGACGAACAAAGTCAGCAGTTTTTAATTCTTCAGCTCGCATTGTAGAAGATAGATTAGATGAAGCAAGAACGTAATTAACTTGCTCTTTGTTTTTAATAAAAGATGTTAGGTTATTAAAAATTGTTTTTCTTCTGTTTTGGAAGCAAATTTTGGCAATTTTATATAAAAACCCTGCAAAATCTATGTTTTTTTCTTGTTTTTTCGCTAAGCTAAATACTAAAGAATCAACATTAGGAATTGGAAAAAACTTGCTTCTATCAACCAATATTTCTTGTTTTATGTCAAACAAATAATCTAATAAAACATTTAAGGCGTTATAGTCTTTTCCTTCTTTAGCTATGATTCTTTTGTAGCATTCTTTTTGGACCATAAAAACACCTTTCTCAATAGTTTTATCTTCGAGGGCGATTTTTAAGATGATCTCGCTTGTAATGTAATAAGGAAGGTTGCCGCACACCTTATTAAAGTTCAACTCTTTTTCTTTCAATATATTATTTTTGATTATTTCGATGTTTTTGTTATCAAAACTTTTACTTAAAAATTCTACAAACTTTGCATCGTACTCGACCACTTTATACGACTTGTAATCTTTCTCCAAAATAAAACCAGTCAAAGCTCCTAAGCCAGGTCCAATTTCAAGTACTGCGTCATTTTCTTGAATATCTAAACAATTAACTATATTTCGCCCAACTTCTTCGCTGATCAAGAAATTTTGCCCAAGTTCTTTTTTTGCGTGTGAATTTACAAGTTTAAAATAATCAATAATTTCATTCTTAGTTAGCATGTTTTAAAACCTCGATAATTTGCTCTTTACTTATTTCTAACATATTTAATCTTTTAAGTAGAGTTTTTCCGTTTGTAAATCCTAAATGAAAATTTTCAGAAACTATTTTCCTTAATTTTGAAGAATCGTTTCTTCCTATTAATCCTAAGTCTATCAAGTCGTTTGTTTTTAATAAATTGTGTTTGCTAGTTTTGCTTTTAAAAACTTGAGCGTTTTGCAATGCTCTATTTACTTCCTCGACAGTAGATTCAGCAACGCCTACTTTGTGTTTCTTTATAGACAATTCTTTTCTAACAAATGCGTTTTTTAAATTAGGAATATTTTCGTTCAAGTAATTCCTTATTTTTGTTCCAGGAAAGTCAGGATCAGTTAAAACGACAACCTCTCCCTTTTTTATATATTCTTTAATAAACTGAATATCTTTCTCAGATACAGCAGAACCATTAACACTATAAAAATCAGCATCTATAAAACTAGATAAAAAAGCAATATCGGTTTTGCCTTCTACAACAATTAATTTTTTCACGATTTTAATCTTCTTCTTTCACGTGTAAAATTTCGCAGGAATTATGAAAACTAATTTTTTCTATTTCTTCTAGTTTCAAATTTAATGATTCTGATGCATATTTTACGGTTTCATAGATATATTCAGGTTTGTTCATTTTTCCACGAAAAGGTACAGGCGAAAGATATGGGGCGTCTGTTTCAAAAACTATAGAAGATAAAGGAGTGTCTTTAATAACTTCTTTAATTTCTTTGGCGTTTTTAAAAGTAAGAACTCCTCCGAACGCAATTTTATACCCTAGTTTTACGAACTCCTTTGCCATCTCTTTGCTTCCAGAATAGCAATGCATAATTCCTGTCATTTTTACTGGGGTGCTTTTTAAAATATCATAAGTGCTTTGAATAGCATCTCTACAATGAATTGATATAGGAAGATTATATTTGTTAGCAAGTTCAATTTGCTCTAAAAACATTTCTTTTTGTTTAGCTTTAACTTCGTCGGTTTTCTCCCAATAATAATCAAGTCCGATTTCGCCTATAGCTTTTATTTTATTAGAAGTTTTTAAAAGATTTTCCAATTCATTTATAGTTGCATTAGATTCTGATTTTAGTCGATATTGTTTGTGTTCTGTTGGTATAACGCCTACTGCACAAAAAACATTATGGTAGGAGTTAGCAATTTTTATAGCTAATTTTGAACTTTCAATATCCCATCCAACACACAAAAATCGTTTCACACCTTTTTCTTCGGCGCTTTTTAAAAGAGAATCCAGATTTTCATAGATCGTTTTATCATTTAAATGAATGTGTGTATCAAATATCATTCTTATTTCCCAACGCAAAAGCGAGAAAAGATTTCTTTTGCTATATCAAAATCGTTGTCTTCACCTAATATAGATAAAGTTTTCAAATAAGCATCTTTTAATTCGCTATTAATTAAATCAAGTGGTATTTCTGCTTTTACATCAATTAATACATGTTCTAGTATTTCTTTGATGTTTTCTAAAATACCTATTTCTCTTGTGTTAGCGATAGAAGGGTTGTCGTAGTTTTCTTGACTTAATCCAAGTTTATTAATTATTGCTTCCTTTAATTTTTCTACATCTTTATTGATGGCAGAAACATATAGTTTGTCGTCATCTTTTCCTTTGATTAAATCGACTTTGTTATAGACAAAAATACAGTTCTTATTTTTTACCAATTCAATGATTTTTTTGTCTTCGTCGTCAAAATCTTGACTGTCAAAGACACATAAAACTATGTCGCTGTCTTTTAATTTTGATATGCTTTTTTCTATTCCGATCGATTCAACTTCGTCATTAGATTCTCTAATCCCGGCTGTATCAAAAAGATTAATAACAACGCCATTTAAATTTATTTTACCTTCTACAATGTCTCTTGTTGTTCCTTTTATATTTGTAACGATTGCTTTATTTTCGTTTAAAAGCGCATTCAATATTGAAGATTTACCTACATTTGGCTTACCTACAATTGCAACATTAATACCATCTTTAATAATGTTTCCTTTGATGCCATCCTTTACTAATTTCTCAATATATTTGATATTTTCCTTGCAAATCTCAACTATTTTTTCATTATTTGCTTCTTCAATATCTAAGTATTCAGGATAGTCAATGTTTACTTCAATCAAAGATAAAATATCGCCTAAACTCTTTTTTAAAGGTTCTATAAGTTTTGTTGTATCACCTTTTAAAGCAAGTAGTGAAAGTTTTTTACTCTCTTCGGTTTCCGCATTTATTAAATCGTTAATAGATTCAGCTTGCATTAAATTTAATTTTCCATGAGCGTAAGCTCTTGAAGAAAATTCGCCATTAGTTGCAAGTCTTGCTCCGTTTTTTAAAGCCACTTTAATTATTTTGTTAAATATAAGTGGAGAGCCGTGACACATAATTTCAACACTATCTTCTCCAGTAAACGATCTAGGTCCTTTATAAGCTAATAAAACTACTTCATCAACGTAATCTTCTTCATCTTTTATATATCCGTGAAAGATAGTATTTTTCTCTACTTTTTCTAAGTTTTTAGTAAAGAATTTTGAAACAATAAAAAAACAATCGTCACCGCTAAGTCTGACGATTGCTAAGGCACTTTTTAATGGTGGAGTAGCTAATGCGACGATTGTTTCAAACATTTAACTATTCAGCCTTTTCTTCTACTTCTGAAGAAGGAGCAGTAGTTGCTTTTTCAAAAGGAACGTATTTAATTACAACAGCTCTGTTTTTGCCATCGCCAACAGATTCTGTTTTAATATTTTTCCAATTTGTTAAAGCGTTATGAACTTTCTTTCTTTCATCTGGTGTCATAGGTTCAAGTTTAGCATCAACATGTGTTGATAAAACTTCTTTAGCAACCTTTTTAGCTTCATGAATAACTCTTGAATATTTTTTATCTTTATAGTTTCCAATATCAAGAAGAATTCTAAATTTTCTCTTAAACTTTTGAGAAACAGCAAGCTTAACAAGTTCATTTAAGGATTCAAGTGATTTACCATTATTTCCAATCAAAATTGAATTATGGTTTGTTTCAATTAAAACTTTGATTAAATTATCACGATAGAAAGTTTTTAAACTTGCATCAAGGTTTAAAGCGTGACATATATCTTTAATATATTCTTCAATAAAAAGAATTACATCGCTTGTTTCTTCAACAGAAATAGTTGTCTTTTTTGAAAATAAACCTTTCTTTTCTTCAACAATTTTATAAATTAATTCCTCTTCTGAAA
Organism: uncultured Caryophanales bacterium; assembly: GCA_905197045.1. Taxonomy (GTDB): domain Bacteria; phylum Bacillota_I; class Bacilli_A; order RFN20; family CAG-826; genus Onthovivens. The sequence continues at coordinate 162,946 of CAJJXG010000001.1, forward strand.
CGTTTAATTCGCTGCTTGCTTGTTTTAAACAATCAGCAAGAGTTTTACCAGAATATAGTTTCATGATTAGATGCTCCCTTCGTTTTTCTTTGTAAATAATTTCTTGATCTTACTGTTGTGCTCTTTGTTATTATCTTTATAATTACCGTTACGTTTATTTGATCTAACGATAAAAATGTAATGAATAACGATAGATTGAATAATTGAAATAATAGCACCAGCAAACCAATAAACACCCATAGCACTTGGAAGAGTAAAGCCCATAATGACAATGAAAATTGTCATAATCCATTGAGTGTATTTAAGTGTTTTATTTTGTTGATTCATTGATGAAGAGTTGTTAAGTTTTGTAACATTCTTCATTTTCTTTTTATTTAACCAGTTTGGTACAAGCATAGATATAATTTGAGCAGCACTCATAAGAATAATCAAAACAAGTGCAGTCCACCATCCAGGATTGCTTGGCCAATTTGTAAAGTTAGATAAGACGTTCCATATAGTATCAGAAAGTCTTAAACCTAAAACGGCGTCTCTACTTAAAGATGCGCTGCCTTGAAGTGCGTTCCAAACACAAATAAAGACAGGGAATTGAATGAAGATGATAAGTAAAGAAGCAAATGGATGTACTTTATATTTTTTATAAAGAGCCATTTGTGCCGCGGCTAATTTTTGTTTTTCATAATCGTTTGTATTAGCATTAGGATATTTTTGTTGAAGTTTTGCAAGTTCTGGTTGCAAGAAAGTCATTTTTTGTTGTGACAAGGTTGATGGAAGTGTTACAAGCATGAATAGAATTCTAATAATAAACGTTGCGAGTAAAACTGCAAAAATTTGTCCATAACCATTCATACCAAAGATATGAGCAAAATTTTCGACCATTGTACCGATTGGGTAAACTAAAAGACCTTCAAGGAAGCCGTGTTCTGAAAAAGCTCTTCCCCATCCTTCATAGAAGTCTTCACCTTTTCCTTCAATTAAAACGGTATCGTTAAGTGGATCATTTGAAACATGACCATAGAAACCATCATTAACTGTAATACATGTTCTTAAATTAGCAACTTGAGTCGAAAGAGTGGAAGACATTAAGTTTAAGAAGTTACTACTTAATCCATCATCAAAGCTAAATCCCTCTTGAGTGATTATTTCGTTATTCCAAACTCTTAAATTCTCAAACTTATCGCTTGGATTAGCTTCGTTATAATATTTTACAAAACCCGTACGTGCTAAAAGAGCATTGTTTCTGCCAATGTTGTTTTCGCCGCCTTCAAGCATTTCTTTTAATAAAGTTTCATTAGAAGTATCGTTTTTATATTCTTGAAGTTGCTCAGGTGTATAGCCGTATAAAATTTCGTAGGTTAAGTTGTCTTTACTAACGCTTGCTAAGCTTTCTACTCCAGTATTTTTTGCTTCTGCAATCATTGCATCAAGCACTTTGTTATCGAGTTCTTCCCAATAAGATGAGGTTGGAGTAATCATGTTATAGCTAGCAGCAGTATTTAAAACGTTTTTTGTAAAATCATTTAAACCGAAGGTATAACTAACACCATTTGTATTTTCAACCGTAGAAATGCCTTTTGCATAAATTGTTACGTTTTTTAGCGCATAAAGATTTTCGTTTACTTTGTAGAAAAATAAGTCGGTTCTTTTTGTATCACCGTTAACATAACTTACATCATCGTTTGTATCGTTTGGGTTCATCTCCAAAACAAGTGATTCTAATGTTACTTTCTCCACATCAACGTTTGCTTGAGCTTTGAAGGTATCTAAAATATATTGTTCGCCTTGTTCATAACTTTCAAAATAAGTGGTGTTCATGCCGTTATAGCCGAACATATAGTTTGAAGTATCAAGGTTAGAACAAAAAGAATTACAGCTTGTAAGAAGCAATACTGCCCCTAAAACAACCGTTCCCCCAAAAACTTTTTTTAAACTTTTTTTATTCATTTATTTCTCCTTGATGGAAGTGATTTGTTTAAGCAAATCGTGTAAAAGTTTTTCGTTTCTATTAAATTCGTTCTCGTTGTATTTTGGTGAAATTACAACAATTAAATCTAGTCCATCTTTTGTATATTCGAGATATTTATCTAAAATCGCTCTTACTTGTCGTTTGATTTTTACTCTTTTAACAGCAATGCCATTTCGTTTTGATACGTGAAGTCCAACCCTTATTAATCCGAATTCGTTTTTTCGATAATAAATAGTAAAGATTTCGTTTCGTTTGAATTTACGTTGGTTGAAGATTTCTTTGTATTCTCGATATTTTTTTACGCGATTGATGACTTTCATTAATTAGTGTTTTGTATTAACTACTAAAACCTTTCTACCTTTCTTTCTTCTTAAAGCTAAAACTTTTCTACCATGACCAGTTGCCATTCTTGCTCTGAATCCGTGTACTCTTGCTTTGTGTAATTTGCTTGGTTGGTAAGTTCTTTTCATAAATATATTCCTCCTAAAATATGCAAAAGAAATTATATATGTATAAATACATATAAGTCAATAAAATGTGTCAGTTCTAACTTCCAACACAATTAATGTTAAAAGTGGAAAATTTTTAACTTTCAACATGCTGTGGAAGCACTATTTTTTTATTGTGGAGAAGCGTGATTTTTACTGAGATTGATGCTAATTTTTCTTTGTGGAATTTATTTAATCTTGTGGAAAAACTTTAACACAATCCACACAATACACATGTAGAAAAGTTATCCACATAGTTTTCCACATAAAAATTGTGTATAAATTTTCTTTTTCTCATCGTTATCGTTTTTTAGTTATTTTTCTTTGTGGAAAACCCAAAATTGAGATTTTTCAAGTCTATATATTTTTATGTTTTTAATATAAAATAATCACGCGTTATGAATATGAGTACTTTAAGTCAAAACAACGAGTTGTGGAACAACATTTTATCGACAGTATCGCAAGAAAATGACAAAACTATCTTCGATGCTTTTTTTAGAAATACCAAAATTTACACTGTTGATGGGAACAAAATCTATATTCTTTGTGAGTCAAAACTTTCAAAGGAAATTTTACGAGATCGCTTTAGTGATTACTTATCTCAAAAAATCCATCAACACACATCTTCAAATTATATTCCTGTCTTTGTTACAGGCGATGATGTAAAAGAAAAGAAGAAGTTCGTTACTTCTTCCACAGAAGAGTTGTCTTATTTTAAAAACTCTATTTTAGATCCAAACTATACTTTTGATACTTTTGTTGTGGGTCCTTGTAATTCAGAAGCTCAAAAGGCTTCATTATATACAGCGACTTCTCCTGGTGGAATTTATCAAACTCTCTTTATTTATGGCGGGAGTGGACTCGGTAAAACCCATCTTTTAAATGCAATTGGAAACTATATAAAAACAAATATGCCAGAGAAAAAAGTTTTGTATTTCTCTAGTCAAGATTTTTTAAATGAATATATTGATTTTGTTAATGGCGATACTCGTAAAGAACAACTTTATAAGTTCTTAAAAAAATTCGATGTTTTATTAATTGACGATATACAAATGCTAAAAGATAAACGTAAAACTCAAGAATTTTTCTTTAACATTTACGAGGATTTTCGTCAAAATCACAAGCAAATTTGTTTTACAAGCGACAGACTTCCTGGTGAACTTGAAGGCATAGATCAAAGGATTTTAACCCGTTTTACAAGCGGTTTAAGCGTTTCTGTTACAAAGCCCGATACTGAGACATGTTTTAATATTTTAAAATCCAAAATTATTGCTTCTGGCAGTGATTTATCAAATTACGATGAAGATGTTTTGATGTTTATGGCTGAGAAGTTTAAAGACTCCATTAGAAGCTTAGAAGGAGCTTTAATTCGTCTTAATTTCTTTGCTTCAATAAACAAGGCTTCTCATATCGATATTGACTTATGTACCGAAGCTTTACAATCGATGGTTGATTGTAGCGATGCAAAAAGCAAAGTTTCAGAACAAAAGATTTTATCGGTAGTAAGTTCTTATTACTCTTTAAGCGTTGCCCAAATTACAGGAAAAATTAAATCAGGAAATATCGTTAACGCTCGTCACGTTGCGATTTACTTATTTAGAGATTTATTGGATCTTCCACTTAAAAAAATCGGTGCAATTTTTGGAGGTAGAGACCATACAACAATCATGCATTCCATAGAAAAAATTGATAAATTGTTGAAAACTGACGAGCAAACTCAAACCGCTATAAAAGAGTTAAAAACGCGATTATCATCGTAAAAACTCGAAATATAAATTTATTCAAGAGTGTATTATATTAGACTTTTCCACAGTGTCCACAGAGCTTATTATTATAAATTTAAAAAGAGGTTATATAAATTATGAAATTTAATGTCAAAAGAAGTGAATTTCTCAAAGCTGTTACCGTAGCATCAAAATTTGTTCCAACAAGTTCTCCTAATCCTGTTCTTCTTGATTTAGCTCTTGTTCTAAATGAGCAAGGCTTAATGTTATATGGAGGTAACGGAGACGTTTATTTAGAAACATGCATTCCGTTTGTTAAAGATGATAAAGAAGTAATCCGTGATTATAAAGAAGGTTCTATTTTAATTAACGCTAAAATTTTAAATGAGATTGTTAAGACTATAGATGGCGATGAAATTAATTTTGAAATAGTTGAGGAAGGCTTAGCAAAACTTGAAAATGACAACAATACAAAATATTCTTTAACAGTTACCCGTTTTGAAGAATATCCTGACTGTAATTTTGAAGAAAGTGGTACAAAGATTGTTTTAAGCGCTAAAACTTTCCAAGAAGCAGTTAACCAAGTAGCTTTTGCTGCTTCTCAAAAGAATACAAGAGTTGCTTTAAAAGCAGTTAATTTAGAAAACAACGGAAACAATTTAATTTTTACTGCAACAGATGGTTCAAGACTTGCTAAAAAAGAGCTTCCAAGCGATTGTACAAACTTATTCTCAATCAATATTGACGCTAAAACGCTTTTAGAAGCTTCTAGAACGATTGAAAACGAAAAAGAGATTGAAATATATGCAGCCGATAAAAAAGTGCTTTTTAAATACGATAATTCAAAAATTATTACAAATTTAATCGGTGGCGATTATCCTAACGTCAGAAACATCATTCCAAAGACCTTCTATTATTTTCTTGAAGTTAATGCAAACGACTTCTTAAACGCTATTAATAGTGTAGCAATGCTTACTTTAGATAGAGAAAACATTGTTAAAGTAACTATGGTTGAAGGAAACGTTGTAGTTTCTTCAAAATCTCAACTTTCTGGAAGTGGTGAAAAAATATTAAGTCTTTTTAGATATTCTGGTGAAAGACTTGAAATAAGTTTCAATTATCATTATGTAATTGACGCAATCAAAGCCTTAGGATCACAAGATGTTCTTATTTCATTTATCGGTGAAATGAAGCCATTTACAATAACTGATAAAAACGATCCAAGTAATATTCACTTAATAACCCCTGTAAGAACGTATTAGAGCCACAAAAATCAAAACATCGACTACCTATATTAGGTAGTCTTTTTTTCTTTAAAACAGCCTTCCTTTAATATATAATATTAAAGGAGTTGAAAATGAACAAATTTGAAGTAATTAAAATCACAAGTGAATATATTACACTAGGGCAATTTTTAAAATTTGCTGATGTGATTTCAAATGGTGGTGAAGCGAAAGAATTTATAAACGACCATGATATTTTTGTAAATGGTTCTGTTTGTAAAATGAGAGGAAAGAAACTTTACCCTGACGACAAAGTTGTAATTGATAATTCCATGTTCTTTGAAATTGGCAAATGATAGTTAAAGAGCTTGAATTACATAATTTACGTAATTATGAGTATCTAAAAGTAAATTTTAATAAGGGAATAAATTATATCTATGGAGAGAATGCTAGTGGCAAAACAAACATTCTTGAAGCGATATATTTTTTATCTTTAACAAGATCTTTTAGAACTAGTGAAATAGAGGAGTTAATAAAAAAAGACGCGAGTTTTGCAAAGATTTTAGCAAAAATTGATACGCAAAACGTATCAAAAACTCTTGAAATAAGCTTTAACAAAAACGGGAAAAAGATTCTTGTAAACGGTAAGAAAGTTCTTAAAATTAGCGAATTAAACTCCTTGATTAATGTAATTAGTTTTATTCCTAAAAACACAAATTTATTAAAGGATGCACCAAAAGAAAGAAGAAAATTCTTAAACATATATCTTTCTAAATTCTCTAATAATTATTTAAAAACATTATCTGTTTATGAAAAGATTTTAAAAGAAAGAAACGATGCATTTAAAGCGTATAAAATTAACCCAACATTAATTGATATACTTACTAATCAACTAGTTTCATTAAATAAAGAGATCTATCTATATAGAAAGAAATTTGTTAATGAAATAAATAAATATCTTGCTGATGTTTTTAAAGAAGTTTCCTTAACTAATGAAAAACTAAAAATGGAGTATGAAAGCTTTTTAAATAACCAGAACGAAAATATTGAAAATTTTCTGAAAAACGAATTTGAAAATATTAAAGAAGAGGAGTTTAAAAGGAAGCAGACGCTAATTGGTATTCATAAAGACGACTTTAAAATTTATATCGATGAAAAAGATGTAAGTTTATATGGTTCTCAAGGGGAAAATAGAATCTCAATAATCTCTTTAATACTATCTTTATATTTCTTAAACAAAGAAGAAAAGCCGATTATTGTGCTAGATGATGTGGTAAGCGAACTTGATGAAAAACACGAGGAAAATTTACTGAAATATTTAGAAAACTTTAATCAAGTATTTATCACAAACACTGCAAAAAGCCAATTTTTTACTGGTAATTATTACCATTTAATAAACAAAGAGCTAAAGGAGGAGTAAGAATGGAAGAAGAAAAGAAAGAGCAAGAACAAAAAAGTGAAGTTGCTCAAGAAGAAACTGTTAACGACAAGATTGATGTTAACGAAGGTTTTGATGCTCAAGAAGAAAGTATTGATTCAAAGATTTCTAGTGAAATCATTGATATCAATGATGAAAGAGCACTTGAAAAAGGAGACGAAAAATACGATAGCAATTCCATTCAAGTCCTTGAAGGCTTAGAAGCTGTTAGAAAAAGACCTGGAATGTATATCGGTTCGACCTCTTCAACAGGTTTACATCACCTTGTTTGGGAAATTGTTGATAACGGAATCGATGAAGCTTTAGCTGGTTATTGTGACACAATAAATGTTGATATTAATCCTGATAATACTATTACCGTTACTGATAATGGTAGAGGTATTCCGGTTGATGTGGTTGGAAAAACAAAATTAAGCGGCGTTGAAACTGTTTATACCGTTTTACATGCTGGAGGAAAATTCGGACAAGGTAGTGTTTATAAAGTTAGTGGCGGTCTCCATGGCGTTGGTGCTTCTGTTGTTAATGCTCTTTCTTCATGGCTTGAAGTAACTGTCAAAAAAGAAGGGGGCGTTTATTTTATCCGTTTTGAAAATGGCGGTCATAGTGTAGCTCCTTTAAAAAGAATAGGTGATTGTTCAAAAGAAGAACATGGAACAAAAGTTACTTTTAAACCAGATCCAACAATTTTTAAAGAAACAACAATTTATAGCTACGAAACAATTAAAAATAGATTAAGACAAATGGCTTTCTTAAATAAAGGAGTAACAATTGTACTTCGTGATTTAAGAATGGATCCAATTTTAGAAGATAAGTTCCATTTTGAAGGTGGAATTAAAGAGTATGTAACTTACGTTAATCGTAATGCTGAAACTTTATTCCCAAGTGTTTTCTATTCAGAAGGCGCTCAAATTTTTGATGATAACGGAACAAAAGAAACAATTTATTGTGAAATAGCGCTTCAATATACAAAAGGATATACACATAACGTCTATTCTTTCTGTAATAATGTTTCTACTGGAAACGGTGGTATGCATGTTGATGGATTTAATTTAGCTCTTGTTAGAGTCATTAATAATTACGCTCGTGATAGCAAAATATTAAAAGATAGCGATAAAGAAAGAATTACTTTAGAAGATTGTCTTGAAGGCTTAACAGCCATTATTTCTGTAAAACATCCAAATCCTCAATACGAAGGTCAAACAAAAGGTAAACTCGGTAATCTTGAAGTCAAAAAGATAGTAAATACTATTTTTGGTGATCAATTACAAAGATATTTACTCGAAAATAAGGACGTTGCTTTAGCAATAGCAAAGAAAGTAAAAAGCGCTTATGATGGACGTTTAGCTGCTCGTGCTGCTAAAGAAAACATGAGAAGAAAAGACGTTTTAGAGCCAACAACTCTTCCTGGAAAACTTGCTGATTGTAGTTCAAACAATCCTGAAGAATGTGAATTATTTATTGTTGAAGGTAATTCTGCAGGAGGTAGTGCTAAACAAGGAAGAGATCCAAAAACTCAAGCAATCATGCCTTTAAGAGGTAAAATTTTAAACGTTCAAAAAGCTCAAGCGCATCGTATTTTTGAAAACGCAGAAATCGGCAACATGATTAGTGCAATTGGTGCTGGTTATGGTGAAGAGTTTGATATTACAAAAATTAGATATCATAAAATTGTTATTATGACCGATGCTGATGTTGATGGTTCTCATATCAGAATTTTACTTTTAACTTTCTTCCATAGATTTATGAAACCTTTAATTGAACATGGTTGTGTTTATATTGCTCAACCTCCTCTATATAAAGTTGAATATAAAGGAAAAGCATATTATGCATATAACGATGAACAATTAAATGTAATTAGAAAAGAACTTGCTTTAAAACCAGGTTATCCTTATCAAAGATATAAAGGTCTTGGTGAAATGGATCCAAGTCAACTTGAAGAAACTACAATGGATCCAAAAGTTAGAAAAATGTTAAGAGTTACTGTTGATGATGCTATAGCTGCTGATCAAGTTTTCAATGATTTAATGGGCGAAGATGTTGAACCACGTTCAACATTTATTGAAGAAAACGCTAAGTTCGTTAAGAATCTTGATATTTAATAAAATATGAGGTATTTGCATGGAAAATGAAGAAAAGAAGACAGAAAATGTCGAATTAAATAAAGAAAACGAAGAAGAAATAAGAGAAGAAAATGCTGAACTTGAAGCTGGCATTATTCCTTCTTTAACAAACACTGAAATTGTTACCCAAGTTCAAGATTCTTTCCTTGATTATGCAATGAGTGTTATCGTTTCTCGTGCCCTTCCTGATGTAAGAGATGGTCTTAAACCTGTTCATAGAAGAGTAATTTATGCAATGTATGATGCAGGTTATGTACCAAGTAAACCTTTTGTTAAATCAGCAAAAATTGTTGGTGAAGTTATGGGTAAATATCACCCACATGGTGACAGTGCAATTTATCAAACTCTTGTTAGACTTGCTCAACCTTTCTCAATGAGATATTGTCTTGCAACAGGACACGGAAACTTTGGTTCGATGGATGGAGATGAAGCAGCTGCCCCACGTTACACCGAAGCAAGAATGTCTAAAATTTCTTTAGAACTTGTTAAAGATATTAACTATAATACAGTCGATTTTGTGCCAAATTATGATGGTAGTTTAGAAGAACCAAGCATTTTACCTGCTCGTTTTCCAAATCTTCTAGTTAATGGAAGTGATGGTATTGCAGTTGGTATGGCAACTAAAATGCCTCCACATAATTTAACTGAAGTTTGTGAAGGTATTAAATTTGTTGCTCATAATCCTGATTGTTCTATCGAAGATTTAATGAAAATAATCAAAGCTCCAGATTTCCCAACTGGTGGCATCATTTATGGACTTGGTGGAGTAAGAGACGCTTATTTAACCGGAAGAGGAACTTTTAGATTAAGAGGTAAAACTGAAATTCACGAAAATCCAAACGGAAAATCAAAAATCATTATTACTGAAATTCCTTATCAAGTTAATAAATCTACTTTAGTCGCAAAAATTGGTGAACTTGCTAGAGAAAAGGTAATTGATGGAATTACTTCAGTCAAAGATTTTTCAAAAACCGATGTTAGAATCGAAATTGAGACAAGAAGAGATGTTGTTCCACAAGTTATCCTCAATCAATTATTTAAAAATACTCAACTTGAAATTAGTTATGGAATCATAAATCTTTGTATTTTAAATGGAGTTCCTAGAGTATTAGGCTTAAAAGAATTAATCAATCAATATATTAATTTCCAAATCGAAATTGTCGAAAGAAGAACTAAATTCTTAAAAGCTAAAGATGAAGCAAGACAACACATCATTGAAGCTTTGATTAAAGTCCATGATCTTTTAGACGTTAGAAGACCAGGTGGAAAAGAAAGTAGAGATGAATTTATTGATCTTGCAACTTCTTCCCCAAATCAACAAGTTTTAACTCAAAGACTTATTGAAAGATATGGATTTAGTCAAGTTCAAGCCGAAGCAGTTGTTGCTATGACAATTGGTAGATTAACTGGTCTTGAAACTCAAAAACTTCATGATGAATACGATGAACTTGCTAAAAATATCGAAAGATATGTTTATATTCTTGAATCAAGAGAACACATGCTTGAAGTTGTTTTAAGTGAACTTGATGAAATTAAAGACAAGTTTGGTGATGAAAGAAGAACACAAGTTTCAACAGCAATTTCTTCAATTGATGATGAAGATTTAATTCCTGAAGAAGATATTGTTATCACTTTAACAAATAAAGGTTACATTAAGAGAATGTCCACTTCTGAATTTAAACTTCAAAATAGAGGAGGAACTGGTGTTAAAGGAATGAGTGTTTATAACGATGATGAAGTTACAACAGTTTTATCATCAAAAACTCATACTGACGTCTTGTTCTTTACAAATTTAGGTAGAGTTTATAGAAAAAGAGGACACGAAATTCCTGAATTTAGCAGAACTGGCAAAGGAATACCAGTTCTCAACCTTTTGAATTTAGATAAGGAAGAAAGAGTAGTTGCTTTAATTAGTGCTGATGAATACGAAAATCACTATCTTTTCTTTGCAACAGAAAAAGGCGTTGTAAAAAGAACTGATTTAAGTGAATTTAAACGTATTAATTGTAATGGTAAAAACGCAATTTCCTTCAAAGAAGGCGATAATTTACTCGACGTTAGAGTAACTGATGGAAAAGCAAAAATCCTTCTTGCAAGTAATGATGGTAAACTTTGTATGTTTAACGAAGAAGATGTACGTGCAATGGGCAGAAATGCAGCTGGTGTAAGAGGAATGAAACTAAAAGATGAAGATAAACTTATTGGTTTATCAACTGATTTAACAGGTCATCTTGTCTTTGCGTTAAGCGAAAATGGATTAGGTAAACTTTCTGAACTTGAAGATTATCGATTAACTAATAGAGGCGCAGGAGGAGTTATCACAATCAAGATAACTGAAAAAACTGGTAAACTTGTTGGTATGAAAGTTATTAATGGAGATGAAGATTATCTTGTAATGACAAACAATGGACAAGTTATTAGATCACCAATTTCTCAAGTTAGACTCTGTGGCAGAAATTCTTCAGGCGTTAAAATTATCAATCTTAAAGAAGGTGAAAAAGTTTCTAGTTTCACAATTCTTCCTCATGAAGAAGTAAGTGAAGAAGTTTCTCAAGAAGAAACTAGCGCTAATGAATCATCTACAGAAAACACACAAGAATAAGATTGATATTTAATTATTTTTACAAAAAACCATGCAAAACTCAGATATTTTAAATATTTATTTCTACGATAGCATTAAAAATGATCTCGATAATTTTGAATCGAGTTGCTTAAGAAAAAACTTAAAAGCATCTTTAGAATTGAATGATTATCGATATTTAACAAATGCAATCGATGAAAGAATTGAGGCTGTTTGTTATTTAAATTTTAATGATGTAAATAGATTTAATTATTTTAAAGGGAAAGATTTTAAAAAAATCACTTTTGCCTTTTATTCTGAGTTTGAAAATGATTTTAAGATTTTAAGTATTAATAAAGATAAAAGCAAAAATACCCTTTATCAATTTAAAGAGAGCTACGTTAAAACTCTATCGGAGTTTGATTTGATTTTCACTCCTTCTCAAGAAGCTAAAAAATTACTTCTCGACAATGGAGTAAAAACGAATATTGAAGTACTTTTACCACCGATTAAAAGAACAAAATTTGAATTAAAAGACAGCGACGTTTCTAAACTTGTTTATATTTATTTTCATATAGAAGAAAATAGTAAATACGTATATACCATTTTAGACTCAAAAGATGAAAAAGCAGCTGAGCGCATAGTAGAGTTAGCTAGAATTTTTAATAATATAAAGTTCATTGTTATAATTCCGGGTTATCATAAAAAAGAAGCTAAACCAGTAAATAAATATTTCAAAAGATGTTCGCAAAATCTATTTGTTTGTCCTATTTTAAGTGAAGATATTTATGATTCGCTTGTTTATAACGCTAGCGCTTTTATTTTATTAAATTCTTTATATACAGGAAGTTTCGAGCTTTTAGAGGCTTATACATGTCTTGTTCCAACGCTTGCTTTATCATCTAGTGCGTTTAAAGATATACTAATTGATAAAGAAAATTCATGCGTTTATAATGATTTCGACACTTTTATAAACGGATTTAATGAGTTTTTGGTAGATAAATTGCCTAATTTAAAAACAAATCAAAGATCATTTATGAAAGCTAATGATATAAAGCAAGTTGGTAGAAAATTTATTAATTATTATAAGAAATATTTTGGAGATTAGTTATGATAGATATTAATTACATTATTGAAAATAAAGAGCACGTCAAAGAGCTTTTAAAAAGAAAACTTTATGAGGCTGATATCGATGGGCTTGTAAATAACGTTGAAGAAAAAAGAAAACTTCAAAAAAAGAGTGAAGATAATAAAGCTGAACAAAATAAGTTATCTAAATCAGTTCCACAAGTTAAAAAAGAAGGCGGCGATGTAAATGCAATATTTGCTAAAGTTAAATCTTTAGCTGCCGAAAATAAAGAAAACGAAGAAAAGTTAAAAGAACTTGAAAATAAAATTAACGAAACACTTTTTGCTCTTCCTAATTTACCAGATGAAGATTTACTTGAAGGCGGAAAAGAAAATAACAAACCAATTTATTATTATAAAGATAAACCAGAATTTTCATTTAAGATTAAAAATCATGTTGAACTTGCTGAATCTCTTGGCTTAATTGACTATGACCGCGCTGCAAAAGTAAGCGGACATGGAACATGGTTTTACACTAATTTAGGTGCTAGTTTAGAGTGGGCTCTTTTAAATTTCTTTATTAACGAACATATTAATGATGGGTTTGAGTTTATGCTCCCACCTCATATTTTAAATTATGAAAGCGGCTTTACAGCAGGCCAATTCCCAAAATTTGAAGGCGATGTTTTTGAACTTAAAGGAATGGAACCAGCAAAATTCTTACTTCCAACTGCTGAAACAGCTTTAGTTAATTTTTATAGAAATGAAATATTAGATGGTAAAGAACTCCCTAAAAAATTCTTTGCCTATTCACCATGTTATCGTAAAGAAGCTGGATCATATCGTACTGAAGAAAGAGGAATGATTAGAGGCTATCAATTTAATAAGGTCGAAATGTTTGAATATACAAAAGAAAACGAAAGTGATGCTGCTTTTGAAGAATTATTAAAGAAAGCAAAATCACTTGTAGAAAAACTTGGATTACATTACCGTGTTTCTAAATTAGCCGCTGCAGATTGTTCTCATTCAATGGCTAGAACTTATGATATTGAAGTTTATCTTCCATCCATTGGAATTTATAAAGAAGTTTCTTCTGTATCAAATGCAAGAAGTTATCAAGCTAGAAGAGGTATGATGAGATATAGAGGAGAAGACGGCAAACTTCACTACATGCACACACTAAACGGAAGTGGTCTTGCAACATCTCGTGTCTTCCCAGCAATTCTTGAACAATATCAACAAGAAGACGGATCAGTTATAATTCCAGAAGTATTAAGACCATATATGGGTGGAATTTCTGTAATTAAACCTATCAAAAAATAAAAATTTCAATTATAATTATTAAGCCGTTACGAGCAATCTTCTCGAACCAGGTCAGGATAGAAATATAGCAGCCTTAAGACTATTGATTGTCTGTGTAACGGTTTTATTTTGCTTTAATTACGATAAAATTAAATATAGATATGAATAAGGAAGAGATTAAATATTTAAAACTTGCTTATAAAGAAGCCTTGAAAGCTTATTTTCATAATGAGATACCAGTTGGAGCAGTGCTTATTGATAATGACACTAAAGAAGTGATTGCAAAAAGTTATAATAAAAAAGAAAAAAATAATGATGCGACAAGTCATGCTGAAATTAACGTTATTAGAAAAGCTTCAAAAATAAGAAAAAATTGGAGACTTGAAAACACAACTTTATATGTCACACTTGAACCATGTCCGATGTGTATGAGTGCAATTTTACAAGCTCGTATTTCATCTTTAGTTTATATACTTGATGAAAAGACGATGGGGGCTTGTGGATCAAAGCTAGATTTAACAAAAGAAATACCTTCCAAAACCACAATTTTTAAAGTTGAGGATATTTTTAATTACAAAAACTTAATCGAAAAATTTTTCAAAGAGAAAAGAAACAAATAAATTTAGAAAATATTATTTGAAAGCACCATATAATCATATAAAACCACGCAAATCTAAAGTATTTTAAAAAAATATTTTAGATTTTTTGACTTTTTTGTCAAACAAAAAAACAAGAGAATTTGTATTAATTAATACTAGGAGGAAAAAGAAATTTGTTTTGAGTAATTTTCACTAAAAATGAAAATGTTTCTGAAAATAAATGGAGACAACAAAAAAGTTGTTATAATTTCTCCTAAAAATCGAATTTTTACATTGTAAAAATTCTTTAAATCTGACGTATGTTGTAATAAAATTTTTTTGTGGGTTTTGAGGGTGAGCTTGGATGCTTGAATTAAGAGATATTATAAAAGATTATTATGTTGATAAAGAGCCTTTTAGGGCTTTAAAAGGGATAAATTTATATTTTCCAAAACAACAGTTTTGTTCTATTTTAGGGCCTTCTGGATGTGGAAAAACTACCACTTTAAACATAATCGGAGGACTTGACCACTATACAAGCGGCGATCTTTTAATTGAAGGACAATCCACAAAAGAATATGGCGATAAAGAATGGGATAATTATCGTAACAAACGAATTGGCTTTGTTTTTCAATCTTATAACCTTATTCCTCAATTAAATATCGTAGAAAACGTTGCAATGTCGTTAACCTTAAATGGCATTTCACGTCGAGAGAAGATTGAAAGAGCAAAAAAAGCGTTAACTATCGTTGGATTAGATAAAGCATTTAATAAAAAGCCTAACCAATTAAGTGGCGGACAAATGCAAAGAGTTGCTATAGCTAGAGCTATAATTAATGATCCAGAGATAATTTTGGCTGATGAGCCAACTGGAGCACTAGACTCCACAACTTCTTTACAAGTTATGGAGATTTTAAAAGAAATCTCTAAAGAACGTCTTGTTATTATGGTTACTCATAATCAAGATTTAGCTTATCAATATTCAGATAGAATTATTAAATTTAAAGATGGTGAAGTTGAATCAGACACGTGGGATGCTGAAACAATTAAAAAAGCAAAAGAAAGTGAAGATTTAATTATTCAGAAAAAGAAAGAGGAAGAGGTTAAAGAACTTCAAATAATTGATGAAAGCGATAAGAAAAATAAAAAGAAAAAACGCAAAGAAAAGCTTAGTTCTATGAGCTTTTTCACGGCTTTAAACCTTTCTTTTAGAAATTTATTAACTAAAAAAGGCCGCACAATAATGACTAGTATTGCTGGTTCTTTTGGTATTATTGGTGTTGCTTTAGTTCTTGCGGTAAATAATGGATTTTCTCTTTGGATTGATCAAATGGAAGAAGAAACGGCTTCACAAATGCCTTTAACCGTTTCTTCTTATAGCGTTTCTTATGAAGTTAATGAAGATCATGATAAAAACCCTCAATATTCAGATGAAGAGCTAGTATATCCTTATATTAGTGAAATGGGTAAGCAGACTATTACTTATAATAACATCACTCAAAAATACATTAACTATCTTGATCATTTAAAAGAATCTACAAATTTAATTAACGATTATGTTATTAATTATGGCGATGAATATGCTTTTAATTTAACAACTACTGATCCAGTTACAAATAAGGCTTATGTTGTAGAAAACGGTACTTTTACTTCGATAAGTAATGTTCTTTATTCAATAACTGGATTGCCAACAAATTATTTTCATGTTCTTTTTGGGCAAGAAGAGTATATAACTCAATCTTATGATGTAATTGCTGGAGAATATCCTGATTCTAGTGATATGAGTCAAATGGCTTTAGTTGTTGATTCAAGAAATCAAATACCGCTTGCGGCGCTTAAAGAATTAGGCTTTTATCAAAATATTGATACAGTGGATGAAGAATATGCTGAAGAACATCCTGTTACCTTCGATGAGATTTTAAATAAAAAGTACAAGGTGTTTACAAACACAGATTTTTATAGCGAGAGCACGACAACTTCAATTAATGGAGAAACAATTTATTATTATGAAAATAATGATTTAGAAGGTACGTATAAGGACTCTTCAAAAGGAATTGAAGTTACTATTTCAGGAATTTTAAGGCCAAAGAAAGAAAGCACAATGACATCAATGGCGGCTGGCTTAGCTTATCAAAATTCACTTCAAGAATATTTGATTTCTGAAAATCAAAAGGCAAACATTTATTCTAATATTAAAGACAACATCGCTTGGAAAGAAGGGGCTAATGTTACTGACTTTGTTCGAGATTTAACAGCTTTAATGAGTGGCAACACGTCAACATTAAGCGCTGCAACTATCAACAACATATTTAGTGATTATTTTGATTTTTATTCGATTTTTACAGGGTTATCAGTTGATAATGCAGGAGAAGCTTATACTGTCGAAGACTATTTATCGTGGGCAAATTCAATAGGTGCTGACTTAGTTTCTTCTGAAATGAAAGCGAATGGAATAGAATTAATTAGTGAATATATTCAAAACATAATTTCATATATAGCGACAGAACAATATGAAAGAGCCTATCCATTAGTTGTTTCTCTTTTAGCTTATATTAATTCTTATTCTGATATTCAAAGCGTGATTATTTTCCCAACAAGTTTATCTAATAAAACTTTGCTTATGGAGCAACTCGACGCTTTTAATGAAATTGATACAACTGGTCAAGATCCTTACCACGCTTCAAATGTAGGAGAACAAGTTCACTACACTGATATGGTTGGAACACTTACTGGCTCATTGAATCAACTTATTGATATTTTGTCTGTTGTTTTAATTGTTTTTGCTTCTATTTCTTTGGTTGTAAGTTGTGTTATGACTGGAATCATAACTTATGTTAGCGTCATAGAAAGAACTAAAGAAATTGGTATCTTAAGAGCTTTAGGTGCCAGAAAGAAAGATGTTGGTCGACTTTTTGAAGCCGAATGTGTCGTTATTGGATTTATTAGTGGAGGCTTTGGCTGTTTAATAGCTTATGTAATCTGCTTCCCAATCAACGCTATCCTTAATGCGATTTATCCAGATTATGGAATTGGAAATATTGCATCTTTATCATGGAGTTCTGTAATTGTTTTGATAGCAATATCGATTTTACTTACATTTATTAGCAGTCTTTTACCTGCAAGAGCGGCAGCTAAAAAGGATCCTGTTACAGCATTAAGGAGCGAATAAAATGGAAAAAAGAGGGGAGTTAAACATTTTACCAAGTTACTTTAAAGTAGGACTTAATAATGAAGAGGTTACGAAACTTGTTGAAGAAGGAAGGGTCAATAAGTTAAAAAGCACAAAAGGAAGTAGCGTTTTAAAAATAATCGCTAAAAATTTATTCACATTCTTTAACTTTTTGTTATTTGGTATAGCAATAATTTTAGCCATATTTAACCAATGGTCGAACATGGTATTTATGGTTGTTGTTTTATCAAACTTGATTTTAGGTTTGATACAAGACTTCCGTGCTAAAAGAATTGTTGATAAATTATCTTTCATCAGCAAAGCTAAATATTCTGTTATAAGAAATGGTAAAGAAGAACTACATTATGATGATGAAATTGTTTTAGGCGACATTGTTATTTTAAGAGGAAGTGATGTTGTTCCTTGCGATGCAAAAGTTTTGACAGGAAGTTGTTATGTAAACGAATCTATTTTAACTGGAGAAAGCGACAAAGTTAAAAAGATTCAAGGCGACAATTTGTTAAGCGGAACCTATCTTACAAGTGGAGAAGTTTATATTCTTATTGAAAAAGTCGGCGAAGATAATTACATCAATCAACTAAGTAAAAAAAGTAAGGAATTTAAATGTCCAAAATCAAAATTATTTACGCAAATCAATAACATTTTTAAATTTTTATCTATTATCGTTGCTGTTTTAGGTATCTTACAAATCTTAGTAATATGTTTTACTAACGTTACCATTCAAAGTGGTGGCGACGTTAGTTATAGTTTAATTTCAAATGAAATTATTGCTCCAATTTGTGGAGCCTTAATATCGATGATTCCTTCTGGAATGTATCTTTTATTTTCTACAACTTTGGTAGCCGGTGTTTTAGTTTTATCTCGTAAAAATGTTTTGGTACATGATATGTACTCTCTTGATATGTTAGCTAGAGCTGATGTTTTATGTATTGATAAAACCGGAACTATCACAACCGGAAACATGTTTGTCAAATCTCTTACAAAATTCCCTAATTCACCTTTTAATGAAAATGAATTACATCTTATTTTAAGTAATCTAAATTATGCAGTTAATGACTTTAATACAACCGCAATTGCGCTTAAGAATTATTTTGGGACAAAAGATAATTATAGTGTTAAAGAAACAATTCATTTTGATTCTTCTTATAAATATAGTGCTGCTTCTTTTGAAGGTGTAGGAACTATAGTAATTGGTGCTTATGGATTTTTCAAATGCGTAAACGACAACGAATCGTTTAAAGAAAAAATTGAAGAAGAATCAAATAAAGGCGAACGTATTTTAATGATAGCTCATTCAAATAAAGAGATTGTTGATGAAACTTTACCTAATGATTTATCTTTTATTGGGGTTATCGTTATTGAAGATGAGATTAAAAAAGACGCACAAGAAGTTTTAAATTGGTTTAGAAGAAACGATGTAAGAATTAAGATTTTAAGTGGTGACAATGAACTTACTGTTAAAAATATTGCTTTAAAAGTTAATCTTGAAGGAGCCGAAAAAAGCGTTTCTTTATCAGGAAAAGAAGATGCCTTCATTGAAGAAAACGTTGATAATTATGATGTTTTTGGAAGAGTTTCTCCAGAACAAAAAAGAACGATTGTTGAAGCACTAAGAAAAAACGGACATACAGTTGCAATGTTTGGAGATGGAGTAAACGATATTTTAGCTTTTAAAGCAGCTGACGTCTCTATTTCTGTTGCAAATGGTGCAGCCGCTGCTAAAGATTTAGCAAGTTTAATTTTAACTGATAATAATTTTAGTGGCTTACCAGATATTGTTAGTCAAGGTCGAAGAGTTATTAATAACTTACAAAGAACTTGTTCACTTTTCCTTGTAAAAACAACATTTTCAATGTTATTAAATACATTCTTCTTAATATTTGGAATTTGCACAGGTCTTGTTTGGCCTTTCTCTCCGGGCTCGTTCTATGCCTGGGAACTTTGTTCAATAGGAATGGCAAGTTTCTTGTTAGCTCTTGAACCAAATAGTGAAAGAATTAAAGGCAACTTTATTAAAAATATTTTAGTAAATGCTTTACCTCCAGGAATTTTGCTATCAATAACAATCGCAATCTTCTATATGTTAGCTTATTTCCAAGGAAACAGTACAGTCGGAGGTTTAAACGTAGATTCTTTAAGAACAATATCAACTTGGTATATTTCTATAGCAGCACTTTTCGTCTTAATAGAAGTTTGTTTACCAATTAATAAATATCGCCTATTTGTTTTAGCTGTTGCCTCGGCTTTGATATTTGTTATCTTTATTTGGTCAATATATGGAAATAACTGGCTTGGTTTAAGAGGAGATTCCCCAAGATTATTAAATATTAATGAATTAATCGATTTCTTAATTTTGATATCAACCACGTTATCTATTTTGATAATCATTTGGGTAATCAAGCATTTCATTAAAGTTAAACATATTAATAAGGAACTTAAAAAGAATGAAAAACGTTGAAAGAGAAATCAAAAATAAATTTATGAGTTTATTAAACACTAGAAGAATTGACGAAATAGACGTTCAACTTCTTTCAAGTGAGTTAAAAATAACAAGACAAACTTTTTATTATCACTATAAAAATATTTATGATTTAGTTTCTTCGATCATTTTAGAAAATCAGGTTGAAGTTGGTGAAAACGAATCTCTTGAACAAATTATTTCATCTATTCTTGATGAATATTTTAATAAAGAAGATTTTTATAAAGATATTCTTGATTCTTCCGCAAAAGATATTTTAGAAGAAATGACTTATTCTTATTTTTATAAAGCTTTAAATCTTTATTTAAAACAAGATAATAGATTAAATCTAGATGGGCGAAAAGATATTTCTTCCTTTTTTAGCTATGGAATAAGTAATCGATTACTTACTTATTTTAAGTATGAAAATTATACAAAAGAGGATATTAAAGAAAAGATCAAAGCTTTTTTAAATGAGGAAAATGTTAAATCAATAGTTGAAGGATATCTCAATAACATTTAAAATTTATAAAGTAAATTTAAATGTTATTAAGTTTTATTCATTTCCTTCAATTATCACACGTTAGCTGGATAAGCTAGGAGGAGACAAATGAGAAAAGAAGACTTAATTAGCGATATTATATATTTGCTGATGGCAGGCATCGTATTGCTTGTTGGTTTTTTAGTTATTCAACCTGCAATTAATGATGGATTATTAGGCGCTAATACAGGAGAAAATATTTTATTTATATTAGTTGCTCTTGTTGTTGGTATAGTGATCAATGTTGTTTTAATGGAGTTAGGACATATAATAGGCGCCTTAATTGGCGGATATAAAATCCTTTCATTTAACATTTTGGGATTGAATTTTTATAAGGATTTTTCCGAAAACCCTGCAAAAGGCCAATTAAAATTCAGATTTAAAGGATTTAATGGGTTGACTGGTGAAACAATTATTGAACCAAAAAAAGAAAAAGCTAATCCAATGCTTTATGTCTTTTTCCCATTATTTTTATTTTTACTTGAATTTGGTGCAATGTATTTTGCTATCCAATTAATCCCTGTAAGCGCTAGCTCTCATTTTGAACCTGTTCAAATTGTTAAATATGGACTTGTTGTTTCAACAACGATTGCAGGTTGCATTGTTTTATATGATTATTTCCCAGCAAAGCTTGATACTTTAAATGATGGTTATCGTTTAATTTCACTTTTGAGAAACAAAATTAATATTGAAGCTTATAATGAAAAATTAAAACTTGAAGCTAACGAATATAAAGGAATTAAAAATACAGAATATAAGATTTTTGAAGAAATCACTGATTTTACAGCCAGAATAAATCTTGAAACTGCACTTAAAAAAGTTAACGAAAAAGCTTTTGATGAAGCTCTTTCAATTATTGATTCATGTCTTGCTAAACCAGAAAAAATTTCTCATTCGACAAAAACAGATCTTTTGTTAAATAAAGTCTTTATTTCTTTTTTAAGTAAAGGAAAAGATGCTGGTCTTGCACTTTATAAAGAATTAGATGATGAAACAAAAGAAAAAGTTAAAAAGTGTAAGAGTTTAGTTGGAATTAGAGTATATGCTTTTTATATTGCTTTTGATCAAAAGAGCAAAAGCGAAGTTAAATACGCAATCAATAAAGCT
Source organism: uncultured Caryophanales bacterium (assembly GCA_905197045.1). Classification (GTDB taxonomy): domain Bacteria; phylum Bacillota_I; class Bacilli_A; order RFN20; family CAG-826; genus Onthovivens. The sequence goes on from CAJJXG010000001.1 coordinate 184,709, forward strand.
AAAAAGATGTATGATCGCTTAACGATTGGTGAAATTGATAAAGAAATGTCTTTAGTAAGCGATACATTAAAGCTTATTATGGACTTTGACTCTTCTTTAGTAGATGGGGAAGTTATCAAAGACGCTTGCTATGGAAAGACTGACAATCATTTTTATAAAGAACTAATTGATTATAGTTTGAAAAATAAAAAAGAAGAAGTGAAAGAAAATAAGACAAACAAAGAAGAAGATACAACTATTAGCAAAGAAGAAAAATAAAAAGCTGAGCCGAACGTGAGAGGTACCCCAAATCCTAGACATTAGGAAAGGGGTACTTTTTTATGAAATAT
>CAJJXG010000002.1 GCA_905197045.1 uncultured Caryophanales bacterium
TATGATATAATCCAGTTAACAAACATTTAATGTCTAGGAAACTGGGTACCTCTCATTTTTCGCTTCTCTTTTTTATTTTGTAATTTAATTGAGATTTGCAGGGTTTTTGCGCGTAATATCGGCAAAATTAGGATTAATTAAAGATGATAAATCGCTTAATTTTAACTTGATTTGAACTCCAACTTGTCCGCCACTTAGATAAATTTCACTAAAATTTAAACTAGTATTATCAATTGTGACTTTATAATCTTTTTTCATTCCAATAGGAGAACAACCTCCATGAATATAACCAGTTACCTTTAATAAATCTTTAAAAGGAATCATTTCTAAACTTTTTTCATGTATAGAAGTAGCGGCCTTTTTAAGGTCTAGTTCCTGATTAACAGGAACTAGAAAGGCATAATATTCATTTGTTTTACTTTTTGTTATTAAAGTTTTAAAACAACGATTAGGATCTTCTTTTAAAATTCCAGCAATATCTGAGCCTGTTAAGCTTTGATCTTTAGCGTATTCAAAGACCTCATATTTAATTTTATGAGCGTCTAATATACGCATTGCGTTTGTTTTCATTATGAAAGTTTTAAATTTTTAGGATCAACAAGAAGAGCTTTTGTTTTAATTTCTTCTTTAACCATCTTGATGAATTCTTCTAAAGAAACAGTAATTTGTTTTTCACTTCCATACTTTCTATAAGTGACAGTTCCATTTTCCATTTCTTTATCACCAATAACTAAAGCATAAGGAACTTTTTTAATAACTGAATTTCTTAATCTATAACCAAGTTTTTCATTGCTATCATCAAGTTCAACTCTAAAATCTTCTTCTCTTAATTGATTGACAAGATTTTTAGCGTAATCTCCTTGAACTTTTGAATTTACTGGAAGAACTTTAATTTGAAGTGGTGCACACCAAATTGGGAAAGCTCCAGCAAAGTGTTCAGTAATGATACCAATAAATCTTTCAAAAGAACCTAAAATTGCTCTATGAAGCATAATTGGTCTTTCTTTTTCACCTTTTGAATTTATATAAGTGCAATCAAATCTTTCAGGAAGATTCATATCAAGTTGAATAGTGCCACATTGCCAAATTCTACCCATGCAATCTTTAAGCTTAAAGTCGAGTTTTGGACCATAGAAAGCTCCATCGCCTGGGTTAATTTTAAATTCGTGGCCGCTTGCTTTACATGCATCAGCTAAAATTGCTTCACTTTCTGCCCAAATTGCATCATCGCCAATATAATCTTTTTCAGGTTTGGTAGATAAAACAATGGCGTAATCTAATCCAAAAACCGAATAAATCTTGTCGTAAAGACCTAATAATGTCTCAATTTCAGATTTTAATTGTTCACGAGTACAGAAAATATGAGCATCATCTTGAGTGAAACATCTAACTCTAAATAATCCATTTAAAGCGCCGCTTGCTTCATGTCTATGGACAAGACCAAGTTCACCAAGTCTTAATGGTAAATCTTTATAGGAGTGGAGTTCGCTATTGTATACAAGAATTGCTCCAGGGCAATTCATTGGTTTAATTGCAAAATCTCTTTCATCGATTTTTGTGGTATACATGTTTTCTTTATAATGATCCCAGTGACCACTTGTTAACCAAAGTTCTTTAGAAAGAATGATTGGAGTTTTGATTAATTTATATCCGTATTGATCATGAATTTTATACCACCAGTTTTCAATTTGTCTTCTAAGCATTAAACCATTTGGTAAGAAGAATGGGAAACCTGGGCCAAATTCTGAAATCATAAATAAGCCAAGTTCTTTACCAATTTTTCTATGATCTCTCTTTTTAGCTTCTTCTTTTAATCTCTCTTTTTCTTCTAATTCTTCTTTTGTGAAACAAGCAAGACCATAAATTCTTGTTAATTGTTTATTTTCGCTATTTCCTCTCCAATAAGCACCAGCAATAGTATCTAATTTAAAATATTTAATAAAACCGGTTGAAGGGACGTGAGGACCAAGGCATAAATCAACATAGCTTCCTTGTCTATAGACGCTAATTTCATCGTCTTCACTAAGTTCGCTAATTAATTCTTCTTTGTATTCATCATCTTTAAAAATTTCTAAGGCTTTTTCTTTTGAAACATCTTCACGAATTATATATTCATTTTTCTTAGATAATTCTTTCATTTTACTTTCGATTTTTCTTAAATCGTCTTCTTTTAAGACGTAACCATTTAAGTCAACATCATAGTAAAATCCTTCTTCAATAGCAGGACCAACACCAAATTTAGCGCCTTTAAAAAGAAGTGAAATAGCTTCAGCCATAAGATGAGCAGCAGAATGATTTAAAATATGAAATGCTTCTGGACTCTCTTTTGTAATTAATTCAAATTTTCCATCTTCTTTAATTGGTCGATATAAATCGAAAAGTTTATCATTTAATTTGTAAGCAATTGAATTTTTAGCTAGTGATTCAGCAATGGATAAGGCAACATCGTGCCCGTTTTTACCATTTTCAATGCTAATTTTTTTACCATCTTTTAATATTAGTTCCATAATTTTAGCTCCCTTATTAATAAAAAATGTCCTTAGCCTATAAGACTAAGGACGATTAGTATCGTGGTACCACCTTATTTATGAAAGAATTTTCATTTTCTTTCATCACTCAATTCTAACTTGTGTCGTAAGTTAACGTTAAGTTTCCTTAATTGCTCCAAAGTAGTTTTGTTATTCATCTTTTAGAAGCTTACACCAATTTGCTTCATTCTCTAGAAAAGAGAGGGATAACAACATGTCTTTTTCAACGCAAGAAAATAATATAACTAATTAATTTTTTTGTAAACTATAATAAGTCTCTTTCTTGAGGAATAGTTACAATTCTCATGAAGTTTGTACGTCCGCTTCCAGTTGGAGTGCCACCAGAAATCAAGATTTGATCACCAGGTTTACAGCCAAAACGTTTAGCGTGAACGATTGCAACAACTTCCATATCTTCAATAAATTCAGGCATTCTCTTTGTTTTTAATAAAACTGAATTTACACCCCAATAAATAGCGTTTTGTCTAACGGTAGTTAGCTTATTAGAAATTGAAAGAATTGGACAGCATGGACGAGCCTTTGAAATTCTTCTTGAAGATCTTCCACTATCTGTATAAGAAACAATAAGTTTTGCTCCAATTAATTTTGCTGTATTACAAATTGCATTTGCAATAGCGTCATTGTTGTCTTTATTTGAGGTATCATAAGCTTCTTTTGCAAATGATTCATAATCTAAAGTTTTTTCCATAGTATGTGCAATTTTAGTTTGCATCATAACACTTTCGGCAGGGTAATCACCACTAGCAGATTCTCCAGAAAGCATAACGCAATCAGTTGATTCAGCAATAGCAGTAGCAACATCACTTACTTCAGCACGAGTAGGAATAGGAGATTTCATCATTGAGTCAAGCATTTGAGTAGCAGTGATGACTGGTTTTCCCTTTCTTCTACACATATCAATAAGTTTCTTTTGAACGATTGGGACTTCTTCTTCAGGAATTTCAAGACCTAAATCGCCTCTTGCGACCATGATTCCATCACTTTCATTAACGATTTCTTCAAGACAATCCATTGCTTGATAGTTTTCAATTTTTGAAATAATTTTGATTTCTGGATGACCATGGGCGATTAAAATATCACGAATATCTTGAACATCTTTTGCACGGCGGACAAAAGAAGCACTAATAAAGTCAACTCCATTTTCGCAACCCCAAATTAAATCTTGTTCATCTTTTTTAGAGATGAATTGAAGTGAATTTAATTTAGCACCAGAGCAGTTAACGCCTTTTTTAGAACCGATTGCGTGTGTATTTAAAGCTCTTGTAATAATTTCACGATTTTCAGCGTCTTTATCGATGACTTCTAAATCAAGTTTCCCATCATCAATTTTGATGTGAGCACCAATTTCAACATCATCATAAAGTTTATCGAAAGTGATTGAAATTTTTTCAGGAGTTCCAAGGACTTTTTTCATTGAAATCCTTGTAATTTGGCCTTTATTTATTTGAATTTTGTCACCTTGCATATCGTGACATCTGATTTCAGGACCTTTAGTGTCAAGCATTGTAGCAATATAAATGCCTTCTTTTTCAAGCTCTCTTGCTAACTTTAATTTTTTAAGTTGCTCGTTATAATCACCATGAGAGAAATTCATTCTCATGACGTTCATACCATTGGCGATAAGTTTTCTTAACATTTCCATGTTGTCACTTGCTGGACCAATAGTACAAACAATTTTAGTCTTTTTAATCAAATTTGCGTTTTCCATACTCTATTCCTTATTTAATTAAATCAAATGTCTTATATAAATCTTCGTGTTTGTTTCTCTTTAAATCGAAAGATTCAATAATGTCATAATAATGTAATTTGTTATTTACTAAGCCAACGCAAACTCCACCGATTCCTTGATCAAGGAGTTCAACAGCATATGAGCCCATTCTTACAGCATTGAATCTTTCCATAGCAGTAGGAGTTCCGCCTCTTTGAATATAACCTAAGATATCACTTCTAGTATCCCATCCAGTTTCAGCCATAATCTTTTTAGCTAAGGCATTAACATCAAGAAGTTTTTCAGCAACAAGAACTAAAACATGATCTTGACCAGCTGCTTTTTTGGCTTTTAATGTATCCATTAAATCTTTTTCATTATATGGCCTATCAATTGTGATTATATAATCAGCATTACATGCAATGCCTGCATATAAAGTTAAGTCAGGACAGTTATTACCCATAATTTCGACAACGCAGCATCTATTATGTGAAGACATTGTTTCGTTAATTTTATCAATTGCTGAGCAGATGTTATTTAAAGATGTATCAAAACCAATTGTAAAATCACTACTTGCAATATCATTATCAATAGTTCCAGGAAGTCCAACGCAATTAATACCCATTTCAGTAAGGCGTTTTGCGCCCATATAACTTCCATCTCCACCAACAACAATTAAAGCTTCAATCCCTTCTTTCTTTAAATTGTTGACAGCTTCTTGTCTAACTTTTTCTTCTTTAAACTCTGGGAGACGTTTTGTTTTAATGCATGTTCCACCATGAGCCATTTTATCTTCAGCAAAATCTGGTTTGACTTTAACAAAATTATTGTCAATTAAACCTTTATATCCGTCATAAACTACATACATTTCTTTTCCAAGTTTATATCCAGTTCTAATTGCTCCAACAAGAGCAGCATTCATACCAGGAGCATCGCCGCCACTTGTAAGAATTCCTATTTTCTTTACCATTAGGTATAACCTCCTAAACACTTAAAAACATTATAGTGAAAATTACTATCAATTTCTATATTTAAACAAGTTAAATATAGGTTAAGTTTTAATCTTTAAATTGCGAGAAAATTTCATAACTTAGTTAATACTTTTAATGTATAATTTGAGGGATGATTGATGTAAGTAGTGAAGTAAAACTTGTTAAGAATGGACTTTTAAATGTCGAGGGTGTTGAATACCTTTTTGATTTATATCTTCCTCTACTTGGGGAAGATGCTACTTTTCTATATCTATTTTTAGCAAATAAAGTTAAAAAAGAAGATCGTATTTTAAATTTTGGTGATTTAGTTAATGAATCTCAACTAAATTTACAGAAATTTTTGCTAGCCAAAAAATCACTTGAAAGTATCGGTTTAATTTCAACTTTTAAGAAAAATGATGAAGAAAAGTACATTCTTGTTATTTATGATGCATGCACTCCAAAAAAATTCTTTGAAAATTTAACTTTTAAAGGTTTATATGTTCAAAGTGTTGGAGAAGAAAAAGCTAATAAAATATTAAAAAAATATGAAATTAAGAAAGATTTTAAAGGCTACAATGATGTTTCGGCTAAAATCAACGATTCTTTTGTAATTAATTTTAATCCTAACTATTTAGATCTTGATAAAGGAATGGAGTTAACTGGTTTTAATAAAAATACTCTTCAATATGATTTTAGCGAAGTTAAACTCAACAAGTATCTTAAGGAAAAAACTCAAATTAGAGTTGATGCGATAAGCGAAGAAGAGTTTGATCTAATTGTTAAGATTGCTACCCTCTATGGCTTAAAAGAAAATGATATTGGTGGATTAATTAATGAATGTTTTATTCCAGAAGAAGCAATAGGACACAAAATTAATTTTGAAAAACTAAAAAGATTAGCTAGAACCTATGTTAGAACTTATAAGGTATCTCAAAATAAGACTGATAAATTTACTTATATTAATTCAGACTCTGATGCAGCAAACCTTATTAGAAGTTATGAAAACACTTCGCCTATAAAATTTTTAATGTCGAAACAAAAAGGTGTAGAAGTTAGTGATGCTGATAAATCCATCATTGAAGAGTTAGCTGGAAATTATGGTTTTTCAAATGGTATTATTAACGCTCTTTTAGATTATGTGCTTAAAAATAAAGATGGCGAACTTTCTAGAAATTATATTTTAAAAATTGCTGCTACTTTGGTTAGAAAAGGCTGCCAAAATACCTTGGATTGTCTAAATTTGCTTAATAAGAAACCAACTACGAAGGTTATAAAAACGAAAGAAACACCTAAAGAAAAGCCTCAGCAAAAATCTAATATTATATCTTTAGAAGACTATGAAGACGTTGATGTAGACATTGATTAATATTTGGAGCAATTATGGAAAAAATTAAGAGCAATTTAAACATCTCAACAAATGATTTAAAAGAATACGCTAAAGAACTTTATAACCAAATTTTAAATGATGAATTTTATCATGTTTTAGTAGAAGAAGGATGGAATCAAGAAGAAATCTTTAATAATGTTACAAAATTTAAAGAATACCTTGATGATATGCATAAAGCTCAAAACATTAAAACCTTTGAAGACTGTCTTAAATATAATATGACTCAACGCCTCATTTTAGTTAGAAATGGGAAATTTATTGATCGAGATTATGTCACTTTATTGCCATTTAAAGAATATACAGAGTATTTAGAACGTTTTGTGGCTCGTGATTTTGGATCTTTACCAACGGATGCTGATTTAGATAAATGTATGAAAAAACTTAAAAACGGAATTCTTGGTGAATTCAAAAAGAATAAGTGGGTTTATTTATATGGCGTTCAAAGATCTGGAAGAAGTTATGCAGCCTTAGCTTTTCTGAATTACATCTACAAAAAAAGAAAAGATAAAAAACCAACATTTGCATTTATTGATACCATTTATAGATTTAAATTTTTAAATGATTTGTATTTTAAAGATAGAACATATTTTAATGAATTAATTAATTCTTATTCCGAAGTAGATTTTTTAGTGTTTGATAACTTTGGAAGCGAATTTAAAAATGAAATAATCCGCGACACAATTCTTTATCCAATTATTAAAACTAGATTAACTAACTCAAAAGCAACCATCTTTACAAGCGATTTTTTATTAGATGAAGTGAAAGCTTTATATACTTTTACTAAACGGAATCATCCTGATTATATTAATGACCAACTTTTTGAAGCTTTAAATAAAGCAGTATCTCAACTTGAAGTTTCAAATATTCCTTTATATTAATGCTTCATCAACTTGTTTAAAAAGTGTTTTAAAATCACCAGTAGCTTTAATAATTTTTATTTTATCTGATTTAATATAACTATAATCTTTATTTAATGATTTAGATGATTTAATATCGTCGTTTCTATTTTTTAAATTTTTGATTTGTTGTTCTTCCGAGATTTGAATAACTAAGATTTTTTTAAATAAATATTCGATATGAGCCTTAAAAAGGGTTGGAGCTTCGATAGCTATTTTTTCATTTTGAGCTAAGATTTGCAGTAATTTTTGTTCTAAAACTGGGTAAATATAATTTTCAACGCTCTTTTTTATCTCTGGATTATCAATCATTATTTGTCGTGTTTTATTGACTAAAGCAGGGTTATCAATATCAAAAGGGTGATGCAAGATTTTGCTAATTTTTGTTTTATGAAGTGAATCACGATAAAGTTCATGAACGAGCTCGTCGCAAGAATAAGTGTTATAGCCTTTTTCCTTTAGATAGTTAAGGATGGTTGATTTGCCACTGCCTATAGGTCCTGTAATTCCAATTGCTTTTTCAAGTTCATGATTAATTTGACAATTTGGGCAAAAAGTAGTGCCTCTTCCACCAATAAAAATTTTATGGAAAGTGGTCCCACAATTTGGGCATATTTCTCCAGCTCTTCCATAAGCAAGTAACTTTTCTTGAAATCTTCCATCTACACCTTCACTAGGGTGAAAACTATGAATTGTAGATCCGCCTAAATTAATAGCTTTTTCAAGTGTTATTTTTGCATATTTTGCAATGTTATTGATGTCTTCCTTTGTAAGTTCATTTCCTTTTGTTAATGGATTTATTTTGCATTGATACAAAATTTCATCAGCATAAATATTACCAATTCCACATAAAATAGTTTGATCTAATAGCAATTCTTTAATAGCTTTCTTTTTATTAAATTTTTTATAAAGAAGAGGTAAGTCAGAATCTTGAACTTTATTTGCTTCAACACCAAGTTTAGCTATCATCGCTACATTTTGATAATTATTTTCGTCGGTTAAATACATTAATCCGAACTTTCTTGTATCATCATAAGCTAAATAAGAACCATCAGTTAAATGAAATAAAGCTGATGTAGCTTTAATTCGATGATTTTCTTCTTTAGTGTAACGATACTTTCCTTCCATTCTTAAATGAGAAATGATTACTAAATCATTACTTAGATGAAAGAAAAGAAATTTACCATATCGCGATAAATATAAAAAGGTTTGACCTTTTAATTTTTCTTTAAATTCATTGATATTAGATTGAACTAGTCGATCATAAAAAACATCAACATATTCAATTGTTTTCCCTTTTATTAAAGGTTCTAAAATATTTTTAACAGTTTCAACTTCAGGTAATTCAGGCATACTTATTTAGCTGAGAACCAGTCTCTAGCATAACCTCCATCAACTTTTAATTTAACTTTTAGTTTTACTGAATTTTCCATGATATCTTTCACAGTTTTGAAAAATTCGTCTTTTTCATCTTCGTAAACTTTAAATATCAATTCATCATGAATTTGTGAAACAATTTTTGACTTAAAACCCTTATTTTTAATAGCTTCATAAACTCGAATCATGGAAATCTTCATTAAATCAGCAGCACTTCCTTGAATTGGAGCATTCATGGCTGCACGTTTTGCAAATTCACGAACTTGATATTGTGAAGATTGAAGTTCTGGAAGATATCTTCTTCGATGAAACATTGTTTCAGCATAACCTTTTTCAGTCGCTTCATCTATTAAATGATTTAAGTAATTTTTAATTTCAGGGAAAGCCTGATAGAAGTTTTTAATAATTTCTTTTGCTTCTGAAATAGAGCAATCTAATTGCTCACTTAAACCATAATCACTAATTCCATAAACAATTCCAAAATTAACTGTCTTAGCTTTTCTTCTTTCTTGACTTGTAGGCTCGCGGTCAAGATTAAAAATTCTTTTAGCGGTAGCAGCGTGGACATCTTCATCATTATTGAAGAATTCAATCATGCTTTTTGCATCGGATAGATGTGCTAACATTCTAAGTTCAATTTGTGAATAATCTAAAGATAAAATCGATAAATTATCGTCCTTATAGAAAAAGGCTTTTCTGATTTGTTTTCCTTCCTCGTCACGAGTTGAGATGTTTTGAAGATTTGGCTCGCTAGAAGAAAGTCGTCCGGTAGTAGTTAATGCTTGATTAAATGTTGAATGAACTTTTCCATCACTATGAATAAAAGGGATTAATCCATCAACATAGGTTGAAATAATTTTGGCATATTTTCGATATTCAAGTATTTTTTCAATAATTGGATGTTCGTGCTTAATCATTTCTAAAAATTCAACACTTGTAGAGCCCTTTTTATTACTTTTTAAGTTTAATTTTTCAAATAAAATATGTGAAACTTGTTTTGGCGAGTTAATGTTGAATTCTTCATTAGCCAACTCATAAATTTCTTTTGTTAAGATATCTAATTTCTCTTGATATATTGTTTTAAATGAAAGAAGTGTCTCTTTATCAAGTGGAAATCCCTCAAGTTCCATTTCGCAAAGAACGATAGTTAGAGGCTGTTCGATATTAATTAATAAATCGTATTGGTTTCTTGCTATTAATTTTTCTTTGATTTCTTCATATAAAGCTAAAACATAATAAGAAGTTGCAATTGCAATTTGTTTAGAAGAATCATCAAAGAGCAAGTCTTTTGTTGTAGCATAACTTATATCAATAGAATAGTAATTTAAAACTGATTCGATATCGCTTTTAATCGATGAATCAAGAAGGTAACTAGCAAGAACTAAATCAAAAAATAGGCCATTAATATCAATTCCGTTTTTCTTTAATATGTAGCGTACTTTTTTAAAATCAAAGGCAAATTTTTTGACTTTGTCATCTTTAAGAGCGCTTAATAATTTTTGATCTTTAAGCAAATTTTCTTTATTTATGTAATAAGTTTTTTTGTTAATAGAAAAGGCAAGTCCATTCAATAAAGCATCATGGTAATTAACATTTTCTATATCAACATCAATTCCAATTTCATCAGTAAAATCTATATCGTTTGTATCAAAAACCTCGCAAAAATCAACTTTTTCATTATGTTTTTCTTCAATTTTAAATGCTTTTGGTAATTTTGAAACAAGATGTTTAAACTCATATTTATTGGCAAAATCGGTGACAGAATTAAATTTGTAACCTTCATAAATTATTTGATTAATTTTAATTGGTATTTCGCTTTCTTTAGCGATAATAGCTAAGTGTTTACACATTCTGCCATTTTCTTGAAACTCAATGATGTTTCTTCCAACTTTAGTTTTTGTATCAGCGTTTTTAATGATATTTTCAAGATCACCAAATTGAGCTATAAGTTGTTTTGCGGTCTTATCCCCAACTCCAGGTATTCCTTTTAAATTGTCGGAATCATCACCCCTTAAACCCTTATAATCAGTGATTTGAACTGGTTCAAAACCCCATTCCTCCTTAAAACTTTCTGGAGTCATTTCTTTAATATCTTTTAAGCCTTTTTTGATTAATTCAATAGTGATATTTTCATCAATTAATTGAAGATAATCTTTGTCGCTTGTATAAATATAAACTTTGTAACCATCTTTTTGTGCATTATTTGCAATTACTCCACAAATATCATCTGCTTCAAGATCATCGCATTCATAATGAATTATATTAAGTTTATCTAAAAATTCACGAGCTAAAGGAAATTGAGTGATTAAATCTTCAGGGAGAGGTGGTCTATTGGCTTTATATTCTTTGAACTCTTTATGACGAAAAGTTTGCTTTCCAGCGTCAAAAGCTACAAAAATTCCATCTCCTTTTTTAAGCGTACTTAAAAGAGAGGTAATCATATTAGAAAAGGCAAAGATAGCATTAGTGGCTTGGCCACTTTTTGTTCTCATGATATTTGAAGGATCATAATAAGTTGCATAAAATGCTCTAAATAATAAACTATTTCCATCAATAACAATAATTTTTGACATAACTAAACCACCTTTGCGCTTCCAACTACAAAACTACCACGATTGTTTCTAACTTCATATCTTCCAGATAAAACAACAATTTTATTAATATCAATTTCACTTACTATTTCAGCCCATAAACTTGAGAAGAAAGTAGTGTCGACATCACCTGTTTCATCAAAGATAGTAACAAAGGCCATAGGTTTGCCTTTATCTTTACCATTTTTGACAACTATATTTTTTATTGAGCGGACAATTCCAACAATTACTGTTGTTTCACCATTTCTTAATCGATTAATAGGGGCGTGTTTCAAATTTTTTAAATTTTCAGGTAAATGATTTAATGGAGAATCACTAATCATAACGCCAAGAGCAGCACATTCATTGTCTAGTCGCTCGATTGGATCATCGATTGCTTCAGGGATTTTATATTCCATTCCAAATGTGTCGATTAACTTGCCTTCCGAACTTTTGACCATGCTTGCGTATTGAATAGCGTTTGGGATAGACATTTTTAAAGCTTTTCTATTTGCAAAAAGAGTATCAAAGGCTCCGGCATCAATAAGTTTAGAAAGAATACTATCACTAATTTTTTCTTCACTATATACCATTCTAATTACAAAATTTATAAACGATTCAAAAGGTCCATGCTCCTCTCTTTCTTTGATAATTGCAATAATAGTTTTTGAAGGAAGATTACTTATTCCAAGAAGTGGCATAAGTAAGCCATTATTCCACATTTCAAAGCGAAGAGTTGATGCGTTAATGTTAGGTAAATAAACCTTTATGTTTGAACTTCTAATTTCGGCTAAATATCTTGAGAATTTAGTATCGTTACTTCCATATTGTTGGTCTAAAATTGAACAATAAAATTCAATTGGATAATTGGCTTTTAAATATGCTTCTTTACAAGCAACCATTGCATAACAAACAGCATGTGATTTATTAAAACCATAGTTGGCAAATTTCAAAATTTGTTCAAAAAGTGTGTTAGCTTCAACTCCATTATGACCATTGGCAACGCTGCCTTTAATAAAATTTTGTTTCATTTCTAAAAGCTCGTGACGATCTTTTTTACTGATTGCTTTTCTAAAAATATCTGCATCAGAAAAACTAAAAGAAGCGTAAGCTTGAGCAATTTGCATAATTTGCTCTTGATAAACAATAATTCCATACGTTTCTTTTAAGATAGGTTCAAGAGTCTTAGAAAGATAAGTTATTCTTTCTTGACCATGTTTTCTTCTAGAAAAAGATGGAATAAATTGCATTGGGCCAGGACGGTCTAAAGAGATTGCTGCAACAACATCTAAAAATGAAGAAGGGCGAATATTAACAATTGCATTATATGCAGCACTAGTATCAAGTTGAAAAATACCCATTGTTTTAAATTCACTAATTAACTTAAAAATTTCAGGAGTGTCATATGGTATATCTTCCATTTTTAGGTTGATTTTGCGGGTTTTTTCAATTTTTTTGAGGCAATTATCAATAACGGTAAGGTTTGATAAACCAAGAATATCCATCTTTAAGAACCCTTGTTTTTCAAGATAATTCTTTTCGTATTGGGTTACCAATTCATTTTCATTTTCATAATCTACCGGAATATGAGTTGATAGCTCGTCCTGATTTAAAATAATTCCTGCTGCATGAAGGCCTCTTTGACGAGGCAAGCCTTCAATATAATGAGCTTGTTTAAAAATAAACTTATAATCAACATCACTATCGACAGCTTTTTTAAAAGCCGGAATATTTTCATATGCATAATCTAGTGAAAAGTTTTTGGCGTTTTCATCTTTAAAATTGTTTGGAATTGTTTTTGAAAGATCGCCAATAAAAGAGGCAGGGAAGCCATAAACTCTTGCTGTATCTCTTATTGCTTGTTTTGCTGCAATCGTTTGAAAAGCGCAAACTCTAGCAACTTTATTAAATCCATATTTATTAATAAGATAAGCAATAATTTCTTCTCTTCGAATATCGGAAATATCAATATCTATATCAGGTAAAGAATTTCTTTTGGCGTTTAAAAATCTTTCAAAAAGTAAGTTATACTTGATTGGATCAACATCTGTTATGCCTAAACAATAAGAAATCAAACTTCCTGCAGCAGAGCCTCTTCCTGGACCAACAGGTATACCAACATTTTTAGCATAATTTACATAATCTTGAACAACTAAAAAGTAGTTAATGTAACCTAAATTTCTAATAGTTTGGTATTCATAGTTAAGGCGTCTTTTATAGACTTGATTATTTAAATCGATATTACGTTTTTTAGCACCTTCTTTGATCAAATCGATAAAATATTGTCGAGTTTCTTCATCGTCTTTTTGAGTATAGTGAATCAAGTCGCCTCTTTTTTTATCAAACTTAAATTCAATTAATGATTTAATCTTTTCACAATCTTTAAGTTCTAAAGGCGTATAAAACTTTAAGATTTCTTCTTTAGTTTTAAAGAAAAAATCTGAATCAGTAGGAATGGTGTTTTGTTCAATTGTAGTATTTTCTCTTAAAGCATCAAGCATGTTAATAACAATTGCATCATCCTTTTTTAAATATCTTATGTAAGGGAAAGCAATAGTTTCATAAGCATATTTTAGAGCAAAATCGCGTATTAAGTTTACGTGAGTAATTTCTTCTTTGTGATAAATTTCTATACCTATAAAAAGATGCTTGAAAACTTTTGATAATTTTAAGAGTTCATCTTTTAGATTATTGTTTACTTCTTTAAAGATTTGGTTGTATCCAATTGGTAAAACACAAATTAATCCTTCTAAAAATGGTAAAATCTCTGCAAAACTTAGCTCTTTTTCCTCTAATTTGGCTTTTGATATAAGAGAAGTGATGTGAGAAAGATTTGAATAACCGGTTTCGTTTTGAATAAATAAAGAGAAAAAATATTTCTCACATTTCACATCCATTCCTAAAATTGGAAATATGTTGTTATCTTTTGCAAGAGAAGCAAATTCAGGGAGGCCATACATTACACCTAAATCTGCAAGACCAAGTTCTTCATAGCCGCAGTCTTTGGCCATCTTAAAAAGATCCTTAAAAAGAATTCCACTTTTTAAGAAGGAATAACTAGAACGGATATGAAGAGGAATAAAGGCCATTATTTACCTGTAATAATTAATTGGTCTAAACGGTTAATAAAGGTGTCAAGTTCTGATAAATCTTTAATTTGACATCCGCTTGCTTGAGCGTGTCCGCCACCTTTAAATTCGCTAGCGACACCATTAATAATATAATCTCTTGTTCTGATTGATATTCTAAAGCATGGTTCAGTAATATCTTCTGTAATCGAGCACCAAATATTAATGCCTTTGATATTAGAGAAAAGATTGACGTTTTCTTTCCCTCTTTCACTAGTCAAACCAAGCTTTAATAAATCTTCGTTAGTTAAAACGTAATAAGCCACACCTTGAGGCGAAACTTTGTAATTATTTAAGATAAATTTGGTTACTTCTAAATCAGCAACATTCTTTTCATACATTAAAGCGTAAATGCTTGTGATATTAATTCCTTTATTGACTAAAGCAGAAGCAATTTCAAAAGTATGTGGAGTAGTTGAAGAATACATAAATCTACCACTATCTCCAACAAGAGCAATATAAAGATATTTAGCACTTAAAGCACTTAATGAATAATCTTTAAATGATATAAGCATGTTAGCAACAATTTCACTGGCAGCAGCTTTACTTGTATCTACAATTGAAAGATCAAATAACTTATCAGTTTCAGGGTGATGATCGATTTTAATTATATATTTGGCTTTTTCAAAGCGAGGATCAGCAATTCGTTTTTTATCACCTACATCAACAATGATTGCTAAAAAATCATCAAACCATGCGTCGCTAACTTTATCGGTTTCTGGAAAAAGTCCACGAGGAGTAAAAGTGACGTGGTTATCGCCTAAAATTTTGACGTCTTTATCAGGAAAATTTTCTTTAATCCATGTGGCTAAGCCAAATTGAGTACCTAAAGCATCAAAATCTGGCATGATATGACGAAAAACAGCAATTTTTTTGTATCTTTTAATTTGTCTTAAAACTAATCCGAATTCTTTTTTAAATTTGTCGTTTTCTAATTTAATGTAATCTATTTTTTTCTCCATTTATTCTTCCTATCTATTTCTTTAAGCAAATGTTGTAAGCATCACGTGCAATCATAACTTCCTCATCTGTAGGAATAACTGCAACTTTAATTTTGCTATCAGGAGTAGAAATTAATCCTTCTTTTCCTCCAACCATTTGTGCGTCTAAATCTTTGCTATATCTAACTCCAAGAGCCTCAGCTATATTATCTAAAACTATTTCTCTATAATCAGGAGCATTTTCTCCAATACCTGCTGAGAAAATAATTAAATCGCATCCGCCAAGTCTAACATAATATTGGCCAATAAAATCAGCAACTCTTCTTGCCCATAATTTCATAGCAAGAATAGCGTGTTTATCGCCTTTTCTTGCGGCGTCTTCGACATCTCTTGAATCGTTTGAAATGCCACTAACTCCGAGTAAGCCACTCTTTTTATTCAATTCTTGGAAAACAGTTTCATTGTCTTTCCCACTCATTGCAACAATTTGATAATAAACACTTGGGTCCATATCGCCGGTTCTAGAATTCATCATGATTCCTCCAAGTGGAGTGAGTCCCATTGATGTAGCAACACATTTGCCATGTTTAGTAGCGGTAATAGAAGCGCCGCTTCCTAAATGACAAATAATCATTCGCTTATCTTTTGCTTCAGGGATAAATTTTTCGCCAACTTCACTTAAATATTTGTGAGAGGTTCCATGAGCGCCATATCTTCTAATTTGATATTTTTCAGTATATTCATATGGAATTGGGTATGTGTAATCTTCTTCTTCCATACTTTGGTGAAAGGCTGTATCAAAAACTGCAACTTGAGGTACATTTGGTAAAACTTTTTTGAAGGCCTCATAACCAGTAAGGTGAGCTTTATTATGAAGTGGAGCAAGTGGAATTAAACTTGCAACTTTTTGAACAGTATCTTCATTCCATAAAACAGAATGAGAGAAATAGCTCCCACCTTGAACAACTCTATGACCGACAGCCTTAATTTCGTCTAAATGAGAAATAATTTTCTTTTCAAGCATTCCTTTAACAACGATATCAACAGCATAACCATGATCTGGAACAGGTAATACTTTTGTTTCTTTGTTACCATCGAATTTAATGGTGAAAATTCCATCATCATGACCAATTCTTTCAACTATACCAGAGCATAAAACTTTTTCTTCTGGCATTTCATATAATTTAAATTTAACACTGCTTGATCCGCAGTTAACAGACATTACTTTTGCCATAGCAAATCTCCTTCAAAACAATCTTATTTATTATAGCCATTTTAAAGGCAAAATTTAATAAAATATCTAATCTAAAGTAGAAGTATTTTCTTAATATGATATTAAAGAAAGATGCCTTTAAAGTCATCATTAATGCTTTAAATCCTTACTTGAAATATGTGTTTGCATTTATTATTCATGTTTTGGAATGACAAAAATACGAAAAAAACATTCTTTTCTAGTGGAAAAACATGGTTTTCTGAAAACTTTTCTGAAAATTTATGAAAATATTTATCATTTTCTTTTTATTTTTGATTTTTACTTTAAAAGTAAAAGGATTGTATCTATAATCAAATTATAGAGTTTACGGAGGTAATTTATGGCCTATGGCTTATTATTTGACTATTTAAATGGTCAATGTATTGAAGCTTATAAATATTTTGGTGCGCATTTTGAAACTAGAGAGGTAAAAGAAATAATTACTATACCTCTAAAAAAAGATCCTAGTAAAACAAAACATAGTTCAAGAAAAAAGCTAATTGAAGGGGTTGTCTTTAGACTTTATGCTCCATCCGCTAGTGATGTAAGCGTTATTGGAGATTGGAATGGTTGGGATCCAACAATTCACAAAATGAATAAAGTCGATGATTCTGGCGTTTTCGAGATTTTTATTGAAGGATTGCATAATTATTCTTTCTATAAATATCACTTTAGAAACGCAAGGGGTGAATATGTTGATAAAGCTGACCCATTTGCTTTTTTAAGTGAATATAGACCAGGATCATGCTCTCGTTTATTTAACATTAATGGATTTATCTGGCACGATACTCCTTACCTTAAACAACGTTCTAGAAACTTCGATGCTCCAATGAGCATTTATGAAATGCATTTAGGTAGTTGGAAGGGTAAGGTTGATGGCAGAAATTTATCTTATGAAGAAATTGCCGATTATTTAATTCCATATTTAAAAGAAACTGGCTTTACTCATATTGAAATTATGCCAATTACTCAATATCCATTTGATGGAAGTTGGGGTTATCAAGCTACAGGTTTTTATAGCGTAGATTCACGTTATGGAAATCCTATGCAACTTATGAGTTTTGTTGATCGAATCCACCAAGCTGGAATTGGTGTTATCTTAGATTTTGCTCCAGTTCATTTTGCAACAGATCCTTGGGCTTTAAAGGATTTTGATGGAACTCCAATGTATGAATATGGAAATGAACACATGTATTCTCCATGGGGTAGCTGTCAATTCGATCTTGGAAAAGATCCTATTAGAAGCTTCTTAATGAGTGCGATGAGATACTTTATTGATTATTTCCATTTTGATGGAATTAGAGTTGATGCAGTAAGCAATATCGTCTATTGGGACGGCAATAAGAACAATGGCGAAAATCATGGTGCCACTGAATTTATCAAGAGATTAAATGGTAAAATGCATTATGCTGACCAATCCATCATGATGATTGCTGAAGATTCCACTGATTTTCCAGGAGTTACTAAGCCAATTGAATATGGAGGACTTGGATTCGATTATAAATGGGATCTTGGTTGGATGAACGATACTTTAAAGTATTATGCTCTTGATCCAATTTATAAGAAATATGACCATAACAAATTAACTTTCTCTATGGCTTATTTCTTCAGTGAAAATTTCTTACTACCTTTATCACATGATGAAGTTGTTCACGGAAAAGGAACAATTTTAAATAAAATGTGGGGCGATTATGATCAAAAATTTGCTCTTGTAAGAAATTTATATACATATCAATTTGCTCATCCTGGCAAAAAACTTAATTTCATGGGTAATGAATTAGCTTCATGGGATGAGTGGAATGAGACAAAATCTCTCCCTTGGGAACTTAAACGATTCCCAAAACACGATAGTGTTTCCCGTCTTGTAAGGGATTTAAATCTTATCTATCGAAAAGAAAGTGCAATGCATTATGAAGAATATAATCCAGTCCATTTTAACTGGCTTATGGTCGATAACAAAAATGATAGTGTCTTCGCTTTTGAAAGAAGAGTTGGTGACTCTCACTTAGTATTTATATTCAATATGACACCAAATTATTACGAGCAATATGACATTGGTGTAACTCGTGAAGGAACCTATACTGAAATCTTTAATAGTGATAAAGATGTCTATGGTGGAAGTAATGCATACAATGGACTTGATGTAATGTCATATTATTGGGGTCCAGAAAACAAACCACACAAAATAACCGTTAAAATTGCTCCATTTGCTGCTATGATTTTCAAATATGCTCATAAAAATGGAGAGGATTTAACCGAAGAAAAGGAAGGTAAATAATTAAATGATATTCTCAAACAAACAAGAATTTGCAAAAGAATTTAAATCAAGAATGTCTGCTAAATATGGTCGTTCACCATCTGATGCTCACGTTCTTGAAAAATACGATATTTTAGGTGAAATGGTTCGTGATTATGCTGGTTATAACTGGCGTAAAACACACGAATACTTAAACGATAACCATTCAAAACAATTAATCTATTTCTCAATGGAATTCTTAATTGGTCGTTTACTTACTAATAACATGATGAATTTAGGAATTTATGATATTTGTAAGGATGGCTTAAGCGAATTAGGGATCGACATTGGCGAGCTTGAAGATATGGAAGCTGATGCTGGATTAGGAAATGGTGGGTTAGGAAGACTTGCTGCTTGTTTCCTTGATTCAATTGCATCTCTTGGTTATCCAGGAAATGGAAATTGTATTCGCTATGAATATGGTTTCTTTAAACAAAAAATTGTTGATGAAAAACAAATCGAACTCCCTGATCAATGGCTTCAAAATGGCTATGTTTGGGAAGTTAGAAAACCAAAACACTCAGTTGAAGTAAGCTTTTATGGAAACGCTGAAACATATTTAAAACCAAATGGTGATTATGGAATTAGAACAGTAAATTCAACAAAAATTACTGCTTGCCCATATGATGTTTCTGTAGTTGGTTATAAAAATGGAGTCGCTAACAACTTAAGACTTTGGAAAGCTCAACCAAGCGAACAAAATTTCCCTTATAACATTTCTTTTGATGAATACTTAAATCAAATTAATGAATTATGCCATGGTTTATATCCAGATGACACCACAGAGCACGGAAAATTGTTAAGACTTAGACAACAATATTTCTTTGTTAGTGCCGGTCTTCAAAGCGCAATTAGAGGTTTCATTCGTTTAGGAGGAGACTTACATAAATTCTATGAAAGTTATGTTTTCCAACTTAACGACACCCATCCAATTTTAGCTATTCCAGAACTTATGAGACTTTTAATGGATGAACATGGCTTTGGCTGGGATGAAGCATGGGAGCAAGTTACAAAATGTATTGCTTATACAAACCATACAGTAATGCCTGAAGCTCTTGAAAAATGGCCAATTCAATACATCCAAAATTTAATTCCACGTTGCTACATGATTATTGAAGAAATTAATCGTCGTACAATGATTTGGATGAACCAAAATGGTGTAAGTGAAGGCGAAATGAGCAATATGCAAATTATAAAAGATGGAATGGTTAGAATGACTAACCTTGCAATCTTTACTTGCTTTAGCGTAAATGGTGTCGCTGCTTTGCATACAGACATTTTAAAAAGAGAGACATTCAAAGATTTCTATAAGTATTTCCCTGAAAAATTTAATAACAAAACTAATGGGGTTACTCATAGAAGATGGCTCATGTATTCAAACCCAGAACTTTCTAATTTAATTACTTCAAAAATTGGCGATTCTTGGATTAAAAACCCTGATGATTTAGAAAAACTCTTAAAATATCAAGATGATCGCGATACTCTTGAAGCCTTAAGAAAAGTTAAACATCTTAATAAGATTAAATTAGCAAAGTTTATCGAAAAGAATTATGGAATTAAGATTGATACTCATTCAATTATTGATACCCAAATTAAAAGATTACATGCCTATAAGAGACAACTTTTAAATGTCTTTAGAATTATGCATTATTATTTTGAAATCAAAACAAATCCTGATTTCAAGATGCTTCCACATACCTTTATCTTTGGTGCTAAAGCTGCTCCAAGTTACGTTTTTGCAAAAGAAATTATTACTTTAATCAATGCTGTTGCAAATGTAGTTAACAACGATCCTGAAGTTTCAAAATATATGAAAGTTGTCTTCATGATCAACTATGGTGTTTCTTTAGCTGAATTAATTATTCCAGCAACCGATATTTCTGAACAAATTTCAACCGCCGGAAAAGAAGCAAGTGGTACAAGTAATATGAAGTTTATGATGAATGGTGCTTTAACACTTGGAACACTTGATGGAGCTAACGTTGAAATTAATGAACGAGTCGGTGATGATAATAGCTTTATCTTTGGCTTAAAAGTCAACGATATTGAGTCCATTAAAAAGAGTGGAATGTATAACCCATGGGACTTATATAATAGCGACCAAAACATCAGAAGAATTTTAGATAGCTTATTTAATGGTCCATGGTGTGAAGGAATTCATGATCGTTTCAGAGGGATTTTTGATGAAATCATGAATCATAATGATGAGTATTTCATTTTAATGGATTTTGCAGCTTATATTGATGAATCTAAAAAGATTGCTGACTATTATAAAAATAGACAAGCATGGACAAAGAGCTGCTTAATCAATATTGCTAAGAGTGGCTATTTCTCAAGTGATAGAACAATTGAGCAATACAATAAAGATATTTGGCATTTAAAGAAGATTGAATTTAAAGACTAATATCTTTTAAGAAGAAATAACTTTGATAGTGATGTCTTTTCATTAAGACATCACTTTTATTTTGTCTCCTTTCTTTTATTAATTATCTCTTCACTAATATAAAGGAGTTTATTTGACAAAAGTAAAAAATATTTTAACTTTTTGTTTAAAAATTTACTTTTTAAAACTCAGTTTTTTTAATACTTTTTTCTTGGCTATGTTATAATTCAAAAAGGAGGGTGAAAAAATGATAATACCTAATTTATTATTAAGCACTGGTGCTATTATTGGTATCGTAGTAGTGGCTGTTATTGTACTAGTTTTCATAATTATTGTTGCTTGGTACATTTCAACAATGAACTGGTTTAGAAGAACCAAAGTTAAAGTTGATGAAGCAAATAGTGGAATTGATGTTGCTTTAACAAAACGTTATGACCTTTTAACAAAAGCTTTAGCTGCTGTTAAAGGCTATGCAAAACATGAGGCTGAAACTTTAAGTAAAGTTATCGGCATGAGAACTGGCTCAATTAAAGAATTATCCTTAGATGAAAAAAGTAAACTCAATGCTGAACTTAGCCAAGTTCAAAGAGGAATTAATGTAGTAGTTGAACAATATCCTCAACTTAAAGCTGATACACAATTCACTTTACTTCAAAACCAAACAGCCGATTGTGAAGAACAACTTCAAGCAGCAAGAAGAGTTTATAACTCTAACGTTTCGATTTTTAATCAAAAAAGGGTTACTTTCCCAAGTTCAATTGTTGCGAAAAGAATTGGCTTTACTAGCGATCTTGAATTCTTCAAAGCTGATGAAGAAAAACGTCAAGACGTCAAATTTGATTTCTAATTAAAAAATGGAAAATCAAGAAGAAAAGCTTGCAAATCTTGAATCTTTAAGAAAAAAATTGCTTAATAAAGCAATTTTTGTTTTGGTGTTTTTTGGTCTTTGTACACTTGTTGGAATCATCCTTTTTATAATTCAATTTTTTGATTATAACGACATGATTTATTATTTTGTTGGATTTGTTTTACTTATTGTCGGCGTAGTTGGAATGATTGTTGGCATCAGTCAACTTAATAAGAAACTTGCTAAAGCTTTTAAAGAAGAGTTTGATAAGAATTATTTAAAAGAAATATATGGTGATGATTTTCAAATTTTTTATAAAAAAGGCTTAAGTTTTTCTTATTTACAACAAAGTGATGTATTAAGATCACCAGATCACTATTATTCAAGCAATTTATTTACAAGCTCTTATAAAGGCGTTCAAATTGAAGGTTGTAATTATTGCGCAGAATTTATTCACGTTACTACAGATAGCAAAGGACACACTAAAAAAGTGACTTATAGCTACCCAGGAAAAGCTTATGTATTTACTTTTCCTCGCCAATTCAAAGAATATTTCTGTTCATTTGAAAAAGGCGCTATCTCCGAGTTTTATAGAACTCCTTCAAAAAGAAGCGAAGTAGAATTTGAATCTGTCGAATTTAATAAAAAGTTCAAATCTTATTCAAGTGATCAAACATTTGCTTTCTATTTAATGACTCCACAAGTTCAATTATCTTTACTTGAATTTGATGAGAAAGTTAAAAGTAAGATTGTTTTTGTTGTTGATGGAAATAAATTATTTGTATTTATGAATAATTATGAATCAGCATCAAGAGTTAGCGTATTTAAAAAAGTGTCTCAAGAAACTTTAAATAATTATCTATTAGAATTATCTTTACCACTTAAATTAATAGATGACTTTGATGTAGACAAAAATAAGTTCTTAGACACAAGTCTTAAATAAAAGTGAACTTTTGCAAGGTTTTTGGTTTGATTATCTAGTTTTTTAGTAGATAATTAAACGATAAAATTTCGAAGAAATTAAAAGTGAGGGGTTTCGGCCCCTCTTTTTAAAGCTCTAAAAGTGCATAAAAAAAGCAACTATTCAGTTGCTAATTAACTAATTTATGGTGGCCCAACCCAGGGTCGAACTGGGGACACAAGGATTTTCAGTCCTTTGCTCTACCTGCTGAGCTATCGGGCCAATATTTTCAAAAAAATTTGGCGGACCAGACGAGAATCGAACTCGCGATCTCCACTGTGACAGAGTGGCATGTTAACCGCTACACCACTGGTCCGCTTTAACTTTGACGCGTCTTAAACGCGCTCAAATAATATAGCACAGAAAAAAAGTTTCACGCAAGAGGAAATTTAAATTTTTTTCGAAAAATTTCATAAAATAGTGAATTTTAACACTTGAAATAAAATTTTAAGCGATAAAATCTTGGTATCTTTTACTATTAAGAATAGGCGAAAAATACGATAATTATCGAATTTTTTCTAGTTTTAAATTTCTTAAAATGCTATAATCTAAACGAAGTCAGGGAAGTTAATGTTTAAAAAAGAAGATATTGTTGTAAACAAAAAAGGACAAGTTTGTAAAGTTATTGACATACTCGATAATTTTGATGTTGGATTAGGTAAAAATACCTATTATGTTTTAGTTCCTTATTTTAATGAGAAAAACGATAGTATTAAATATTACATTCCTGCTGATAAAGAAGGTATTATTCGTAGTGCTTTAAAGGAAAAAGAAATAATTGCTTTAATTGATAGTTTACCTAGCATTAAAGAAATCTGGATAACAAATCCTAAAATTAGAAAAGCAAAGTTTAGAGAACTTTATGATTCAGGTAACCCTATTGAAATATTTAGACTTATTAAATCATTTGAAAAGAAGAAAAAAGAATTAGAAAAAGAAAATAAATTTTTATCTTTTACTGATGAGAGTTTTTTAAGAGAAATCAAAACTAACATCTATAATGAGTTTTCTGTTGGTTTAAATATTACTTCTAAAGACGTTGAAGCTTTTATTTTTAATCGTTTAAAAGAAATTTAAGTAAGCAATTATTTTGCTTTTTACGATAGTTTAATTTAATCTTTTAAAGAGGTTTTTTGTTATGAAAGATTTAATTATTATTGGTGCAGGACCAGGTGGCGTAACGGCTGCAATTTATGCAAAAAGAAGCAATCTTGATTTATTAGTTTTTGAAAAAAGCTGTGTTGGTGGCAATGTTGTAAATGCTTTTGAAATTGAAAATTATCCAGGGGTAGGTAAAATCGTTGGGGCAGATTTAGCAATCAATTTTTTAAATGAACTTGATGCTTTAAATATTGAAGTCAATTACGAAGAAATTAAAGAAGTCAAAAAAGTTGATGATTATTTTAAAGTTACAACTATCGATGATATAACATATGAAGCTAAAAAAGTTCTTTTAGCACTTGGAACAAAGCCTCGTAAATTAAATTTAGAAAATGAAGATGCTTTACTTGGTAGAGGAATAAGTTTTTGTGCAACTTGTGATGGAGCCTTTTATAAAAATAAAACTGTCTTAGTTGTTGGTGGAGGAAATAGCGCTTTAACTGAAGCGATGTATTTAGCAAATATTGCTAAAAAAGTTTATGTAATCACTCGCCATGAATTAAAAGGCGCTAAAAAAGAGATCGATGAATTAAAGAGTAAAGAAAATATCGAAGTTATCGAATTTAAGCAAATTAAAACCCTTTTAGAAGAAAATAAGAAACTTCATGGAGTTATTTTATTTGATACAAACACAAAAGAAGAAAGCACACTTGATGTTGATGGAGTTTTTGTCTATATTGGACAAATCCCTCAAACCGCTTTTTTATCTAACTTAAATATATTAAATGAAAGAGGTTTTATTGAAGTTGATAAGCATTTTCAAACAAGCGTTAAGGGCTTATTTGCAATAGGCGATTGTATTGATAAAGAAGTAAGACAAATTGCAACTGCAGTAGGTGATGCCGCTAGTGCGATTCATTATTTAGAAAAATAAGAATTTATCATTTTTTAGTTTATTCTTACCTACCAAGTTATTATCATTTAAATATGAGAAAAATTGGTAGGTTTTTTAATACATTCATCTATGCTTTAAGTTTTATTGTTCTAGTTGTAACTTTTGCAATAGCTTTACCTATTTTATGGCGTGATTTTTATTATTTTCATATTGATTTATTAAATATCACTGAAGCAACAGGTCGCTCTAAAAGCGATTTAATCTTTTCTTTTAATGAACTAATGGATTCACTTGTTTTTTATAAGCCTTTTAGCGAAGGAGTGTTTGATTATTCTCCAAGTGGAATGAATCATTTTTTAGATTGTCGAATTCTTTTTACTCTTGATCTTTTAGCCTTACCTATTAGTTTTTTACTTTTTATTACTTATTCATTTTTAATTAAATTTAACGTTATTAAAGTTTATAGAATTAAAGGATTTTCAATTTTATTTTTTGCTTCTTTTGTACCAATTATTCTTTTAGGGGCTTTAGGAATTTACGCTTTAATTGATGTTAATAGTGCTTATGCCTTTTTTCATGCTGTTTTATTTCCTGGAAAAGAAAACTGGATATTTAATCCTGTTACTGATCCAATAATTAATGCCTTACCTGAACAATTTTTCTTAGATTGTGGGATTTTAATATTTGGAGTTATGCTTATAATTTTGCTTGCGGTAATTATTTTTAATATTGTTCGTAAAGTTAAACAAAACTCAATTATAAGATATTCAAAATATGATTTAATAAGGAGAGGAGTAAATTAAAATGCCTTTTATTCAACTTAAAACTAATGCAGAAATCAATGAAAACGATGAAAAATTAATTAAAAGTAAACTTGGAGAACTTGTTACAATTATTCCAGGAAAAAGTGAAAATTGGTTAATGGTTCAAATAAGTGGCGGAAAGAAAATGTATTTTAAAGGTAGCGATGAAAAATGCGCAATGATTGAAGTTAAGATTTATGGCAAAGCAACAAGTGAGGCCTATGATAAATTAACTTATGAGATTACCGATCTTGTTAGTAAAACTTTAAATATTTCTCCTACAAGAATTTATGTAAGTTATTTTGAAACTCCTAATTGGGGGTTTGCTGGAAGCAATTTCTAAAATAAATAAACTTTCGTAAATAATAGCGATTATGCTATTATTTATTCACGCATCATTAGTTCAATGGTAGAACGTTAGCTTCCCAAGCTGAATACGCGAGTTCGATTCTCGTATGGTGCTCCAAAATTTTGCATATTTTTCAGATTATTCTGTTTAAATTAATATATAGGTCCGAGAAATCGGATTTTTATTTTAGAGACGATATTGCGGATGATAAGAGGTTCGAACCAACAATAAAAACTCTGAATTTCTAGATATTCAACTGATTTACCAATACAAAAAAGTATAAAAGTTTAAGGCAAAGAAGCATTCAAATTCCTCGGTGTTGGTATAATGGTTACCATACCTTTTGATAGAAAAGGATTTAATACGAGTGCTAACTTCACAGAAAACTTCACAGATAACTTCACAGAAAACGAAAGAAAAATAATAAAGTTAATTCAAAAAAATGACAAGATAACTACAAGTGAAATAGCATCTGAAATCACTCTTTCAATAAGAACAGTTCAAACAATCGTTAATTCACTAAAGCTGAAAGGCGTTTTAATTCGTGTCGGTCCAGATAAAGGTGGATATTGGGAGATAATTCATAAAAAGCTAGATTAAGTCAGTTCGTTTCGAATTAACGATCTTAGCTATGCAAAAATTGGCAATTATTTAGTAGATTTATATTCTATTTAAGCCAATAGAAGTCCGAGAAATTGGATTTTTATTTTTGATGAAGATATGGCTGATGTTATCGGACTTGGACTCGTGGACTAATAAAATTGTTGCATTAATGATAAAAGAAATGATAATAATTTATTTCGCCATTTATGTCGCCATTTATTTCGCCATTGTATTCATTTATTTCGCCAAATTTGGTAAAAGATGCTTATAAAATGAGGAATATATTAAGAATAAATTTAGGAGTTTTGAAAGTAATTATTATAAGGATTTTAAAAAAGTTCGTAAAAGTTCGCAATTAGACCTTATTCAACTCTTAACTTTAAGCTATTTTTAAATAAAGAAAAGATAGTTTCATAGGTGCAAATATTTCTTTAATAATTGATCTTTTTTCTCCTATGTCGTTATTAAACACTTTTATGGCATATTTAATGAAATTTAAAACAGTACCAAATTGGCAATGATATAATGTTAAAAATTATTTATAGCATTTTTTAAATGTATGAAGGGACAGAATTATGAAAAAAATAGCTATTTTACTTGCTTCACTTGGATTAATGCTTACTGGATGTTCTTCTCAAGAAGCATCTTTAGATGGAACACAAACTCCTCCAAGTAATGAGGAAAATAATAACGAAAATAATAGCAGTGAAAATAATAAAGAAGAAAACAATGAAAGTAATTCGGGCGAAAATATTGATGATGGGAATAGTGATAAAGAAAACGATTCATCTGAAGATGATAACCTAAATAACGACGAAAGCGATGATAGTGAAGGTAATTTAGGCGATAATACTGAAGAAGGAAACGACGATAAAGAAAACGATTCAGAAAACAATGAAACGGAAGAAAATCCACAAGATTTAGAAACCGAAAGAACGTTTTCTTTACACTTAAATTACAATAAAGATGGCTATATAATTACTGATTATTTTGAGGAATTAGAAAATGTAGTCATTCCTAATACTTATAAAGATTTACCGATTGTTGAAATTGATAATGAAGTTTTTGAATATGATGAGTATTTAAAAAGCATTTCAATACCAAACACAGTAAGAAAAATAGGAGTAGAAGCTTTTTATTATTGTGAAAATCTTGAAAGTGTAAGCATTGAAGATAATAGTCCATTAACGAAAATCCGCTATAGAGCTTTTTCTAATTGCTCCAATCTTAAAACAGTTGATTTAGGTCAAAATCCAGCTTTAACTACTATTGAAGCTCGTGCATTTTACGAATGTAAGTCCTTATCTGCTTTTTATCTTTCAGATAAAATTCTTTATGTTGGAGATTACGCTTTTGCATTATGCGACAATTTAAAAATTTACTCTACTTTTGCTGAGTCTCCAACTAATTGGGGCGTTTATTGGCACATTACTGATACTACTTATAAAATAAACAGCGAGCG
Organism: uncultured Caryophanales bacterium; assembly: GCA_905197045.1. GTDB lineage: Bacteria > Bacillota_I > Bacilli_A > RFN20 > CAG-826 > Onthovivens. Next base: position 28,483 of record CAJJXG010000002.1, read on the forward strand.
CGTTGTTTGGGGTTATGCTGGAATTTGTGATATTTATAATAATTTAGAGTATTGTGTAAGATTTGATGAAGAAAAGAATCAATTTATTGTTATAACTGATTATCATGGAACAGCGACTGATCTTTATTTGCCAGAATCAATTGTTGTTAATGAAGAAGAACTACAGGTTAAGGAAATACTTCAAGACGCTTTTACTAGCGAAGATTTTTTAGATTATATTTTCATCCCAAAAACCATCACAACAATTAGACGTGAAGGGATTTACGCTCATAAAAAAATTTTCTGTGAAGTAGCGTCAACACCGGATGGTTGGACTCCTGGTTGGTGTAGTTCAAATCTTGTTATCTGGAATTCATATTTTGCCATTCACGGTTACTCAAATGGTTTTTATTATTGTGTTGTAAAAGATGAAAGTGAAAACCCATATATTGTAATTACTGAATTTGGCGAAGAACGTGAAATAATTGTGCCTGGATCATTAAATATTAATGGAGAGGATATTCCAATTAAGGTAATTGATAAAGAAGCATATAAGCCAAATGAAATAGTAGAAACTATTATTTTGCCTCATACAATTACTTCAATCAAAGGTTCGCCTTTCTGGGGATTTGACGCTTTAACTACACTTTTTTTGCCAAATAGCGTAACCGAACTAAAATATGGCACCTTTAATGATTGTGTTAATGCAACTATATATACCGATTATAAATCGAGACCAAGTAATTGGCCTTCAGGTATTTATGGTGAATGCTTAGTAGTATACAGTTCATTTTTTGGAGTACATGGAAATTACAATGGTTTTAATTATGCAGTTTGTATCGATGATAATAATGAAAAATATATAAATATTGTTACGTATGTAGGTATGGATAATGAAGTTGTTATTCCTGAATCTATAAATGTAGATGGTGAAGAGATTCCAGTAAAATTAATTTATGGTAATGCTTTTCGAGAAGGTAACAATGAAATAACGTCAGTTTCTATACCAAGCAGTGTGACTAAGATCGGCTATCAGGCCTTTGTGAATTGTAAAAATTTAAAAGAGGTTGTTGTTAAAGGTGATAGTAATTTAAATATAATTGATAACAATGCTTTTTCATATTGCTCATCATTAGAAACTATATTTATACCATCATCTGTAACTACTTTTGGGGTTGGTGTTTTCGATGATTGCATAAATCTTACAATTTACTGCGAAATATCAGAAAGCGAATCTACACGGGAATCTTATTGGAATAGTAAATGTGATGTTGTTTGGGATACAACTTACGAAGAATACTTAGAAGTTATTAATAACGATGAAAGTTTAACAAAATAAAGTTTTGATTAATAATTAAAAATCAAGTTTATCCAAATAGCATTATTCTTAAAAACGTTATACATTAATAAACAAAGTAATATTCAATTCTGAAAGCCTCAACTTTATACCAAAAGCGCAGCAAATCTCAAATATTTTTACCGATTTAATTAAAAAAGCATCTCGATTTTTTCAAGATGCTTTAACTTTATATAATGCAATGAAGTAGATTAAATACAAGTGTATCCACCATCAATTGGTAAAATAACACCCGTTACATAACTTGCTTCTTCGCTTCCTAAAAAGAGAGCGCCAGCATTAAGTTCGCCTTCTTTACCATATCTTCCTAGAGGAACAGTTGCTTTCATATAAGCGGTAAATTCTGGTGTAACAAGAGTGTCATGAGTAAGTTCAGTTTCAAAATATCCTGGGCAAATTGCATTACATGTAATTCCATATTTTGCAAGTTCAGCTGCAACAGCTCTTGTAAAATTAACAACGCCACCTTTAGAAGTGTGATAAGCAACAGTATCCATTGCTGGATTACCAACTAAACCATACATTGAAGCGATGTTAATGATTCTTCCATAATTATGTTTTTTCATGATATTTGCAAAAGCTCTAGTAACTAAAAAGACGCTCTTTAAATCAATATCCATTGTGAAGTTCCATTCTTCATCAGTCATATTTAAGACGCCTGCATTTTTACTAGCACCAGCACAGTTAACTAAAACATCGACTTTGCCAAATTCTTTTTCAACAGTTTTTGCGCATTCATTGACGTTTTCAGTATTAGTAACATCGCATTTAAGTGGTAAAACTTTGACACCTAATTTACGAAGATCTTTGGCAAGATCCTCGAGTCTTTCGACTCTACGAGCAAGTAAAACAAGATTTGCATGTTGTGCTGCAAATCCTTTAGCCATTTGTGAGCCAAGACCGCTACTTGCACCAGTGATGACCACAACTCTGTTTGTAAAATCAAACATTTTCGTTATCCTCCATTTATTTAATTATAAATCAACAAATTTAAGACAAGAGTTTTTTAAAGAATTAATTTCCTATTTTTAAGGTAGTTTGCTTCTAATTTTTCTAGAAAAGCCAATTAATATCCTTCTTGTTTTAGACCGAATAATTGATTAAAAAAACATAATTTCTGTATCAAATTCTATAAAGAATATAAACACTAAATAAGCAAAAATATTATGAAATATTAAGATTTATTTACATTTTAATTGTTTCTTTAAAATTTAATAACTATATAATTTATATCATTAGAGAGTTGAAGGGAATTTATGGATGAGCGTTTAAACAAAATTTATAAAGGAACATCAAGACAGATATATTTAGAATTAGAAACAAGTGCCCATGGCTTAACTAGTGAAGAAGCTAAAAGGCGTTTAGAAACTTATGGACCTAATGAAATTGCTAAAAAAGAGAAAAACAACGTTTTAAAGTTATTTTTTAAAAACTTTGTTTCAATGCTAGCAATTTTACTTTGGGTTGCAGGAACTATTGCAATTATATCTTGCTTTATTGCTAGCGAATCTCCATCAAGTATTGGAGTTTTAAAAGATCCAGGAATGTTATATCTTGGTCTTGCTATTTATCTTGTAAACATCATTAATGGTGTTTTTTCTTTTGTGCAACAATTTAAAGCGAATAAATCAACAGAAGCTTTATCAAAAATGCTTCCGACCTATGCTCGAGTGATAAGAAATGGGGAAGAAATTCAAATTGAAGCTAAAGATTTAGTAATCGGAGATGTTGTTGTTTTGCAAGAAGGGGATAAGATTTCAGCAGATGCTAGAATTATTAACTGTAATGACTTTACCTGTAATCAATCAACATTAGATGGAGAAGCAACTCCAGCTAGAAAACAATATGAAGCTTTAAAGGAAGATCCAGAAAGTTCAATTAGAGCAAAAAATATTGTTTATGCTGGAACAAGCGTTTCAACAGGAACTGCAAGATGTGTTGTTTTTGCAACTGGCATGAATACTGAATTTGGTAAGATTGCTTCTTTAACTCAACAAATCGATGATAAAAAATCACCTCTTGAATTAGAAGTTGAAAAAATGACTAAAACTATTGCGATGATTGCTCTTTCAATTGGAGCGGTTGTTTTAGTTTTAGGAATTGTAATTAATGGATTTGCCACTAATCAATTTGCCTCACCAACCTTATATTTAAATCAATTTGTTACGGCTTTAGGTATGGTCGTGGCCTTTATTCCAGAAGGTTTATCACCAACTGTTTCTTTATCTCTTGCTAAAGCCGTTCAACGTTTAGCAAAAGAAGGAGCGTTAATTAAAAATTTATCAAGTGCCGAAACTCTTGGTTCAACTAGTGTTATATGTTCTGATAAAACTGGTACTTTAACAAAAAATGAAATGACAGTTAAATATCTTTATTTAATTAACCGAGAATATGTAGTAACCGGAGAAGGCTATGACATTAAAGGCGAAATTTTAGATCAAAATGGCAAAAGAGTTACTGCCATGGATAGCTTAGATTTAAAGCTTTTATTAATGTGTGGCGCTTTATGTTCAAATGCTAAAATTGTTCTTGATGAAAATAAAAGATTTAAGGTTTTAGGTGATCCTACTGAAGCTTGTCTAGGAGTAGTAAGTGAAAAAGGCTTATTAAACGCACAAAATCAATTACGAATTACTCCACGAATTAGAGAATTAACTTTTGATTCAACTCGAAAAATGATGACAACTATTCATCAACTTGAAGAGCAAATTGAAGGATCACAAAGAGTTTCGTTTACAAAAGGTTCTCCAAAAGAAGTTTTAGATAAATGTAAGTATATTTTTGAAAACGGGAAAGCTAGAAAAATAAATGAAGAAGACCGCAAAAAGATCATGGAAAACAATGATAATTTTGCCAAAAATGGTCTACGTGTTTTAGGCATGGCCTTCCGTTTATTAAAAAAAGATGGAAAATTACCATTAGCTTTAAGTGCTTATACTCCAGATATTATTGAAACTGATATGTGCTTTTTAGGCTTAGAAGCAATGCAAGATCCACCTAGAGAAGGTGTTAAAGAAGCGATTAAAGAATGTCATAAAGCTGGAATTAAAGTTATTATGATAACTGGTGATTATTCATTGACCGCTTTAGCAATTGCTAAACACATTGGAATTGTAAAAGAAAAAAATCCACGTGTTATTTCTGGTCCAGAATTAAATAATATCGATGATGAAACGTTAAAAGAATATTTGAAGGATGAAATAATTTTTGCCCGAATGGCTCCTGATCAAAAATATCGTATTGTTTCTCTTCTTCAAGATTTAGGAGAAATTGTTGCAGTTACAGGGGATGGTGTAAATGATGCTCCAGCCTTAAAAAAAGCCAATATTGGTATTGCAATGGGTATAACTGGAACTGATGTAGCAAAAGAAGCAGCTGACATGATCTTAACCGATGATAACTTTGCTTCAATTGTTAAAGCAGTAAAAGAAGGTCGTGCAATTTTTGATAACATTAAAAAGTTTATTACCTATATCTTTAACTCTAATATTCCAGAAGCCATCCCATTCCTTTTACCACTTTTAACAATTAATGCTCTTCCTCCAATGCTCACCATTTTAGAGGTTTTATTAATTGATATTGGTACAGATATGCTCCCAGCTCTTGCTTTAGGAAGTGAAAAACCAAGTGATAACATCATGGATCGCCCTCCAAGAAAAATTAATGAACATCTCATCACTAAAAAGTTATATGGTAAAGCTTTATATTATGGACTTCAAACTTCTATTTTATGTGTAGCGGCTTATTTTATCTTCCTAGCTTTCTATGCGTTAGATAATAATTTACCATTTACTTTCTATAATCAAACAAATAATGAAGCAGTTTGGATGATGTCAACAACAGTTGTCCTTGCAAGTATTATTTTCTGTCAAATTGGTATAGTTTATAATTGTAGAAGTGATGAAACTAGTATCTTTAAATTAGGACTTACCTCAAATAAAGAAGTTCTTTATGGTATTGTTGCTGAAATAATCTTATTAATGATAGTAACTTATGTTCCTTTCATTAATACGGAAGTCTTTGAAACAAATCAAATCTTAGATTATAAGATTTGGCTTATTATCTTTACATTCCCATTCATAGTTATTGGAATTGATGAAACAAGAAAATATTTTATTAGAAGGAGAAAGGCAAAATGAAAATATTAATAATTGGTTGTGGTAAACTTGGTGCCGGACTTGCTATTGAATTATATAAAAGAGGACATAGTGTTAATGTAATCGATAAAGATGAAGAAAGTTTTTATCGCTTAGGAGCTGATTTTAATGGTCTTACAGTGCTAGGAAATGGATATGATAAAGACACTTTAGAAGAAGCTGAAATTGAATATTGTGATGCTTTAGTTTGTGCAACTGGGAATGACGATATTAATGCAGTGGCTGCTAAAATTGGAAAAGACAAATACTTTGTAAAATACGTTATTGCTCGTTTATATAACCCTAAAAAAGGTAAAGTATTTGAAGCACAAGGCATAAAAACAATCTCAACTACAGGTTATAGCATTAACCGTGCAATTGAACTTTTATCTTTTAATATGATGGATAGTGTTCAACTTCTTGGAGCTGATGCAAGTAGTGAAATCGTTCGTATTATGGCAACTCCTTCGATTGATGGATTAACTTTAAAAGAGTTAGAAAACGAAAAAGATTTTAAATTAATTGCAATTGTTCGAGATGGTTCATCTTTTATTCCGCAAGCTGAAGATATAGTAATGACTCACGACATCTTATATTTTGTAACTAAAGTTGATGCTAAACGTCGTCTTAAGATGTTTCTTGGAATTTAAGGGAGGCTAAATATGTACGTTGTTATTATTGGTGGTGGACAAATCGGTTCTTACATGGCCGACCTATTAAAAAGAAACAAACTCGATTTTGTAGTTATCGATTCAGTTAGATCAAATATTGAAAAACTACTTAAAAAATTTGGCGAAGAACATGTTTGTTTAGGAGATGGCACAGATCCTAATGTTTTAGCAAGTGTTAAAATTGAAACAGCCGATGTTGTTGCTTGTGTTACCGGAAGAGATGAAACCAATCTTGTTGCTTCAACTGTTGCTAAATTTGAGTTTAATTGTTCACGAGTTGTAGCTAGAGTTAATAACCCAAATAATGCTTGGCTATTTAATGTTGGGATGGGGGTTGATGCAGCTATTAACCAAGCTGATATCATTGGACACATTGTTGTTGAAGAAATGTCGATGAAAAACTTTATGACTTTGATGAAACTATCAAAAGGCGATCATTCAATTATTCAACTTGTGGCTAGTGAAAATTCTGAGGCTGCTGGTAAAAAGATTAAAGAACTTAAACTACCAAAATCTGTTTTACTTATTGCAATTTATCATGGTGATGATTTTGTTGTTCCAAATGGAGAAACAACTATTTTCCCAGGGGACAGAATCATGCTTTTCTCTGGTGAAGGCATATATCATGAATTAGTAAGAATTTTTTCTGGAAATGTAAATTAAAAAATACGAAAAAAGCAAATAAGCCTGCAAAATAATTGAGTTTTGCAGGCTTATTTATTTTTTAAGTAGTTAATTTTATTGTTTATTTCTCTAACAATTTCGATTAATTAAAAAGTTTTAAATAGTTTGATACCTACAAAAATGACATACGTCATAATAAACTTAATTTGCTATAATTTTTATAGCAAAAAATTTTTAAATTTCAGGGGAAGGGTATGAAAAGAAGAATTTCAATAATAATGTCAGCGTTAGCTCTTTTTTCACTTGTTGGTTGTAGTGGAGCAAACGGTAAAGATGGAGTTAACGGCAAAGATGGCGTAGATGGGAAAGATGGGATTTCTATTGTCTCAATAGAATTAACAGATACTGAAGGATTGGAAGATACTTACACAATTACATATTCTAATAATTCAACATCGACTTTTGTTGTTACCAATGGAGCAGATGGAGCTCAAGGTATTCAAGGTGAACCTGGTAAAGATGGACATACTCCAATAGTTGAAATTAATGAAAACGGATATTGGGTAATTGACGGCGAAGTTACTGAAATTTTAGCTAAAGGCGAAAAAGGTGACAAAGGTGATGAAGGCGCTCCGGGAAAAGATGGAACTTCTTGCTTTAATGGTAGCGGAAAACCTTTAGTTACTCTTGGGAATGATGGTGATTCTTATATTGATACTGATACTTAGGACTTTTATGTAAAAGTTGAAGGAGTTTGGATTAAAAAAGGAAATATAAAAGGTGAAGATGGAAAATTTATTGAAAAAATTGAATATAAATCAAGCAATGGGAACGTTGATATTTATACAATTACTTTTTCTGATGGATCAACTATTGATTTTGAAATAACTAATAAAGAGACGATAGAAGAGACTTTTGATATTACTTTTGATCCTAATGGAGGAGTGTTACCTTCACATTTAGTGGAAAGTGATTATCAAGATCTAAAAGAAGGCGCTTTTGTACGTTTACCAACTCCTTATAGAGAAGGATTTAACTTTGATGGCTGGTATATGAGCAAAACTTATCGAGCTACAAAGGTAAATGAATCTACTTATGTTTATGATAATCTCAATCTTGTGGCTAGATGGATTGAAGACGTTCCTGCCGCTGATATTGGAGATAGTGATTGTGAAACTATCATCAAATACTTGTATTATCTTATAAGACCAGAAAATATAACTAACGAAATTAATAATGAACTACAAAGTTACTTAGATAGAATTTGGTTTGAAAGTGTTAGAAATGATTTAGTTGATGTTTATAACGAAGCCTTAGAATGGCTATATACACTCGATGCCGATTTAAGTATTTTTGATGAAAAATTTCAGTATATGATTGAAGTGGCTGAACCAGTTAAAGACTTGTTATTAGGATACAATTTAGAAACTACTTATTATTCAATTATTAGTGAGACAATGACTGGAAACTTAACAAACAAACAATTAATAGATCTTCAAGATAAAATTAGTGATGTAGTTTTTCAAGCCGAAAGAATTCTAAATAGAAATTATGAAAATTATAAAAACAATTGGGAGAACTTACCACTCACATTAGATAAAACTTATGATTTCATAAATACTATTTTAAGTAATTTGGATTCATCCACGCCTACAGGTGCAAATTATTTAGAAGAGTTTAAAAACGATTTTGAAGTAATTAAAGAAGAGTACATTAATGCAGGCCCTAGCATGATTACTTATACTGAAACAGTAGAAGGCAAACTTGATGCTTTATTTTATGAAATAAGTGTTAAGATTTTAAATTTGGTCTCTGATGAATCGAATCGAGGTTTAATTGTTGATAAGTTCAATGAATATGCATCGCTAATTAAACAAGAATTAATTGCTAAATACGAATTAGATGATTATTGTGAATTTTTAAATTCATATGATAGAGATTTAGATCAAATTTCAAATGAAATAGCTTTTTCTAGCGATGCTGCATCCATAAAAACGTATATTGTAAAGGCAATTTTTACTTTTTGTGAATATTATATATGCTTACCTGCTACCTATGTAATGAAATTAAATCTTAATATAAATACATATTCTTTATTTGCGCCAATTGAAACTGAAATTTTGGAAGTTGGATATTTAATGCCAATAGATATTACTGATATAGTAAATTTAATTTCAGAAAAAGGATTTGTTTTTAAGAGATTCGTGGTATCATCACCACTTGTTGGTGGAGAAGTTGAAAGTTCAGAAGACTTTATATTCAGTGTGGATGATAAGAAATATTTTAGGATTAACTATATAGCTCCTTTCAATACTTATCCAGAATTTGATGTTACATTTGATATTGAAATAGTAGATGTTGATTTAGCTCGACAAGCAGTAAATGATTATTTCGAAAATACGATTGTCAATGAGTTAAAAAATAATTGCTTAGAAAACGAGATTGACTTCACAGTTTTTGAAATAGAGATAAACGATGTTAAAAGCGAAATTAGCGCTCTTCAACTTGGAAGTAATTTTAACGATTATCTCTCTGCATTATCTAGATTAAAAGCTGCATATAATAGAGAGTTAACTGCAGCCAAATAGCCATAAAAAGCTTAAAAAATTCTATAAAACCTGCAAAACTTCATTATTTTGCAATTTCTTCTTTTTGATTTGGTTTAGTTAATTTATTAACAAGTTCATTGCTTATTACTGATAAAACAAGCACACCAATAATTACATAAGGAAGGATTAAAAAACTTGTGTTTTTGCCAACGACTCCAAAAAGAGGAGCAAAAGTGACATTTGCAATATAAGCAAATCCCATTTGAATAGACATTACAGATTGAGAGTGCTCTACCGTAAAGCGGGTAGGAGTTGAATGAATTATTGCTGGATAAATAGGTGCACAACCAAAACCAACTAGTACTAAAGCAACAGGCATTAAATAAACATTAAATTGCATGCACATTAAAATTAAACCAAGAAGAATTATGCCTTCTCCAATTCTAATTAAATTTTTATCGTTTATTTTTAAGGAGACAACTCCTGATAGTAATCGTCCTACCATAATTCCAATATAAAATAAGGCGGCCCAGTTAGCTGCAGTATTTTCAGCTACGCCCATATTAAAAACTACCATTGAAGAGAACCAATTAGCAGTGGTTTGTTCAATTGCAATATAGCAGAAAAAGCCAATTAAAGCTGGAATAACTCCTCTTAATTTAAAAGTTTTTAATAAACTAGTATTAATTTTATTTTCTTCTTGATTATCTTTTTTATCTCTTGATTCAAACTCTAATTCCGCTTTTTTCCAAACTTTAATACTTATAAGACAAATTAACCAAATAACAGTTTGAATTATGGCAAGACAAAGTGCACCATTTCGCCATCCATTAATGTCAGTTAAAAAAGCTCCACAAATTAAAGGAGAAACTGAAGCGCCAACTCCCCAAAAAGCATGTAACCAGTTAAGATGAATTGCTTTATAGTTAACAGCAACATAATTATTTAAAGTTGAATCAATGGCTCCAGCTCCAAGTCCTAAAGGAATGGCACTTAAAACGATTAAAACAAAATTTGGTGAAAAAGAAATGCAAAGTAAACCAATGGCTGTTAATAAAATCGAGATTAAAACAACCCCTTTTGCAGTTAATAATTTAACTAGTTTAACTGTTAAAAAAGATGAAATAATTGTACAAAATGAAACGACAAAGGTAAGAATTCCTTGAAAATCAGCTCCTATTCCTAAAGATTGAGAAATAGCTGGCCAAGAGGAAGCTACTAAGGAATCAGGTAAACCAAGAGATATAAATATAAGATAAATAATAAGTAAGAGTAGTGTTGCCATAAGTGAACCCCGCGCAATAACCTTAATATTTTAATGAAACATGTTTTATAAATAAATATAATTTGGAAATTTTACATTTTTTTACTTATTGACTATTTTTTTCTTTCTTTTTCTTATTTTTCCGATAAGAGAAGGTGAACCATTCACTTGGTAAAATTGATAAAGTGACCGCAATAAACATAACGATACAGCCAATTGTTTGCTGAAGATTTAAATATTGAGGAACATCACTAAATTTATAAAAAGTGTAAATTATTACGCCAGTTAAACTAGCAAATACACTTTCTAAAGACATTAATAGACTAGCTAAAGTTGGATTTAAAACTTTTTGAGTAACAACTTGAATGGTATAGGCAAGTCCATTTGAAAATATACCAAGAAAAAGAATAGGTAAAATCGCTTCTTTAATTAAGTCAAGATCAATTGTTTCTAAAGCAATAAAAGGAGCAGTAATAAGGCCACTTACTGTCATTTGAATAAGCATTAAAAGAAATATATTTGCTTTTAAAGAAGAGCGATCAATAGTAATAATTTGAAAAGAAAAGAAGACTGATCCAATAAAAAGATAGATATCTCCACTTTCTAAAATAAAACTAGAATTTAAGGTTAAAAGACCTAATCCAATTAAAGCAATAACAATAGCTAGATAAACATTTTTACCACATTTTTTCTTAAAAAAGAGAGAAAATAAAGGGACTAAAATAATATAAAAAGCAGTGATAAATCCACTTTTTGAAGTGCTTGTTGTCGAAATGCCAAGTTGTTGAAAAATACTTGCTAAGGCGAGGAAAAACCCTGCAAAAACCCCACCAATTACAGATATTTTATAATTAATCGCTTTATTTTCTTTCTTGTTTTTAAAAAGAGAAAATAAAGCAATTGGAAGTAAAAATAAAGCAGCTATTAAACTTCTAAAGGTGTTTATTGAAAAGGTTCCTAAACTATTAGAAGCCATTGATTGAAAAACAAAAGAGATACCCCATAAAAAGGAGGCAAAGATTAATAAAAAGAAATTTAAAAAGAACTCTCTTTTATTAGACATACGTGTTATTTTATAACTTTGAAAGATAGAGAGTGAATACTTTTTAAAATTCTTTGAATATTTTCTGACGCTTAAGTGATAAAATTTGTATTAATTAATGAAATTAATTAACGATGTTAGAAATTAAGGATTTAGTAAAAGACTATCGAAGTGGAGATATAGTCACACATGCTTTAAAAGGGATTAATCTCTCTTTTTCTACTAATGGATTTTATTCAATTTTAGGTCCTTCTGGTTGTGGTAAGTCAACTCTTTTAAATTTAATTGGTTTATTAGATCGACCAACTGAAGGAGATATCATAATTGATGGAATATCTACTAAAAACTTAAAAAGCAATGAGCAAGATGAGTTTAGAAATAAAGTTATTGGTTTTGTTTTTCAATCTTATCACTTAATTAAAAATTTAAACGCCTATGAAAATATTGAATTACCACTTGTTTTGGGCGGAGAAACCGATAAAAAAGTAATAGAAGAGAAAATAAACGCTTTATTAAAGGATGTTGATTTATTTGATTTAAAAGATAAAAGAAGCTCTGATTTAAGTGGCGGTCAAATGCAAAGAATTGCTATTGCTAGAGCTTTAATTAATAATCCAAAAATTATTTTAGCAGATGAGCCAACTGGCGCTCTTGATAGTAAGACTTCTTTAGAAGTCATGGATATTTTAAAAAAGTTAAGTGAGAATCATCTTGTAATTTTAGTAACCCACAATAAAGAATTAGCTGATAAATATAGCGACAAAATTATTTATTTAAATGATGGCGAAGTTACAGGTCAAAAGGACTTACATAAAGTCAAAGAAAAAGAAAGTGAAGCTTTACAAGCTATCTCTAAAAAAAGAAATTTCATCTCGAATCGTATTATTTGGGCTCTCTCTTTAAGAAATATCTTTTCTAAGAAATTAAAAACAATAATTAGTGCTGTAGCTAATTGTTTTGGTCTTGTAGCACTTGGCTTTATTTTAGCTTTAACAAATGGATTTACTGTTTATTCTGATCGAGTAAGTTATGAAACAGCTTCCTCTTTACCAATTAATGTGCCTTCTTATACCTTAAAAACTTCAAGTGATGATTGGAAAGAAATTAATCAAGCTACAGAATTTCCTGAAGATAAAGCTATTTTCCCTTATGTCTCGGTAAGTAGTGAATATACATACACTTATAATAACTATAGTGAAGAATATTTTGATCTTCTCGATTCTCTAGTTGATGAAGGCTTAGCAGTTGAATATATCAAAAATTATGGAAACTCTTATTCTTATAATTTAACAACTGAATTCCCTCAAAGTATTGATAGAAAAAGTAAAAGTTATGTTGGTAGCGTCACAACAACAATTAGTGCAGGAGGTAGTTACACCTCAACTGGATATGGTATTCCAACTAATATTTTCCATGTTTTATATGGTGATATAGATACAAGTTATGATTTGCTTTATGGAAAACTTCCTGAAAACAAAAAAGAAATAGTGCTTGTTGTTGATAGTTATAATGCGATTAATTTTTCAACCTTAAGAGCAATGGGCTTTTATAATTCTAACGACACATCAGATGAAGTTTTAAATCCAGAATTAGAAAGTAATGTTGAACCTATTTCATTTGATGATGTTGTTGGTAAAAAATATAAGATCTTTTCTAATGATGAAATCTATCAAAAAACAAATAACACTCAAATATTTGATGAGCCAATTTTAGGAAGCAAAAGAAATTTACATACCTATAAGAAAAAAAGCGTAAGCGATTTATATAATGATGATACAAAAGGAATCGAACTTGAAATAAGTGGAATAATTCGTCCAAAAAGAGAAAATAGCATAACTCTTTTATCACCTGCTTTATGCTATCTTCCTGAACTTCAAGATGAGTTAGTTGTACAAAAAGCCAAAAGTGAAATATCAAACGATATAAGCGGGAACATTGTAGCTAATTTTACTGATAGTGGGATCCAAGTAAACTCTTTTGTTCAGGAACTTAGGAGCTACTTAAATGATTATAAAAATGGTGATATTGAGATTAATGCGACAACTTTTAATGATTTAATTGATAAATATTTTACTTATTATTACATCGAAGATAGTTATCACACACATAATAGTAAAGGAGAAATAACTACTTGGCGCGAAGCAACTTTTGAAACGTTTTTAAGTGACGCCAAAAAAGTTGGAGCCGAATTAGTTGATGAAGAAATTATGTCAAATTTTGTTGATATTAATCCTGATAATATCGACGAGTTAATTCAAGACGTAATTGATCAAGTCTCTGATAGTGGCGATTTAGCCAATATTTATAACTACGTTATAAATTTAGGATGTTATTTAAATAGTTATACAACTTTACAAAATATTGCTATTTTCCCAAAAGGACTTGAAGAAAGAAACGAAATTTTACTTCGCCTTGATGAATTTAACGATGCGCAAACTGATCCTAATAAAAAAGTATATTATGTAAGTTTATCTTCTTCTTTAATAAATAGCGTATCAAATATGGTAAGTCTTGTTTCTTTAGTACTTTCAATATTTGTTGCGGTTTTATTAATTGTGGCCTGCGCTATGAACATTTTATTTACCTATAATAATGTTTTAGAAAGAACTAAAGATATTGGCATTTTAAGAGCGATAGGGACAACAAAAATGGATGTTTCAAGAATGTTTATCATTGAAGCTGGAATTGTTGGTTTATTAAGTGGCTTATTTAGTTGCTTATTTACCTATGTTTTAGCTTTCCCAGTAAATATGCTAATCGCTCAACATTATGCGCATTATTTTTCTTTCCAAGACATTTGTGTTGTAACTTGGTGGCATATGTTTATTTTAGTTGGTATAGCTTTAATTTTAGGAATTGCTAGTGCAATTGCCCCAGCCTATAGCGCTAGTAAAAAAGATCCAGTTAAATGTCTTAAAGAAGAGTAAATTTATTTAATTAAATTTCTTTAATTTTTTAAGTGAATGGTTTTCTAAATGAAATAAGGAGTGTTAAAATTAAGCGTAGAACTTAATTTATAATATTTATATTTAAGCTAAGATTATCTAGTTTTTCAAAAAAAGTTAAGAATTGCAAGGATTTTAAAATAAAAAAAGACTTCCGAGGAAGTCAATAAGTTCTAAATAAGTGGTGATCCGCCGGAGACTCGAACTCCGGACCCACTGATTAAGAGTCAGTTGCTCTACCAACTGAGCTAGCGGACCGCTTTAAAATTATATAAAAAAGTAGGAATTAATATCAAGAAATATTTTGTTTATAAATGCAAATGAGGGGTTAGACATGGAAATACTTGTTAAAAAAGAAAAGATTGAAGCTTATGAAAATGATAAATGTTTAGGCTTTTTAAAATATAACTTAGAAAATAATATCTTAACAATAATTTCAACTGTAGTTTATGAAGATGCAAGAGGAAAAGGCGTTGCAAAAGAATTAAATCGTTACATTTTTGATTATGTTAAAAAAGGAATTAATGAAATTAGAATAATTTGTTCTTACTCTAAAAATTATTATCTTAAAAATAAAGACCAATATAATGACGTTAAAGTTGTATTAATAGAAGAGGATAATAATGTCTGTTCTATTTAAAACTTATTCTACATATTTAGCTAAGAAGATGAGAGAAAACGACGAGGCTAATTTTAAAAATTTGAAGCATATTGAAGGAGTAAAATCCATTAATAATATTCGCTACTTAAAAGGTAAAAACAAATACCATCTTTTTAATATGTATTTTCCTGAAAGCGCAAGTGATTTATCAACTTTACCATTGATGATTCAAATTCATGGGGGAGGATGGATATACGGAGATAAAGATTTAAGTCGCTTCCATAATGCATATTATGCTTCTAAAGGGATGGTTGTTTTATCAATGTCTTATCGCTTACTTTTAAGAACGAATCTTAAAGGAATTGTTCAAGATTTGTTTCATTTTTTTAACTATATTGAAAAACATGAAAAAGAATTAAATATTTCTTTTAAAAATGTTTTATTAACTGGCGATAGTGCTGGTGGTCATTTAGTCCTTTTAGTTAACGCTATAAATCAAAACAAGGATTTACAAGAACTTTATGAAGTTGAGCCATTCAACATTAAATTTAAAATGTTAAATCTTGAACATCCAGTGCCATTTTTAAAAGAAATCTTTAATAAAAAAGGAACTCGAATCGCTAATCATTTTTTAATGAATGCTTTCTTTGGCTATTTTTATAAAAATAAAAAGCTTTACTATAATTCTTCTTTAGAAGATTTTATTGATAAAAGTAAATATCCGTTTATCTCAATTGTTTCTTCTAGTGATGATTCTTTTAAAGATCAAACAATTAAGACTTATGAGGAACTTAAAAAAAGAGGAAACGAGGTTAGTTTTAAAATGTATCAAGATGAACCTCATGTTTTTGAAGTAAGTTTTTATGATCGACCAAAATCACTTGATTACAATAACTATGTAATTAACAAATTTAAAGAATTGATAGGTAACTCGTATGAAAAAAAGTAGTAATGTTATAAATGTTCTTTTAATCATTTTATGTGTTTGTATTGTTGCAGTTGGAATATCTGCTATTTTTATTTTTGGTTTTAATAGTGGAAATAACCAAGGTTTTAATAACAACAATAATTCAAACAATGGCGTAGCTGAGGTTATAAAAGAAGATGGCACTGATAAACTTGTTGAATATCGAGATGCAAATTTAGAAAATAACAAAGCGGTTTTTACTTATCAAGATGTTAATGAAAAGGCTCATCAACCATTTACCCCTTCTTTAGGGGAAGTCAATATTTTAGTAGTTCCTATTGAATTTGATACAACATCTATTACTTTTACAAAAAGAGGTACTGTTTTTAGAGAAGTGGCTGAAATTAAGCCATATACAAGTTCAGATTTAAGTGCTATTGAAGCGACTTTTAATGGCTCACGTAGTGATGGCACAAATTCATATTGGGAAAGCGTGGCTTCATTTTATGAAAAATCGAGTTATGGTAAACTAAATCTTAATTTTGAAATCGCTGATCCTTATTCTCCTTCAATGAGCGCTGAAAGCTTTTTAAAAATGGAAGATTTAAATTCAAATTCAGCATCTGGATCAATTGCTTTAATTGATGAAATATTAAAGAATGGATATCAAGTTAATGGAATTCAATATGATTTATTTGAAGGAAATCATAATGTTGTTTCAAAATTTGACGTGAATGATGATAACTATGTAGATGGAATTTGGCTTATTTATAATAGTAAAAACGCAGATTTTCCAAGTTCAGATAATCAACCATTTTGGGCTTATACAACAAATTATATTCGTGAATTTAATGATGGAATAGTTACTGGAACACGTTATGCAAATTGTGCTCTTTCTTTTTTATTTGATGGTAATGCTAATGGTGAAGATGCTCATACAATAATTCATGAAACAGGGCATATGCTTGGACTTGATGATTATTATAGTTACGATAATAAGAGTAATTATGGCTATTTAGGTGGAATTGATATGATGGATTTAAATATTGGCGATCATTCTTCTTTTTCTAAATATGCTTTAGGATGGACAAGTCCAACTGTTGTTTATGAAAAAAGTTCAACCATAACTTTAAAACCATTTGCAGAAAGTGGAGAAAGTTTAATTATTCCTTCAAGCTATTATAATGATTCAGCTTTTAGTGAATATTTAATTCTTGAATATAAAACTCCTACCGGACTTAATGAATTAGATTATGATAAACACTACCAAACTGAATATCCTAATGTATTTGGAAGTGGACTTGCCATATATCATGTTGATGCGCGCTTAATAAAACATGAAATTAGACAAAATGGAGTCTATTTTTGTACAGATTATCTTGATGAAACATTAAATGAGATTCCAGAAATTACAAGTGGAAATAGCGGAGAAGAAGTTTATTTAGTTGCAAATTCAAACACCCCATCTTATAACGCAGTAAGTGATACATATGCCTTAGTTCGCTTAATTAGTAAACAAAGAATTTTATATGATCAAGATGAAGGAATAAGTAGAGTTGCTTCAACTAATCAAGATTTATATCAAGCAGGGGATGAATGTTCTTTAAATAATATAAGTAGATTTTTCGCTTATAATTCCTTTAATAATGGAACACCTCTTTCTGATTTATCAATTAAAGTAACTAGTATGGATGCTAGTGGAATTACTCTTGAAATTAATCGATAATGAAAGAAATTATTCATCAAGACGCTTCAACTAAAAAAAGAGTTCTCGCTCTTTTAATAGATTATTTTTTACTGTTTATTGGTAATGTTATTTTTTATTTTTTAATCGTTAGTCAAATTGCAAATACTTTACCAATAATGAAAGATTTATCTAATGCTTTTTATAATTCTTATAATGAAGTAAAAGAAATTATTGAAGATAGTAAACTTGATTCTATCTCAACTCTTAACTATTTAAAGATGAGTGTTAAAACGCGTCTTGGTGAAAGTTATTTTGTTGATACAGAATATGAACTTCTTGGATCGTTAAACAAAGAAAACGATCCAATTTACTTTTATTTAAATAACTATAAAAGTGAAAATATAAGTAGTTATCTTAATAATGGTATTAATCTAGAAACTTATTTAAAAAAGATTGAAGAGTCTAATTTTTTTGATATGAGTCAAGATAATTATTATCTTTTAAAAGAAGAGATTGCTATTAAGGTTGGTGATTATTTATTTAACGACAATCAAGTTTTTAAAAATGAATATGAAAACTTATATTCTTTTATTTTGAATAACTTTAATGATTGTTCTTTAGATTTAAAAGAAAATAATTCGTTATATTTAAATAGTTATTCTTTACTTAACTCTTCTTCAAATTCAATCCGCGGGGCTAATTTTATCGAGTTAAATATATCTTTTGTTTTTAGTTTTCTTTTTATTTATTTACTTACTTTTTTACTTAACAAAAAACATAAATCATTAGGATTAATTGCAATGAAGTTAACATATGATTTTTCTAAAAAACCTTCTAAAACTAAACTATTTTTAAAAGTTTTACTTACTTTTATACTTACTTATTCATCAATTTTTCTTTCACTTTTTTTAACAAGTGGAAAAAGTTATGGGCAAGTAATTATGTATGACTTAAATGGATTTTATCTTGCTTTACTTCTTTTAGTGTTTTCACTTTTAATGAGTTTATTTTCTTTTATTTTAGAGTTTTTACCAATTGCTAAATCTTCTTTAAGTGATTATTTTTTATCTTTTAAAATAAAAGATGAAACCTTGGTTGAAGAAAATGAGTCTAGTCGTTAAATATAAAAAGTGTAGTGATTTAAAAAGAGTAATGGCTTTTATTGTTGATTTTTTCTTTACTCTTTTATTAACTCTTTTACTTTTAGCTTCATCTTTAGCTATATTTTACGCAACACCAAATTATAAAGAAGCACTATCTATTCAAGAAAATTTAAAAGAAAGAAGTGCTTTATTTATTGAAGGAAAAGAAGCACCTTTATATTTAAGTGAAAATAGTTTAACTATTAAAGAACAAGTAAGAGAGCTTGATGAGTTAATGACAAATTTTTATGAAAATTCTTATTTTTTTAAAGACAATAATGAAATAAATGAATATAACAATCGTAAATTAAATGAAAAATATAATGGGTATAACTTATTTAAAGAAGAAAATAATGAAATTATTTTTACTTTTAATAATGTGCCAGATAATACTTATTTGACTTATTTAACCAGTGAATATAATACCTATGCTTTATCTTCTTTTAGAAATTTTGATGAATATATTAATACCACTAAGTTTATTTCGTTAACCAACCTTCTTCTTATTATTTTTACTTTTTTATTTTCAAGCATTATCTTTTATTTTTTAATACCTTTTTTAAGTAAAAATAATCGAGCGACTTTAGGAATGAAAATATTTAAGCTTGGTTTAATATCTAATTCTAATTACAGCTTAACTAAAAAAGAATTTATATATCGTTTTCTTTTTTTCTTTGTTATTGAATATATTTTAGGTTTTTTATCTTTTTTTATAGTTCCTTTAATTTCTTTATCCTTTATGCTTTTATCTAAAAATTCACTTCCTTTTCATGATTTATTGTTAAACTCTAAGATGATTGATATAAGTGGAGTAAAAATTTTTAAAAATAAATACGAACTTTTAAATACTTTAAACACTTCAAAATAGAAAATTTAATTAATAAAACCTTCTTTTTCGTTTTAACTCCTTTATAATATAGATGTTTATCTATGGGGCTAGTTAAAGCATCTAAATTTGAAATTAAACCGATAGCATTTATTTGCTTAGCGTTTATGGTTGTAATCCTACTGGGTTCGCTTTTTTTATGGGCACCATTTTCTTTAAATGAAGGAATAAGCGTTGATTATATTGATGCTTTATTTACCTCAACTTCGGCAACTTGTGTTACGGGTTTAGTTTCTTTACCAAATGGATCAGTTGCTGATACTTATAATATTTTTGGGCGATTTGTAGTAGCTCTTTTAATCCAAATTGGTGGATTAGGAGCGGCAACTTTAGCGATGGCTTTTATTTTAATAATTTCTTCTCGCTTAACAATGAATCAACAAACCTTAGTAAAAGAAAGCTGGAATATTTCTTCTTTTAAAGGTCTTAAAAAAATCTTTTTATTAAATCTTTTAATTACTTTTATTGCAGAAATTGTCGGAGCTTTTCTTTTATTTTTTGATCTTTATTTTTTACATAACGATGTTATTAAAGGGATCGATGAAGCTTTTGGACACGCCTTCTTTTTATCAGTAAGTGCCTTTAATAATGCAGGATTTGATATTTTTGGAAATACTTCATTAATTGCTTTTTCAGATGATGTATTTATGAATTTAATCATCTCTTTACTTATTGTTTTTGGTGGTTTAGGTTATTTAGTTATTATTGATATCTGCTCTAAAAAGTTTCATTTTAAAAAGATGACTTTACATACAAAAGTTGTTATTTTTATGACTTTGTTATTAATTGTTGGTGGAACAATTACTATTTATTTAAGTGAAAACGTGCCTCATTTTATAAATAGCGCCGTGCCTTCTGGAATGACTTTTTTAGAGTCTTTCTTTTTATCTGTTTCAACAAGAACGGCTGGATTTACAACTTATAATTTATACGATGCGCAGATTTGTTCAATTCTATTAATGAATGTACTTATGTTTATTGGAGCTTCTCCAGGAGGTACTGGAGGTGGTGTTAAAACAACAACCATCTTTGCTCTTTTTGCTCGCATTAGAAGTGGAATTGATGGAAAAGCACCTCATGCTTTTAGAAGAAGCATCAATAAAGA
Source organism: uncultured Caryophanales bacterium (assembly GCA_905197045.1). Classification (GTDB taxonomy): domain Bacteria; phylum Bacillota_I; class Bacilli_A; order RFN20; family CAG-826; genus Onthovivens. The sequence continues at coordinate 49,378 of CAJJXG010000002.1, forward strand.
AACCATTCAAAAAGCATTTACCTTATTTTTCCTTTCAGTATTATTCCTTCTTTTCTTTATCATTTTAATTTTTGCTTTTGAAGGAAAAGAAATTGAAGGAAATGGTAATATTTATTCATCAAATGATTATGTTTTTGATGCTTTTAGTGCTTTTGCAACCGTTGGACTTTCAACTGGAGTTACTCCATTTTTCTCAGTTGGTAGTAAACTTTGTTTAATTTTATTAATGTATATTGGCCGAATTGGTCCAATGTCAGTTTCATTATCTTTATTTAAAACAAAACATAGTAATAACATTACTTGGAAATATGTAGATGATTCATTACCTATTGGATGAGGAAGGATATTTTTATGGCAAAAAATGCAGGAACTATTGGTATTATTGGACTTGGAAGATTTGGTTATTCTTTAGCTATTGAACTTGCTTCTAAAGGCAAAAGCATTATTTGTATTGATAAAGATGAAAAGAAAGTTAAAGAAATGCTTGATTACACAGATTATGCCTATGTTAGTGAAGATTTAACTAAAGAAACCTTAGAAGAGTTAGGTTTTAAAGAATGCGAAACCATTGTTGTTTGTATTGGTGAAAAAGTTGATGCTTCAATTTTAACAACCTTAAATGCCATTTCTTTAGGAGTTAAAAAAGTTATTGCTAAAGCGGGAAATGAAGAACAAGGGCAAGTCCTTGAACGTCTTGGAGCAGAAGTTATCTATCCTGATAAAGATAGTGCTGATCGTCTTGCTAAAAAAATACTTTCTAATAATATTCTTGATTTTATTTCTCTTAATGAAAATATTGAAATTGTTGAAATAACTATTCCTAAAAGATATGTTGGGATAAAACTTGCTGATACTGATATTAGAAAAAGATTTAACCTTAATGTTATTGCAATTGAAAGAGATGAAAATATCGATATTAACGTTTCACCTTCTCACGTATTTGAAGAAAAAGATGCTATCGTTGTTGTTGGTAATACCGATAGTATCGCTGAATTTGAAAAATAGACTTTTAAAAACATAATCTAGAATAATTTTGTGCTTAAAAAACAATACGCAATTAAAAATAGAATTATAAGCGTTTAATCTTTATAATTGTAGTTATGGAAATTCATATTAAGAATTTAAAAAAAGTTTTTGAAGGAGACAAAAAGAAAAATATACCAGATACCATTGCGGTAGATGATTTTTCACTTGATATTAATGATGGTGAACTTGTTGGTTTACTCGGTCCTTCAGGCTGTGGCAAATCCACAATTCTTTATATGATAAGTGGCTTAAAAGAGCCTACTAGTGGAGAAGTCTTTTTTGGGAAAGAAGATGTTACCGATCTTGCTCCCGAAAAAAGAAAAATCGGTTTTGTTTTTCAAAATTATGCTTTATATCCACATTTAAATGTTTATAAAAATATAGCTTTTCCTTTAGAAGATATTTATATAAAAGATTTCTTAAAAAGTAGAAAAATATCCATGTTTTGTAAGCTTATTGAAATAAAAGATGAGCTTTTTAAAGCAAAAGATATTATTAAAAAAGCTAAAGAAAAAGATAAAAAAATCTCAAAATCTTTAATTATTGATGAAATAAGTTTTGCTTTAAATATACCTTTTTCTTACTCTAAATTTTTATATAAATATCTTAAAAAAGGGGATTTTAATATTGATATATTTGTTGGTATTTTAAAGAGTCTAATTGAAAAAGAAAAAAGAAAGTTAGCTTACTTTAAATTAACTCTCGATGAAGAAAACTACATTTTAAAAAACAATAAGCGAATCGAAATTAAAAGAAAAATAAATAATGATGAAATTGATTTAAAGATAAGAGACGTAGCTCGAATTGTTAAACTTGAAGGCTTACTTTATCGAAAACCAAGTGAGATAAGTGGAGGTCAACAACAAAGAGTTGCTATCGCTCGTGCTTTAATTAAATCTCCAAAGGTTTTACTTTTAGATGAACCTTTATCTAATCTTGATGCGAGGTTAAGACTTGAAACGCGAGAAGAAATTAGACGCATTCAAAAAGAAACTGGAATTACGACAATTTTTGTTACTCATGATCAAGATGAAGCAATGTCAATTTGTGATAAAATCGTTGTTTTAAATAAAGGGAAAATTGAAGAAGTTGGTGAGCCTCAAAATGTTTATGATGATCCTAAGAATTTATTTACTGCTAAATTTTTAGGTTTACCACCAATTACTATTTTTGATGGATTTATTAAAAATAATGATCTTTATATTTCTTCTTCTAAAATTTTAAGAGTTGAAGATTATTCCTTAAATAACAAAGAAGTTTTAGTTGGAATTCGTCCTGAAGGCTATGTGAAAGCTAGCGAAAACGATGAGTATACTTTTAAAGTTTGGGTTACCTCAATTATTGCTCAAGGAAGAGACACAGAAGTATTAGCAAAACATCCTATTAACGATGAAAACTTTAAAATTATGATTAGAAATGATGATAAATTTGATTTAGGTTTTAATTATTTTAAGATTAAACCTAATAAGATTTATCTATTTGATAAAGATACAAAAAAGAGGATTTATCTAAATGAACACCAAAAATAACTATAAAGCATGGATTTATTTAGCTCCTTCTTTAATCCTTCTTATTGTTTTTGCTCTTTATCCATTGCTTGATACTTTTTATATATCATTTTTAAAAGATTATAACTATATAAGTGGAGAAAGTAATGGTTTTACTTTAGAAAACTATCAAGCTTTGTTTGGAATTATTCCAGCTCCAGATGATATACCTCATCTTCAAGGTCCAATTAATGCTTTTTTTGAATTTGCTTTACCTAATACACTTTTAATAACTTTTGTTACGGTACCAATTTCAATAATTCTTGCTTTAATTATTGCGGTTTTAATTAACTCAATTAAAGTTTGTCAAAGATTTTTTCAAACTTTATTTTTCACTCCTTACGTTACTAATATCATTGCAGTAGGAATGGTATTTGGGGTTATTTTTTCTCATACTGGTTTATTTAATTCAGTATTTGGTTTAGATAATTATTGGGTAGAAAATAATGCTAACACAACTTATTGGAATGCAATGTTTGTTATTTTTTGTGACATAATTTGGTATCAACTACCTTTTAAAATATTAATTTTTGTAGCCGGACTTCAAGGAATTGGCAAAACTTATTATGATGCTGCACGAATTGATAGTGCTTCAAAAATTAAGCAGTTCTTTAAAATTACTGTCCCTCTTTTATCACCCCAAATTTTTTATATTTCTATTACTTCCTTTATTAATGGATTTAAGGAATATCAATCTATTGCTGGCTTATTTAATCGTACTGGAACAACCGGAAACTCTTATAACTTATATACCGTTGTTTATTTTATTTATGATCAAATAAGTGTTGGATATGGTGATAACGTACGTTATGCCTGCTGTGGAGCAGTAATCTTATTTTTAATTATATTTGTTTTTACAATTCTTCAATTCTGGGTTTCTAAAAAGAGGGTTCATTATGGAGCATAATGATATTTTGCTAAACGAAGATAGCATCTATTCAAGCAATTCAGAGATAGAATTTGTAATTGAAGGATTTAATACTAGTGTTGACAAAACCAAGAAAAAAGATAAGGTTTTGCGAGTTTTTTCGTTAATTATCATATATGCCTTTTTAATATTTTTTGCTTTTATTATGATGATTCCATTTTATTGGATGGTAATTTCTTCTTTAAAAAGCGAAGTCTCAAACGGGGTATATTTAGGTCTTGATAACAATTTTTTTATAGCTTTAGATCAAATTGCTTGGGAGAACTATGCTTTAATTTTTGATCCGGCTCGCCTTGATTTCTTTAATTACCTTTATAACACTTTTGTTGTTGTTATTATTTCGACTTTAGGTACATTATTTGTAACAATTTTCGCTTCTTTTGCCTTTGCTAGGCTTCAATTTAAGGGAAAAGATGTTACTTTTTATATTTACCTTATAACAATGATGATTCCTAGTGAGTTATTTGTTGTCACAAATTACATTCAAGTTTATCGATATGGACTCCTGGATTCAACCTGGGGCACATATCTAGCTATTATGCTTCCTTTTATTGTTAATGTTTTTTACATTTATTTACTTAATGAAGCTTTTAAGCAGATTCCAAACGAGCTTTATCTTGCCGCAAAAATTGATGGTAAAAGTGATTGGAAGTATCTTTGGAAAGTTATGGTTCCAGTTGCTTCACCTACATTAATTACAATTATTATTTTAAAAGTTATATCAACTTGGAATGCATATGCTTGGCCAAAAACCGTTGCTCCTCAAGGATCTACTAATCAAAGTGCAAATTTAATCTCTGTTGCAATTAGAGATTTTGCTAATTTTATCTATCGAGAAGGTGGAAATGAGTTTGTTTTACAATCTCTTCAAATGGCAGCAACTGTTATTGTTACGATCCCTCTTGTTATTATCTTTATAGTATTTAGAAAATACATTATGAATGGGACAAGTCGTGCTGGAATTAAAGGGTGATGAGTCAAAAATTTACGTTTTCTTAATTTTGAATATAAGTTCAATTATGATATATTAATTGCGTATTTAAGCAGGAGGCTAATACTTACATGAAACTTAAATCAAAACTTTTAATGCCTGCTCTTGTGTTAGGGGCATTAACAATTTCTTCAATTTCTGCTTGTTCATCAGAAGTTGGTAGCGATGAAAAAACAAAAATTGTTTTTTGGACCAATATTTATGATCCTGAAGATGATCCAACTGGCGAAGTTGAAATGATGGATAAAATAGTTGCTGCTTTTGAAGATAAATATCCAAACATTGATGTTGAATATAAACAAAGCGGTCAATACGCAGATATTCATGCAACCATCCAAAGCAATATTAAAAATATAGATAATTTGCCAAATATGGCTGTTTGCTATCCAGACTATGTTGTTAACTATTTAGAAAGTGGTAACGTCTTAAAAATGGATTCTTTCATGAACAGCACTGAATATGGATTTGGTCATGATGCGAATAATAACGGAGCCAGTGAAGCTGATACAGTTGCAAGTGATGTAAACGAAGCTTTCTTAAAGGAAGGTCAACAATATGCAATTGAAGGAACTTATTCGCTTCCTTGGTATAAAAATAGTGAAGCTTTATTCTATAACTATGATGTTTTAGATGAAGTGTTTGGAGCAGGAAACTATGAAAATAAACTTACTAACTGGGAAGGTCTTATTAGTCTTGCTCGTGAATTAATGCAAAAGACAGATCTTGTAACTAGTTGGTCACATAAGGATAATACAGGCAATTATGTAATTGATGACCATAACGTCTATTGGAAGAGTATGAAAGATCGAATTCCAACTGATGGAAGTGCACCAAGTAACTATGCTACCCCAATTAGCTACGACTCAATCGATAACTTATTTATTACTTTTGCTGAAATGATGGATGTTCCATATACTGGCGGAGACACTGATAAAGATGGAAAAATAACAAAATCTGAAGCTATCCTTTTCTATAATCCTAATACTGGAGCCAACGCAAAAACTGTTCAAATGATCAAGATGCTTAAGGGATGGTATGATGAAGGACTTATTACAACATCTGAAATGCTTGATACTGCTGGAAATGGTGATTATGGATGTTGGAACGAATATACATATAATCAAAACTCATTTATGTATATTAACGGAAGTAAAAATGCTTGGTATGGATCATATGATACCTTCAGAGGAAAAGTATTACCAACTCCCGTAATTGATGAAGGAATGTTAGAATCTACTCCTAGAGTAATTAATCCAAACGCTAACTCAAAAGCTATGTCTCAAGGAGCTAATATTGTTTTCTTTGATAAAGGCGATGCACAAAATGAAGCAGCTTGGTTATTCTATAAATTCTTAACAAATACTGCTAATTCATCAACTGTTGCTCTTCAAATGTCTTCTATGCCTGTAAGGTCTTCTAGTTATGGTACTGCTGATTTTAAAGCTGCAACTGCTGCAAAAGATAATTTCCCAGACGAGATTACTAATGTTTCTGAAGACGACAATCAAGCTAAAAACTACGAATATCTACAAGCTAATGTTTATGATATTTATCAACAATATGATAAAAACGATCAAACCTTTGTTGCTCCAGTTTCACAATTCTCTTCAAGTGCAAGAAGTGCAATTGAAAGCATGATGATTAATGTCTTTAAATATTCAGGCGATAATTTAGACGGATATATCAACGAACAAATTATTGCTGCATACAATCAAATTGTTTAATTTTATTGAGCCCACCAAATTGGTGGGCTTTTTGATTCTATTCTAAAAAATAAGCATAAATGTAAAGAAAATGGTATTGAATGTAAAAATTAGGCAATAAGTTCAAAGCTTATTTAATTTTGAATTTAAAAGGAGCATAATAATTATATGGACAACATGGATATATTTTTAACAAATAATTTTACAGAATATACCATTTCAATCTTATTTTTTATAAAACAAGAGTCGCTTTGAGAGGTACCCAGTTTCCTAGACATTAGGAAAGGGGTACCTCTCACTTTAAGTAGCGATTTTTTTATTTTTAGATTATTTATTAAAGTTTTTGAATTCTAGGAGGGAAGAGACGAATGAGAAATTCAAAAAAATTATTAATAGGCGTATTAAGTGTTGCAGCACTCATCGGTACAGGCTATGCAGCATGGACAATTGGTGGCGTTTTTACTGATGCTACTAAAGAATTAAACCCAATCGTTGAAGAAACTATTGGTACTCGTGACATTGCTTTAGAAGTTTCTAAAGATGAAAACGATAATATTAAATTTGATAGTAAGGCTGATCTTAGTGTTACTTATAATGTTAAAGCAGTTAAAGCAGAAACAAATTTAATTGAAGGCTTTGATCCTTATGATCTCAGTTACTATGAAAAAGTAGCTAAAGATTATCAACCAGATTTAACAGTTAGTGCTAGAGCTTTAGATAGTACAACTGGTAATCCTTTAGATCCAAGTGATGAATTCTTTAAAATTGTTAATCTTCCTAAAGAAGTAACTTATGAATATAAACAATGGTTAGCAGCGGATTATAAAGATAATGGATTCCCAGTTGAATTAGTCTTTACATGGGGCGATTTTACTGGTGGATTAAATCCTCAAGAATATCTTGATTCTCAACTAGCTTCAAAAACTCAAAAAGAACAAAGAGAATTCATTAAAGGTGTGATTGATAACTTAAAAGGCGTTAAATTTGAGTTTACTTTCAAGGTTGAAGGCGCTGTTATTGATGATCCTGAACCTGTTGAAGATACAACTGGTGAAGTTACTGCTCCAAGTGTTGCTGATTCAACTTTCTTAATTGACGGTCAAGCAATTAGTGGTAATTTAAAGGCTGGCGAACATCAAATTACAATTACAACCGCAGATGGTAAAGTAGTTGAAGATAATAAGTTGATTGTTGTCGAAAATGGAGTTGATAAAGAAGTAACGTTAACTGATTCTTTAACAAGAGCTGCCCATACATATACTGCAACTTATAATTTCTTAAAAGGTGCAACTTATTCATTTAAATATGATGTTGTTGATGAAGTGGTTGTTGAAGAACCTACTGTTTTTGAACAAGGTAAATTAGGTTTTTGGCAAGGTAATACTGGTGCTGCCTACTACTTTAATGGTGAGATGGTAAACAAGTATTATGGTGGTACTACGAGTGATTTTGCTTCCGCTAAAGATTTAACTGTTTTAAAGACTCAAGATAATAAATATATAATTAAGATTGATGATACCAATCAGTATATAGGTGCAGTAAAAAGCGGAACTCACAATAACTTTGCAATTCTTGATACTGAATACCTCTGGAACTATAATGTTGAATATGATGCTTATACTACTATTCTTGGAGACGATGAAGTATATTTAGGCACATATGGAACTTTTAATACTATTAGTCTTTCTAAAATGAATACAATTAAGAATAATTTTGTTGCACATATAACTGATGCTGAGATTACTGCTCCTGAAGCTACAAATATCACTATTTCTGCTAATCCTACAACTATAAAAGTTGGTGGAACTACAGAATTAAATTATAAATTGTCTCCAACTGGTTCTCAAATTGATGGTGAAATTACTTACAAAGTTATCGGAACAAATGACGGTGTTGTTTCTCTTGAAGGAAATAAAGTAAAAGGACTTAAAGAAGGTTCTGTTCAAATCGAAGGTAAAATTGGAAAATTAACTAGTGATCCAATTACTATTAAGGTAATCACGGAAGATACTCCAGTTGGTAAGTCAGTTGTTTATGAATATGCTCCAAGTTTTGATCCTAAAAATGGCAATTTTTCTGGATCTACTGTTTATAACGGAAGCAATGGACTTGATTTAGATTCAGCTTTAACAACTTTAAATGCGACAATAAGCGAAGAAGACCCTACCCTTATTAACAAGGTAACAACAGCAAATAATCTTTATTGTGACAAAGCTGCTAATAGTGGTATAAAATTTTCAACTGGTTCTAAAGTTGGCGAGCTTGGTTTTACTACAGCGAGCCCAGTAATTAAAATTGACGTGACTTATATAGGCTGGAATGGCAAAAGCCCATCTCTTACTGTAAATGATATACCTGAAGATGAACAAGAAGAAAAATACAGTGATGGTAAAACTGAAGAAACGCATACTTATGAATTTGCCGAACCTACAACTGAATTTAAATTTACTGCCGTTGAGAGAATCCTCCTCACTAAACTCGTATTTTGGCTTGCTTAATTTAATATGAAAAAAGCATTAATAGGTTTTCTCGTAATTGGCTTTTTAATCGGAACAGGAGCTTCTGCTTGGTATTTAACTACCAAGCAGACTTCTGTTAAAGAAGAATTGGAGCCAGAAGTAGGAGACTTTACTGAGAAACTAGAAACTTTAGAAGTATTAGAAGAACTAGAAGAATTAGAATAACTTAATATATTTAATATTTATTTGTAGGATTTATCTTTTTTATGACAAGAGACGTTTTAATAATCGTATTATCTATTATTGCACTCACAATTATTTTTGTTGTGATTGTTTTGTTTGTTTCAATGAACTACACAAGTTTTAAAAATAAAATTATTAATAGAAAGTGCGATGAGTTATATAAAAAAGATTTATTAAAACAAAATAATGAATTTACATATATGGTGGTTAATCCAGAACTCAAAAATGGATTTGTTGATGTAAATTCATATATTGGTTATGCAAGAACCAATAAAGATGCTAAAAAAGTTAAATTTAGACAATATTATTATTTAGAAACAGATCAAGAAAAAAGAAAAAAAGCTAAATCGAGAAAACGGAAAATTGTTTTAAGTGTTATTTTTTATATTCTTGCTATTGCTTTGATAGTTGTTGGTATTGTTAATAAGATTAACAATAATCAAATAGTAATTGGCGATACAACTTATGTAACTATTGAAACGGGTAGCATGAGTTATGCAAACGAATCTAACACCTACTTAACCGAAAAAGATTTAACTAATCAAATACCTGAAAAAAGTTTTATAGGGCTTAACAAAGTTAATAATCCCTCTTCTTTGAGACTATATGATGTTGCAGCTTATAAAAGTGAAAATGGTCAATTAATTGTCCATAGAATTATTGCTGAAAAAGTAATAAACGGCGAAAGATATTTCACTTTTAGAGGGGATGCTAATGAATTAAGTGACTATTATTTAGTTAGTGAAAATAGTGTACTTTATACTTTTAATGGTTATATCAATCAACCTCTTGGATATTTCTTTAGTTATTTAGCAAGTTATCAAAGTATGGTAGCTCTACTTTATGCAATTATTGCTTTAAGTGTTATAGATTATTACGACAAAAAGAAGAAGGATGTTTATTTTAAATATCTACCTGAAACTATTTATCGTCTTAATCAAGAAGAATACTTAAAAGCTTTAAAGTAATCTTATTTTTTAAAAGACTGAAAACATATATTTTTAAACGAAATTAAATTTCTTTTATTTTTGATATTCTTTTCTTTTAGAAGAGAAAATACGATATAATTATTTCATGCAAAATAAATCTAAGTCACTTATTAGAAAATATAAAGAAAAAATTAATCTTGGTATTTCTTCTGGAATATTAGGATTAGTTTTTATTGTGATTTCTTTTTTCTTTATTCCTTTAATGAAAGAAGAAACCAGAAGATTTGGTGAAGACGTTATAATATATGATTATTTTGCAATGACTATCTTTCATATCTTTATAGTTTTTGGCTTATTGCTTTTAATCTTAGGGATAGTTTTAGTAGTTTTATATTTTTTGAAGTTTAAGAAAGTTAATAGAAATGAAAATCAAAATTGAGCATTTAGAAAAGATATATAAAGCTGAACCAAGTAAAAATATTGCTGAAACTATTGCAGTAAAAGATTTTAATCTTGACATTAACGATGGTGAACTTGTCGCTTTATTAGGTCCATCTGGTTGTGGAAAATCCACAACTTTATATATGATTAGCGGACTTATTGATCCAACAAGTGGAAAAATATTTTTTGGTGAAGATGATGTAACAAAGCTAGCTAGTGAAAAAAGAAGCATTGGTTTTGTTTTTCAAAATTATGCATTATATCCTCATATGAGCATTTTTAAAAACATCTCTTTTCCACTCACTAATTTAAAAATCAATTCCTATTTATATTCTTCTCAAATAGTTAATCTTTTAAAGATAAAGAAAATTATTGAGACTGATTTTGAAAGAGTGCTTGAACTAGTCGAAAAAGCCAAAGAGAATAACAAAGTTAATCGTTTTACTTTAGTTAATATTTTTAAAAAAGAATACAAACTTTCAAAAAGAGGAAGTGAAAGTTTATATTCTTTTCTTGTTAAAAATGATTTTAAAAAAGAAAAAATGCTCCTTTTTGTCGAAAAAAGAATTAAACAATATAAAAAGATACTATCTATATTTAGAAAAAGAGTTGATGAAGAAGGATTTTTTCTTTCAATAAATGACGAAAGAATTAAAAGAATTAGAAAATTATATAAAGATGAAATGGATGTTTTAGTTAATGATGTTGCTCGTATTGTTAAAATCGAGGATTATCTAGAAAGAAAACCAAGTGAATTAAGTGGTGGTCAACAACAAAGAGTAGCTATTGCTAGAGCGCTTGTTAAAAAACCAAAAGTTTTACTTTTAGATGAACCTTTGTCTAATCTTGATGCTCGTTTAAGAATAGAAACTCGAGAAGAAATTAGACGCATTCAAAAAGAAACAGGAATTACTACAATTTTTGTGACTCACGATCAAGATGAAGCTATGGCGATTGCTGATAAGATGGTTGTTATGAGTATGGGTGAAATTCAACAAGTTGGTAAGCCTCAAGAAATTTATAAAAATCCTAAAAATTTATTTGTTGCAAAGTTTTTAGGAGTGCCTCCAATTAACTTATTTAAAGGCTACATTAAAAATAATCATTTATATATTGGAGATGAATTAATTAGCGAAAAAGAGATCAAAATAGAAGATAAAGAAGTAGTAATTGGAATTCGTCCTGAAGCTTATGAACTAGTTTCAAGTGATTCTAAAATTGGTTTAACTTTAAAAATGGATAAGATTTATAAGTCTGGAAGAGACCTTACTTTAATATCTATTTCTAAATTTGCATTAAATGAAATTAAACAAATTCTTGATAGTGATACAAAAGGAATTGAAAGCTTAAATAAATTCAAAATTAACGAAGAACGATTATTCGTTTTTGATGCAAAAAGTGAAAAAAGAATTGAGTTTTAAAAGGTTTTTTCAGTAAAAAAGTATAAAAGTTGCTACTTGACCTATAGTTTCAAATATCTTAGTTAACTAAATCTAACAGTTAAATTAGTACATGTAATTAGATAGACAAAAATGTTCTATAGATTTTTTTATTCTTTTTTATAAAAAGAATAGAGTTTATAATAACTGAACAGAGGAAAATTATGTTAAAGAAGAGTTTGTTTTTATTATCAGCATTATTATTGGTGACTTCTTGTGAAAATCATCCTACAAATATTGAAAAATATAATTTAAGTATTGTTTGTGATTCAAATGAAGGCTATGTAACCGGCTCTATTAATGGAGCTTATGAATATGGAAGTGAAATTTCTATCACTGCAAACGCAAATAAAGGTTATGAGTTTAGTGGTTTTTTAGATAATGATGTTCCTGTTATTTCTCATTCTAATACCTACACATTTAATATAACTCAAGATACTGAAATTAAAGTAGAATTTACAAAACTTGAAACTACAAATTTTTATGACTTTGACATCGTTTTTGATGAATCAATGGGAAATGTAGAAGGAACAGCTAGTGGAAGTTATGAAGAAAATACTGAAATTTCTTTAAAAGCCCTTCCTTTCGAAAACTATATATTTGTTGGTTTTTATGCAGATGATGAAATCTTAACTGAAAATGATTCATATAATTTTACTTTAACTGGGGATACATCTATTGAAGCAAGATTTTCTGCAAATACTGAGAAACCAGACAATCCTGACGATAATCCAGATAATCCTGATAATCCAGACAAACCTGACGATAATCCAGATAATCCTGATATTCCAGACAATCCTGATGATCCAAATAATAAGCCTGTTAACGATTATAATTACCTTTATGACAATACAATTCTTCCAGATCGTGGAAACCAAAACGTTGATATTGATGAATACTATGAACCTTGCAAAGGTTTAAAAGGCGAAGAATTGAAAGATGCTTTACATGAAATAATATCTGGCCATGAAAGCTTTAGCTACAATAGTTCAAAAAATAGTTGGAACAAAAGTGATGTTTTAAATGGTCAAGAATATGTTTTTTATGAAGGCACAAATTCAAAAACAAGAATAAGTAGTTGTAATAGAGAGCATGTTTGGGCAAAATCACATGGTAATTTTGGTGAAAGTCAACCAACTGGTAGCGATTATCATAATTTACACCCAACAACATCTAATTTGAATAGTACCAGAGGCAACATGGATTTTGGTGAAGTTGATAAAACTCAATCTTATAAGGATGCTGGTTCTGATTATGCTTATTCAACACCAAGTATGAAGGGAAATTATATTGGAAAAAGCAAAACTACTAAAGAAACTGTTTTTGAACCAAAAGATGAATTTAAAGGTGATACCGCAAGAACAATCTTTTATATGGCTGTAAGATATGATGGTGATTCAGGAGAAATTGATTTAGAAGTTGATGGCGCAATTGATACATCAAGATATTATGATTTTACAGCCGGTGCTAAAGGATTACATGGCAACTTTAATGACTTATATAAATGGGCCACAACCGACGTTGATCCTGTAAGTGATTTTGAAGTACATAGAAATAATGTTATTGATGAAGATTATCAACATAACCGTAATCCTTTTATTGATCATCCAGAATTTGTAATTATGATTTATGACAAGAACTATGATGGACCAGGAGCCTTACTTGATGGCAATTTAAAATAATTTATATGACAAAAGCCAAATTTTTAAGTTTAATACCATTCTTTAGTCTATCCTTATTGCTTAGTTCATGTAATTCAAGTATAAGTCAAAATACCAATGAACTTTGTACTGATGGAATTCCATTTAAAACAAATTATTATGTTGGAGATAAACTTGAACTAGCTGATGGTTTTCACGTTTATGACAAAAGTTCTAATATAAATATTATTGATTATTCGTTTTATTTAAATAATAAGCTAGAAGTTTTTGGCGGCTATGTTTTTGATATTGTCGGAACTTATGATGTTTATATTAGAAGTAATGGCTATCAAGATTATAAAATACCAGATTATACTTTAGTGGTAAGTGAGGCATCAAAAAGTTTAATTGCTGATACTTCAAACATGAAATTAGAATATCATGTTGGCGAAGCGTTAAGCTTTAATGGCTTAAAAGTTTATGATGGTTTTGGTAAGGAAGTATTTGACTATAACATTAATTTTGCTTTTTCAGAAGGTGATATTTTAAAACATAGTGGCAGTTATCTTGTTACTATCTCAAAAAAAGGGTATTTATCAACATCGTTTTATATAAAAGTATTAGAAGATGAAAATTTATATTTAGATATTAGTAATATTAGAACTATTTTTACTATAGGAGAAAAATTTTTTTATGAAGGACTTATAGTAAAGGACAAAAATGGAAATGAAATTAATGATTATGAAATTTCTTTAAAAAGCGGGACCATTTTAAATACTAGTGGTTTAATTGATGTAACAGTCAGTAAAACTCATTTTAAAGATGCTAGTTTTCAAATCGAAGTCATTACTCAAAAGATATTACTTTTAAATAAAAAACCTGCAAAAACTGAATATAAAATTGGAGAACAAATAAATTTAAATGATATAGAAATAGTTGAAACTCCAAATTATGATATTGTTAAAGAATACGATTTATTTTTAGATAATCAAGAAATTTCTCCTAGCCATATCTTTGATGAAAGTGGGCATTTTAAGGTTGAAATAAAAAAAGATAATTATATACCAACCTATTTTGAAATTGATGTTTTACCAGCTGGTTTAGAAATCGTTTCCTTACCTACCAAAACCGAATATGTAGTTGGCGATACTTTTGATAGTACTGGATTAAAAGTAAGTGATGGATTTAACGAAATTAGTGACTATACTTTAAGTCTAGAAAATGGGTCACTTCTTAGACATAGTGGTGAAATCAAAATTGAAATTACAAAAGATGACTATAGGAAGACCTCTTTTTTAATTAATGTTAAAAATATAAAAGGGATGAAAATGAAAAATAGTCCTAAAGTTTATTATGAAAGAGGTGATAAATTTACTTTAGATGGTCTCTCACTTGTTGATAATAATTCTTTATCGCAAATTTTAATGTTTGATTCTTCAATTAAAGAAGGAGAAACTTTAAATAGTGTTGGTATTTTTGACGTTACTTTATCATCAAATAATTATCCTGACTTGACTTATCAAATCGAAGTTAGCGAGCCTTTAGCACTTGGAGAAACTACAACTTTTGATATTTATTCAATTAATGATACACATGGTAGTTTTACAAGAAATGATGAAAATTTTGAGGCAGGTATTTCATATATTGCTGATTATTTTTTAGAGAGAAAAAGTGGAAATAATATATATTTAAGCGCTGGTGATATGTGGCAAGGCGGCATTGAATCGAATAGCACTAAAGGTATCATCATGAGTGAAGCCATGAATATAATGGGAATTGAAGCCATGAGTATTGGTAATCATGAATTTGATTGGGGTGTTGAAGAAATAGAAAATAATTTAAAAGTTATGGAATTTCCTTTACTTGGCTGCAATATTTTTTATAAAAATACAAATACCTTAGTTGATTTTTTAGAGCCATACACAATCATTGATAAAAACAATATTAAAATTGGAATAATTGGTGGGGTAATGGAAGGAATTGGCAGTTCTATTATTCAATCAATAAGTAAAGATTTTGATTATGTCGATCCTGTTCCTCTTGTTAAAGACTATAGTGATGAGTTACGTGAGAAGGGATGTGACATTATAATCTTTTTAGTCCATGATGGTGGCTTCGAAGGATATAGTGGTGAACCAACAAAATATAATTCTTTAACTCAAATTAGTGATAATAGTGGGAAAAGATATATTGATAGTTTTATTTTTGCTCACGATCATCTTAGAAAAGAAGGGATTTATAACGGTGTTCCTTTTGTTGAAGCTGGTTCTAATGGTGGATATATTGGTAATATTTCCTTATCTATTAGAAGAAATTCTTATGATGAATTTGAAGTTGAAAGTAGTGAGACCGATATTATTAATGCCTATTATACCTGTACAACTTCAAATAAAGAGGTTGACGCTTTATTAAATATTTATAGTGACGTTATTATTAATCCAAATGATGTGATATATAAATTTTCAAAATCTTATAGTAGTAGTGAATTTACTTTAATTGTTTGTCAAGCGATGATGTGGTTTGTTCAAGAGAATAGATCAATATTTGGAGTTGATGATGTTTATTTAAGTACTCATAACTATGCAGGAATTAGAGATGGAGTAAGTAAAGGTGATTTTACTTATGCTGATTTAATTAAAGTTTGTCCTTTTTCAAATGAATTAGCGATTATTAAGGTTAGCGAAAATCAAGCTAATTATTATGGACGTAATAGTGCTTTAGGGACAATTTATAATGAAGAAGCTAATGTAGATGAGAATGGATATTATTATGGAGTTACAATCTCTTATGTTGCTATGTGGACTGATTATTCTGGTAAACTATATTGCACAGATTACTCTTTATATGAAAACTATATTATTAGCGATGTTTTGGGTGAGTATTTAATGAATGCTCCAGATTTGAATTTATAATTTATGAATAAGTTATTAACTGTAAGCAAATATAAAAACAACTTGATTGCTAAAAAAAGCAGAGTTTTTTTGAGCAGTTTATTAGATTATTTCATACTTGTTGTTTTGACTTTTATCGTTTTTACGGTTGCTGGAACTCCAATTATGACAAGTTTACCTGTTTTCAATAATGCAATTTCTGAAATTAATGAAAAAACAAGTGATCTATATTCAATTGTTAGCGAGACAAGATTACAAACATTTGATGAAAGCAGCAAGCAACTTGGAAATGTTGAAACTGACGCCATCAATTATTTAAAAACTTTAATGAAAACGAGCTTATATGTATATGGGAAAACATTACCTGTTTATAATCAAGATACAAATGAATATATACAAGAAAACGTTAAAATCGAAGATACATTTTTAAACACAAATAATAATGAATATCCAAATGACAACTTATCTTATTATTGTTTTAACTTCAAAACTAAACACGAAGAATTAAATTGTTTTATATATGAAGATGTTGATTATTCAAATAATAAAGATGTTTATTTATACGAAAAAGTTTTAGGTTTTGAAAACGAAACTATTTCCACATATTTTGTAAATGATGAAACTTTTGCAAGCTTTTCAGATGAAATTAAAGAAAAATTGACGAAATATAATGTGCTAACTGAAAAGAATTTAGACAACATAATTGCTATATTAGTCTATGGAGAAAATAACGGCACTATAAATAGCATTTATGATAATCTAATAAATTCTTACAAATTAGGTGTTCAGTTTTTTATTGATGATGTTGAGCAAAATTATGTTCCATATATAGAAAAAACTAAGGAATTCAACTTGGCTTTCAATAGTTATGCAATGTGCTACATTATTAATTTAGTTTTGTGTTATGTCTTTGCATTTTTTATTTTGCAAGTTATTTTGCCTTTACTACTTAAAGAAAATTGTACAATCGCACAAAGGTCGATGAAATTAAGACTATGTAATTTAGATGAAGGAGAACCATTAGCTTTTAATATCGTAATAAGAAACATTGTTTTATTTTTTATATATTTTAGTGGGATTTTCTTTTCACTATTTTTTTCTAACTTAATGCAAATATCTGTATTTCCTATTAATAATTCTAGCTTGAATTTATTAGAGTTTATTGTTTTTTCCTTACTTTTATCAATTCTTTCAGGCGTTTTCTTATTAATTAACAAAAATAATCAATTACTTGATCTTTTTTCTGGTTTCTTAGTCGTTAAAGATATTGAAAAATTCGAGAATATTGGAGGCGAATTAACTGAAAATGTTAGCGAAATCAAAAATTGAGTTAGAATATACAAATGCTAAAATCTACAAGCGATTATTCGCTTCTTTCATTGACTTATTTACAATCTTTTTGTCAACCTTTATCTTTTTTAGTTTAACTAATATGGTTTTACCTCAAATTGAAGCTTATAAAAACTTAGTTGAAGAAAAAAGCCATTTGTTGGTTGAATCAGGACTATATAATGATGAGCTAACATTAGTTTTAGATGTCGTACAAAATGATGAAGAGTTTTCAACTGCTAAAGAAAAGGGCGACTATTTAAAAAAATCGATTGATGGCTTTTATGAATCAACATATTTTTTTACTTCTGAAGAAAGCCAAAAAATTAAGGAAGATTATAATGAAAGAAAAGTGAGCTATGTTGTTGATGATACACACATTTTTTCATTAGATGGTGAAAATATAGTTGAAAATCCTGTAAATCCTCAATATTTTTATGATTTTTATGTAGAAGAAATTAATAACTATTCTTTGCCGTTTTTAAATCAAAACGAACAAATTATTAACGCAAATAAAATTTTATCTATGACTAGTTATGTTTCTTTTACTATCTGGCTTTTACTATTTGTTTTATTCTTTGAATTATTTTTTCCACTAGTCGTTTTTAAACGTGGAAGATTAACTTTAGGACGAAAAGTTTTTTCAATTGGGTTGATCGATGTTAATGCGTTAAATATTAAAGCTAGTAAATATTTAGGAAGAGTTGCTTTTATAGTTATAGTTATGTATGTGATAGGGTTTTTTAGCTTTTTATTGCCACTTTTTGTATCTTTAGGAATGATGTTTATATCAAAAAGACATCAAGATTTAGTTGATTATGTTTTTAATACTTATGTTGTCGATATTAAAAAAGACGAAATTTATTTAGACCAGTTAGATTTTTTAGATAAAACTAATAAAGATAAGAAGGTTAAATTGGAAGATAAAGATTTAACAATAACTAACTGATTCTAATTTGTTTAAAATGCTGTTTTTTTGCGATGTTAATCAATTTATTTAGGTAATTACTCAAATAAAAATTAATATAGAAAACCATGACATTAAATGATAAAGTATAGTACAGGTATTTATTATGGAAATTAAATTAAAACATCTAACAAAGGAATTCCCTGGAAATCCTAAAAAGAACATTCCAAACACAATCGCTGTTAACAATTTAGACATTGATATTAAAGATGGCGAACTTTTGGGCTTATTAGGACCTAGTGGATGTGGTAAATCAACAACACTTTATATGATTGCTGGATTAAAGAGTCCTACTGATGGTGAAATTTGGTTTGGCAATGAAGACGTTACACATTTAACTCCTGAAAAAAGGGGTATTGGTTTAGTCTTCCAAAACTATGCTCTTTATCCACATATGAGCGTTTATGACAATGTTAAATTCCCTTTAACAAATTTAAGAGTAGAAACTACTAAAAAAGCATCACGAATTATTGATAATTTAGAAATTATCGATTTGTTAGAGAAACATGCAGATGAAATTTTACAGATTATTAAATCATCTCTTTATAAAGACAAAGTTTCTAAAGATGCAAGTGCTAGAAAATTAGTTTATAGATTTCATATAGTTACTTCTCAAGCTGTTCGACTTTTTAAAGTCGGCCTTCAATATAGCGACAATCAAGAAGCTTTAATTAAAGAAACTATTGAGAAACTTCAAAAAGAAAACGAAAGAATCAAAGAACTTATTGCTAAAAGAGGCTTTTCTTTAAATGAGAAAAACGAATACCTCGATAAAGATGGCTTGACTATTAAAGTAAAAAGAAAACTTACAAAAGATGAAATTGATGCTTTAGTTCAAGAAACAAGTCGCTTAGTTCAGATTAATGATTATCTTACTCGTAAACCAAGTGAATTAAGTGGTGGTCAACAACAACGTGTTGCTATTGCTAGAGCTTTAGTTAAAAAACCTAGAGTTTTACTTCTTGATGAGCCACTTTCTAATTTGGATGCTAGATTAAGAATTCAAACTCGTGAAGAAATAAGAAGAATTCAAAAGGAAACTGGAATTACTACAATCTTTGTTACTCACGATCAAGAAGAGGCAATGAGCATTTCAGATAGTATTGTTGTTATGAAGGATGGATTAGAAATGCAAAAGGATAATCCTCAAGAAGTTTATAACAATCCAACAAATTTATTCGTTGCTAAATTTTTAGGAACTCCACCAATTAACGTATTTAATGGATACATTAAAGATAAATCCTTATATATAGGAAATGAAAAAATTTTAACAAGTGATAAATTAACAGAAGATAAAAAGGTCTACGTCGGTATTAGACCTGAAGGATTCAATACTGGTGATTTAGTCAATGATAAAGATAAGGTTTTTACTCTTGATGTTAAGCAAATTGTTACTATGGGTAGGGATATGACTGTTATTTGTGGTCATGATAACTTCATAGGTGAAGCAATTAAAATTATTATTGATAGTGATACCAATGTAAAAATAGGATTAAACAAATTTTCAATCAAGCCTAATAAAATTTTCATTTTTGATGGCGAAACTGAACAAAGGATTAGATTTTAATTTTTATGGAAAGCAAAAATAACTGGAAAGCTTGGCTATATTTAGCGCCTGTCTTAATTTTAATGGCAGTCTTTACTTTCTATCCTATTTTAAATACTTTTTATATTTCGTTTTTGAAAAATTATAATTATTTAAGACCTGATCAATTTTCTGGGTTTACTTTTGATAATTATATCGACATTTTTACTCCTTATATTAGTGGTTCAGGGAGTGGAAGTTACTTCCAAGATGTTGTCCAAATCGCTTTGCCTAATACGCTTTTATTGACGGTCATTACTGTACCTTTATCAATATTCCTCGCACTAATTATTGCAATTGGATTAAATTCTATTAAATTTTTACAAAAAATATTCCAAACTGTATTTTTCTTACCATATGTCACTAACGCAATTGCTATTGGTATGGTTTTTGCTGTTATTTTCGATACTGACTATGGTATTTTTAATGCAATTTTTGGGACTGCACATCATCCTTGGATTACACCATCTCCTCAATTTCCTGATAATCCAGTAAATTATTGGAGTGGCGTTTTTGCTATTTGCTTCTATATTATTTGGAGTTCCTTACCTTACAAGATTTTAATTTTCTTAGGCGGTCTGCAAAACGTAGACAAACAATATTACGAAGCTGCTCAAATTGATGCTACACCTAAATGGAAAACTATTTGGAAAATTACTATTCCTTTATTGTCTCCTCAAATAATGTATGTTATGGTCACTTCATTTATTGGGGCATTTAAAGAGTATGATAGTGTAATTGGTCTTTTTGGTGTATCTGGTGGAAATTTTGATCAAAATACTGGTCCTCGAAACATGACGACAATGGTTTATTTTATCTATGATCAGATAGACAAAAATATGGTCCATTACGCTAGTGCAGCAGCGGTTGTCTTATTTATCATCATTATGATATTTACCGCGTTACAGTTCTGGGTAAGTAAGAAGAGGGTACATTATTAATATGAGACAAGATTATAACGAAATGGTACTCGTTTTAAAAAACGATAATGTATCAACTGAAACAAAAGAAAAATTAAGCAAGGTAAGCAAGATTATAGGTTTAACCTTTACTTACTTATTCTTGGTTTTAATGGGAATATTAGTTATCTTTCCTTTCTATTGGATGATAATTACTTCTTTAAAGACAGGCGCCGAAATTAAAGCTTTACAGCAAACTTTCTGGCCTCAAGTAGTAATGTGGTCAAACTATGTTGATGCCTTTACTAGACTTGATTTTGGAACACTTTTAACAAATACCTTAATAGTTGGTATTTTCTCAACATTAGGAACCTTATTTACAACTATATTTGCAGCTTTTGCCTTTGCTAGACTTGAATTTAAAGGCAGAGACTTCATGTTTGCTCTTTTATTAGCAACAATGATGATTCCTGGTGAAATGATGGTTATTTCTAACTATGTTAGCGTATCGTTATTAGGTATGACAGGAGGAACAAATAGAATTGGTGCTTATCTTGCAATGATTCTTCCTTTCTTAATTAGTGTCTTCTATATTTATTTGTTAAGACAGAATTTCAAGCAAATACCTAATGAGTTATATCTCGCAGCTAAGGTGGATGGAAAAAGTGATTGGGCCTTCTTGTGGAAGGTTATGGTACCTCTAGCCATGCCAACATTAACTACAATATTCATCTTGAAATTGATGGGAACTTGGAACGCTTACGTTTGGCCAAATTTGATTACAAGTGGCAATAAAGATTTATATCTCATTTCTAATGGTTTAAGAGAAACATTTAACGTTGCTGGTAATGCTGATGATTACGGCGTTCAAATGGCGGCTAGTGTTATTGTTACAGTTCCATTATTACTTTTGTTTATTATTTTCAGAAAATATATTATGCGTGGCGTTGGTCGTGCTGGTATAAAAGGTTAAGGAGTTTTTTATGAAAAAGAAATTTAGAAAAGCTTTACTCGCTTTATTAACATGTGGTGTTGTTGGATTGACTTCTTGTCAATTTGGTTCACCTGTTGACGTTGATCGTGAGTTACCAACTGATGATCCAACTAGCGCCACAGAAATTGTTTTTTGGCATTGTTTAGGACATGATAAAACAAGTGTTCTTCAAAACATTGTCGATAAATTCAATGCTGAATATGCAGGAAAATATCAAGTTAGACTTCAAAAAGTTGCTGGTGATTATGATTCATTACATGAAAATATCAAAACAAGATTAGCAGCTAATGAAGTTCCTGCTTTAGCAATGGGCTATCCAGATAGTTTTTCAGAATATATTAGTAGTGATATGAACTACAGTTCTATTTTACGTCTTGATAGTTACATTGATGATCCAAATTATGGATATACAGATGAAGAACTTGATGATTTTGTAAGTGAATATATAGAAGAAGGTAGAAATTATCAATTTGAAGGTACTTGGTCTATGCCAATGTATAAGTCTACTGAGATCATGTATTATGATGTTTTCTATTTTGCTGGTGACAACCAACAAACCCAAAAGAAATTTGAAAGTATCGGTGGAACAGTTTATTCAGACTACAATAATTTACTTGCACCTTTAACTGGACCTAAAGCAAGTGATAAAGATGTCGAAGCTTTAAGAAAATTCGTCTCCGAAAACGATGGTTATACTTATGATTTACCAGCTACTTGGGATGAAATGATAACTGTTGCTAGAGCAATGAATAAAGATAGACAAACTGAAGGAGTTAATGATGAATTTTATCCAGTTGGATATGATAGTGACTCCAATTTATTCATCTCTCAATTTGCTCAAAGAGGCATATCTTATACAGTTAATGATGAAGCTAGCCAAGCTACACCATCTGCACATTATCAATTTAATAATAATGATGCTAAAGAGTTTGCAACAGAAATTTATAACTTAATTCAAGAAAAAGTTCTCATTACAAAAGGTAGTTTAGGTGGCGATACTTATACTAATGAGTATTTCAATAATAGAAAATGTGTTATGTCAATCGGCTCAACTGGTGGTAGTACTTATCAATGGAGTGATAACTTTAAAGTTGGCTTAGCACCTGTTCCATATTCTGGAGATACTCCAAAATATATTATGCAAGGACCTTCAATTTGTTTCTTTAATAACGAAAATGATTATATTCATAAAGGTGCATGGTTATTCTATAAGATGATGGCTGATCCAGTTAATAATGCTCAACTTGCTTTACAAAATAGCTATGATCCAATTAGAAACAGTAGTTATGAAACAACAGATTATTTAAGTTATATTGGTAATGCAAATAAAGGTTTAGGATTAAATTATGATATTCCTAATGCTACCAAGGAATTAAAAGAATATTACATGACTACTCCAGTATTTATCGGTAGTAGCACAGCTCGTGATCAAATCGGAATGATTATTCAATATATGGTTGGCCAAAAGATGAGCGTTGAGCAAGCTTTTGAAACAGCATATAACACTTGTGTAAGAGGTGGAAATTAATATGAAAAGAAAGAGTTTTCTTCTTGTTTCGTTAGTTGCAATTCCTTTTTTAAGCGGATGTGGTGAAAGCGCTAAAGCAGCAACCTTTGTTGATGTTACTAGCGGATCCCCATATGGAAAAATTACGGACTTTAGTTTAAATGCTAGTGAAACTCATAATGCTGGTGATGTTTTAACATTCAAGGTTAATCCTAATGAAGATTTTAATATTGCTAGCGTTACTAATAATGGTCAAGCTGCTACACAAGTTCTTGGACAAGAAAATGTTTACCAAACAACTCTCCAAGAAGGACAAAATAAAATTAGTGCAACTTATACAATTGATAAAAATGTCAATGTTTTAGATGAATTTAAACTTAATCTTAGCGAAGAAGATTTTGCTAAATTAATGTATCGCGAAGGAACTAAGTATGATAGTTCTGCAGTAACAGCTGATAGCTATGGATTTGATTTTAGACAAGATGGTATTGAGCTTGTTAGAACAAATTATTTAGTTGGAAAAGGTGATGAAAATATTAAAGTTGACGAGTATTTCATGAATTATGTCGACGGCGATACAACTCACGTTGAAACTTTAAAATACGGTTATACAGTTAAAATCAGATATCTTGGAATTGATACTCCAGAAAGCAGTAGTGACTTGGAAGAATGGGGTAAAACTGCTGCTTTATATAACGAAAGCAAATTAAAAAATGCTACTTATATTATTCTTCAATCACAAGGTAGAGCTAAAGGCGATCCAGATAATTATGCCTCTACTGTTGACGGCAATGGTCGTAATTTAGCTTATGTTTGGTATACCGATAAAGAAAATCCAGTATTAGAAGATTTTAAATGTTTAAATCTAGAAATGGTCTATCAAGGTTTAAGCCAAGGAATTGGTGATAAAAATGAGATGGGCGAAGAATACTATTATGCTTTTGATAAGGCAAATTTAAGTGCTCAGGTTAATGCTAGACATGAATATAGCAATCAAAGAGACGAGAATTATTGCTACGCCAAACCTCAAGATTTAACTATTGAAGAAATTTATGATAGTGAAACTGGCGGACCTCTTTCTTCACCATATGCTGATGAACAAACTTTATATCGTGTATCAGGCTGGGTTACAAGAAAGGTTGAAAATGCTTTCTTCTTCCAAAATGATTACGACTATTATGATGATGAAGATACTGGCGCTGGAATTACTCAAGAAGGTCAACTTCCAGAAAAGGCTTTTGGAATGTATGTTTTCACTTATAGAAGCACCCCAATTAGTGTTGGTGATTATGTTACTGTAATTGGTGTTTTAACTTCTTATGGTGGAAATTATCAAATGAGTGGTATTTCATATAGTGATTTTGGTGCTAATCCTGAAAGAGACACTATTATTGATTATGATAAAAGTGTAAGTGCAGATAAGGTTAAACCAGTTCAATTAACCGCAGAACAATTAGTCGAAAAAGAATATGACCATGTTCTTGTTGAAGTAACAGATGATTTATATTGCTATGATAAGTCCAATGGTAATTTTGGCATTTGGTCAGATGGTGGAACCACTGAAATCAATCAATATAATTCTACTTATCCTTTCTATAACGATAATAACAAGATAATTTGTTATGCCGATACTACAAGTACACCTAACACTTCTGATAGAAATGGCGGTTATAGACTTGTTTTATCACAAGAAGTTTTACTTCAATATCAAGGTGAAAAATCAACTTCTTATAAATTCTTTAGCGGTGGCGATAACTATTATTTAAATGATACTGAAAGTGTTATGGTTGATGGCAAGGAATTAAAAGGTGCTGCATATATTTATACCCTTTATAATTGGGATACTTCTGGTAAAGCACCTGAATTAATTGTTGATCCAGATCAAATTGATGATAGAGTTATTAAAACTTCTTATACTAAAAAGAAATTGCATTTAACTTGCATTAGTCAAGATTATATTTCTACTAGTAACGTTGATTACGATCATCAAATGTTAATAGTTTCTCGTGCAGACGTTAAAATTAGTACTTATTAATTATGATTAGCAAAGAAAAAATTAAAAATACTTTTGAAACTTTTTTAAATAACACTAAGGCCTTTTTTACTGGCAAGTATTTTGTGTCTATAAAAAACAAACATGCTGAAAGAAAAAAGGAATTAGATGATGTTTTAAATCTTGAAGAAATGGATGGAAAATATACAAAAGATGAAATTTCATCCATTTCTCGTAAGCTACATAAAATCGATAATGAAGAATATGATATTACACAAAATGGATTGTGTTTCTTTGTTGTTGGTTTAATTTTCTTAGGTATTGGTATTTTATTTATTTTCTTATCGTTGCTTAAAAGAGTTAATGTCATTATCGGCATTAACTTTTTGTCGCTTCAATTTTTTATCTGTGTAATTTCTTTACTTATTGCAATAGCTTGTCTTACTTATGGTTTAACAAAGTTTATTTTAGCTCACAATGTAAGAAAAAAGATTTTACGCAAAATTAATGTTTTAGGTAATTTAAAAACAAGGTAATAAACAATTTATTGTTTTATTATAAAAGGAGAGATTATGAAAAAAAGAAAGATTATTCCTATTATTGCTCTTAGCACTATTTTAGGGATGGGCGTTGTTAGTATAACAAGTTGTGGAAATGAAACTACTAACCCAGCAACTTATACTGTAACCTATCAAGAATCAAGCGACTATACTATTACTGGTCTTGAGAGTAGTTATAGTTCTGGAGCAACAGTTTCTTTTACAGTTACTGTTAATAATTCAGCAAAAGAAATTGATTCTGTAGCAGTTAATGGAAGTAAATTAAGTGGCACAGGCAGCTATTCTTTCAAGATGCCTTCAGAAAATGTCACTATTGTTGTTACTTTGAAGGATAAAGCTGTAGATCCAGCACCTGTTGAACATGAATTAACAGTTGAAGCATCTTCATCATCAGTTATAGTTGGCGAAAGAATTACCCTTGTAGTTAAATTTGATGGCGGAGCAGTTAAAAACTATACTGTTACCTCGGCTGACAGCACAATTGTTAGCGTAGGAGAGGATGGAAAGATTTTAGCTGTTGGTGCTGGTTCAACGGTCTTGACTGTAAAATATACTTCTGAGGGTGTTGACTATACTTCAACAGTAAATATTACTGTCACCGATGATGAAATGGGTGAATACGAGGTTGTCGAAAAAGGAAAATTTGGTTTATGGCAACAAACTAGAGAAGAAACACTTTACTTCAATGGCTTAATGGATGGCTTTTATTTAGGAACTACAACTGATTATAACGAAGGTGTAACAGTTACTGCTTATAAGGCAAGCGAAACTGGTGTTTATTTGAGAATTACAGATGAAACTTCTCAAAATGACAAAAAATATATCGCTGGTCAATATGCAAAAGGCAGTGATGGAAAAGATCACAACAACATTCTTATTGCTGATGAACCATTTGAATGGAACTATAATGTCGAATATGATGCATATACTGCTATTTTAGAAAACGAAAAAGAAGTTTACATTGGTAATTATAAATCGTTTGATACCATCTCTTTAAGTGAAATGAGTCATATCGATGGTTCTGATACTAATATTGCGCGTTTGGTTCAAGAACCAATTACTAGTTTTAATGCAAATGTTACAACAACTACTTTCATTATAGGCGAAAGTTATTCAATTACTGCAAATTTCAATGGCAAAGTGATTAGCGAAGGATTGGCTATCACTGCAGATGATGAAGAAGCTTTTGAGATTAATGGCACTACCGTTAAAGGTTTAAAGAAAGGTGAATTTGTTTTAACAGTTACATACACTGATGCCGAGAAAAACGTTTATACTGACACAATTAAAGTTAGTGTTACTGACGATATTATGGCTGATAAAAAAGTTGTAGAAACTGGTAAATTAGGCTTGTGGCAACAAACAAATGGTGAAGCGCTTTATTTTACAGGGTTAATGGATGGCTATTATTTTGGAACAACTTCTGAATTTGATAACGGTGCCGCAACAGTTACAGCTTATGAAGCTACAGAAACTACTGTTTATCTAAGAATAACTGAAGGCAATAACCTTAATAAATTTATTGGCGCTGCTCAAAGTGGCACACACAACAATATTGTAATGGTCGACGAACCTTACGAATGGACATATAATTCAGATTATGATGCTTATACTACAATACTTGGCGAAAAAGAATTATTTATAGGTAATAGTTCATTCTTTGATACGTTATCTTTGAATTATCTTGAGTCAATTGCTAGTGCTAATGTCGCTCATATTGTACAAGAAGAAATTTTAATGTTTACAGCTAGTATTTCTTCAACTAATTTAGCACTTAATGAAAGTTATGAGATAACTGGAAAGTTAAATGGTAATGAAGTTGAAGGTGACTTAACAGTTACTGCAGATAATCCAGAAGCTTTTGAAATAACTGGATCAACTGTAAAACCTATTAAATTAGGCGATTTTACTTTAACTGTAAAATATACCGCTGATGGAAAGACATACACAGATACTATTGAAGTTAGTGTAAAAGAAGAAATTACCGAATATATATTTACATGGAAAAGTGGCACAGGCAAAATTGACGGTAAGATAATGACTTTTACAATGGGCGATATGTTTGATGTCAAAGTTGATCAAAAATCAGGGGCTGATATTGTCAATACTTATGATCCATGGAGAATTTATGCTGGTCATGAAGTCACTATTTCTTCCAGCAAAGTCCTAATCACTGGTGTACATTTTACTGATCACAAAAAAGATGATGCACTTCAAATTACTGCTACAAGTCAAAATTTCGCAATTACACAAGATGGTAATGATTGGACTTTTACAACAAATGACCCACAAGGCGTTAGCAGTATTAGCTTCTCAGGCTCTAAACAAATTCAAATCAAAGAAATGATTATAACTTACGAAAATAAATAAAAAGAGCGGTTTGTTTAAAATTTTTAAGATTAATCATTTGATAAAACTTTTGCTATAGGAATGGAATAACATTAAAAATCCAAACTAAACTTATAATTTCTTAATTTGTATCAGATCTCAAAAAACTTTATAAAATTTAGTGAGATTTTATTAAAAGTTGAATTAGGTATTAATTAAGGTTTGAAACGTGGGTCGTTACTTTGATGTAACGGCCCCTTTTTTATATAGTTCTTTTTTAACCGATTTTGCAAATATTTGCCTTAAAAGTTTCATCCATTTTAAAAACTTTTTAACAAATATCTGCATAGTTATGCGATAATAATAGTATAAATTTAAGGAGGCAAGATAATGGCCAAAAAATTTTTTCAATTACCAAGATTAGTCCAAATAATCTTACTCATCCTTCCAATTGTTGGTTGGATTGTTGAACTTGTGATTAGATGGAGTGCAGTATTAGAGAAATTTACTTTATTAAATCTTATTGCTGCTTTAGTCTACACATTCTTAGGTTGGGGTATTGTTCTTCAAATCGTTGATATTATCTGGATTATTCTTTTCAAGCATTTATTCCTTACAAAAGCTTAATTACGAATTTAAAAAGGGAATTAATAACAATGCCTTAGTCGAGTTGACTAAGGCATTGTTTTATAATGAATGAATTAAACAAAGCTTTTTCCTTTTTTGTTTCTATTAAAGGAAGAAGATAAGTAATAAATGACTCATTAATATTATCTTTTGTTTCATTTAAATAAGTTAATGGTAGATATCTAACTTTATTTGCGACTTTATTAATTGGAACAAGACTATATTTTGCTTTATAGTTAGCGCTTGATGTTCTATTTATAGTAACTATTTTTTGACTTTTTCCAACTAAAGCACTTTTTAAGGCAAAAGAGCCACATTTAATTGCTTCTTTAATGTCAACTCTAGAAGGAATAATAGAATTTGCTCTTTGAAGAAGTGAAAGTTCAATATAGCGTGTTTTATAACCTAATTCTTTGGAAATTAAAGAAGACAGAAATACACTTACTCCACCAAGTTGGGTGTGACCAAAAGTATCTTTCATCTCTTGCATTACACCAATTAACTTGCCGCTATGATCACGGATTCCTTCAGAAACACAAACTAGACAATGACCTTTATTTTCATAGATTGTTTTTACTTTCTTTAAAAAGATCTTAAGATCAAAACTTACTTCAGGAACGTAGATTAAATCAACTTTTGCTCCATTAAGTTCAGCAAGTTTACTAGAAGCGGTCAGCCATCCAGTATCTCGTCCCATAATTTCGACAATATTAACACGTCCTTTTTTATAACTTGCATCATCAAAATATATTGAGCTAACAGAGTTAGCTATATATTTAGCAGCACTAGGATAACCTGGAGTGTGATCTAACATCTCTAAATCATTATCAATGGTTTTAGGTATACCAATTGCATATAATTCATAATTTACTTTTTTAGCGTAGCGCGAAATCTTTAAGATTGTTTCCATTGAATCGTTTCCACCATTATAGAAAAAATAATGAATGTTATATTTATTAAAGATTTCGATGATTTTATCAAATTTAGCTTTATCGCTAATCTCATCGTTTAATTTGTAGCGGTTACTACCAAAAGCAGCACCAGGTGTAGTAAGTAAAGCTTTTAATTCTTTTTCTTTAAATGAAGAAACGTCAATTATATCTTCATTAAGTAAGCCTTCAATCCCATAATGCATGGCAAATATTTTACCTATTTTATCAGGATGCTTTTTTGCCTCTTTTATTAAGCCATATGCTGAAGCGTTAATGACACTTGTTGGTCCGCCACTTTGACCATAAATTGCGTTAAATATCTTTCTTTCTTCCATAGTCAACATTGTAGCAATTAACGCTTTTAGATTCAAAAATATCTACTAATTATCTACTAAAATTTAGTAATTTTTAAAATGCTTATTTTCTTTAATTACAAAAGAAATAATTGTTGATATTATTCTAAAAGCAAGAAAGGAAAAAATAATGATTAAAGCAATTAAGAAAAGAGATGGACGATTTGAAGAATTCAAAGAAGAAAAGATTCTTAAAGCAGTTAGTAAAGCTTTTAAATCAATTAATGTAAAAATAGAAGAAGAAAAATTAAGAGAGATTACTTCTAGAGTTATTTCTTCGATTAATGAAGAAATACCAACTGTTGAAGAAGTACAAGATCTTGTTGAAAAAGCCTTAATGGAACTTGGTTATTTTGATTGTGCAAAAAGCTATATTCTTTATCGAAATAATCGAAAAGAAAAAAGAGCAAATCGAGATGAAATAAACGCTTCTATTACAAGTTTAGATTTAAGATCAACTTTAAAAGGAATTGAAAAAGACTTTCCTGAAGATCAATACGATTTATCACATTTATTAGCAAAATTTAAAAGTTTTGTTTCAAAAGATGCTAGTGAAGAAATGAAGGTTAAAGCCTTAATTAAAGCAGCTGTTGAATTAACAAGTTTTGAAGCACCAAAATGGGAATATATCGCAGCAAGACTTTACATTTTTTCTTTTAACACTAAATTAAAAAACATTCAAAAAGAACTAGGAATAACTAATCTATATTCAAAGATTCAATATCTAGTTGATAATGATATTTATGGTTCTTTTTTACTAGAAAAATACACTAAAGAAGAAATTGATGAATGTGAGAAGATGATTGTTAAAAGTCGTGATCGTTTAATTAACTATTCTTCTTTTGAATTAATTTTAAAAAGATATCTTGCTAAAAATCATAATGGAGTAGTTCTTGAAAGCATTCAAGAGATGTGGCTTGTTATTTCAATGCATCTAGCAATTAATGAAAAAGACAAGTTATATTGGGTAAAAAGATTTTATGAATCCTTATCAAAACTTGAATTTACTTTAGCTACACCAACTATGGGAAATGCGCGTAAATCCTTCCATCAATTATCAAGTTGCTTTATTGATACTGTTGAAGATTCTCTTGATGGTATTTTTAAATCCATTACTAACTTTGCCTCTGTTTCTAAACATGGTGGAGGAATGGGCTTATATTTTGGTAAGGTAAGAGCAAATGGTTCAACAATAAGAGGTTATAAGGGAGCAGCTGGCGGAATAATTCGCTGGATTAGAATTGTTAATGATGTAGCGGTTGCTGTTGATCAACTTGGTGTAAGAGCAGGTGCAGTAGCTTGTTATTTAGATGTTTGGCATAAGGATTTGCCTGAGTTTTTACAAATCAGAACAAATAATGGTGATGATAGAATGAAAGCTCACGATGTATTTCCTGCTATTTGTTACCCTGATTATTTTTGGCGCCTTGCTAGAGACAATATTAATGCATTATGGTATTTAATGGATCCTAAAGAAGTATTTGATATAAAAGGCTATCATATTGAAGATTACTTTGGAAAAGATTGGGAAAACAAATATTTCGATTGCATTAACGATGAAAGAATTCATAAAAGAGAAATTCCAATCAAAGAAATTATCCGCTTAATCATTAAATCTGCTGTTGAAACTGGAACGCCATTTGCTTTTAATAGAGATCTTGTTAATGAAGCTAATCCAAATAAGCATAAAGGAATCATCTATTGTTCTAATTTGTGCACCGAAATTGCTCAAAATACAAGTGCTATAGGTGAGATTGAAAAAACAACTATTAAATCAAAAGAAGGTGATGATATCGTTGTTGAAAAAGCAAAAAGTGGTGATTTTGTTGTTTGTAATCTTGCTTCTCTTTGTTTAGGTAATTTTGATTGTGATAATCAAGAAAGTTTACATAATGTTATTGAAACGGCAATTAGAGCCTTAGATAACGTCATAGACATCAATTTATATCCTTTAGAATATGCTAAGATTACTTCACAAAAATATCGCGCAATTGGCTTAGGAGTAAGTGGGTACAATCATTTACTTGCTAAAAAAGGAATTTACTGGGAAAGTGAAGAGCATTTAAATTATGTTGATAAACTTTTTGAAAATATTAATTACTATGCAATCTTAGCTAGTAATAAATTAGCTATTGAAAAAGGTAAGTATGATTTATTTGAAGGCAGTGAATGGGATAGTGGAGCTTATTTTATAAATCGTAATTATACTAGTGAGAGATGGAATGAATTAGCTAAGAGCGTTCATGAAAATGGTTTAAGAAATGGTTATCTATTAGCAATTGCTCCAACCTCTTCAACCTCAATTATTGCTGGTACAACAGCAGGAGTTGATCCAATTATGAAAAAATTCTTCTATGAAGAAAAGAAAGGTGAAATGATTCCTCGTGTTGCTCCTGAATTAACTCACGAAAATAGTGCCTTTTATAAACCTGCACACGAAGTAGATCAATTATGGAGTGTAAGAGCGGCAGGAGTTAGACAAAGACATGTTGATCAAGCACAAAGTGTAAATTTATATATAACTCATGATTATTCAATGAGACAAATTCTTGAGCTATATATCAAAGCATGGGAAAACGGAGTGAAGACTATTTATTACGTTAGAAGCAAATCTTTAGAAGTAGAAGAATGTGAAGGATGTGCTAATTAATTACTAATTTCATTACTAAAAACGTACTAAAAATCTACTAATTTTAATAAATATTATAGAAAGGACAACTATGACAATTAAACTTGATGAATTAATGCCACACAAGCAACTTTTTAATCCTGATGGAGATATTGAGGTCAATAAAAGAAGAATGATTGGTGGAAATACCACTAATCTTAATGATTTTAATAATATGAAATATTCTTGGGTTAGCAATTGGTATCGACAAGCCATGAATAACTTTTGGATTCCAGAAGAGATAAATATGAATCAAGATGTTAAAGATTATCGAAAAGCTTTAACACCTGCTGAAAAAAGAGCTTATGATAAAATTCTTTCTTTTTTGATTTTCCTCGATTCTCTTCAAACAGCTAATTTACCTAATATTGGTGAATATATAACCGCTAATGAAGTTAACATGTGTTTAAATATTCAATGCTATCAAGAAACTATCCATTCTCAAGCCTATTCTTATATGCTTGATACTATTTGTTCCCCATTTGAAAGAAATGAAATCCTTTATCAATGGAAAAATGATAAACATTTATTAAAAAGAAATGAATTTATTGGCAACGCTTATAATTCTTTTTTAGAAGATAAGCATCCATTTAACTTCTTAAAAGTTTTAATTGCTAATTATATTCTTGAAGGGATTTATTTTTATAGTGGGTTTATGTTTTTCTATAATCTTGCTAGAAATAATAAAATGAGCGGCTCTGTACAAAATATTAGATACATTAATCGAGATGAAAATACTCATTTATGGCTATTTAGATCAATTATTTTAGAACTTAGAAAAGAAGAACCAGAATTGTTTACTAAAGAAAATGAAGAAGTGCTTAAAGCGATGCTTCTTGAAGGATGTAAGCAAGAAATTGAGTGGGGAATGTATATTATTGGGAATGATATTCCTGGGTTAAACGAGGAAATGGTCAAAGATTATATTAAATATCTTGGTAATTTAAGAAGTACCTCCATTGGTTTAGGTAAATTATTTGAAGGTTATGACCGTGAACCAGAGAGTATGAGTTGGGTTTCTAAATATAGTGATGCCAATATGATTAAGACAGATTTCTTTGAAGCTAGAAATACAGCTTATGCAAAATCTAGTGTTATTAAAGATGATCTTTGATACTTTTTACAGTGTAAAAACATTTTAGGACTTGCCAAAGTCTGAAAAATGTTTTATAAATTAAGTACATAGAGATAAAAATCTCGAATTAAAGAAAACAGCAAATCGATAATAAAGCTGTTAAACAAAGAGAATAGGATTCAGTGCCTATTAACGTCATCAATGTTTGGATGATAGAAAAAAAGAGCTGTGTAAAGAAACAGTTCTTTTTTTAGCAAATTAAAAGCGAAACAATGCCTGTTTCGCTTAATAAATTAACTTTATAAATATTTTTTATTTTATTTTACCGTTCATCACGTCTTTTAAAACAGCACAAATAACTTCAATTGATTTATTATCATACCCATCGTTATTAACGATTAAATCAGCATAATATTGAGAAGGGCCGATAATTTCTTCATACATTGGTTGAACAGTAGAGAAGTATTGATTAACAATAGAATTTTGATCACGACCTCTTTCATGAATATCTCTATCCATTCTTCTTAAAAGACGTCTTTCTCGACTAGCATTAATGAAGATTTTTAAATCACCAAGTTCTCTAACATCTTTATTAACAAGCGCCATAATCCCTTCAACTATAATGAGTTTATTAGGAACTACATGAACAACTTTTTCTGCACGATTATGTGCAACGTAATCATAAGTAGGTTTATCAACAGGCTTATCATCTTTTAAAAGAGCAAGTTGAAGTCTCATTAGTTTCCAATCGAAAGCTTTTGGATGATCAAAATTTTGTTTCTTTCTTTCCTCTAATGTTAAATTTGAAAGGTCCTTATAATAATCATCAATAGAGAAGTGGGTGATATTATCGCTTCCTAGTTTTTCGATTACTTGATCAATAACGTAAGTTTTTCCACTGGCGGATCCTCCGCCTACTAATACTATTTTTGCCATTTTTATGTGCCCTTATGATTTTAACATGTTATTAGATTAATTAACATTTATTTTTAATATATGTAAAATTTAACAAAATTAACATATTTAGTTGTTTATTAGTAGAAAATTAGTCGATTTTTTGTAGATAATAAGTAGTTAAAATATTATCTTGTTTTAAATTTTAGAAATTAACTCTATAATTTTAGTGAGTATGGGGTTATTTATATTAATTTTTGTATTTTAAATACACGAAACGGAGAATTTAAATGAAATATAGGATATGTGTAGATAGTAGTTCCAATTTGTTAAATAATCACATTATTGATAGTGATGTTGGTTTTAATGTCGTACCTTTAACAATTAGAGTAGGTAAAGAAGAATACGTCGATAACGATGAGCTTAACGTCGATAACCTTTTAAAAGAAGTTGAATTATCAAAGGAAGCTTGCACATCTTCTTGTCCATCTCCTCAAGATTTTTTAAATCATTTTGAGGATGCTGAATATGTAATATGTGTAACGATTTCTCAAAAATTAAGTGGATGCTATAACAGTGCATGCGTTGCACGCGAAATGAGTAATAACAAAGACAATATTTTAATTGTCGATAGTATGTTAACAGCTGGAGCTATGCGATTAATCGTTGATAAAGCTTATCAACTTATTAAAAGTGGCAAAGAATTTAACGAAATCAAAAAAGAATTATTAAAGTATCGTGATTCCATTCAATTATTATTCGTTTTAGATAAGTTTGATAATTTAGTTAAAAACGGACGTATGAGTAAGGTTGTTGCTTTTATTGCTCAACTTGCTGCTATTAAACCACTTTGTTATGGAGAGGGTGGAGAAATTAAAATTAAAGAAAAAGTAAGAACTATTAAAGGCGTTTTAAAGCGTCTTGTTCATAACATTGGTTTAATGTGTCCTGTTACAAAAGGTAGAGTTTGTGTTATTTCACATACACAAAATAAAGAAAGTGCTCTTCTTTTAAAATCACTTATTGAAGAAGAGTATGAATTTGATTCCATTATTGTAGAAGACAATCGTGGACTATGCGCATTTTACGCTTTAAGTGGTGGCTTACTAGTAAGTTTTTAACTATAAAAAGATAATAAATTTTGGTATAGTAATTGACATGAGAAAGCACGTTACTAGAACCGAAAAATATAAAGACTATAGAGAAGAAATTAAAAATTCTTCTCTTTCTTTTGATAAGGAAAACGCGCCGAAAAAAGAATCAAAAACCATCTCGCAAGTTTTAAAAGAAACTAAGGTTAGTTTAACTGCTAAAAATCAAACGCTAAATAAACATTTCTATGACAAAAAAGAAGAAAAGCAGTTAGAAAAATCTGTTTATGATATCTATACATCTAAAAGAAGATGGAGAAGATTCTTTTATTTTATCTTTGTAGTAGTTTTAATTGCTGCTTTAATAGTGCTTGTTCTCTTTTTAGGTAATAAATATTTGGGGTTTAATTTATGGTAAAGAATTATTCAATCGCTATCGATGGGCCAAGTGCTAGTGGAAAAAGTACAGTTGCAAAATTAATCGCAAAAAAATTAAATTTTACTTATATTGATACAGGAGCAATGTATCGTGCTTTTACGCTTGCAGTAATTGAGGCAAATCTTAATCCTAAAAGTGAAAAGGAGAGTGATTCCTTAATTGGAAAAATTTCGATCTCTTTTGATGAAGCTAATCATATTACTTTAAATGATGTCGATGTTTCTCAAAGAGTTCGAGAAAATGATGTTGCAAATAATGTAAGTTATATCGCTAGTTATAAAAATATTCGTTTACATCTTGTCGATTTACAAAGAAAGATTGCTGAAAATAAAAGCGTTGTGATGGATGGAAGAGATATTGGAACTTACGTTTTACCAAATGCTGATTTAAAGATTTATCAAATAGCTACTGCTGAAGAAAGAGCAAAAAGAAGATATAAAGAAAATCTTGAAAAAGGCATTGAAACTACTTATGAAGATTGTTTAAAAAATATCAATACTCGTGATTATATTGATTCACATCGTTCATTTTGTCCGCTCCATCCAGCTGAAGATAGCGTTGAAGTTAACACAACAAATATGTCTATTGAAGAAGTTGTTGATACAATTATTAATATTGCTAAAGAAAGAGGAATAGTTAGTGAGTAAAAAACTTGTTGCTATAGTTGGTGCTCCTAGTGTTGGGAAATCAACAATATTTAATCGAATAATTGGCGAAAGAAAATCTATCATCGAATCACAAAGGGGTGTTACTCGTGATCGAATTTATGCTCATGCAAGTTGGTTGACTCGCCCTTTTAATGTTGTCGATACAGGTGGAATTGAAGTTGAAAATCGCCCATTCCAAGAACAAATTAGAGCTCAAGTTGAAATCGCAATTGATGAAGCAGATATTATTGTTGTTGTAGTTGATGGTAAAATTGGCTTAACAGATGATGACCAAATGGTTGCTAGAATGTTATATAAAACTGATAAGCCAATAATTTTAGCGGTTAATAAAATCGATGATGCTCATTTAAAAAATAACGTCTATGAATTTTATTCTTTAGGGCTTGGCGATCCTATTCCTGTAAGCGGAGCACATGGGGTTGGTATTGGAGATATTTTAGACAAAATAGTTTCTTATATTCCAGAAGATGAAGACAGTGAAGATAGTGACGAAATTAAATTTTCTATTATTGGACAGCCTAATGTTGGTAAATCTAGTTTATGTAATGCCATTTTAAATGAAGAAAGAGTTATTGTTTCAAATATTGAAGGAACAACTCGTGATGCTATTGATACACCATTTAAAAGAAATGAAAGGGATTATGTTGTAATTGATACAGCTGGTCTTAAAAAAAGAGGCAAAATTTATGAAGCGATAGATAAATTTGCTGCCTTAAGAGCTTTAAGAGCAATCGATAATAGTGATATTGCTTTACTTGTTATTGATGGCGAAAAAGGCATTACTGAACAAGATAAACACGTTGTTGGCTATGCAGTTGAAGCAAAAAAAGCCATTATTTTAGTTGTTAATAAATGGGACTTAGTTAAAAAAGATAACAATACACAAGCTGAATTTACTAAAAATATTCGTAAAGAATTTAAATTTTTAGATTATGCTCCAGTAATTTATTTAAGTGCTTTAAATAAGACAAAAGTTAATGATTTATTTTCTCTTATTAACCAAGTTTATGAATCATACATTTTCCAAATTAAAACTAGTGTTTTAAATGAAATTATTCAAGAAGCGCAAATGATGAATGAATCTCCAGATTTTAATGGAGGAAGAGTTCGTATATATTATGCTCAACAAGTAGCTAGTAAGCCTTTAACAATAGCTCTATTTGTTAATGATCCTCATTTCATGCATTTTTCCTATATGCGCTATATTGAAAATCGAATTAGAGAATCTTTTGAGCTTATGGGCTCGCCTATCAATCTTGTTTTAAGGAAAAGAAAATAATGAAAATTTTTACTATTGGTAGTGGCGCTTGGGGCCTTGCTTTAAGTAATGTTTTAGCAGAAAATGGCAACGAAGTATTTGCTTATACTCGTCATGAAGAAAGTGAAAATGAAATAAATAACGAGCATAGTTTAATTAAATATCTTCCTAACATTAAACTGAATTCAAAAATTTTTGCAGTTAGAGACTATTCATCTATAAATGAAGCTGATTATCTTTTATTAGCAGTTCCTAGTAAAAGTGTAAAAGATACAATTGTTGTTTTAAATAATGTTTTAAATAAAAAAATAAAAATTATAAATGCCACTAAAGGTCTTGAACCTTCGACAAATAAAAGAATCCAAGAATATATCTTTTCTAATTTAAAAAGTGAATTTTTGGGTGAAGTGGCTTCGATTTTAGGACCTGGTTTTGCAAAAGAAGTTTGCCTTCATAATTTAACGTGTTTAAATAGTGTTTCAACTTCTTTAACTTTTGCAAAAGAAGTTCAAAATTTATTCTCTAATAACTATTTTAGGGTATACGTCAGTAATGATGTTATTGGAGCAGAATATGCTTCTAGTATTAAAAATGCGATTGCAATTGCTAGTGGCTTGATGAAAGGTTTAGGTTATAACGAAAATACTAAATCAGCTTTAATTACTCGTGGTCTTGCCGAAATGACGCGTTTTGGCCTTAAAATGGGGGCTAATAAAGACACTTTTTTTGGACTTACAGGGGTTGGCGATTTAGTTTTAACGTGTAATTCTAATGAATCTAGAAATTTTACTTTTGGCTATTTAATCGGCAAAAGACAAGATGCAAAAAAAGTTATTGAAGAAAATAAGATTACAATTGAAGGTTTATATACTATTAAAGTAATTCATGATTTAGCAAACACCTATCACATTGAAACGCCAATCATTAATGCTTTATATGATATTTTATATGAATATAAAGATATTAGATTAACCGTTCAAAACTTAATGCTTCGTCCTTTAAAAATGGAAAGCTTTGAATAATCTTGATTATCTTTAATTTATTAAGTTATAAGTAAAAATGTTAAGAGTAAATAAAACTATAAAAAAGAAGCAAAAAAAGAATAAATAAAACGAGAGTAATCGTCTTTTTTTCGTTGAGTTAGTGTTATTTAATATTGATTAAGATAAATTTACGTGTTTTAATTAAGAAAAAAGGGAGAAAGTATGAATAAAGCAGATTTAGTTGTAGCTATTTCGGAGGCTTATGGCTCCAGTAAAAAAGACGCAGAGAAATTTATAGACATCTTATTTGAAGAGATACAACAATGCTTATCTCGTGGAGAAGAAGTCAAAATTTCTGGTTTTGGTGTTTTCCAAGTAAAAAGTAGAAAATCACGTACAGGAACAAGCCCTGTTGGAAATCACGAAAAAATCGTAATCCCTGCAACCAAAACTATTGGATTTAAGCCAAGCAAAGGTCTCAAACAAAGCGTTAAATAGTCAAAGTTAATTTGGCATAATCTTTATAAATTTCGCTTATTAGCTTTAAGCGAAATTTTTGTGTTATCTATAAATTAAAAGCTAAAAATAAAAATTAATATAATTTGTATTTTTATAAATTTCATTTATAATTCAAAATTGTGAATGAAATTTTTGATGAATTAAAAACTCTTTTTAACAAAAATAATTATCGTTTATACATGATTGGATCAACTAGTCGTGATTTTTTGTTAAAAAGAGAAATAGAAGATTATGATTTTGTAACTGATGCAACGCCTGATGAAGTGTTAACTTTTTTAAACTGTAATGATACCTTCAAAAAATATGGAACACTTTCTTTAAGGAAAAACGGAAAACATATTGATATAGTTTCTTTAAGAAAAGAAAGCGCTTATTTAGATGCTCGTCATCCTAGTAAAATTGAGTTTATTAAAGATATAAATGAAGACTATAAAAGGCGTGATTTTACAATTAATGCTATATATATTGATGAAAAATATCATGTAGCTGAAATTTCTGAGCTTGGTTTATCTGATTTAAATAATCGCATTTTACGTTTTATTGGAGAAGCTCAAAAAAGAGTAAAAGAAGATCCTTTAAGAATTTTAAGAGCTAAACGATTTATTGTAGAATATAATCTAGAGGTTGAAAAAGAAACACTTAAAGCATTAAAAGAGAATGTTAATCTTCTTTCCTTAATTAAAGAAGGAAAGATTTTGGAAGAAAAAAAGAAATTTGAAAAAATAGCGAAAGGGAAACACTATGAATTTAAATAACGCTAACGCCATAAACTTTTCTTATTTATTAATTGATTTATATAAGAAAGTTCCATTAACTGAAGAAGAACTTGTTGTTATATTAGTTCTTGATCATTTAATCTCACAAGGCAATAAATTAATTAGTTCTTCAACATTAGCCTTAAATATGAATTATGAAGAAAAAAAGATTGATGATATTTTAGCTAAACTTTATGAAAGAAAAGTTATTGATATTGTTATTGAACCTACAGGACTTACAATATCAATTGATCCTTTAAAAAAGATTTTATATAAAAAGTTTGAAGAAAGTATTTTTTCTAATGAAGAGCTTAAAGAAAATGAAGAAGCCGAAAAATTAAGAAGTGAAGTTTATGAATCACTTGAAGAACTTTTTAAACGCTCTTTAACTCCAGTAGAGATTAATCGCGTTAGTGATTGGCTAGCCGATAAAGAAAATTTTGAATATATCAAGGAAGCTTTAAAAGAAGCTAAAGCTAAAAATTACATTTCTATTAATCAAATTGATAAAGCGATTATTAGAAGAATTCGTCAAGCAGTATTAAATGAAAACAAATGACTAGAGAAGAAAAGTGCATAATC
The DNA here is from genome assembly GCA_905197045.1 of uncultured Caryophanales bacterium. GTDB lineage: Bacteria > Bacillota_I > Bacilli_A > RFN20 > CAG-826 > Onthovivens. The sequence continues at coordinate 90,621 of CAJJXG010000002.1, forward strand.
ATAGAAAAATATCTTGATGAAATCTTGCCTGATCCAGGATGTGAATTAACTTATAATTCCGACTATGGTTTTTTAATTGCAGTAATGTTAAGCGCCCAATGCACTGACAAAAAAGTTAATCTAGTAACTAAACCATTTTTTGAAAAATATCATAGTCTAGAAGAAATTGATGCCTTATCTATTGAAGAAATTGAAGATAATATTAAATCACTTGGTTTATATAAAAATAAGGCTAAAAATTTAAAAGGGATTGCTCATGAACTTTTAACTCGCTTTAATGGGAAAGTGCCTCAAGATAAAAATGAATTAATGTCTTTACCAGGAGTTGGTAATAAAACGGCAAACGTAGTGCGTGTTGAGTTATTTAAAATTCCTGAGTTTCCGGTTGATACGCATGTTGAGCGTCTTGCTAAACGCTTTAAATTAGCTGATAAAAGTGATGATGTTTTAACAGTTGAAAATAAACTTAAAAAAGATTTTAAAAAAGAAAACTGGATTAAATTACATCATCAATTTATTCATTTTGGTCGCTATTATTGTAAAGCTATTTCACCTAAATGCGATGGATGTAAATTAGCTGGAATTTGTACAAAAAACTTTTAAAACTCGACTATTTTTTCTAAAACTGTTAGATAATCAAGCGGAGGAAAAAGGGTACGAGTTATTTCTAAAGCATGAGTTTTAAAATAAAATAATGGGATGCTTTTTCTTTTCGCATTTTCTATAAAAAGAATCAAATCCTCGCCTTTTAATAAGTAGTATTTTTCAATATCCGTAAAAGAAACGATTAAAAAAGCAATACCTTTATGTTTTATAACGTTTTTAATATGCTCAATTTGATTATCTTTTAAATTTGATAATGGAAAGGAAGTAGAAGAAGTTGTTTCTTTAGCTTCAAAATCAAGATAACGTCCTTTATAGACTCCACAATAATCAGTAGTAGAAGCTTCTTCAAAATAGGCTTCACTGATTTTTTTATTTATGCATTTTACGATTTTAATTGGAGTAGGCTTTTTATAAATTAAAGCGATGTTATTATCTTTATAATATAAATTTGTTTCGTTAATTTCTTGTTCAAGCTCCATTCCACGATTTTGATAATTAACGATTTCATTATTTTCATTAATCTTAAACTTAAAATGCATCAATTAATTTCCTCATTTATAAAAGTATTTAAATCATCAAGGGTAACGCTTTTATCTTTAAGAAGCTTTTTTAAAAGTTTATTTAAAGGGGCTTCAAGATTTGGATTATTAGTAAGCACTTTTAAATATTCATTTCTTAAAATAGTTGGACTTTTAAGAAAAGCCTCATATAAAAACAAAAGACTTTTAGCATCACTTAATGGATCATGGAGTGGTTCAACTGGATGAACTTTAAATAATTTTAAGGCTTTAACAAGTGATAAAGTTTGATTCGTTGAATTTCTGGCATAATGATTTAAGATTTGAGAAAAGTCGGTATTTTTACGAAAAATCTGCAAAACTAAGTTATTTTCTAACAAATTATTAGCTTTTGCTTCGACATGAAGTAGTCTTAAATCAAAGTTTCCATAGGTAAAAAAGTGAACAAAAGTTAAATCTCCAATATAACGAGCTAATCGCGACAAAGCTTCAGAAAAAGGGATTCCTTCTTTTTCAAGAAGCTCATTTGTAATTCCAGTCATGTTTTCGATAATAGGAGTTATTGGTGTTTTTGTATAAACATAGCATTTAAAGCCTTTATCATAACTTTTAATTTGCTTTTTACTATCAAGAATGGCTTTAACCGCACCAATTGAAATAATCTCTAAAGTTGTTTCAGTGGCTTCAAAGTCTAAAAATACTAAAGTATTACTATCTTTAACGATTCTTTTAATGATTTTCACAAGACAATTATAAAAATGAGTGATTAACTTTTCAATTTTTATGTTTTATTTATCTAAGTTATTTTTGCATTTCTAATTTTTCAAAAAACGAGCAAAATTATTACGATTTTTCTTTAAAAAAGTGTGCATAAATTCGTCCCTATAACGTTGAATAAAGTAGCGTTATTTAGTACAATATTTTCGTTAGGATTTCTATGAAATTACGCTTAAGTTCTAAAGATATTTTAAACAAAAAATTCAAGCAATCAGCTAATGGATATGATCCAGAAGAAGTTGATACATTTTTGGATAAAATTCTTGAAGATTATCGCACAATTGATAAAGAAATTGATGGATTAAATGCCGAGATTATTTCCTTAAAAAGAGATAATGAAACTCTTAAAGCTAATTTAAGAGACAAAGAACAGGCCATTTCAATTCAAAAAAGCAAAAATATTGCCTTAATGAGTTCTCATCAATCTTCGCTTGATAATCTTGAGCTATTACAAAAATGTAGTGCCTATGAAAGAAAACTTTATGAACTGGGTGTTGATCCTAATAAAGTAAAATAAACATTCAGTCTATGTAACCGCTGCTTATTTATTAAGTAGAGGAAAGTCCTGGCTTGCACAATCTGCGATGATTGTAGTGATTATGCTAGTTGAATAAATAAAACTAGGTACTTTGGAGAAAGTAACGGCGAAAATAATCTAAAAGCTTTGCTCATGATGATTTTTCTTAACGTGCCACAGTGACGAATTTAAAGGAAACTTTAAAGTGAAACGCGGTAAACCCCTTAAGCAAGAAACTCAAATTTTGGTAGAGGAAACTGGAGAAGAGAATTGAATCTAATCTAGTAGGTGAAAACCTAGATAAATGGTTACATAAAACAGAACTAGGCTTACGGACTGAATTACTCGCTCGTGATTAAAATATGAAGAAAATTAATTTACCAACAAAAATTACTTTAGCCCGAATTGCTCTTGCAACATTTTTAATTATCGGTATTATCGTTCTTTATTTTTTAGACCAATTTAATGTTTTTTCGATTGCTGAAGTCGGAAATGTCGCCTTAAACGATAGTGGGGCCTACATTAATTGGATCATGATAATTTTGATGCTTGTTTTTTTAATAGCTTCAATGACCGATTTTTTAGATGGTTACCTTGCAAGAAAAAATAATGAGGTTACTGATCTAGGAAAATTCCTTGATCCAATTGCTGATAAGATGCTTATCAATTCGATGATGGTCTTTTTAGCACTTAATTTTGTAAGTTTAGCTTCGCATCAAAGATTTGCATTTTTCTTAGTAATTATCATGATAATTCGCGATTTAGTTGTTGATGGATTGCGCTTTATGGTTGCTAAAAAGAATGTTGTAGTTGCGGCAAACATTTTTGGGAAATTAAAAACGGTTACTCAAATGGTGGCAATTATTGTCGTCTTTTTAAACGGGTTCCCATTTTCGTATTTTGATTATAATTGGCCAGCCTATATACACGTTAGTGATTGGCTATGTTATATTGCCACATTCTTTAGTGTTTTAAGTGGCATAATCTATGTAAAACAAAACATTAAATACCTATTTTAAGGAGGGAAATTATGAATAGCGCGCAAAAATTAGTCGAAAGATTAACTGAAAAGAATCTTACTTTAGGTTCAGTCGAAAGCTTTACTGGTGGTTTATTTGCTAAAACAATTACCGACATTAGTGGAGCAAGTAAAACATTTAAAGGTGCTCTTGTTACTTACTCAAAAGAATTGAAAGAAAACTTACTTAAAATTCCTGCTGATTATATTAACGAACATGGAGTAGTAAGTTATGAAGTTTGCCAACAAATGGCAATCAAAGGTCAAAAAGCACTTGGAGTAGATGTTTGTGTAGCATTTACTGGTAATGCTGGACCAGAAGTTAACGAAGAAAAAGGAACAGTTGGCGAAATTTATATCGCAATTGTTTATAAAGGACAAGTTTGGCCAATTCCTCTACATCTTGAACTTGGTAGAGAAGAAAATAGAGAATATTCAGTACAAGCCGCAATTAATGCTCTTTTAAGCATTATTTAAAATTTTTTTAATTTTTTTCTGAATTCATGCGTTTGTATTAGTGAAAGGAGTTTTTATGTCTGAAAACAAAGTAATTAGTAAAGACGCGTTGAAGGAAGTTCTACTCCAAGTAGAACATGAATTTGGAAAAGGGACTGTCGTGCGTTTAGGCGACAAACCTAGTGTGGATGTAGAAGCTATTTCTAGTGGCAGCATTCTTTTAGATGAATGCTTAGGAATTGGCGGATACCCAAAAGGAAGGATCATTGAAATTTATGGTCCAGAAAGTAGTGGTAAAACTACTTTAGCTTTAACAGCTGTTGCAGAAGTTCAAGCTAAAGGAGGGATTGCTGCTTATATCGATGCTGAAAATAGCATCGATCCTGATTATGCAAAAAATTTAGGAGTTAACATCGACGATTTAATCCTTTCTCAACCAGATAGTGGTGAAGAAGCTTTAGAAATCGTTGAAACATTAGCTAAAAGTGGTGTGTTTTCCTTAATTATTGTTGATAGTGTTGCTGCTTTAGTACCTCAAGCTGAACTTGAAGGACAAATGATCGATTCAAGCGTTGGTCTTCAAGCTCGAATGATGTCAAAAGCAATGAGAAAAATTACAGCCATTTTAAATAAAAATGATTGTACAGTAATTTTTATTAATCAACTTAGAGAAAAAGTTGGGGTAATTTATGGAAGCAATGAAACAACAACTGGAGGAAGAGCACTTAAGTTTTATTCTTCAGTCCGAATTGATATTCGTAAATCTGAAGCGATAAAAGAAGGAGCTAGTATTATTGGTAATGTGGCAAATATTAAAGTTGTCAAAAACAAAGTTGCTCCACCTTTTAGAAGCTGTAAGGTCGATATTATTTATGGAAGAGGAATTTCAAAAGAAGGCGAACTTTTAGATTTAGCAATTCAAAAAGGAATTGTTAAAAAAGCCGGTAGCTGGTATGAAGTTTATGGTGAAAGGATGGGACAAGGAAGAGAAACTGCCAAGGCCTATCTCCATGATAATCAAGATATCTTTAAAAAGGTTAAGGAAGAAGTTTTAGCTTCATCTCCAAAAAAAGTTAAGCCAGAAATTGAAATATAGATTGAAAAAGCAATCTCATTATTGAGTGAAATAAATTATTTGCATAATCCTTTATTAAAGGAAGGATTAGAAAATGGATAAGTTTTTAAATGTTCTTGTTGAAGGAAATTTAGACGTATTTGTCTGGGTAATAATTTTAGTTGCCGTTTTAATAATTGGTGCTCTTTTAGGAGCTTTAGGCACATATTTCTTAGCAAAAGAAAAAGTAAAAAAAGCTAATTCAAATGCTGAAAAGATTCTTAATGATGCTAACTTAAAAGCCGAAAAAATTCAAAAAAATGCGCAAATCGACGCTAAACAAACAGTTTTTGAAATGAAACAAGAAGCTGATAAGGATATTAAGGAAAGAAAGCAAGAAGTTATTGCCCAAGAAAATAAACTTCTTCAAAGAGAACAATCAATTGATGCTCGTGATCAAGCATTACTTAAAAAAGAAAATGCTTTAGAAAATAAAGAAAAGAATTTAGATCGTCAGATCGAAGATAACAAAAGAAAAGCAGAAACTTTAAACGAAAAGATTAATTCTATTCTTGCTGAACTTGAAAAAGTTTCAAATCTTACTGAAAAGGAAGCTAGAGAAGAAATCTATCGTCGAGTCGAAGAAAAAGAAACTCAAAATATCGCTAAATTCATGAAAGAAAAAGAGGATGAAGCTGAGGCAAAAGCTGATGATAAATCTCGTGAAATTTTAGCAATGGCAATGGCTCGTAATGCTCAAGATGTAACAAATGAAAGAACAGTTACAACAATTTCACTTCCTAGTGATGAAATGAAGGGTAGAATCATTGGTCGAGAAGGAAGAAATATTAAATCTTTAGAACAACTTTTAGGCGTTGACATTATTATTGATGATACCCCAGAAGCACTCACTATTTCTTGTTTTAATCCTATTAGAAGAGAAGTTGCTTCACGCGTTTTAAATACTCTTATTAAAGATGGAAGAATTCAACCAGGAAGAATTGAAGAAGTTTCTAATAAATGTCAAAAAGAGGTTAATGAAATAATTAGAAAAGCTGGCGAAGATGCTGTTGCTAAGCTTGGTATTTCAAATATGAATAAAGAACTTGTGACACTTGTTGGACGTTTAAAATATCGTACTAGCTATGGTCAAAATCAACTTACTCACTCCGTTGAAACTGCTCAAATTTGTGGAGCTATGGCTAGCGAACTTGGCTTAAATGTTCAACTTGCAAAACGTGCCGCTTTACTCCATGATCTTGGAAAAGGACTAGATTATGAAGTTGAAGGAAGCCATGTTGAAATTGGAGCTCGTCTTGCTAAAAAATATGGTGAAAGTGATTTAGTAGTAAATGCTATTGAATCACATCATGGAGATGTTCCTGCTAAATCAGTTATTGCTTATCTTGTTCAAGCCGCCGATACTTTATCAGCAGCTAGACCTGGAGCAAGAAGTGAAACTCTTGAAAGCTATATAAAAAGAGTCGAACAACTTGAGTCAATTTGCAAATCATATGATGGAGTTCAAAGTTGTTATGCAATGCAATCTGGAAGAGAAGTTAGAGTTATGGTAATTCCAGAAAAGATTAATGATTTACAAGCCTTTAAATTAGCTCACGATATTAAAGAAAGAATTGAAAATGAAATGACTTATCCTGGTCAAATTAAAGTCAATGTTATTAGAGAATATCGTGCTCAAGAGACAGCTAAATAATGAATATCTTATTTATTGGTGATATTGTTGGAAAAGTTGGTCGAAAAGCATTAGTTGATAATTTAAATACTATAAAAAAGAAATATAACATCTCTTTTACTATAGCAAATGGAGAAAATATTTCCCGAGGTAGAGGGATTAATCGTAATCATTATGATTTTTTGATTAAAAATGGTGTTGATTGCGTAACACTAGGAAATCATTATAAGGATCGAATTGAAGTTAAGGATTATATTGAACACGTTGATAATTTAATTCGACCAATAAATATTGAAGAAGAATTTCCTGGAGAAGGCAGTAAAGTCTTTGAAGTTGATGGGGTTAATATTAGAGTAAGCAACATTTTAGGTAGTGCTTACTCTAAAATTCCAGTCAAAGATCCTTATCTTGAAGCGCTTAGTGTTATTGAAAATGATGATAGTGATATTCATATTATTGATTTCCACGCCGATTCAACAGGAGAGAAAAAAGCTTTTGCTTATTCTTTAAAAAATACTGTAAGTGCGGTAATTGGCACACATACGCACGTTCAAACTCGCGATGCTCAAATTTTAAATACTGGGGTTTTATATATTAGCGATGTTGGAATGTGTGGGTCTTACAATAGTGTTTTAGGTACTGAAATCAATAGTGTTATTGAACGCATCATTAAACATAATGAGAATAGTCGTTTTGAGTATTTAGATAACGATGATAGACTTTTTTCAGCCGTTATTTTAAAATTTAACGATTTAACTTTTAAAGGTGAAGAAATTATCCCTTTATATATTATTAATAAGAAAGGTTGAGTATGGGAAGAAACGTAATTATTGAATCAATGCCTGATTTAGATAAGGCCAGAACGCGTGTTGGAAAGATTGAAACAGTCAACTTTTCTTATGAACCTTCAAAAGAATTAGTTGATAAGTTTAAAGGCAAAAAAGCTTTCATTAGAACTTATGGTTGCCAAGCAAATTATCGTGATGAAGAAACTTTAATGGGCCTTCTTTCTTTGATTGGTATGGAAAAAACCGAAAATCCAGAAGAAGCGACTGTCGCAATTTTAAATACGTGCGCAGTTAGAGAAAATGCTGAAGATAAAGTTTATGGAGAAATTGGTCAATTTAAGAGCTTAAAGGCTAAAAATAAAGATTTAGTCTTGATGCTTTGTGGATGTATGGTTGAACAAAAGCATATTGTAGAAGATGTTTTAACTAAATTCCCACATGTTGATATTTTCTTTGGAACACATAATCTTGAAGATGTTTTATCTTTACTTGAGAAATTTATTAAAGATAAAAAACATTCTCGACACGTTGATGTTTTATCAAAAGAAGGCAATATTGTTGAAAAAATGCCTGTTACCAGAATTGATGATTATAAGGCATATGTTAATATTTCTTATGGCTGCGATAAGTTTTGTACTTATTGTATTGTTCCTTATACAAGAGGCAAAGAAAGAAGTCGTAACATTAGCGATATATTGAGCGAGTGTAAAGAATTAGTTGATCAAGGTTATAAGGAAATTACTTTACTAGGGCAAAATGTTGATAGCTATGGCAAAGATTTAAAAGATGGAACGACCTTTGCTAAACTGCTTGAAGAAGTAGCTAAACTCAATATGCCTCGTTTAAGGTTTTTAACAAGTTATCCAAGTGATTTTCATGATGATGTAATTGATGTTATAGCTAAATACGATAACATTATGAAATACATTCATTTACCAATTCAAAGTGGAAGCGATGAAACACTTAGAAGAATGGGCAGAAGATATACAAGTAAAGAATATCTCGATTTAGTTAAAAGAATTAGAGAAAAGATTCCAACAATTGCTTTATCAACCGACATTATAGTTGGCTTTCCTAATGAAAGTTATGAAGAATTTAAAGAGACGATTGATGTTGCTTTAAAAGCTGATTATACAAGTGCTTTTACTTTTATTTATTCACCACGAAAAGGAACACCTGCTGCTCGACTTGTAGACAATGTGACTTATGATGAAAAAGTAAAAAGATTTAAGGAACTTGTTGATGCTTTAGAGATTAATTTTAAAAAGCATGCCGATGAGATGGTTGGAAAAACTTTTGAAGTTTTAGTGGATGGCGAAAGCAAAAAAGATAAATCTATGCTTTCAGGTTATGCTTATAATATGAAAATTATTCACTTTAAAGGCGATGAATCTTTAATAGGTAAACTTGTTAAAGTTAAGGTATTAGAGTCGCACGTTTATTCGCTTATTGGAGAGCTTGTTAGTGATTAATCAAAAGTTCAAAGATAGTATTACTAATCTAAAAAATGAGCTTTACGAAGACCCTCTTTTAAAGGAGTATTTTGAAACTAAAAAAGCTTTACTTTCTTCAAAAAGCCTGCAAAACTCGGATAAATTAATTTTAGTGAGTAAATATAGCGCCCTTAAAAAAGAAGAAAAACAGCGTTATGCCTATTTAAGAATGCATAAAGAGGAAAATCCACTAGTTAATAATTTTTTTGTTTTAAAAGAGGAAGTTGAAAATCTAATAGAAGAAGTTAATGAGCTATTTAATTTATGATATATGCTATTTTAGGTCCGACATGTAGTGGCAAAAGTGATTTTGCTGAAAAGTTATCTTTAAAATATAATGCTCCAATTATTAATTTTGATGCGTTTCAGGTTTATAAAGAATTAAATAAAGGCACCGCCAAACCATCAAAAAAAGAACTAGATAGTGGGCGCTATTTTCTTTATGATTTTGTTTCAATTAAAGAAGATTATAATGTTAGTCGCTATCAAGAAGAAGCACGTTTACTTCTTGAAAAGTTCAAAGATAAAGATGTAGTCATGGTTGGAGGAACTGGCTTATATCTTAAAGCCGCTTTATTTGATTATAAGTTTTTAAAAGAAGAAAAAATGGATGAAGGTTTTTTGCAAGATGTTAGTAATGAAGAACTTTATCGTGAGCTTCTTCTTATTGATAAAGATGATGCTATAAAAATTGGTGTCAATAATCGAAAAAGACTTTTAAGAGCTTTATATATTTATAAAATTCATAATAAAAGTAAAAGTGAATTAAATGATAATGGGAAAAATACCCTTTTATATAAAGATGTTAAATTTTATGGTATTGATATTGATCGAGCATTACTTTATCAAAGAATTGATCAAAGGGTTGATAAAATGTTTGAAGATGGTTTAGAAGAAGAAGCTCGCTCACTTTTTAATAACTATGATCATTCTTTAAGAGCTTTACAAGCTATTGGTTATAAAGAGTTTTTACTTTCTTCTAATAGTGAAGAAATTAAAAAGATGATTAAAAATAATACTCATCATTATGCAAAAAGGCAGATGACTTTTTTTAAACATCAATTTGATAATATTGAATGGATAAAATTTGAAAATGTCTAATTTAATTGATACTAGAAGCAAACTATTATTATCTGAAGACTTTGATTTAATCAAACATTTTAAGATTGCAGTAATTGGTTTAGGTGGAGTCGGCTCAATTATCCCTATGTCGTTAATTAGAAGTGGGGTTAAAAATTTATTGATAATTGATGGTGATAAGGTTGATGAAACTAATCTTAATCGACAAATGGCGTATTTTTCTAAAGATGTTGGAAAATATAAAAGCGAAGTCTTAAAAGAAAGATTATTTGAAATAAGAGATGATATTGAAATTGAAGCTTTAAATTGTTTTGTTGATGAAAATTTTGATTTTTCAATTTTTAAAGGCTTAGACTATATAATAGATTGCATTGATGATATTGATGCTAAAGTATTATTAGCAAAATATGCTCTTAATAATAATGTTTCATTAATTTCTTCAATGGGAACTGGAAATCGTTTAGATCCTGCTAAATTATCAATTGTTCGTCTTGATAAAACTAGCGGTGATCCTCTTGCTAAAAAGTTTCGCTATTTATTAAGAAAAGAAAATATTGATCTTAAAAAGATTAATGTGGTTTCTTCTAGCGAAGAACCTATCGTTAAAGGGAAAGTAGTTTCTTCTATGGCGTTTGTGCCAAATAGTAGTGGCTTATTAATGAGTTCATTTGTCTTAAAAGAACTCTTAAGGAGATACAAAAATGAAGTTAGATAATATTGGAAAAGTTGCAAAAAAGTTTGGGATTGGCGAGGAATTTCTTGAATATTATGGAAATTACAAGGCTAAAATTGACTTTAAAAGAATGTGGAATGAAGTCAAAAATAATGAAGATGGTAAATTAGTTTTAGTCACGGCAATTACCCCAACAAAAGCTGGCGAAGGAAAAACCACAACAACCATCGCCTTAATTGATGGCTTAGCTAAAATTAAGCAAAAAGCGATAGGCTGTTTAAGAGAGCCAAGTTTAGGTCCAGTTTTTGGCTTAAAAGGTGGAGCAACTGGAGGAGGCAAAGTAACTGTTGAACCTCACGATGATATTAACCTTCATTTTACAGGTGATATGCATGCCTTAACTAGTTCAATTAATCTTATAAGTGCAATCATTGATAATCATATTTATCAAGGAAATGAATTAAATATTGACCCTAATAAAATTACATGGAAAAGAGCTCTTGATATGAACGATCGAGAACTTCGAAGTATTAATATTGGTTTAGGAAGCGATAAAAACGGCATTAAAAGAGAGGATCATTTTCAAATTACTGTTGCTAGTGAGTTAATGGCAATAATGTGCCTAGCTAAAGATGAAAAAGATTTTATCGATCGCGTGAGAAAAATTATTGTTGCTTTTACTTACGATGATAAGCCTGTTTATTTAGAAGAATTAAGAATATCAAATGCAATTTTAAAGTTAATGCGTGAGGCTTTAAAACCAAATATCGTACAAACACAGGAACATAATCTTGTTTTTGTTCATGGTGGACCTTTTGCAAACATCGCACATGGATGCAGTAGTTTAATTGCGACTCGTTTAGCTTTAAAACTTTCACCACTAGTTATTACTGAAGCTGGATTTGCTAGTGATTTAGGGGCTGAAAAATTTTTTGATATCAAATGTCGTACCGGAAATTTAAAACCAAATGCAGTTGTTCTTGTTGCGACAATAAGAGCATTAAAACTTCATGGTGGTGTTTTATTTGAGGAATTAGAAAACGAGAATTTAGATGCACTTGAAAATGGGTTTAAGAATTTAGAGCAACACTATCAAAACTTAAGGAAATTTAATGTACCAGTAATTGTAGCTATTAATCATTTTAAGAGCGACTCAGAAAACGAAGTTAAAAAGCTAATTGAATTATTGAATAAGAATTATTTCCCATTCGCCTTTTTAGATGGATATTTAAAAGGTGGCGATGGAAGTCGTGAACTTGCTTCTAAAGTAATGGAAGTTTTAGAAACTAAACGCAGTAATTTCTCTCCAATTTATAAATTAACCTCGTCAATTGAAGAAAAAATTGAAACTTTAGCCAAGGAAATTTATCGTGCTGATGGTGTTGAATATAGTGACCTTGCTAAAGAAAAAATAGAGCTTTATAAAAATATGGGGAAAGATGATTTACCAATTTGTGTAGCAAAAACACAATCAAGTTTTTCTGATGATCCTAAATTATTGAATGCTCCTAGAAATTTTAAACTTCATGTTAAAGATTTATCTTTATCAAATGGTGCTGGTTTTATTGTAGTTTATTGCGGAAATATTTTAACAATGCCTGGCCTTCCAAAAATTCCTGCAGCAGTGAAAATGGAAGATGAAAATTTGTTTAATTAAAGATTAACGTTTTTACCGGTAATTTGCTTGTCAAAGGTCTTGATTTGATCTTCTAAATTAAGATCTTTGAATTGGTTCATATATAGTTCGTAATAATAACCTCTTTTTTCCATGAGTGATTTATGGTTGCCATCTTCAATTATTTTTCCATCTTTCATGACGATGATTCGATCACAATCAACTATTGTTGAAAGACGATGAGCAATCATAATACTTGTTCTTCCTTTTAATACTTTAGAAATAGCTGTTTGAATAACATGCTCGGTTTCTGTATCAATTGAAGAAGTGGCTTCATCTAAAATTAAAAGTTTAGGATTACGAATTATGGCTCTAGCAAATGAAATTAATTGTTTTTGACCTTGCGAAAGTTCATTTCCGCCATCTTTTAAAAATGTATTGTAACCATTTTCAAGAGAAGTTATGTAGTTATGAAGATCGACAATTTTAGCGGCAGTTATAACTTCTTCATCAGTGGCGTTTAATTTTCCATATTTGATGTTATCTTTAATGGTTCCTTTAAAGATAAAAGGGGTTTGTTGAACATAGCCAATATTGCTTCTTAGCCAACCTACACTACGGTCTTTGTAATTCACACCATCAATTAATATCCTTCCCTTAGTAGGTTCATAGAATCTACAAAGTAAGTTAACAGTTGTTGATTTACCACTTCCAGTTTCACCAACAATAGCAACGCTACTTCCTTCTTTAATATGGATATTCATATCATGGAGGACTTCTAAATCTTGTTTATAAGAAAAAGAAACGTGGTCAAAAGTTATTTCGCCTTTCATCTCTTCAAAATTTTGTGTCTTATTGTCAAACAAGCTTCCGTATTTTTCGATTACTTCTGGTCTATCAACAAGTTCTGGTTTTGTATCGATTAACATAAATAGTTTTTCAACATTAGCTTGAGTTGAAATAAGTTCAGCAAAAATTTCTGCAAACTGAGAAATTGGATTGAAGATACTTCCAACAAAGCCTAAGAAAAGAACCATCATGGCGATTGTGCTCGTTGTTTGATTGGAAATATTAATTAAAGGGAAAACAACAATAATAATTGCTGTAGTTATTGCACTTAAAACGTTAATTGAAGGATTAAAGAAAGCACTTACCTTACCAGTTTTAAACCTTTTACGGCAAACATCAGTGGAGATTTCTTTACATTCTTCATAAATGGTGTTTTCAATAGCTAGTGATTTAATTGTTTTATTGCCACTTATTGATTCAGCAAGCCATCTAACAAATTCACTATATGCGCTACGAGCAATTCGAGAAAGCTTTAAAATCCATCTTTGGAAGAAAAGAACAATTATAAATATTAATGGAGTAGTGGCTAAAATTATCAAAGATAATAACCAGCTATAGCTAAACATTGTAATAAGAGTAAATACAAGCTCACTTATAATCCAAAAGATTCTTAATACAGAGTTTGAAAGAACATCACCTATATTTGCAGCATCGTTTTGAAGTCTTGCAATAAGCCATCCACTAGGAGTTCTATCAAAATATGAAAAACTTAATTCTTGAATTCTTTTAAAAGCATCTCTTCTTAAACCAGTCATAATAATCATTTCAAAATAGTTCATTGTAAAAAAGGTTAAGAAAATTGCGATGCTTCTTAAAATTATCATGACAATGTAGAAAATAATGTAATTTAAGAAAGTTAATGTAAAATCAATTCCAAGAATTTTAACCGGAAGTAAGACATCAAAAAGTGGAGTATTTCCAATAAGTTGGCCATTATTAAATGCACTGATTAAGCCAGCATTCATTGATGGAATAAAACTTGCATCATAAAAAGAAGTAAACATCATTGAGATGATTAAAACTATTAATAGCGGCCACTTAACAAAAACGTATTTAAAAGTTTTTGCCCAAACAGCCATACTAAACTTGCTATTTATTTCTTCTTCTTTAAAAACTGATTTAGTAGGCATAATTATTCCATTTTGGTTTGTATTTCATAAATTCTTTTATACAAACCTTCCTTCTTAATTAAATCGTTATGTTTACCCATTTCAGAAATCTTTCCATTTTCTAAAACGAGAATTAAATCAGCATCTTTTGCAGTTGCAATACGATGAGTGATGATGAATGTTGTTCTTCTTCCAGATTTTTCTTTTAAAGCTTTACGAATGTTATAGTCTGTTTCAGTATCTAAAGCACTTAACGAATCATCAAAAATTAGAACAGGGGCATCGCTTAATAAAGTTCTAGCTATTGCAACTCTTTGCTTTTGACCTCCACTTAATGTCGTTCCCTTTTCACCAACAGGAGTGTTGTAACCGTTTGGGAATTGTAGAATGTTAGCATGAATTTGGCTAATTGAAGTAGCAGCAATAATCTCTTTTTCATCAGCGTTTTGTCTAGCTATTTTAATATTGTCTTTAATTGTCTTAGAAAAAAGGAATGGATCTTGTAAAACAATTGAAATTTCTTTACGTAAATATGATTTTTTGATTTCTTTTAGTTCGACACCATCTACTTTAATGCTTCCGCTAGTGTAATCGTAAAGTCTAGTAAGAAGATAAGCTAATGTTGATTTTCCCGATCCGGTTTTGCCCATAATTGCAACTGTCTGACCTTCTTTGACTGAGAAAGAAACATTATCAATAGCGGCTTGATTAGAATCACAAAAGAAAAAAGAAACTTTATCAAAAACAATATTTCCTTTAATTGGTGGCGTAAGACCAGTTTCTGTATCTTCTAGAGGCTCTTCAAGAATTAAATTAATTCGATCTAAACTAGCGTTAGCTCTTGCTAGATTAGATAAAACTGTAGCAACATCTCTTACCGGCCAAACCATCAAATTAACAAAAGTGAAACTAACAAATAATGTACCGATAGAGATTGTGTTGTTATAGCAAAGGATGAAACCAAAAATAGTGGTTAATGCTATTTGACTGAAAACAAAAACATCACTACTAGCAAAGAAAAAAGCAGATAATTTACGCCAGTTTAGATACTTATTTCTAAAATCTACGATATATTTTTCAAAACTATTAATTTCATAAGTTTCATTATTAAAGGCTTTAACAAGTCTAACGCTTGCAAGATTTTCTTCAATTTTATCAGTCATATTACCTTCGCTATCATCTGTTAAACGATATCTTCTTCTAACTTCTTTAATTACAAAGAATGAATAGATAAACATAAGTGGTAAAATGCAAATACTGATTAACGCGATCATCCAATTAGTTATAGCTAAGAAAATAAAGCTTAATAACACAATATAAAAGGTATAAACAATCAAAGTTAAATCTGGTCCAGCAAAACGTCTTAATATATCTTCATCTCTAGTACAAGTTTGAATAATATCACCATTTTTCATGCCTTTAATTTTGGAATAAGGTAAGCGTTCAATATGAGAGAAGAGGAGTAATTGAAGATTTTTACTCATTTTGTTCATAAATGAACTTCTCATAATCATTCTTATTATGATGTTTACACCAGCGATTAAAGCAAAACCGACAATTAAAACAGCAAACATCCATAAGTTGGAACTTAAAAATTCGATTCCACCAAATATTGTTACAAAAAATGTTGTAAGAATATTTACGTCATTACCAAGCTGAGATATTTCTGTTATTGGAGTTCCAATTCCCCCAAGATTTTCTTGAGCTTGAAGTACATCAATAAGAATTTTATTTAAATAAGAAGATGTGATTGTGAAAAATACAGAAAGGAAAAGTAGGAAAAAATAAAAGAAGTAAATAAATTTACAATCTTGAATCATTACTTTTAAGATTTTCCAGAATTTTTGCATAGAAACATGATACTATTTTTATAGTGAAATTCAATTATCTTTGGTAGAATTAACACAGGTATTTTATGGACGAGGATAGAAAAGAATTTGACATAGATAACGAAGAAATTATTGATGAAGATGAAAATAAAAGGGTCGAAGAAATTGTAAAAAACCTTGCTGAAGCTCAATATTCTGAAAAAAATGATGACGATTTTACTGATAATGTTATTGAAAGAGAAACAGATTTAGGCGACAGCATTCAAGAAGATGTTGTTGAAGAGAAACAAATAGCTTCAAAAAATAGAGAAAAAAAGCAACAAGGAAATAAATACAAATACCTTATTTATTTAAGTCTCATTCTTTTAATAACGGCCTGTGTTTTATGGTATAACCTTGTCCAACCAACCACTGGGCTTGATGGGACACCAATGTTAGTTTATGAGACGATACCTGATGTTGTTGCTCAAACTAATGTGTGGTACTTTCTTTTACTTATTTTATCTGTTGTTTTTGGCTTTTTTATTGCCGCATTAATTATTTGGACATTTGCAAAACTTTATACGAAACACTATAAAATGCATCAAGCGGTTGCAAATGCTCTGATTGGAGCTTTTTATAGTGCTATTACTCCAGGATCAAGTGGTGGTCAATTTGCTCAAGTATATGTTTTTAAAAAACAAGGTATGCCTGTATCAAACGCAGCTTCAATTTTTGTAATGAGCTTTATTGTTTATCAATGTTGCTTGATTATTTTTGGTATCATCTCTTTAATTACTAGTTTTCAATCGATTTTAAACATTAATGTTATTCCAATTTCGATTGGCGATCTAAGTTTTGATTTACCAATTTGGATTTTTATTGCTTTTGGATTTTTCTTAAATCTGATTGTTATTATTGCTTTATTCTTTATGTCTTTATCAAGAAGATTTCAGAATTTTGTTTGCAATGGTCTAATAGGAATTTGCGCTAAATTAAAAATCATTAGGAATCCAGAGGAAAAAAGAAAAGCAATTAGAATTCAGGTTGAGAACTATCGTATTGAGTTTAGAAGACTTCAATCAAATTTAGCCTTTACCGGATTAATATTTTTAATTTATTGTGTTTCTATTATTAATTCAAATATTCAACCATTTTTATGTGGTTTAGCATTAAATGCTTTTGATGCTGAAACTTTAAGTTCAGCTGGAGCTATTTTTGAAAAGATTTATCAAAGTATTGTTTATTCCAATTTTCATCAAATGGCAACTGGTTTATTACCACTCCCTGGTAGTGCAGGTGTTAGTGAGATTGTTTTTGGTTCCTTATTTGGCCAAACTAGCGGATATTTCTCTAGTAGATTCTATGAAACAGGTGGAGGAATTAATATTCTTCTTTTGCTTTGGAGATTTATGACTTTCTACATTCCATTTATTATTAATGGAGTTGTTGCAGCAACTTATAAATCTAGAGGTATGCCTGTTAAAGATAGAATTCTTCCAGTTGGCGATAAAAAAACTATGCTTACCATTCAACTTTCAACTTATGCTGAAAGAAAAGAAACTTCTGATATTGCTTATGAAACACGCATAATGGAGAGAAAAGAACTTCTTCAAAGGATGATTAAATTCTCTTCTAAAAGTGAAAAAGATAAAGAAAGCAAAAGCAAAAAAGACAGAAGCGAGAAAAAAGAAAAAAATAAGAAAGATGAAGAAAAATGAATATAGCAATTTTTTCTGATGTATATTTGCCTGATATTAATGGTGTAGCAGTTAGTGTTGATTCTCTTTTTAAGCTCTTAAAGAAATATGGGCATAATGCCTATGTTGTGACAACAAGTAGTGAAAAAGAAATATCTTTTAAGGATAATATTTTAAGAATTCCAGGACTTGAACTTAAAAAGCTTTATGGATATCGCGCATCGTTTATTTATAACGAAAAAGCTTTCCAAATTTTAAAGAAACTGAAACTTGATTTATGTCACATTAATACAGAGTTTGGTATTTCTCAATTTGGTTTTATTGTTGCAAGCAAACTAAATATCCCAAGCGTTTATACTTATCATACGATGTATGAAGATTACACATATTATGCTACAAAAGGTTATTTTGATCGTTTTTCTAAGTGGGCAATTAGAGAATTTGATAAATCATGTATGAATAGAGCAACAGAAATTATTTCTCCTAGTGAAAAAACGAAAGTTTATATCCGCTCTGTTGGTGTAGAAAAATATGTTAATGTTGTACCAACTGGTTTTAATTTTGATCGTTTCTTACCAAATGAAGAGAATCGAGCAAAAAGTTTAAAAATGAGACAAGAGTTAGGCTTTAAAGATAATCAGAAAATATTGCTTTGTCTTGGGCGAATCGCTAAAGAAAAAAGCTTTGATATTATTATCGAAGGATATGCTGATTATTTAAAAACATACGATGATAATGATACAGTTTTAGTTTTTGTTGGCGATGGTCCAGCACGAAATGAGTTAGAAGCACTAACTAAAAAATTAAATATTGAAAATCGTGTTAGATTTGTTGGAAAAGTCGATAATTCACTAGTTCCATATTATTACTTGATGAGTTCAGTCTTTTTAAACGCTTCAATCAGTGAAACGCAAGGCTTAACTTTTATGGAAGCGATGGCTAGTGATTTATTGGTATTATGTCGTTTTGATAATAACTTAGTTGGAGTTATTTATAATAATAAAACCGGTTTCTTCTTCCAAGATGTAACTGATTTTAAAGATAAACTTCACTATGTTTTATCTTTGTCTAAAGAAGAAAGTGATTTGATTAGGAAAAATGCCTTTGATTCAATAGATTGTTTTTCCGAAAAAACTTTCTATAACAATATAATAGAGGTATATAAACGTGCAATTAGAAGAAGTCGGTAATAAAAATTTAGTTATTAAAGATGTTAAAGATAAAGGTAGCAAAGTCATCCTTACTTTTAATGACGATTCTAAAGTGAAGATATCTAAATTGACTTACACTAACTTTGCTTTAAGCGAAGAGAAAGAAATTGATGAGAAATTAAATAAAGAAATTAATCTTTTTGAGCAAAAAGTTGAAATTTCAAAATATATAAAATCCTTAATTGCTAAAAAGCCTTATACAGAACGCGAGTTATTGAAAAAAGCAATTAGCAAGTTTAAGGATTACCATTTAGTTATTGATGTTGTTCGCGAACTTAAGGTTTCTCGCCTTATTGATGATGAAGACTATATCAATAATTATTTAGATTATTTTGATAAAAATAATTATGGAGAATATTTTATTATTAATTTCTTTAGATCAAGCGGTTTAAAGCAAGAATTAATCGAAAAACTTGAGTTTGACGATGAAAATGAAAAAAGAAAAGCGTTAAATTATTTTGATAGTATTAAAAATAAATTTGTAAGTAGCAACTTTGCCAAACAAAAAAAGAAAATTTATGACAGAATGCTTCAAAGAGGTTTTAATATCGAAGTCATTTTAGACGTCTTAAATAACTTAAAAATTAATGAAGAGAGTGAAAAAGATCGTCTAAAAAAAGATTATAAAAAAGCTAAGATTAAATATTTTATAACTAACGATAATCAAGTTGATGCCAACTCTAAAATTGTTAATAAACTTATTAACAAAGGCTATAGTTTAGAAGATATTAATGAAATTATTGAGCAAGATGAAGACTTTGATGAAACAAAGGAGACCTTAAATGATTAAAGATTTAGTAGATGGTGCTAACGCTAGTGGAATATATTTAGTAAAGGATTTTTCAAAATGCGTTACTAATGGCGGTAAATCTTATTTAAACTTACATTTTCAAGATGCAAGTGGAGTAATTGATGGTAAAAAATGGGAAGTTAGCGATGAAGATTTAAACTCTTTAGAAGTCGGATCTTTAATTAGAATCGATGGCCAAGCATTAGATTATAAAGGAAAGATACAAATTAAGGTCTTAGGAATTTATAAAGTCGATCCTCATGATGTTGATTTAAAAGATTTCTTGGTTGATTCGCCTATTGCTGTTGAAATTTTAATCTCTAAATTTAAGAAATATTATAACAGCGTAAAAAATGAAGACTGCAAAGCTATCTTAAAGGAAATCTTTACAAGATATTATAAAGAATTTATTGATTATCCAGCGGCCGTTAAAAATCATCATGAATTTTATCATGGTCTAATTTATCATACTGTTTCAATGTGTGAAGTAGCCGAATTTTGTGGAAAGCACTATCCATTTTTAAATTATGATTTATTAATTAGCGGTTGTTTATTACATGATATTGGTAAAGTTATTGAACTTTCTGGTCCAATTGCCACTAAATATACCGAAGAAGGAAATTTACTTGGTCATTTAACTATTGGAATGAGTATTGTAAAAGAAGTAGCTGATAGATTAAATATTAAAAGTGAAGTTCCTACTTTATTAGAACACATGATTTTATCTCATCATGGTAAACTTGAATTTGGTGCAGCAGTTTTGCCTCTTACTCCTGAAGCTTTAATTTTATCAATGATTGATGATATGGATGCTAAGATGATGATGCTTGAAAAAGCACTTAAAGATGTTAAAGAAGGCGAATATAGCGATAGATTGTTTGCTTTAGATAATAGAACATTTTATAAAAGCAAAGTTAAAAATGATTAGTTAATATTGCTCCAATTTAAAAAGTCGCCTCGTTTATTAGTTAGGCGACTTTTTCTTTCGCTTCAAAACCAGTTTTTTAGAATATTGAATTATTAATCTTCTAATTTTTCCTTAATTTCTTTTGCAACAGCTGGTAAGTTTACCTCTTTCATCTGTTTAAATTCAAGTTTGAAACCATCAGTTGCTGTATATCTTGGTACAACATGAACATGAAAGTGTGGGACTTCTTGTCCAGCAGCTTCTTTGCAGTTTATCAAGATATTAATGCCTTTAGCACCAAGTTGTTCCATTTGAACTTGTCCAATTCTTTGAGCAACATTCATTACTTTATTCATGACTTCTTTAGGTGTTGATAAGAAATTAGGATAATGCTTTTTTGAAATAACTAAAGCATGGCCATAAGTCACTGGATTTACATCCAAAAAAGCCATAACATCTTCATCTTCATAAAGTTTTGCGCTTGGTATATCGCCATGAACTATTTTACAAAATACACAATTTGTATCAAAATCCATAAATAAAACTCCTTGTTCTTATGAAAAAAGCCTGCAAAACCCAGGCTTTTTTAATTAATCAAATAAATCAGGATATGTAGTATTGAAATAATCATAAACATCTTGATCATGGTAATTGATATTACATTGTTCAAGATAATATGTTATTGCATTAGTTCTATAAGTGTCACCACTTGCAAGAGTATATCCAATTGTTCTTGCCTTATTTTCTCTTTCAATTTTTTGTTCGTTTGTTAATCCTGTTTCAGCGAAAGAAACAAGGCTTGGAGTAACAATATCTTCAATTTCAACAATATAGTAGTTATCTCCATCATTCCATAAAATGGAATCAGTTGTTGAAGAGAAGGAATCTTTTCTAAGATAGCTTCTTCCTTTTACATCTTGATAGATATAGCTGCCTTTATAAGCATTTTCAGAATCAACAGCATTATTCCAATCGTTAACAAGACCAAAGCTATAAAGTTTGTTTTTAATAGCATCAGGTAATGAACTATCATCTCTTGATTGCCATCCAGCAGTAGTGAAATCATTAACGATAATTTCATCAGCTTTAATTGTAAAACCAACTACAGGATCATAATTATGAGAATCAATTGTTGTAAATGTTTCATAATTAGTTGCATTATTTGTGGTTGGATCATTTGTTAAAGTTGAATATTGCTCAATTAAATCAGCATAAGAAGTATTTTTGTAATATTTGAAATACTTGTCATTAGCAGCATTATCACCGTATTTTGCATAGTAGGAGTTGTAGTTATTTTCTCCACCATGTCCGTCTAAACCATAAGATGGATTCTCAATTACAGATGTACCAAATTGTTGATCAGCTAAGGCTTTAGCATCAGGATTTTGACTAATCTTAAAGTCGATACCTTTCCAAGCAGTTGATGCGATTTCGAATTTTTCATCGGTTGATTTGCCAGTTTTATCACTTTTATCGGTTGCTGTAATATAGCTATCAATAAAGCTTGTTAAGAAAGCGTTTGCATTCTTTTCTGAGTTATCAGCAATAGTAATATAATTTACTTTTCTTGATTGAGTATTACCAATAGCAGTGTATTGTTGTTCAAAAATGTATTGTTCAACAAGTAAATTTTCAATAATTGTAGGTAAAATAGTGTTATTGATGTAATCAAGATAGTAATTAATATGTAAAACACTCTTGATTTTATTTCTACCATCTTCAGAAGTAGTGTTATAGGAGCCATCAATTAAAGCACCATTTGTGAACCCGTTTAAAGTTTCAACACCATCTTTAAATCCTAAGAAATTGCCTTGATCATAGATATAATGATTGATGTAATCAGGATTGGTATACAAAACTTCTTCCAATGATTTTCCGCCTAAATCAGCTTCAGGAACAGAAACAGCGTAAAGTTGTTCATAAACGTTTCTTGCAAATAAAACTTCGTAGAAACGATTATTTCTCTTATAGTCAGTAGCGTTTGCTTGTGACCAAAGTGAAGAAACGATTTGACTATCAATAATGTTTTTGATTGATGTTAATCTAGCTTCAAATTCTTCTTTAGTTGGAGCGTTTTCTGATAATGTTAATCTATAACCGGAAGTTTCCCAATTGTAATAAGCTGGATGAGAATTGATAAAATTAGCTTTTGCTTCAGCACTAACTTCTGATTTATCGCTTAAATTAATATCGTATCCATCTAAAATAATTTTATAACCATCAGCATCAGTTTCATCAGCAATAACTCTAAAATCACCAATAACTTCTTTAGCGATAGCACTAGTTAAAATGGAATTAACATCACTTTCGTAGTTATCAGAATTTTTAATTGAATCATAAATAACGTTAAGTGTGTTGTGATCAAGTTGAATCGTAGCATTTGTTAATGGTGAATCACCATCAGGAAATTGAGCAACTACCTTTCCACAAGAAGAAAGGAGAAGTGTTGAGGAAGCTAAGGTTAATAATAATGTTTTCTTTTTCATAATATTTTTACTCCTCAATTATTCACTTTGTGATGTAGATCCTTTGCCAGAATTAATGTCATCATATTTTGCATTATATCCTGGAGCACCTACTTTATATAAATCTGGATTTCCGAAATCAGCAGCTAAAACTTCTGGTAAAAGCATATATTCTCTTTGACGATTTTGTTGGACAATGGAATTTGCATAGCTCATCCAAGCATCTTCAAGAGTTTGAGCAGCGCTATCTTCAGTAGCTCTTGTTTCTTTATTAATATATCTTTCGACCATTTCTTGAATGTTTTGGTCTTCAATAGTGTTTAATTTGATTTCGTAATTTGGGTTTAGCCATTTGAAGGTATCGTATGTATCAATAGCTGTTTTAATACTTGTACTTAAAGTTGATACACGATTTGTATAGCTGTTAACCGTATCATTAACATCATCACCTTTTTTAATAAATCTAGTTTGAACATAGGTTTGTTTTGGAAGTGTGACGCCATTATCTTGATAAACTGGGAATGTTCCATCAGTTAACCAAGCTGGGTTACCATTAACTAAATTGTCGGTATTTTTTGGTGAAACTGGAGCATAGTATTCTTCAATTGAAGCTTTCCATGGGTTTTTTGTATCAGCAGTGCCAGCGTCAGTATCAAAAGCTGATCTTTCAATAACAATGAAGTGGACACCAGAAGATGATTCTTGATTTCTAACAACCATGATTGGGTTACCATTTGTATCGCAAAGAACACTCTTTGGTTCTTTTTCTCCGTTAATATTAATTTCACGGAAGTATTCACTACTTGTTAAATGTTCAGCAGGTTGACCACTAGTAGTGTAGTGACCATCATCTTGAATATCAGTGAAAACTTTTTTTCCTGAAACTGGGTCAGTTTCTTTTCTCATCTGGCCAAGTTTATTTGTATAATCTGAACCTAAATCACCTGCTGTAAATAATCTTTCATTAGTAATGAAAGCAACATTTCTATTTTGGAAATATTTATTGAAGTAAATATTTCTTGGATAGTAGTCAGCATCGTTATTGTTGACGGTTACACCATTTTTAGTAGTAGTATCTTTTACTTGTTCGAGTTCATAGATAACATCATAAGGAATATAACTAACTCCAAAATTAGTTAATGTATTTTTAACGCTTTCTGGAATATGTAAGTTATCAAGTTTTGTTTTATAATTTTCATCTGTTGTTTCGTAATCGTTTTTATGTAAAAGTAAATCATAGGTATAAATACCAAGTTTAAATTCATTAACAAATGAAGTGGAGGAATCCATGATGTATTCGCCACCATTTTTACCATTGTCTCCATCATTTCCAGTATCATCTGTATAAAGATTTGCGACTTCAGCAAAAGGAGTACCAGATGCTAAAGCACTTACAACTTGATAGATTTGGTGAGCATCGTCGCTAGAAATATGTCCGCGAGAATAACCATAATCTTCACTTGCATCAACTTGAACTAAAATGTGTCTAATGTGATAAGGGACTTTATTTTGAATGTAACCATTCTTTCCATAAAGAAGGTTATAATCATCTTGTGATCCAGCGGTTGTGTCAGTGGATTTTTTTTGATAGTCGTTGAAGTTTTCAAAATATTGTTCTTCAACTGTTGTTTTCATTTTTTCGTATTGCTTTTGTAAGAAGAATTCTTGTTCTTTTTCTTCGGTAGTTAAAGTATCATCCGTGATTTGTGAATCTAAATAATCGGACCAGTTTTGTCCATTATCATCAGCATCATCTTTAGCTTTATTTACTTCATCGGTTGCTTGAGCATCAACAGTAGGACTAAATACACTAAGAGCACCACCTTCAGCAAAAGCTCTTCTAATAACGACTTCATTTAAAGCGTTATAAAAAGCAGCAGCATGATCGTTTCTATTTTGATTGAGATAACGATTGATGATTTCACGTGTACTAATTGTTAAATCTTTTCCGTTATAGGTGTAGGTAAGAATATACCCCTCTGTGTTATTTGTTACTGAACTACAACCTGAAAGGGAAACAGCGCTTAAAGCTGCAATAGCTAAGCATATTGATTTCTTTCTTTTGATCATATTCAATCCTTTCAACATTAAAAACATTGCTAAAATTAATTAGCGCTTATAATTTTATACTATAAGTATAATTTAGACAACATAGAAATATCCCAAAATTCCAGCATGTTTAGCATAGATTTTTGCACAAAATTTAAAAATGTCAAAAATTTTTAAATAAGTTTGAATTTTTTATTTATCATATTGTTTTAATCTTAACCACTTTTAGTTTAAAATATCTTGCTTGAGGGATGAATGATGGATACTTTAAAGATAAAAGATTTACATGTCAGTGTTGAAGATAAAGAAATTTTAAAAGGATTAAACCTTACAATACAAAAAGGCGAAAAGGTTGCTTTACTTGGCCCAAATGGACATGGTAAAAGTACCTTATTAAACGCTATTATGGGTAATCCTCGCTATAAAGTTACAAGCGGTTCGATCTTGCTTAATGGCGAAGATGTCTTGAGTATGAAGGTTGATGAAAGAAGTAGAAAAGGACTTTTTCTTGCTTTTCAAAATCCTGTTGAAATTCCAGGAGTTATCAGTGCTGATTTTTATAAAAACGCTTTACAAGAACATTCCGAAAAAAGAATTTCACTTTATCAATTTTATAAAGTTTTAGATAACGTTTCAAAAGAGGTTAAAATTCCTTTTGAGATGTTTAACCGCGCATTAAATGATGGATTTAGTGGTGGAGAGAAAAAACGCAACGAGATTTTACAAATGATGTTATTAAATCCAAAGATTGCTATGCTTGATGAAATTGATAGTGGACTTGATGTTGATGCAATTAACACTGTTAGTGAATGTATTAATAAAGAATATAAGGAAAAAGGGACTGGATTTTTAATCATTTCTCACTATGCTCGACTCTTTGAACTTATCAAACCAACACGTAGTGCAGTAATTATTAATGGAAGAGTTGTATTAGAAGGTGGTCCTGAAGTTTATAAACGAATTGATAAAGAAGGCTATGAGTGGATTAAAGATGAACTTAGTATTTCTTTAGAAAACGAAAATGAAAAAGCAATGAACCAAGTTTCAATTGGTGTTTGTGCAACAAAAGAGATTATTAAAAATGGAAAATAAATTTGTTAAAAATACTCTTTCATTTTTAAAGGATAAAGAACAAGAAATTAATGTTAAAAAAGGAGAAAATATCTCTATTGATTTAACAGATATTTTTGATGCTTCCTTAACATTATTTTTACAAAAAGATTCTACATGTTCTTTAAGAATTTTTTATAAAAATGAGAAAAATAGTTTAGATTTGCACGCTAATTTAGCAGATAATGCTACTTTAAATATTTATTTTGCTGATTTTTCTAAAGGAGATTCTTCTTTATCATCCAATGTAATTTTACTTGGTGAAAACGCAAAAAGTGAGTTTAAATTTTCTTCTCTTTCAACTCAAATTGATAATAAAAAATATTCAATTTCTTTCTCTCATATTGGTGAAAAAACTGTTTCTAATTTAGAAGGATATAGTGTAAACACAGATTCTTCTAAACTTAAAGTTGAAGGTATTTCTCATATTGAAAAAGGAGCTATAAAATCTAAGGCTTCTCAAAAAATTAAATCAATTCTTTTTGATAAAACTAGTGAAGCGATAGCAAATCCAATCTTAAAGATTGATTGCGATGATATTGAGGCAAGCCATGCTTGTGCAATTGGTAGTTTAAATGATGATCATCTTTTCTATCTTTTAAGTCGTGGTATTGCTTTAGAAGATGCTAAAAAATTAATTACATATGGATATTTAAATCCAATTGTTAATTACTTTTTAGATGAAGAAAAAGAAGAACTTGAAAATCTTATTAAGAAGGAATTTTAGCTATGTTTGATGTTTCAAAAATTAGAAAAGATTTTCCAATGCTTGATGGCTCAAAAAGTTTAAATAATGGAAAACCATTAATTTATTTTGATAATGCCGCAACCACCTTTAAACCATATTCTGTTATTGAAGCTTGTGACAAATACTATAAAGAAGAAAGCGCCAATTCTCATCGTGGGGATTACGATTTAGCTTTTAAAGTTGACACCATGGTTGATGAAGTTAGAGAAAAAGTGGCTAAATTTTTTAATGCTAAAAAAATCGAAATTGTTTTTACAAGCGGTTGCTCAATGAGTATGAATCTTGTTGCTTTTGGTTATGGATTTAAATATTTAAAAGAAGATGATGAGATTTTATTAACTGAAGCTGAACATGCAAGTAATGTTTTACCTTGGTTTAAGGTTAGCGAATTAACTGGAGCTAAAATTAGATACATTCCTTTAACTAAAGAAGGACGACTTACGCCAGAAAATTTACGTAAAGTAATGAACAAGAATGTTAAGGTAGTAAGCGTTGCTGAAATTACTAATGTTTTAGGTTTTAAAAACGATATTAAAGAATTAAGTAAAATTGCTCATGAATTTGGGGCAATTCTAGTTTGTGATGCCGCTCAAAGTGCACCACACATGAAAATTGACGTCAAAGATTTAGATTGTGATTTTATGTGTTTAAGTGCTCATAAAATGTGTGGACCAACAGGAATTGGTATTCTTTATGGAAAATACGATCTTTTAAAAATTACTGAACCTTTTATGACTGGTGGTGGAGATAATGCTCGTTTTGATATGTGTGGGAATGTTGCTTATTTAGAACCACCTGCAAAATTTGAAGCTGGAACTATGAATCTTGCCGGAATTTATGGTTTTGGAGCAGCAATAGATTATTTAAATAATATTGGAATGGATAATATTGAAAAGTATGAAAAAGAACTTCACGATTATGCTATTTCGAAACTTAAAACAATTAAAGATTTGATTATTTATAATGAAAGTGCTGATAGTGGAATTATTACATTAAATTATAAAGGTGTTTTTGCTCAAGATGAGGCTAGTTATTTAAATAGCCATGGAATTTGTGTTAGAAGTGGAGAACACTGTGCTAAGCTTTTAAAAGATATATTAAAAGTTCCTGCTACTGTAAGAGTTAGTTTTTATTTTTATAATACAAAAGAAGAAATTGATGCTTTATATGAAGCACTTAAAAATGGAGGTAATTTTTTAGATGCCTATTTCAATTAATCCACAAATGATGAGAGAAATTATTATGGATCATTACAATAATCCACTCCATAAAAGAGTGCCTTCTACTTTAAATGATTATAAAAAGATTAGAATGGATAGTGATTCTTGTATTGATGACATCACCATTTATTTAAAGATAGAAAATGAAAAAATTGTTGATGCTTGTTTTGATGGAATAGCTTGTACTATTTCAACATCGAGTACAGATATTTTGTGTGACTTAATTATTGGTAAAAATTTAAAAGAAGCAAAATATATTATTGAACAATACAAAAACATGATTTATGAAAAAGAGTTTGACGATTCGGTATTAGATGAGTTAATTGTTTTTATTAATACACACAAACAGGCTGCTCGTATTAAATGTGCTACCCTTGGTCCAAGTGGAGTTGAAGATATTCTTGATGGGAAAGATGATAAATAAATATGAACGACAACGAAAAGCTAAATTTAAAAGAAGATAAAGAATATAAATACGATTTTAAAGATAAAGTCGATAGCATTTTTTCTACTGGCAAAGGCTTAAACGAAGAAGTTATTAAAGAGATTTCTAAAGCCAAAAATGAACCAGAATGGATGCTAAATTTTCGACTTGATGCTTATCATAAATTTATCAAAATGCCTTTTCTAAACTTTGGACCTGATGTTACAAATTTAGATTTTGATAGTTATACCTATTTTACGCGTTATGCTAAAGGCGACAAAAATTCCTGGGACGAGGTTCCTGAAACAATTAAAAATACCTTTCAAAAGCTTGGTATTCCAGAGCAAGAGCAAAAATATTTAAGTGGAGCCGCCACTCAATATGAATCAGAAATGGTTTATCATAATATGCTTAAAGAGGTTGAAGAAAAAGGTGTTATTTTCCTTTCAACTGATATGGCGCTTCAACTTTATCCAGACCTTGTTAAAAAGTTTTTTGGAACAGTAATCCCTGTTGCTGACAATAAATTTTCTGCTTTAAATGGGGCTGTTTGGAGTGGAGGAAGTTTTATTTATGTTCCAAAAGGCGTAAAACTTGAAAAACCTCTTCAATCATATTTTAGAATAAACAATGAAAAAACAGGTCAATTTGAAAGAACGCTTATAATTTGTGATGAAGGAAGCGATGTTCATTATGTTGAAGGATGTACAGCGCCAATTTATTCAAAAGAATCTTTACATGCTGCAGTAGTTGAAATTATTGTTATGAAAGGGGCTAAATGCCGTTATTCTACAGTTCAAAATTGGTCTAATAACATAGTTAATTTAGTTACTAAAAGAGCTAATGTTTATGAAGATGGCATCATGGAATGGATTGATGGAAATATTGGTAGCCAAATTAATATGAAATATCCAGCCTGTATTTTAAAAGGAGAAAGAGCAAAATGTATTTGTATTTCTATTGCCGTTGCTGGAAAAGGTCAATTTCAAGATGCTGGTGCCAGAATGATTCATGAAGCTCCAAATACAACCAGTTCAATTATTTCAAAATCTATTGTTAAAAATGGTGGAACTAGCAATTATCGTGGAACTTGTCGCATCAAAAAAGAAGCTATTAATTCAAAAGCTCACGTTGAATGCGATACATTGATTTTAGATTCATATTCTAAATCAGATACGATTCCAAAAAATGAATGTCACAATAATTCAAGCTTTTTAGAGCATGAAGCAACCGTTAGTAAAATTAGCGAAGATCAACTTTTCTACTTGATGAGCCGTGGAATTAGTGAAAAAGATGCTACACAAATGATTATTATGGGCTTTATTGAGCCTTTCTCAAAAGAATTACCAATGGAATATGCGGTTGAACTTAACCAATTAATTAAAATGGATATGGAGGGAAGTGTTGGTTAATGATTAATTACGATTATGATGTAATTGTTGTTGGAGGAGGCCACGCTGGATGCGAGGCTTCTTTTGCATGCGCTCATCGAAACGAGAAAACACTTCTAATTACTTTAAATATTAAAATGATGGCTAATATGCCATGTAATCCTTCTATTGGTGGTAGCGCCAAAGGAATTGTAGTTCGTGAAATTGATGCGCTTGGCGGAATGATGGGCAAAATTTGTGATCAAGAATACCTCCAAATGAAGATGCTTAATACAAAAAAAGGCCCTGGTGTTCAATGTTTAAGGGCTCAGGCTGATAAGCATAGATATCCTCATCATATGCAAGAAGAGCTTTTGAATACAAAGAATTTAGATGTTTTAGAAGATGAAGTTAAAGAAATCTTGCACGATGAAAGTAAAGTTTATGGTGTTCGCACAAAAAGTGGCAAAGAAATAAGTGCAAAGGCGATAGTTCTTGCTACTGGAACTTACATGAATAGTGAGATTTTAAGAGGTCATCATAAATTTAGCGGTGGTCCAGATGGAGAAAAACCAAGCGTAGGTTTGAGCGATTCTTTAATAAAAATGGGAATTAAACTTCAAAGACTAAAAACTGGTACTCCTCAAAGAATTGCTAAAGAATCAATTGATTTTTCAAAAACTGAAATCCAATATGGAAATGTTGATAATCAAGCTTTTAGTTATGAAACACATTCATTTGTGCCTTTAAAAGATCAAATTCCTTGTTATTTGATATATACAACACCAAAAACACACGAGATTATTCGAAATAATCTTGAAAAAAGTGCTATGTATGGTGGACTTGTAACTGGTGTTGGGCCAAGATATTGTCCTTCAATTGAAGACAAAATTGTTCGTTTTGCTGATAAGCCTCGCCATCAATTATTTTTAGAGCCAGAAAGCTATGATACTAATTCAATATATCTTCAAGGTTTTTCTACTAGTATGCCTGAAGATATTCAAGTTGAAATGGTGCATTCTTTACCAGGTTTAGAAAATGCTAAAATTTTAAAATATGCTTATGCTATTGAATATGATGCTTTAGAAAGTGATGAATTTGATGTTTCTTTAATGGTTAAAAAATGGCCAGGTTTATTTATATCTGGTCAAATTTGTGGAACAAGCGGCTATGAAGAAGCCGCCGGACTTGGTTTAATTGCTGGAATTAATGCTTCAAAATATATAAGAGGCGAAGAGCCATTTATTTTAAAAAGAGATGAGGCTTATATCGGTGTAATGATTGACGATTTAATTACCAAAGGTACTAAAGAACCTTATCGTCTTTTAAGTAGTCGCGCCGAATATCGTTTACTTTTAAGAAGCGATAATGCTGACTTAAGATTAACTGAATACGGTCATGAACTAGGCTTAATTAGTGAAGAAAGATATCAAAAATTTGTCGAAAAGAAAGAAAAAATGAGTAAAATTGCTCAAATTCTTGAGAAAACATATTTTGGTGAAACTAGTCCATTAAATGAATATTTAACTTCTCTTGGTTATGATAAATTACAAAGCGGTGTAAAAGGAGTCGACATTTTAAAAAGAAATGGTGTTTCTTATCATGAATTAAAGAAATATCTAAATTTAGATGAGACTTTAGAATTAGATACGCTTGGTGAATTTGAACTTGAAGTAATGATTAAATATCAAGGCTATATTGAAAATGAAAGAAAAGAAGCTAATAAATTTAGAAAATTAGAAAACATAAAACTTTCTAAAAACCTTGATTATTTAAATATGAGTGGACTTAGACTAGAAGCACGTCAAAAATTAGATAAAGTTAAACCAGACACTTTGGGACAAGCTAGTAGAATTAGTGGTGTAAATCCTAGCGATATTTCTGTTCTTATCTTAAACTTAAAGAAAGGTAAAAACGATGGAAGTTGCTAGTTTAAAAGAGATTGAGTTTTTAAAAGATCTTTCAGATTATAAAATTTCTCTTTTAAAAGAGTATATGAATTTTACTTTGGAAGAGAACAAGAAATTTAATTTAACTTCTTTAGATTCTGAAGATGAATTCATTGTTAAAAATATTCTTGATTCTTTACTTGTTGTCAAATTTTTACAAGACGATTTTTCTAATAAAAGAGTTGTTGATATTGGTAGTGGAGCTGGACTTCCTGGAATACCTTTAGCAATTTATTATCCAAACACAAAGTTTTATTTACTTGAACCAACAACTAAAAGAGCAAACTTTTTAAAGCGCGCAATTGAATTCCTTAAGCTTGAAAATGTTGAAGTTATTAATGAAAGAGCCGAATTGCTTGCTAGATCTAATTTTGAGAAATTTGACATAGCAACCGCTAGAGCAGTAGCAAATATCAACATTCTTTTAGAGCTTGCTATGCCTCTTTTAAAAATAGGCGGAACTTTTATTGCGTATAAAGGAAAAAACTACAAAGAAGAGGCAAATAGTATTAAATTAGCACTTAACGAGTTGAAAACTAGTAGTAAATTAGTAGTCAATTGCGTACTTCCATATACATCTGAAGAAAGAAATTTTGCTTTTTTTGAAAAGAAAGAAGAAATTTCGAACAAATATCCTAGAAATTATAGTTTAATTAAAAAGAGACCATTATGAAGAATTGGGTTATATCTATCGTTAATCAAAAAGGCGGAGTCGGAAAGACTACAACGGCTATAAATTTAGCCGCCTCTTTAGCATCCCTTGGTAAAAAAGTTTTAATTATTGATTTTGATGCGCAGGGAAATAGTTCAAGGGGTTATGGAATTGATATTACTTTACTTAATAAAACGATTTTTGAGGCCTTAATTGGTAAATATGATATAAATGCTATTATTAAAAAGACACTAGTTAAAAATGTAGATGTTGTTCCATCTAATTTGCGCTTGTCTTATTTTGATAGCGAAATTGGCTCGTTAAATGTTGAACCTTTTACCGTTTTAAAAAATGTTTTGGCTAAATTAAATAGAAATTATGACTTCATTTTAATCGATTGTCCGCCAAGCTTAGGACTTTTATCAATTAATGCTTTAGCAGCCTCTAATTCAGCTTTAATTCCTGTTCAATGTGAATATTTTGCAATGGAAGGATTAGCGCAAGTTTTAGCTAGTATTAAAAAAGTACAATCTAGTTATAATCATAATCTAGAGATTGAAGGATTTTTATTAACAATGTATGAAACTCGTTCAACGCTAGGTAAAGAAATTGTAAGTCAAGTAAGAGGACTTTTTAGAGAGAATACTTTCAATGTAGAAATTCCTCGAAATATATCAATAAGTGAAGCAAGTGGAAAAGGGATGCCTGTTCTTTTATATAAGCCAACAAGTGCAGGAGCAAGAAGTTATTTACAACTTGCTAGGGAGATTTTAGATAATGACAGTAGAAGAAAATAAAAAAACTTTGATGCAAAGTGATTTAAAGTCGTTAATTGAACGTTTTTCAAAAGATGATGTAATTAGTGGAATAGATAAGAATTATCAAAGAGAGAACGTTAAGTATTTATCATGCGACGATATCGTTGATAATTCTTTTATTAAGGATGCTAAAATCGATAAAGAAACGATTAAAAACATTGAAAAATCAATTATTGAAAGAGGTATTTATAATCCTTTAATTGTTAGGGAATATAAAAAAGGCAAATATGAAGTAATTATCGGAAGAAAAAGATGGATTGCTTCAAAAAAATTAGATTATAAGAAGATTCCTGTAATTATTAAAAATTATGATGATCAAGAAACTCTTTTGATTTTATTATGTGATGCAAGAGAAAACAAAAACTTTAATCCAATTGAAATTGCTTTAGTTATTAAACATCTTGCAGACGATTTTAATTACAAAAAGAAAGATATAGCTGAAATTTTGCGTGTATCAAGTGGTCAAGTAAGTAATTATTTATCACTTCTTAATATGCCAAAAGATGTGATTTATGATATTTCTACTAATAAACTTTCTTTTGGACATGCAAAAGCCATATCTCGTTTAAAAGAAAAAGATATAAAAAGTATTATTAAGAAGATTTACGATTACTCTTTAAGTGTTCGTGATACTGAAAAATTAGCTTTTAATTTAGAAGATAAAAATGTCCGTATTAAAAAAGAATGTGTAATTCGAAAAAAGAATAAGAGTATAATCGTAAAAATTAATAATGAAGAGAATTTTAATAAAATTTACAAGAAAATAAACGAATTACTTAAAAAAGAATTTTAAGAAACTTAATTTATTGTATAATTAATTTGCTTCAGGGATAGGTGAAATTCCTTATTGGCGGTATACCCCGTGCGAGTTAACACTCATGAACTAGCGCAATTCTAGTGGCAGCAGTAAAGTCTGATATAAAGAAGTAGAAATTTATACTTTTTTAGGACCTGAAGTGTAGGAGGTCCTTTTTTAATGATTACAAGAAGAAAACGAGTAATTAATTATATTACTCAAACAGCTATTTTTGGTGGCTTAGCAGCGATTTTATATTGCGTACCTGGTTTACAATTTCAACTACCTTTTTTAGCACCAGGATTTATGTCAATTCACCTTGATGAAATACCAATTCTTATTTCTTCATTTGCTTATGGCCCGCTTTTAGGAGTCTTTGAGATAATTTTAAAAACTTTAATTAAACTCCCAATGACTTCTAGTTTATGTGTTGGGGAATTAGGAGATATGCTATATTCTTTTGCTCTTATTATTCCAGCTGCCTTAATTTATAAGAAAAATCGTACCTTTAAAGGGGCTGCAATTGGTTTAGCAGTAGGAGTTTTAGCAAACCTAGTAATGACATCAATTGTTAACTTATATACAATCTTTCAATTTTATAAATTTGTTTATGGTTTTGAAGATGGTTATATAGCAGGCGCCTTTAATGCAATATTTAATTGGGGAATCACAAGCGATTTTGATCCACGATTAGCCATTTTGCTATTACCATTTAATATTGTTAAAAATGTAATTGTTGTTGGAATTACCTTTATTGCTTATAAACCATTAAGATTTATTTGTGAAAAAGTTTATAAGTATTAACAAAAAGACACCATTTCGTTGGTGTTTTTTTGATAAAAAAACACCTACTTAAGAGGTGTCTTCGAATTTAAATTTATTTTAAAGAAGCTTATTTTTCAATAGCACTAACTGGGCAATTGCTAATAGCTTCATCAGCAGCTGCTTCGTCAATTTCACCAATGACTGTGGCTTTGCCTTCGTCATCAAATTCAAATGTTTCTGGATAGCTGCCGACGCATAAACCACATCCGATGCAAGCGTCTTTATTAACTGTAACTTTAACTGCCATTTTTCCTTAACCTCCAATAACAAGTATATCAATTGTATCCTTTTTTACAAGTTTTTTCATGGTTAGGAGTGCTTAACATTTAGCTAATCGGTTAATAATAATCTTTTTTAAAGTAAGAAAAGAAGTTTAATTATCTTTATTTGAATTCAAAATGCAAAAATGATGATTTTTTAAAACAATTTTATTGATTTTGTCAAGTGGTAAATGATACCAAAATTCCCTACTTTTTTAGTGATTTTAATTAAAAATCAGTCATTTTTGCTAAAAATCATTAATTTATATTGTTTAAATCAAGGCTTAAATGTTATATACTAATAAAGGTTAAAATTCTTAAGGAGGAATTTAAAAATATGGCTATTAAAGTAGCAATTAATGGATTCGGAAGAATCGGACGTCTCGCATTCAGACAAATGTTTAGAGCTAAAGGATACGAAATCGTTGCAATCAATGATTTAACAGCTCCAGCAATGTTAGCAAATCTTTTAAAATATGACTCAGCTCAAGGAAGATATGCTTTAGCAGACAAGGTTTCATCAACTGATCATTCAATTATTGTTGATGGAACAGAAATCGAAATCTTAAGCGAAAAAGACGCAGTTAACCTTCCATGGAAGAAACTTGGCGTTGATGTTGTCTTAGAATGTACAGGCTTCTATACAAAGAAAGAAAAAGCTATGGCTCACATCACTGCAGGTGCTAAAAAAGTTATCATCTCAGCTCCAGCAGGAAACGATTTAAAGACAATCGTTTATGGTGTTAACGAAAAAACATTAACTAAAGATGACCAAGTCATTTCTGCAGCTAGCTGTACAACAAACTGCTTAGCTCCAATGGCTGGTGCATTAAATAGCTTATATCCAATCGTCTCTGGTATTATGACAACAGTTCATGCTTATACTGGTGATCAAATGGTTCTTGATGGACCACACAGAAAAGGCGATTTAAGAAGAGCTAGAGCAGCTGCTGTTAACATTGTTCCAAATAGCACAGGTGCTGCAAAAGCAATCGGTCTTGTTATTCCTGAACTCAATGGAAAATTAATCGGTAGCGCACAAAGAGTTCCAGTTTGCACTGGTTCAACAACAATCCTTGTTGCAGTTGTCGAAGGCAAAGATGTCACAAAAGATAGCATCAATGCTTATATGAAAGCTCATACTTCTGAATCATATGGTTATAATGAAGATCCAATCGTTTCAACCGATGTCATCGGAATGAGATATGGTTCATTATTCGATGCAACTCAAACCATGGTTAGTAAGATTGATGATAATCATTATCAAGTCCAAGTTGTTGCTTGGTATGATAACGAAAATTCATATACCAGCCAAATGGTTAGAACAATCAAATACTTTGCTGAATTAAAATAGTTAAATAATTTGATTTTTAGGGGCTAATAGTGAACATTATTAGGCCCCTTTTCTATATTTTAGGAGATATATAATGAATACAATTGATAATTTAAAAGGACTTAATGGCAAGAAAATTCTTGTTAGAGTCGATTTTAATGTCCCTTTAAAAGGAAGCGAAGTAAGAGATGACAATAGAGTCGTCGCTGCTTTACCAACAATTAAAAAATTATTAAGTGAAGGTGCAGCTTTAGTTTTAATGTCCCACCTTGGCAAAATTAAATGGGGCAAAGTTGATGATGCTGAAATTGCTAAAGAAAAAGAAAAGAACAATATGGAATTTGTTTATCCAGTTCTTGCAAAACATTTAGAAGGTGTCACCGTAAAATTTGTTAAAGCAACAAGTGGAGAAGAACTTAAAGAAGCTATTGCTGGATTAAAATCTGGTGAAGTTTTACTTGTTCAAAACACTAGATATGAAAAAGGTGAAAGCAAAAACGATGCTAAACTTTCTGCTGAATGGGCAAGCTATGTTGATGGCTTTGTAATGGATGCTTTTGGTAGTGCTCATAGAGCTCACGCTTCAACATATGGTGTTCCTGAAATTTTAAAGAAAGAAGGAAAACCAGTTGCATTAGGTTACTTAATGGAAAAAGAAGTTAAGAATTTAGGTGCATGTGTTAAAGGTGATGTCCATCCTTATATTGCAATTTTAGGTGGATTTAAAGTTTCTGATAAGATTAAAGTTATCGATTCTTTACTTAAAAAATGCGATAAGATTTTAATTGGTGGTGCTATGGCTTACACCTTCTTAAAAGCATTAGGCAACAAAACTGGAAACTGCCCAGTTGAAGATGATCAATTAGATTACGCTAAAAAATGCTATGAAAGTGGCAAAATTTTACTTCCAGTTGATAATGTAATTGCTGATGGATTTGACAATTATAATCCAGATAATATTAAGACAATTAATAACGATGTTATTCCTGAAGGATACCAAGGTTTAGATATTGGTCCAAAAACAGTTGAAATTTATAGAAATGAAATTGCTAAAGCAAAATTAATTTTCTGGAATGGACCAATGGGTGTTTTCGAAGATGAACACTTCCAAAAAGGTACAATTGAAGTTTGTAAAGCAATTACCGATAATACAGAAGCTTTCTCAGTTATCGGTGGTGGAGATAGTGCAGCAGCTGCTAAACAATTTGGCTATGCTAAGAAATTCTCACACGTTTCAACAGGCGGTGGTGCTTCTCTTGAAATGATTGAAAAT
Organism: uncultured Caryophanales bacterium; assembly: GCA_905197045.1. Classification (GTDB taxonomy): domain Bacteria; phylum Bacillota_I; class Bacilli_A; order RFN20; family CAG-826; genus Onthovivens. The sequence goes on from CAJJXG010000002.1 coordinate 128,575, forward strand.
GATGGTCATCTCCCTGGAATTGATGTTATTGGATAATTTATGAGAAGAAAATTATTACTTGGAAACTGGAAAATGAACAAAACCCCTAGCCAAGCAGTTGAATTTGCTAAGGCTAGTAAAGATCTTGGTAAACTTGCAAGAAGCAACAAGGTTGATATGGGTGTTTGTGTTCCTTATATTGATTTAGTTCCTGTTAAAAAAATTATCAAAAAGTCTTTAATCGTCGGTGCTGAAAATTGCCATTATGAAGATCATGGCGCTTATACTGGTGAAGTTTCAATTCCTATGTTAAAGGAAATCGGAATTGATTGGTGTATTATTGGACATTCTGAAAGAAGACAATATGATGGCGAAACAAGTGAAAAGTGCAATAAAAAGATTCTTGCTTTATTAAAAAATAGCATGGTTCCTGTTTATTGCTGTGGTGAATCACTTGAAACTTATGAAGAAGGCAAAACTAAAGAATTTGTTAAAGAACAAATTATTGCAGGTTTTAAAGATGTAGCTTACGAAGATGCTGCAAAAGTAGTTATTGCTTATGAACCAATTTGGGCAATCGGAACTGGTAAAAATGCTAGTGAAGAAATTGCTGAAGATATTTGTAAATTTATTAGAAATATCATCAAAGATTTATACGATAGAAAAGTAGCTAACAAGATTAGAATTTTATATGGCGGAAGTGTTAAACCTGCTTCTGTTAAGGGATATCTCTCTCAAAAAGATGTCGATGGTGCTCTTGTTGGTGGCGCAAGCCTTGAAGTTGAATCCTATAAAGAACTTTTAACTTCAATTCTTTAATTAAATTTTAGGGGCTGTTGAAAAACCTCTAATTAAAAGAGGCTGATTCAACAGCTTTTTTTAT
>CAJJXG010000003.1 GCA_905197045.1 uncultured Caryophanales bacterium
AGAGTATCTTTCCATAAATATAACTCAAAAAGCAACCCTTTGGTTTAAGACCGTTCCTAAATTGTTATTTTGACATAACTTCCATCACTTCCTTTAACTTCAACAAGAACAAAACTTCCATGTTCTTTTTTAAACTTTCTAAGTTTTTTATATAAATCATTAAAGTCAATATCAAACTCTTTAAACTGTTCGATTCTTTTTAAAGCAAACTTCATGATAAAAAGAGGCAAATATAAAGTTAAATTGGTGTTATCTTCTTTATCAATAACTCTAATTTTCATAATTAATATTCAACTCTAATAATAACAGTTTCTCCTTCAGCCGATTTAACGTTAATTATTTCACCAATTACTCCTTTTTTAACAAGGTCGAAAATTTGTTCAAAATCAATTGACTTTAAAATATCAGAAGAATCCTTGTTGCCAATATTTGAAGCAATCATCATTTTAGCAAGCGCTTCTCCTAAAATTACTGGAAAATTAATTGTTACATCATCTCCTTCTTGAGTGGTAACTAAAATTTTTAATATAGCTTTTGTGTAATCAAAAGATTCAAGTACTTTTGTTTCTCTTTTTTTACCTGTTAAAAGCTCTTCTAAACTGACTTCTAAAATATCAGCAAGTTGAGGAAGAAGAGAAATATCAGGTGCAGATAAATCGTTTTCCCACTTCGAAATACTTTGAGGTGTAATGTTAATTTTTGAAGCAATATCTTCTTGTGTTAATCCTTTTTCTTTTCTTAATCTTTGAAATCTTTGTCCAAATGTTTCCATATTTTTTATCTCCTTGCTTCAATTATAAAAAAGTAAGTTTTTAATCCTATCATCTAGAAGTTGAATATCTAGTTTATTTTATCAACTAATGGTTGTTTTTTCCTCAACTGATTGATTTTTGACTAGTATTTTTATATCTTTAAATTCATATAGATTTACTCAAAAAGCCTGCAAATCTAAACTTAAAGTTTAAAATAGACAATATTTTTCTTATCGAAAGTAATATTTTTAAAAGCAACACTTTTAACTGATAAATCTTCATAAGTTTTGTAATAATAGATGAAATTAAAAGGATCTAAAACACTTGTATAAATAGTGATTTCACTTTTATTTTCACTAGTTAATGCACTACCTTTTATTACACTTACACTAGAAAAAATATGAAAAGCTTCGTTAATTAGTTCTTCTTCACTTGTTAAATTTTCTTCCACTTTTTCTTTTAAATATAAAGTTTTTATAAAACGAGATGGAGAAGAAGAATCTCCTGGCAAACCATGAGCATTTAAACCAATACAAAATGGTTTTAAATCACTTTTACTCGTAAAATTATTTAAGTAATACTTATTAGATAAATTTCCATATTGTTTGACGTTTTCTAAATGAAACGGAAAAGAAGGATTATTAGTTAAAACTTCATAAGGATTGTCATATATTTTAATCCCGTCTTTATCTGGCTCTAAAACAATTGATTTATCTTTATCAGAGATTAAATAATGAAGATAACTTAAAGGTAAACCTTCTTTAAAACTTTTGGCTACAAGATGAATTTTTTTACTAATTTCTTTTACTTCATCAACATTTTTTGCATGTATAAGGAGATAATTTATAAGTTCATAAGGAGCAAGATTGATTTTGTTTTCTTCTATATTTTCATGATAATAAGCATTTCCTGGATAATTTAATCCAGCTATACATAAACCATCTTCATTCATTGCTTCTGCAAATAAAGGATAATCATCAAGCAAAGAACCAATTCCAATAATCTTTTTATTAGCTTTTTCTTCATTTAAAAACTTATATTTCATTAAATACGACTCGTTTAAAGCAATCACGCCTTCATTAAAGTGATACTCTAAATCAAGATTTCTCCCAAAGACATAACGCTTTTTATATTTTAGTTTTAATGATGTACACATATTTTTTCTTCCTTATTAATATTTTACCATTTATTTAATAATTAACTTTAAAAGAAGGAAATTATCTTTCTTATTTATATAATTTCTTTCTTTTTTCTTTTAAAAGAAAGAAATAAAATCTTTTATATGAACGATTCCTCTTTTTTAATTGCCCGTATTAAAGATTTAGCTAAAAAAGCTTTAAAAGAAAATGTGTTTACTTCAACTACTTTTTTATCTTTAAGTGAACAAGCTGAAGTTAAAAAAGTTTTACCTTCCTTAAATAAAGAGTTTTTAAATGAATTAACTTTTATGTTTGATGGAGGAAATAAAGAAAATAGCGATCGCAAAATGTTATTTATCTTTCCTCACTTTTTAAATGAACATTTTAAAGATTATAAAATAGATAAAATCTCTTTAATTTATCTTTCTCCTAAAAACATTAAATATAGTGAAAAATTAACTCATCGAGATTTTTTAGGCGCTTTAATGAATCTAGGATATAAAAGAGAATTAATTGGCGATATCATTGTTAATTTTAATAATCCAACAGAAGCGATAATTTATCTAGATAGTTTAATAAAAGACAATATCAAAAATGAATTAACTTCTGTTAAACATACTTACTTTAAAATTGAAGAAATTAGTTTACTCAATCCACCATTTACTCCTCACTTTGAATATATTTCACTTTACGTCTCTTCTTTAAGAATTGATAACGTTATTAAAGAAGTTTTTAAACTCTCAAGAAATGATGCTCAAGAGTTAATAGAAAAAGAATATGTTTTTGTTAATGGTCTAACTATTACCTCTTCATCTTACATTCTTAAAAAAGATGATCGTGTATCAATTAAATCAAAAGGTAAGTTTATCTTTTTAGATGAATCAAGCATTAATAAAAAAGGAAAATATCACACTTTAGTTAAAAAATATAGTTAAATTAACTTCCTAATTTCTTTAAAAAGTCTGCAAAAGTTAATTATTTTCGTTGTATATTAAACTGGATATACTCTTAAAACCTCTTTGATTATTTTCTTCATATTTCTTTTTATATATACCATTTTGTAACCTCGTAATTTATAAAGTGTAATTTAAGATATTTCTATAAAATTATTATAATCGTAATTTTTATCTATAATAATTTTCATTTAAAAAACTTTAGAAAAATCGAAAAAACATTAATAATTTAGCTAATTCTACTTCTTAAATTAAAATTTTTAATGGATATTTTGTTTTATAATGATGCAATAATTTTTTTAAAAATTCCGTAATTTCTAAAGTGAGACTTTATTTTTCTCGTGTTTTTCGAAAGTTTGTTTAGTGATTTTACAACTACTCAAAACAAATAATCACTATCAAGTTTTATATAACTAGCTAAATAATAAGGAAGATAGATTATTTCCTTATCATAATCAAAATTTATGTTTTTGTCATAAAACTTTATCGCTTTGATTTTACTTGAACCATACATTTCTTTATTTTTCATTAAAGTCGATAATGATTTAGATTTAGAATTAGTAGCCTTTACTTCAATTACATAAGGTAAGCCTTTTATACTTGTTACAAAATCTACTTCTAAACGATTAAGCTTTGAATAATAATACATATTAAAACCGTTCGTTTTTAATAAAGAAAGAATGACGTTTTCATAAAGTGCACCTTTATAAACACCACTATTACCACTTAAAATCTCATTTTGAATACCATAGTCATACATGCTTAAAAGTAACCCGATATCGCTAAAATAAAGTTTAAAAGATTCATCAAGAGTATAACTTATTAATGGTGTTTCAACTTGAGACAAGTTATTAACCTTATAAACTAAGCCAGAATCATTCAACCAATCTATTGCTTTTTGATATTCTCTCATTCTTGCATTGTGGTTAATTTTTGATAACTGAAATTTCTTATTCTCTTTTGCTAGTTGATAAGGTATTGAATGATATACTTCAACTATTTTATTAAATAGATCACTATCCTTTAAAACTAAATTCTTTTCATTAATATATCTACCAAAATCCATTTCAAAAGAAGTTAATAAACTTTTTTGTACTTCAAAAACACTATAAAGATTTTTAGTTTTAATATATGTTTTAATCGCTTGAGGCATTCCGCCTACAACCAAATATTGTCTAAACAATTTAAGTGCCAATTCATGAAAAACACTGCTAATTTCGCATTTTTTCTCGAAAAAACCTTTTAAAGCATTGTTTAATTCATCATAATTTAACGCAAGTAAAAATTCTTCAAAATCCATTGGAAACATATCAATAAAATATTCAAATCCAACTGAGACTGACTTTTCAAAGTCAAGATTATAGTTTTTGATACCAAGTAATGAACCAGTTGCAATAACATCAAATCTCTTGTCTAAAGAAAAGTATTTTAAAGATGCTCTAGCTCTTGCGCATTCTTGCAATTCATCAAAAATGATCACCGTTTTATAAGGCACGAAATTAAAATTAGGATTAATTGTTTTTAAACGCAGTATAATTCTTTCAACTATTAGGTCTTCATCAAATACACTTTTATAAATCATATCCGATCTAAAATCTATATAGATAACATTTTCGTAATTACTTTTTGCAAATTCTAAAACTGTAGTTGTTTTTCCAACTTGTCTTAAGCCTTTAATAATTAGAGGAACGCGATCTTCATTTTCTTTCCACCTTTTTAACGATTCATTAATTTTCCTATAAAACATACCTATATTATAAAGATAATATGTTTTAAAAACAATTAAATTCACGTTTATACGGCGTATTTTCGTGAATTATTCACATTTTTTTATTATTTTTCGTGAATTATTCACGTTTATACGGCGTATTTTCGTGTTAAGAAAGGAATTGATAGCTCATTTTTTCACGTTAATAGTGTCTAATTAACATGCACTATTGTTGTTTAAAGAAACTCTTTCAAGATGAAACAAGGCAATATCGCCTAGGAAGCATTATTTGTAATTGCATCTAAATCGTTAAAATTATCATGTAAATAATCAAGAAAAAAAGAAAAATAATAAAAAGGCAAAGTTAATATTAAGTTTTCTCTATCAAATCCAAAAAGATTCGATGAAACTTTAATAGCAACGTCTTTTTTATTGTGCACTCTAAACTCTTCAAGAGAATTAAGACTTCCTCTACTTTTTTTAACATCAAGAGGAATTATTCTCGAATCTATATCTAAAATAAACTCAAGTTCACTATTTCTTTTACCTTTCCAATAAAATAAATCATAACCTCTAGCAGCTAATTCATTACTAACATAATTCTCGTAAAAAACTCCAGAAAGCGTATTTGTATTATTTGAAAAGAAAGTTCTTGCGTTTAAGCCGCTTTGATAAGTAAAAAGACCAATATCAGCAAGATAGAGTCTCATTAATGAATCCTCTTCTTTAATTAATGGCGAAGTTACTTTTTCTTTTAATAAAAATGATTGATAAACTACTTTTGCTTCAATAAGCCAAGCTATTGGATTAGCTAAGTCTCTACTTTTAGCTCCATCGACAGAAAGAGAATATTTAAAATTCTTATTCTCTTTGTTTAATTGTTTATATATATCTTTATAGATTAATCGACTTCTTAAAATTGACTCAGGAGAAGCCTGATATAAATCCATATCTGCCAAGTAGTTATCATAAATTTCATCAATCTTTTTAATTGCTAAATTATAGGCTTTTAATTTTTGATCTTTATTCTTTATAAAGACATCAACAACTTCTGGCATTCCACCAATGAACAAATAGTCATTAAACATTTCTAAAAATTTTTGATGAAACTGAAAGTCTATAGTTTTCTTGTTTTCAAAATGATTTTTTAAGTACTCATAAGCATTTTTATTATAGTTATATAAAAACTCATCAAAAGTTAAAGGATAAATATAAATTTGATTTATTTTTCCTACTGGAAAAAGAAACTTATTATTATCTAAATTTACTCCACGCATATGAGCTTCTCTTAATATTTTTAATCTGACTAATGAACCTGTAACAATTAATGGTATATCTCTTCTTTTCTCACAAAAATGTTTCATCATTTTAACAAGTGGAAGACATTCTTGTGCCTCATCAAAAAACAATAAATGTTCTCCATCATCGATAAAATTATAATTAACTTTTAAATAATCTAAGACTTTATTTAAATTTGGATTGTTCATTACATAATTCACAAACTCACTATCATCAGAACAATCAATTTTTAAATACCTGTTTTCGTAAAATTTCTTTGCAAAAAGCTCCTCAATTAAATAAGTTTTCCCAACTTGGCGAGCCCCCCAAATTAATAATGGTTTTTTATCCGTGTCATTTTTCCATTCAATTAAATCTTTTAAGTATTTTCTTTCCATATGTAAATACTATAATTAATTGCACCTTTTTGCAAGTTAGAGAATGAATTAATTGCACCTTTTTACATGTTTGCAAGTGAATTAATTGCACCTTTTTGCACGTTAGAGAATAGATTATTCGCACTTTTTTGCATTTTTTCGTAGCAAATGTGCTTTAGAAAATTAGAAAAGAATGGAAAGCAAAATTGTGCTAACTTTATTTATGCCATTATTAAATATAACTAATCTAAATATATTTGTAGTATTTAAGACTTTGCTTACCAACCTAGTTCAAAATTATAAAATTGTTTTACCAGATAAATTGCAGAAAATATGAGTCTTTGAAAGATTGAAATCAAATCTAAATTCTTCTCCTATAACATACTTTTTATCTGTGCTTGTTTTAGCAACAAAATCATTATTACCAACTTTAAAATGCAAATAGTATTCGCTTCCTAATAACTCACTTAATTCGACTTTGCCAGAATATTTACCATTACTATTTTCTATTATATCTTCTGGTCTAACGCCAAAACTTAATTCATAAACGTTCTCTTTAAAATAAGTTTTAATTTTCTCAATCTTATTTTCAATTTCTTTATCTTTAATATAGACACTAGCGAAAAGTTCTTTATATTTTTCTTTTTTAATTTTGGCTACTTCTTCTTGATATTCTTCTTTTGCTTTTTTAAGTTCGCTATTTAAGCAATTAAGTTCTTCTGTATAAAAAGTTTTAACTTTATCTATAGCTTCTTTATCTAATTTAATTTTTAAATTCTCGTTAATAAGCAATTCTTCATCTATTAGTTTAGCTTTTACAATATTCATAGCTGGAGAACCAATAAAAGAAGCAACAAAAGAATTCGCTGGATTATTATAGATTTCTTCTGGTGTTCCAATTTGTTGAATATATCCTTTATTCATGATTACAATTCGATCTGCCATAGTCATTGCTTCTGTTTGATCATGTGTAACATAAATTGTTGTTGCTTTAATAGCATTATGTAATTTAACAATTTCACCTCTCATCTGAACTCTTAATTTGGCATCAAGATTTGATAAAGGTTCATCCATCAAAAATAAAGGTACATCTCTCATTATCGCGCGACCTAAAGCGACTCTTTGACATTGACCACCGCTTAATTCTTTTGGTTTTCGATTTAAATAATCATCAATTTCTAAAAGTTTAGCTACCTCATGTACTTTTTTATCAATAACTTCTTTACTCTCTTTTTTAATTTTTAAACCAAATGATAAATTATCATAAACACTCATATGAGGATAAAGGGCATAGCTTTGAAAAACCATTGAGAGAAATCTTTCTTTAGGTAAAAGATTATTTGCATAAACACCATTTATAAATAAATCGCCACTTGTAATATCTTCAAGTCCTGCAATCATTCTAAGCGTTGTTGATTTTCCACATCCAGAAGGTCCAACAAAAACAATAAATTCGTTTTTCTTAACATCAAGATTAAAATCATAAACAGCTTGAACATGGTTATCATAAATCTTGTTAATATTTTTTAATGAAAGAAAAACATTTTCAGGAGCAACCTTTTTAGCTTCAGCATTTTTCTCTTCAAAAGCAATTAATTCTTTATGATATTTTTCGCGTTGTTTAGCGAAAAATCGTGCTCTTTCTTTTTTGATTTTTCTATCTCTAATAGCTTCTTTTGAAAAATATTTAGCAAGTTTAGTCATTTTATTTGTCTCCTTTAAGCATTGATGATTCTCTTTCAATTAGTTTAGGAAGAGTAATATAAGTTCTAATTTCTAAATTAGGTTCTTTTATCTTTTCAAGTAAGAAATTTGCCGCGTTCATACCAAGTTGATACATGTTAATACTTACTGAAGTTAAAGGAATCTTTGTATAAGTCGCAAATGGATAATCATCAAAAGTAATTAAAGCAATCTCTTTTGGAACTTTCATTTTTAAATCTTCTAAAGCTCTTAAAACACCTACTGCAATATGATTATTGGCACAAATTATCGAATTATAATTAGTTAATGAAGAAGTTTTTGCTAAATTAATGATCGCTTTATACCCATCATTTATACTAGCGTGAGTATTAATGAATTTATAATTTTTAACTTCTAAAAACTTTGTTTGAAAATAATCTAAAACGCCTTTTCGTCTAAAGGTATTAGTGTTATCACTTTCTTCTCCACCTACATAAATAAAGTTTTCTCTTTTAATTTTATGAAGATATTCAGCCGCCATTTTTCCACATAAATAATTATTATTATCAACCCAACTTAAATCACATTTTTTATTAAACATGCCAATTACTAAATGAGGAACTTTGTTTTTTAAAATATATTCTTCAAGTTCTTTAGATAAACTAGAAGCATGGATTATAAATCCACTTACAGTTTTATTTTCATAAAGCAATTTAACCATTTTGATATTGTTATTTACTTGTAATAAAAGCATTAAATAACCATGACTTTCTAATACTTTTTGAACTCCTGACATAATTTCAAATTTATGTGGATTTTTAAAAGCACCATCTTGTTCAAAAGAGGTTACAAAAGCAACAACATTAGCTTTTCCTTTTGCTAAATTTTGGGCCTTTTTGTTTGGCACAAACTTAAAACGTTGAATAGCTTTTTCCACCTTTATTCGTGTTTCTTCTTTTACTTCAGCTGGTGAATTTATAACACGCGAAACAGTCGCCGTAGAAACATTACAATATCTTGCAATATCAATAATTGTCTTTTCCATATTAACTTAAAATTATGACACCAAATGGATTAAGCTTATGATTTTTAAAAGAATAATTAGATGAATAAATAATTCTTGAATTATCAATATTTAAACTCTTTCCATGTTTTCCGCTTAAAATTAAACTAAGCCTATTTTTCTCATCTTTTCTTTCTACTTTTAATAAGCCTTTTATATTTTCAAAAGATATATCCCCTTCACTTAAAACACTATTTTCCTTTCTAATACAATTTATTTCTTTAAAAAAGCTTGCAAATCTTAACTTTTTTCTAAAATTAATCGCTTGACGATAATCAGATTCTTTTATACCTCTTATAGGTGCTTCTTCGCCATACAATACGCTAAGTGATCCTGGTAAAAAATATAATAAAGTGTAAGCCGCCTTATACTTATAGTTATTTTCCTTTACTAGAGAATAAAAGCGCGCTGTATCATGAGTCGATAAAATATTTAAAAGAGAATATGTATATTGTTTTTTATTGCGGTAATATAGTCGAACAAGCTCATTTTTAAATTCTTCAACATCAATTTTTTCTTCAAAAAATAAAATTAAAGATTTTCTTAATTCATAATTCATAGCACTATCAAACATTAAAGAATTTAACCAGTGTTCAGGATTTTCCCAAATTTCTCCAATTAAAACAGCTTCTTTATTTATCTTTTTGATTTCTCTATTTAAACTAATCCAGAAATAATCATTAACCTCATCACTTGTATCTAATCTAAATCCATCAACCTTAAAATCGATAAGTAATGTTTTAACAAGTTTTTTAAAATAATTTATAACCTCTTCATTATCAGTATTTAATTTAGGCATATTTCTTTCATAGCCAAAAGCGTCATAAGGCGGAATTTCTTCCCAACTATTTGGACGATAGATTGGAAAATGTAAACCATAAAACCGATCTTTATAAGGCGAATTTTCTTGCTTTTTAATAACATCATCAAAAGCAAAAAAGTACCATCCACAATGATTTAAAACTAAGTCAATGACTAGTTTCATATCTTTCTTGTGGACTTCTTCAACAAGTTTTTTAAAGTCTTTATTTGTTCCAAAAAGAGGATCAATTTTAAAATAATCAATAACGTCATATTTATGATATTCATTAGCCATAAATAAAGGATTGATATAAATTCCATTAAAACCAATTTCTTTAATATAATCTAGTTTATTGATTATATCTTTAATTGTTCCACCTAATTTATTTTTAATCTCATAATCATCAGTCTTTAAAACTTTATTCCCTTTCTTTTTTCTAGATAAAAAACTATCAGGGAAAATATTATAAAAAATTGTCTTACTTAACCAAGAAGGAGGTTTTCCAATATCTTCTTTACGAATATAAGGGAATTTATATAAATCATTTCTATTTTCACTAACTTCTTTATAAAAGTTATCAGCGTAATATAAATGTTTTTTATTTTCTAAATCTAAAATTTCAAAATAATATACTACTCTTTGAAAACAATTTTTAATTAAACATTCAAAATAAGTAAAAGAATCATCACTTCCTGCCTCGCTCATTTTAATTTCTATAAAATTAACAAGAGGCGTTCTTGAAGCTGTATCTCCATAATATAAACTTACTTCTTTAACGTTATTTTTTGATACTCTTAAACGAATACATAAAGTTTTTTCATCAAGAGCAAAAGCATAATTTGATAATGGAATATGTAAGACACCTTTTGGATCAAATCTCATTTTTTTACTCCCCCTGCACTTAAGCCACTAACCATATGACGTTGAACAAGTAGGAATATGATTAAAATTGGTAAAGATGTAACTAAACTTGCTGCTGCAAATAAAGGCCATGATCCACTTGTTTCATTAGCTTGGAGCCCATAAAGCCCAGCCGCTAAAGTATAATTATCACTTCCAGTCATAAAAGTTACACTATAAATATATTCATTCCATACATAAATTAAAATCATAACAGCGGTAACAACAATTGCTGGTTTTGCTAAAGGCATAACAATAGATTTAATAATCTTAAAGTTAGACGCTCCATCTATCATTGCTGCTTCTTCAATTTCATAAGGAACTGTATCAAAATATCCTTTTAAATTCCATAAACCAAAAATGGCCATCGTTCCAGTATAAATTAAAATAAGACCAAATTTTGAATTAACTAAGCCCATATTTCTCATTAAGGCCCAAATAGCAAATAATGATAAGGTTGTTGGAAAAGCATTTAAAATAATTAAAAGTCTTAATAAAGTCTTTTTACCTTTAAAATTCATTCTACTAAAAGCATAGGCTGCAGGAATTGATACAGAAAGAGCAAGGACAACAGTTGAAACTGCTAAAAGTAAGCTATTTCCAAACCATAAAAACATGTCATTTTCAGTAAATAGACGAATATAATTATCAAAAGTAAAATTTTCAGGAAAGAAAGAAAAATTACTACTTATTAAAGAATTATTCGCGTTAAAAGAAACGCTTAAAGCGTAAAATACAGGAATTAGCGTTATAACACAAAGCAAAACGAAAAATACTTGTAAACCAACTTTTTTAAAAAGTTTAACTCTCTTTTTATTTTTTAAAGTTCTTTTCTTATTCTTGTCCATAACGATTTTTCCTCTTGATATTGTCATTTGTTAAACTTGAAAAAATGACAAGTAAAGCAAAAATGATAATACTTACTGCACTTGAATAACCATAATTTGAGGTAATAAAGGCATTTTCATAAGCATAAGTAATAATTGTTGAAATATTTGCTCCAGTATTAACTGGTTGCTTTGTTAATAAATAAATGATGTCAAATTGTTTAAAAGTCGTAAAAGTTGTAATTAAAACAGCTGGACCAATAATTGGTTTAATTAAAGGTATGGTAATTGCAATATTTTTTCTAAGCCTTCCACAACCTTCTATTTCAGCCGACTCGTAAAACGATTTATCAATTGCTTGTAAAGCTCCATCAATAATCATGATCATATAAGGTAATGCCAGCCATAAATTAACAATTGTGCAACAAATAAAAGCACTTACTGAATTAGAAAGCAAATCATCAACAACTATTCCTAATTCATTAAACCGTTTATTAATAAGGCCAAATTGATAATTAAACATTCCAGTTTTCCATAAAAGAATAGAAACATAACCTGGTATTGCCCAAGGAATCATTAATAATGTTTTGTAAAACTTAGAAAATTTGAGATTTTTGCTATTAAGTAATAAAGCAATACAATAAGCTAAAACTAATTGTATTACCATATTGATTAAAGTCCACAAAACTGTAATTCCTAAAGACGTTAAAAAGCCACTATCAAAAGAAAATAAGGCTTTCATATAATTTTCAAAACCAATAAAAGTAAAATCATACCAATGGTATAAATTCATATTAGTAAAAGAAATATAAAAGGTATAAAGAATTGGAAAAATAATAATAAGAAAAATCAAAAGAAGCGAGAGACTACTATATAAGTAAGGTCTCGCGTTATTTTTGATTTTTCTTTTAGTTAGCTCTTTCATAACTATTTCATATTAGCAATAAGTTGTTTAGCTTCTGCTTGGGCTTCTTTACAAGCAGTTTCAACATCTGCATCATTCATATTAATTTCTGTTAAAAGATTACCTAAAACTGTCCACATAACATCCATTTCAGGCATTGAAGGCATAACAGTTGCACTTTCTGCCGCTTTTTTAAGAGCATTTACTAATTCATTATTTTTAATTTCATCTAATTCATAGGCGGCTTCATTTGCTGGAGCACACCCTGAAAGTAAAGCTAAATCAGCACCAACTTGTGGATCAATTAAAGCGTTTAAAAAATCGGATATTTGTTCTTTTCTAGCTTCATCTTGAACAGCAACTTTCAATACTTGAATGCCTTGAACTCCACAAAATGGTGAAACTCTTTTATTTGCCGCTGGAATTAAAGGCATTTCAGCAAATCCTAAATCAATATTATTTTCTTTAGCACTTGTTACAAGCCAAGGTCCAGCAAAAATAGAATCAGCACTCTTTTCAGTAAAAAGAGTATTTACAGTTGCATAATCTTGAGTACCTTTTGGCATGTATTGAATGAATTTTTTATGATATTCTAATGCTTCAATTGTTTTAGGATCATCAAGACCTGGCGTTCCATCATCGTGAAGTATTGTTCCACCGAAACCATTAATCCAGCCAGCACTATAATAAGCTGTTGAATGTTGCTCAACAAAACCATAACGACGTCCACTATAATTATCAGCCATATAGGTATATAACTCTTCAGTTGTTTGAGGCACTTCATCTTCAGACATCTTTTCTTTGTTATACATAAAAAGTAATGTCTCATAATATAGTGGAACGCCTAATAATCTTCCATTATATGAAAGAGAAGAAATAGTTAAATCGTTATAGTTATTTAATAAATCAAGGTCGATAATATTTTCCATAGGCTCTAAGATACCGATTGTGTCATAAAGACCAATCTTATCATGAGCAAAAATATACATATCTGGAGCACTACTTGGATCATTACCAACTAATTTTAAAGTCTCAGTTAAGTTTTCTTTTCTAATAAATTCAAACTCTAAATCTGGGAGTTTTTCATGAACAGCTTCTTCTAATACATCAACTATTGCATCTTCTTTGTCGTGCCAAATTACAAGCTTACCGCTTTTACTTCTATTGCCACATCCAGCAAGTAAACTTAAACTTATAATTCCAGTTGCTGTAATAACAATTAACTTTCTTTTCATAAAAAACTCCTTAAAACTTAACTATTTATTTCTTTTTTTAATAAAGTAATAAGCTAAACCACCAATTGCACCAACGACAAGAATAGCTCCTATTACAATTAAAGCAATACCCCATCCTGGTAAACCTTCTGGTGTCTCTTCAGATGTATTTGGTTTTTCTGGATCGCTTGGCTCTTGAGGATTATCTGAATCGTCTGGTGTTGAAGGCGAATCTAAAGATGGTTCTTCATAATAAACTTCAGCTTTATATTTTTTAGCTACTGAATCAAAATCTGTTAAAACAATCCAAGCCTCTTTTGTTTGAATTCCTTCAATATCAACGGTTTGTAAGCCATTAGAAGCAACATTATTATTAATAATGATTGTATCGCAGAAATTTGCTATTGAATCATATGTCCACCATTCACCATCTTCATCAAGAGTCATTTCTTCCCCTGGCCAAGTTGCAAATTGATTAATACCACCTTCACGTTTAAATGCCCAAATTGCAACTTCAGTCCAATCATCTGGTACTTTTGCATGGATTGGTCTACCTTCAACTTCTTCTACAGGCTTCTCGTATGTAATCTTTGCTTGATATTTGCCATCACTATTTGTTTCATCTAAAACATCAACATAAAATGGTGAGCCTTCAATTTTAACTTTTACCGATTCTTTTAACTTGTCAGTTTCACCATTATTAATCGAAACGGTATCATATTTTGCATCGACTATGCCGCCAAACCAAACTTTGTCGCTTTGTAAAACTAATTCAAGTTGATAGTTAGCAGTTGAATCTTTTGAGCTAGTAAATGTAGCTACCGCTTTATCCCAATCATTAGGAATTCGAGCAAAAGCAAATCTTTCTTCAACATATTCTGGAAGCTCTCCACTTGTTAATTTCTCAGTAGTTGGAGTTGCCATATGATAAACTGTTTTTTCAACGCCTTCTTCATCTGTTTGCTTTTCAGAAGTTATGCCATCAATCCAGATGTTTTTCCCAGCCAATTTTTTATCAATTGGGTCGCCATTTGTTTGAATTGTCGTCCCGCTTTCATCAGTGTAATTAAAAATTAACATATCAACATATTCAGGAACATACATGTAATACCAACCATCATTATTTGGATCGGCATTCATTGCTCTTCCAGGCCAACCAATTGGAGTATAAGGATTTTCACCAGAAGCATTATTCCATGGCCAAATATTTGGATTACTCCAATCTTCAGGAGCATGGAAATAAACTAGGAATACCCCTTCTTCACTCACTTCATTAGCTTTTGAAATTGAACGAATATTATGATTAAACGATTGATTTTCAGCACTATTATAAATATGTGCTGAGCCAGCCATTGCTACAAGAGCAAGAGGCGCAATTAACAAAATTTTTTTCATTTGTTTCTCCCTTATTTACTTAAAGTTTAAATAAGAGTTGCTGCTTACTCTATATATTTTAATGTAAGCGCTTACATTAAAAATAATACGATAAATACCGTAAAATTTCATCTACAATTATTGCTATAAAATGTAAATTTTTTGAATTTACATCAGTAATTTTCATTTAATCTATTTAAAGCTATAAGTATTGCCAATAACACCAATTAGTTATATTTCTTTCGTTGTATCGTTTTAACCCTTAGATGAATCCATTTATTATAATTTTCGAAATTGCATGAATCTTACGCTTAATTTAGGCCAGTTATATTAAAACTCTATAGCAATCGTTTCCTTTATTGGCCAAAATAATGATATAAAGACTACCTTTTTCAAATTATTCCCATACATGTACTTCTGCATCAATATTCTTATAGAAACATTAGTTTAATCTTTTATTTACAAATTTAGTCGAATTTACTTTATGTAAAACTACAAGTATAGACATTATATCAACATATGCAATTATAAAGCCAATAATCATAACTTCAGTATTCTGATTTAAAACACCATACGCTATTGTCGCAAATAAAGTTCCTATAAATTTCAATACAAAAACAACCAAGATTCCATGAAAGATTTGTTTGCTTCTTATTGAGTAGAACAAAAAAACAATACTCATATACAAATTAATCAAAAATGCCCGGGAAAGAAAATAATTTTGCAAAAAAATTGTTGCAATAGTTGAAACGCATGCAGATGTGAGATGAATAATTATACTTATAATAAGAAAATATTTGTTTTTATGAATTATCAGACCACCAAATAAATAATAACTGATCAGTATTATAAAATCTAAAAAAATCCAAGATGAAATACCTAAAATAATATATAAGTCAGAATCAAAGCTTCTAAAAAAACGTAAAATTTCCCAAATGAGATTTAGGCTAAGGCAAGACAAAGGCATTATACATTTTTTATTTTTAAAAGAGTAAAAAATTACAAATATATATACAAAAGCCCAAAAAATTACTGATAATATGTCTAACAAAGTGAAGTTATCCATTATTCTGTTTTGGAGAAACAATTATAGTCACTTCTTCACCACCAAATTCGCTAAAATCATAATAACTATTTATTGACCCATCGTAAGGTTTACCATTAATGGTTAAGCTTACATTAGTACTTTGTAGAGCATATCTAATATTAAATAAGCCAAACTTTTTATTAGCATCAATCTTTAATAAGTATGATGTTCCTACACTGCTTATAGTTCTATCAATAATATTTAATAAAACAGTATTGCTATCTATATTATTAACAACAGCAAATAAAGTTAATTTATTATCAATAACTTTTTCAGGATTTGTTTTTTTAGCTTGTTGAATACTATAAGTTTTTGTGTCAGAAGGAATAAGATTAGTTGAAGTTGAACTTTCTAAACTCCATCCACTAAAAACTAATTTATCATAACTCAAAATAGGTAAATCGAAAATGCTATCTTCTTCTAATTCGCTCATTGTAATGCTAGTAACAGTTTTCGGATTTTCAGGAACAGGAAACTGAAAAGTCACATCGTAAATATTATCAATTACTTCCCCTTCTTCATTTTGAAGTTGACTAATCAAAAAAGCTGAATAGCCAATTGTACAACCAGCTATCAATAATGAAATTGAAATTAGTATAATTTTACTTAATAGTTTCATTTCTTAATCTAGTTAACTCCATCAAAAAAGATTGATTAATTATATCAGTTCTGTGTTCTAAAATTAATTTTTGGTTGAAGGTGATATTTAAGCTGAACTCTTCAACTTCTTTTCCTGTTCCTTTAGTCTCAATATTAATAGTAAGTATTAAATCGCTACCTTCGAATCCAGGGTTTTCCATTTCAACTTTGTTAAATTTAATACTATCAACATATTTTTTTTCTTTAGCAAATAATGGAACTTCTCCTAAACTCAAATTAGCATAAAGCGAAAACTCATACCCTCCATTTTCAGAAGCAATTTTAAAATCTTGTGGCAGATTTGCAGGGATAATTTCGAAATTATAAACTAAATCAGCGGTTGAAGTGTGTGAACTATCAACATAATAAAAATACTTTCCGACGCTTAATTTTTGCGTACAACTTAAATCTATTCCAGAAATACCATTAACTATTTCTCCAGCATCGGTTTTTAAGTTTGTTTCAATTGGTTCACTTACATTAATCATTGCCCAGCTTGCATAAGCTATTCCGCTTTGAGACATAACACCTAGTATAATTAAAATTATAGGAAGTTTAATTTTATTCTTAATTTTCATGCATTATTAACCTCCCATAATTCAAAATTTTGATTATACATTCTCCCTTGTTCATCAAAATAATATAAACCTTGTTTTACTCCTGTATCGTTTACATTAGTAATAAAGAACGTTTGATCTCTAACTATTTCTCCATTATTATTTGAGTAATAGTAATAATAGTGATTTCCATCATTATAAGCAAATAAGCCATAGGATACCTTAATACCATCAATGTATGTTTTATTATCTTTAATATAAACTTTTCCTTTAGAATTTATGGTGACTGCATCCTCTCTAAAAATATAACCATTTTCATCAAAGGTATAATAGCCGGAAGGCAATAAGCCGTTTGTTGAGTCTATATAGAATGTGCCATTTTTTAATAACGCGTTATTACTCGATATGAAAATATAATAAAATAACCCGAGTTCTTCTTTTGAACTAATTTTTAGAAAACCTTCAGTTTCAATTACCATTCCACCTTCGATGTAATAAGAATAATTGTCGATTTTATTAAAATATATTCCGCTATAAGAGTAGTCTAATAGTCCGCCTTCCAAAAATTTATAAATTGAAGTTTTAGAAGAATCTTCTCTGTTTTCAGCACGAAATAAACCGCTAGGTGTAAAATCTGAATAATAATCTACATAATATACATCGCTTCCATTATTAGTCCATCCACCATAAATTGCAATTACAGTTAGATTCCTTGCTTCGTTTAATACGTAAGAATCACCTGGGTTAAATAATCCAACTCCTTCAATTTTCCATCTCCTTACTTTATAAATTCCATTAATAAAATTTACCTGTTCAGCTGTTGGAAATACTAAATTTTCGCCTACTGTAAAGTTACTTTTGTACGTTTCGTTATTATAAGTATTATCGACAAAAGAAATTTCAAAAATCTTTTCATCAAATGTGCGCAACTTCCATTGAGATTCACTCAAATCAAAATAAATATTTTTGTCCGTTAAGTCGCCAACGCCATTTAAGTCAAACGTTGTATCTGATGCGTTTGGGCTTTGATTCATACTATTTCGTAACAGTAAATAAGAAACACTAATACCAACAAAATCGCCTGAATATTGGTAAGTAATCGTTTTTGAGCCAGGCATTCCGCTAAATTGAAATACTCCAGTGCCATTAGATGAAAAAACATTGGCAATATTATTATAATTCAAATCCGAAGAAGATTTTGTTGTGTAGAGTCCTGCACCTGTATTAATAGTAATAGTTCCATTGTTATTTAAAATAGCGCTTTTTAAATCTTCGCTTGTTCTATTATATCTTTTACTAACAGCATAGCGCACGCTGTGAAAATCAACATTATTTACACAGAATTTTTTTCCTACCCAGCTTTCCCTATCATAAAAATATATAGATGCTCCATCAGTAACATTAATAGTGGCACCTTCTTCAACAATTAGTTCAGTTCCTGGTAGTAAGCAAATATCTTTAGTTATATTTACAGTCGACCCAGAGCAAATCGTCACTGTCATATTATTATTAAATGGTAAAACAAAGTTTTCAGAATTCATATCTAGTGGAATAAACAAAACAGTCAAGGACAACGCTATCGATGAAAAATCAGCTTCACCGCTTAATAATTTAATTTCTAAACGATCTAAATCGCCATTATACTTTTTTTCGAGAGCAGAATTTTTGTGCAATCTAAATAGACCGCTATCGGAATCAGTTGAGCTAATGAAGGCGGTTTTAGCTGTTGCTAAGTCGCTAACAAACGACTTTTTTAAATAGGATGCAGTCGAAACATACTCAACTGAGCCATAATTCATTATTAGCCTCGCCTCAATGTTTTGTATATAATAATTATTAAAATAAAAAACTTTTTCATTGTTATTTAGCATTGATAAACTTGTATCTCCGCCCCTAAAATCAGAAATTTGAAAAAACTCATATATCTCAGATCCGTTAAGAGCTTCAACTAATCCTGCACCTGTAATATATCCATAACAATATAATTTTCCACCACCATTTATCGTGATTTTAGAAGAACTATTCAGTAAATGTATCTTCCCATATGCTTTCGAAGGAGCGCCATTATAAGGCATTTGCCCGCAAGCAGTAGAGTCAACATATATAAATCCACCACTTTCAACAACAATCTCCGTATAAGATGGTATTTGTAATTCGATATAACATTTTGGTATAACATAACCGGTCTCATAGAAAACTGATTCCCCATCTGTATGCATAGTTTTATCACCACTATTATCATCTGGAATATATAATGTTACTCCATCAGGTATAGTATAAATTTTATTTTTTTCTGTTGTACCACCTTCAATTAAGCCACCTTTATTAAGCAAAATTATTTTATCATTGCTCTGTTCTGCACTTTCAATTGCATCATCTAAATAATAATATAAGTATCCGTTATTTGAGAAAATGGCGGCAGAATCAGAGTAAAATATTGCTTCTATTGTTGTACCAATATCTAAAGTAGTACTAATTTCAGGTTCACTTGAATAAAACGCTCCATTAAAATTCCAGTTAGCAAAACTAAAACCTTCATAGGCGTTCGCTTTTAAGGTAATATTAGTCCCTGACAAAACCTCAATTTCTCTTTCTTCATTTATTTCAAGCGTTTCACTATTATAAAAAATAGTATAAGTGCCACTAATTGGTTTTTTTAAAGTTACAGTAATGTTTGCATCTCTTAATGTGCATTTGAATTCTGAAACATCAATCGTTGTTGTTATTTTTCCTTCACCACTCTTGATATAAAAAGTAATTGAGTCGCCTTTTTTTATTTCACTTTCATATTTACCCGTACCATCACTTTTTTGTTCATTGTTAATTTTACATTCTCCACCATTTAGTTGAATTTTGTAATCAAAAGCTACAATCGCATCATCTTCCCCTTCATAAGTAAGAGTTAAAGTTCCACTATGTGATTTACTACTACTGCAGGCTCCTTTCTCACCTGTTACACTCCCTGAAAACTTTCTATATTCGAATTTCCAAGTTGTAAATTCTGTATCACCTGATTCTTTAATATCTAGATGCATCTCTTCCTTACCAAAAAGTTCAGGTGTCACAGTAGAACTTTTACTTAAACTAAAAGCACTAAAAGTGATTGTTCCAACGAACAAAAAGATAGATAAAAGAATCAAAATAAATTTATTGTTAAATATTTTCTTTAATATTTTTTTCATTGCTTTTACCTCTTAAACGCCAGCACAAAAATAGAGCTATGCAACCAACTGCAATTGAAACAATTGACCATATATGACCGATATGAAACACGCTATTAGCACTGGATTCACGCATAAATTCAATAATAAATCTAAAAATACCGTATGATAACATGTAAATAGGATAAACATATCCGCTCGTTTTATTTTTATATATTTTGTCAGCGGTTATAATAATAAAAATTAAATAAAACAATAGTTCTAATTCTCTTGTAGGGACTCTAAAATTAGTATTGCCGATCAAAATACCTTGACAGCATCCAGAAATTAAACAATTTATACGTGCGAAAAATAAGGTAGATATCAAAGAAATTGTAAAAATATCAAAACTTCTAGAAATAGATATTTTCCTTATAAAACTATACAAAAAGTAAACAATTGGCATAAAGAATACACCACCATATAAAGAAATATTTCCTAAATTTTCAATGTTAAAGCCACTTTCTGCAAAGCCAAAAAAGGCGACAAAAATTAGACCAATTATAGTATGAAAAATAGAAAAAATTATTGCGATTAATACATTCATTTTTAAAGCTTTTTTATTTAAAAAAAGCCGCACAAAATCTACTGTTGTCGCAACTAACAACAATATCATCAAAATATAATGAGAAACAATAAATTCTATAACCGCCATTTTAAACCTATATCTTAAGCATTCTTTATCCAATTAGCGTATAACGTTATATCACATGTAACAGGCGTTAATTTTGTAAAATGTCCAGAATTTGCGTTAATTTCTGCATCAGTCCACCACCCATTAAATGTATAACCATCTTTAACAACTTTTAATTCAGCAATATCAAAATCAATAAAAGACCCTTCTTCATAAGAAAGTTGTCTTGTGTTTCCTGAAGGGGTTGATTCTGAAGTCCAATCCCATTCGCCACCATTTTTATCAAAAGTAACTTTAAAAGTCTGTTTGTTAGTTTCACTTTCATCTAAACTAAAAAGTAATAACCAACTACCACTAGTTTTCATATAAAAGGATTTAGATGATGTATCGATATAATAATCACCATCACTCCCTAAAGTAGCAGCTGGGCTAGTCGCTCCAGAAAACCATCTATTTGTACTAGGCTTAGCAAATTGAACCTCTTCACTAGTTCCATCTGAATAATGAACTCTAATGACATAGTTATTACCTATATCGGTTAAAGTTTCAATGTATTCAATTCCTCTACCATCTTTTCCAAGTTTAATATCAGCGCTTAAAGTTGTATCATCATCAAATGTTAAAGTGATTGTTGTATATCCCGATTCATCATTAGTTGTAGCTTCGACTTTTATAATATTTTTGGCATCTTCGCCTTTTTGAATTGGAAAAGGTCCAAATTTAGTCCCATCAGTCATTTCAAAAACAAGTTCATAGTTACCATCTTCTTTTTGATCACAAGTTACATTCGAAACACCCTTACCATCGTCACCTTTTACAATTGGTAATGACAACTCAGTTGGCGACATATTTTCATCTGTATAATAAATCTTTAAATTAACTGACGTATCACCATTTAAAGAATGTTCTATGCGATCAATTCCAACTCCTTTTGGAATAGTGACTTCAACTGGCGCATATTCATCGCTATCAAATTCAACAGTTATAATAGTGTTTCCCGACTCATCTTGTTTAGAAGAAATATCAGTAATTAAAGCTCCAGATTCCCCGCCAAAAAAGGAAGCACAAGATGAAATTGTTATAGAAAACGCAACCATTGATGTTAATAATAAATATCGTAAAAACCTTTTCTTCATAATATTACCTCATGCTTTAATTCTTTTTAATTGACCGCCGAATTTAAAATATCGCTTGGTGGAACACTTCCGCTTTGATTAACAATAAAATTAAATGGATTAAATCCAATTGCAAATAAAACGCATTTAGATAGGATGCTTGGTATCATTCCAAAATCACCTTCCCCACTAATTGATACATATTTATTAAAATTACTTAAAATGTCAACATTAACTTTTTGACCAGCATCTCCGACAATAATACTATTTCTTTCATCAACAAGGTCAGATAGATTTAATCCGCCACCATAATAAGCTACCATTGTGTTAATCCAAGGGTTACCTTTTTCATCTTTATAACTATAAGCATTTGTTAAATCTTTTAAAATTGCTTTAAGAGGAAAGAATTGATCAATTCCAAGTTCCATTTCTGTCTCATGGGATTCAAGAAATAAACTTAATCTTTCTTCGATAAGATTAGTTAAATCAATATCATCAATCTTTTTCCGATCGTTAAAACTTGTATCACCTTTTAATGTTATTTTTACAGGCCATGAAGTTCCGCCAATCTTATTAGGCAAAACACTTGAAAGGACATCACCTAAAGCCCTTTTAACTGTATAGCTTAATCCGTTATATAAGAATGGTCCGTTAAACATAGTTTCAAAAGCGATTGAGAATATTCCACTTTCAGAAAAATCAGTATCATTAATCGTAATTTGAGCAGCATAGATTTTATTCCCACTTGCATCATAGTAAGAAGATGAGTTATCTAAACTAGATTGCATATTTAAAAGCGCTTTGTTTAATTCACTTCCACTAACATTAGCAAATTCACCATCGTAAAACGTATTTGCAAAGCTTCCTAAATCTAAGAAGCTTTCTAGATATGCGTTAGCGCTATTTACACTCTTATTTTCGAGATTAAAGAAATCTTTAAAACTAGAAGTTTGACCGTTAATGTTAACTGAAGTATTTTCATCAACTTTATTAACTTTATTACTTCCAACCATTAAGTTAAACTCACCACTTCTTCTTAAAATTGAGTTAGATAAAGTAAGTTTATCAGCATCAAATGCTCTAACTAAGTTTTTCCCAAGTTTAATCTCACTATTTTTAATAGTGTTATTGACACCATCCACTTCAACAACTGTTCCGATATAAGAATAATTTCTTTTGCTGGAATTATCGTCAATATTTTGAATTTTTAAATCATTTAAAGTGATGTTATCTCCATCAAGCATCATTCCAACATTATCTTGACCAAAGGCTCTAACTACCTCAAGTTTCGAGTTGCCAATTGTGACATAGGATAAAGGACCAAAGAAATAGTCAAGTTCTTTATCAGGATATAATTTCTTAACTTCTGAATTAATTTCACCATGATTAGGGAAGCAAAGATTATTCATATTGATTGAATATCCGTTTCCATAAAAATCTTTTTGAACTCTTAAACCAACTTTTATATCGGTATCTAATGGTGAATCAGGATTAGCTTCATTATAGGCATCAGCAAATTCGTGACTATAACTTGTTTCCGTTACATAAAGTTCATTAGCAAAATTAAAGTTAGGCACGCCGTTTTTATCATATCCAATGATATTTCCAAAAAGTTCAATATTTGCTTCAGGATCTTTTCTTGATAAAGTTGCATCAGGAATAAAAGTGATTGCTCCTTGATTTGCTCCGATATCAAAATCAGTTCCGTTATATACTTCTCTAGCGCTGCCTAAATTAGTTTGCATAACACTTATTTCACCATTTTGAGAATAGTTTGTAGTTAATAGCAAATCGTTATAACTATATATATTGACGCCATTTGGTACGACATTAAATGTGTAAGAATTTTTGATGTATGGTTTCTCAACGCTTTCTAAAACAAGAGTAGCTGTTGTTTCACTCGCATCATTAATTGTAACTACGTTATTTTCAAAGGAGATATTGTCACTTGATTCATCAGACATTCTAACCGCTTGATTTGAAATATTATCTCCGTAAACCTGCGTTTTTATTTCAAAACTGGCTTTTTCTTTAACGAGTCCACCCATCTCATTTTTAGATGAATCGCTAACATCAAATTCGCCAAAATATCTAACGCTTTCAATAGGATTGTCAGCTCTTTTTCTAATTGGATTAATAGTTATCGTTCCATTTTCATAAACAATTACATTTAAATACTTTTTGACATTCCCATTTTCAGTTCGACAAACAATTGTCGCATTGCCTTCTTTTTTGGTATATAAATAATAATCTCCATTTTCATCTTGCCTAATTTCAACAACATCTTCCCCTTCAACGACTTCCCAAACAAGTTCATTTCCCGGACGAATAATTAAATTAGCGTTATTGATCTCCGGTTCAGCTACAAGTTTATAGCCTTCCGTAGAAATTTTAAAAGCCTCGGTATCTTGATAAGCCCAAGTAATCCTACTTATATCACTAGCGACCGTGATATTAAGTAAAACCACGCTAACAAAAGAAATTAATCCAATAATAAAAGGAATAATTAATAAGACGATAAGAGTTTTCTTTTTCATATTAATTAACCTCCATTAAATTAAATAGTCTTTTAATTCGCATATTAATTTTAATAAATAAAGGAGCGAGTAGTCCTCCAGTTATTAAAATTTCTAAGATATAGATTAAAGCAACTGGGCAAGAGACAAAGCTTAAAAGGAAATGTAAAGCCAAGATAAATAAAGGATAAACGATAGAAATTAAACTTGTAAGATAAGAAAGCTTATATTTAATATTAGAATTTTTATCGTGCATATCAACTAAAATACCAAATACGTTTGTAAAAACGATTAAAGCTAGACCTAATACTAAACTAACTAAGAAAATGTACCAGTTTATGGTGCTAGTTGAAATTAAAACAATTTCACTGATTAATAAAGACGCGCTTGATAAAGAAATAGGAGCGATGAGTTTAATTGCCATCTGTTTAAATGGGTCGATAGGAAGATATTTCACAATTTGAATCGCTTTTTCTTCGCGCGATACACTTAATGATGCATTAGCGTTAATGACCGAGATAAATAAAAGAATAAGCGCAAGATTAAGTCCATTAATAAGTTCAGGGAAATAAACCGCATATATTCTTAAATTATCGTAGATAATTGAATTGAGCGAATTAATAACGACAAAGGATAAAAATGGCATCATGATAAGTAAGCCAGTATAAGAAAAGATATATGAATTATCTTTAAATAGCATGACAAATTCTTTTTTAATTAAGGCTTTAGATACCGAAAGGACCTTAATTTCTTTTTGCTTTTTAGAGGAGCTTGAAGTTTTATAGTAATCAAGTTTATTCATCTTGTTATAAAAATAGCTTGATAAATTGATCCCAATTATAAAGAAAATAACGAGCATTCCTAGATAAATTGAGACCGCACTAAGTGCGTTACCGCCATTTACTATAACATCTAAAATATTAGAAATTGGGACAAGAAAAACGGAAATATTATGAAGTCCATTAACAAAGTCGCTAGAAAAAACTCCGCCAAAAGAAGAATCATTTAAAGCGGTTAAAAAGAGGTCTAAAACATATTTATAAGCAAAGCAAAGCAAAATAACGACGATACTAGCTAAAACAAATTGGGCAATATCGTATTTTTTTAAGAAGTTATATAGATATTCAAAAGGTACAACAAGAGTTAAAGATATCGATATTGTAATAAGCGACATCATGAGCGGATAAACAAGCGAAAAAACATAAAAATAAGGAATTAGTTCTTTCGTGGCGCCAAAACATATTAAAAGTGGCGTTGAAATACAAAGGTTAAGTATAACCTGCTCAAAAAATAAATAGAAAAGCTTTGAAAAGATGATTTCGCCGCTTGAAATAGGAAGAGGGAGTAAAATTGAAGAATCCTTTTTATCAAATAAAAGTTTACGTAAAACAAATAGTGAATTAACAATTGATACGATAAACATGATAAAAAGGAAAAGAATCAAAAAGTCGAAGATTCCATAGCTAGAATATTCATCGATTTTCTCATTAAGCGCTAAAAAGATAAAGCATTCAAGCGCAATAAAAAGTCCGATAAATATCGCTTTTATCACCCGCATTAGATACTTTTGCCATTTATATTTATAGCTAGAAGTATCGTGAAGTAATGTTTCTTTTCTAACTAGATCAAATACCATAAACTTCTACTCTTCTTCTCCATAAATCTTAAAGAAAATCTTGGAAAGATCTCTTCTTTTAAGTGGCTCTTTCTTAAAATCAAGAAGTGTTTCAATTTTTCCATCATTAATAATTGCGACTCGGTCGCAAACTTTTGAAACGAGTTCAATGTTGTGAGAGGTAATAAATACGGTTCTACCATGAACTGCAAATTCTTTGATCATGCGAAGTAAAACTTCATAAACCATGATGTCAAGACCGACCGTAGGTTCATCTAAAATCCAAACCTTAGGGTTATGAATTAAAGAAGCCATTAAGCAAACTTTTTGTTTCATGCCGTGTGAATATTCGCGAATTTTACGGTCCATGTCTTTTGGTGACATACCAAACTTTTTAATTAAAAAGTTGTAGTTATTGTTAAAAGAAGATTGAATCATTCCATAACTTGAAGCGACAAATTGAAGATATTCGTTTCCACTCATCATCTCATAAGTTACAGGCTCACTTGGTACATATCCGATAAGATTTTTAGCTTTTAAAGGATCTTTTTTATTGTCAGTATCAAGAATTAAAATCTCTCCACTATCGTAATCTTTTAAACCAACTATACAATCGATAGTTGTTGATTTACCAATGCCATTTTTTCCAATAAAGCCATACACTTCGCCTTTTTTGACGTTAACATTTAAGCCTTTTAAGACATCCTTTTTGCCATACGATTTATATAAATCCTTAATTTGAATAGCATATTCGATTTGCTTAACTTCAGGAAGCTCTTCGTTAATGTCAAAGATGGTCTCTTCTTGATTTTGCTTATTTTCATTTAAGTTTTTTTCTTCCATTACTAGATCCTCCTTAAGTTTTTAACCCATAGTACTTCCCCATTTAAGGTTTTATTCATCGAATATTTAGCTCCGCACTCTTTACAAGTATAGTTATACCCATCAAAAGTGACATTAACTTCCCCACACACTGGGCACTTGGCTTTAAATAAGTCTAGGTCACAATCAAATAAAAGTGTTAAAGAAGCAAAGAATGTTTCTAGTAACTCATCGTGATTGTTTTTATAGTAAGAGAGGGTAATTGCGTTAACAAATTTACCAACTAGATTATTCATCACGAAAAGATAAACATTGTTTGCCTCTTTCCCTTTTAAAACAAAATCTAGGCTTTTTGCGGAGTTTTCTGTTAAATCAAAGCTAGTTAAGATGTAGGCGTGAGATATATTTTCTTCGTTAACTTGAGTCTTTAAACTGCGCGAAGAATTAACAAGCTTAATCTCGACATAAAACCCTAAATCTTTTGTGTCTTCTTTAAATTCGTAGATAAACATCCCTTTTTTAAAGGCTATTGGATTAAAGCGAATTCTTTTGTTTTCATCTAGCGATATATCGCTAGCATTAACCACGCTTGCTTTAGTTAATTTAATCTTAGAGAAATATTTAAAGAAAGAAAGAACGACGTAATTATAGTAATATACATCAAAATTAGTGTTATCGATTTCGCTAGTTTGATAGTTTTCTTTATAGTAACGATAGCAATAAGAATATAAAGGATTATGAAGCAAAACGTTAGTTGGCACGACCATTTTTGGATTCATTTTTTTCGAGGTGAAGCGATAAAATTCACTGTCCTTGATGTTACGAATCTTTTTTTCAATGGCTTTTGCTTCTTTATAGGCTCTAGCTTTTGTTGATCTGAATTTAGATAAAACACCTTCATAAGGATAAGTCAATTTATTTAGGTCACTAATCATCGAGACCTTACCAAAAGAGGTCGATGAGCCTTGATATAAATCTTCAAGAGTTTCAACAAGAGGCGAAAGATTAAGTAAAATTAACTTTAATTCATTATGAATCTCATCAACTAGCATCGAAATAAAGCGATTTTCAAAAGTATCGATAGAATCGATGTTTTCTAAAGAGTAAACATATTCAGGAGTTAATTCACCTTCTTTATTTTTCCATAACTTTACATCGCGCATTGTTTTAATAAATGATTCAGTTGAAATTGCTCCAGTTAATTCACTACGTAAAATAACCTCATTAGTAACCGATTTAATTTGTGGTTTAAAAATGATTGAAATTATTTTGTCGGTCACCACTTTAAGCTCTTTTAAACGAGCTAAACTTTCAACATAATCATAGCTCTTATTTAGTTTAAGTTTATTGTCTATCAAGCGATCATAAAGCACTTTAAAAGGTTCGCTACTTTTATTATAGCGAAGGACTTTTTTAGAAAGTTCAATTAAGAATTCTTCTCTTTTTCGTGCCATTTCCTTTTCCTTTAAACTAAATAATTTTAAATACTATAACTTTCTTAATAAACGATTGATTTCAATAAATGAATGGGTGAACTTATTTTCACCATAAGTTTTATTGATTAAAGTTTTTAGGTTAAGTAAACCATCTTTAAGATAATCTTCAAAGCGACCTGAAAGTTTAGATAAAACTTTGCGAGAGAACATAAAGTCGAGTGCTTCTTCTTTTTTGCCTCCGCACGCTACATAAACTGGAACTAATATTTCAAGTTGATGCATGATACGGTTACCGATTGTGATATCAAAGTTTTGATATGTGTAATTAATTAAGCTTCTGAATTTAGTTAAATCTTCTTCGCTTAATTTATATCTCTTGTCGTTACTTGCTTCATTAAATAAGAAAGTAAGTTTATCATAGCTTAAAGTAATCTTATTAATCTCTTCATTAACTTCAAAAGGAATATTTTGATCATCAAAAGAGATAGTGATAGCTCTATCGTAAACCTTGTCGGTAATAGTAAAGGTTGAATCATCTTTATTTGCAGTGGCAATAAACCGGGTATTAGCTGGGATTTTTAAGATACCGTTTTCAAGATGTAATGGTGGATCAAAATCATAAGGAAGTTGCATGATTTTTAACGCCCACTTGTCGACTGGATATTCTAGAATTGATAAAAAGTCAGCAAAGTAATATTCAACACGGCTAATATTGACTTCATCAAGAACCATCACGTTCATGTGGTGAGTTTTGTAAGTTGCATCATAAAGACGCTTTAAAAATTCGGTCTCATTATAAGTTTTTGAAAAATCGTTATAAAAACCTAAAAGTGATGTACGGTCACGCCAAGTTGCCTGAACTGGTTCAAAGAAAGAATCTTCACTGATATAATCTGAAAAATAACGAGCAAGAGAAGATTTACCTGTACCAGATAGACCTTCTAAAATGATAAGTCTACTAGCCGCTAAACCTGAAACAAAGGCTCTAATTGTATGAATATCAAAGTAAAGTTTTTCGCTTTTTGCTAAATATTTGCGGAAATTTTCACATAGTTCATCAAGTTTGACATCATCATCATAAAAATCTTCTTCTCTATTAGCTTCATTTGCAACATCAATTGAGCATAAACCTGGGAAAACGATTTCTTTGTCTTTTAAGACTTTGCTTTCATTTTCACCAGTTTGAGCAGGTGCGCCAGCGTAACTCGCGCCTGCGCTTCCGCCTCCAACATAGTTTCCACTTGCATCAACATTCATCTCACCAAAAGAATGAGCGAGTTCTCCTTGCTCTGCAAGGAGTTTATTTTCTTCTTCAACCTCTTTTTTCTCTTGACTTTCAAGCTCTTTAACGCGCGAACCAAAAAAGCGGAATGGTTTATCGATGTTTTTAAAGTTAACTACGATAAGTGTAATTCCAAAAACAAAACTACCTAAAATTAAAAAGATGAATAGACCAAGTAAAATTGAAACACCTAAAGCGAGTAAATTGTTGCTAATTAAATCGAGTTCATAAGGATATTGCGCGCATAAGCCAATTCCAAAACAAAGAACTAAACAAATTAAAAAAGTAAGCGAATATACGATGATCCATTTTTTAGAAAATTTCGATTCATCGTAATACTCAGCAAGGCGATATTCGTAGATAAAAGCGACCGTAAAGATTAAAACATAGATTAAAAAGCAGATAAGTAAAATATAAAACTGAGCTGAACCGTTAAATTCAACTAAGCCTAAGAAATTACCTAAACTTGCAATAGGATTGGTGCTTACAAAAAGTGGCTCACGCGCATCGATTGCAAGCCCTGCAATTAAGACCATCACACAATAAAAATAGACGATACCAATTGCAATGAAATTTTTTCTCGTAAAATGTGTTTTCATATATTTTACTCCTTGTTGCCTCTTTTATCTTTGTCTAGTTTTGAAACTAGATTATTCCATTTTTCCTTGACTTTTGCAGAGATTTCTTTAATTTTTGAAGGTTTTTCATTCCCTTCACTCTTTGCTTTTTCTTTGTTAAGGTATGTTTCACCTTCTTCATTAATATTCATCTTTAAAACGATTTCAGGATTGTCTTTATAGTTAATTACTTCGTTATAATCGATTTTTATTTCTTCTTCAACTGGAAGAGAAGAAGAATAATCATATTTAATAACGCTATCTAAATATTCAATTCGTGATTCAATGCTTTCTTCATATTTATTACGGTAATGATCAAACATAAGTAAGCAATAAACAACCGATAAAACCGTAATTATTCCTGAATTAGATTGAAGGAAAACAATAAAAACGCCTAGTAAAGGAACTCTAGCATCGTTATATTTTCCAATGATTTTATCGTAAGTTAAGTAGCCATTATATAGTCTATTTGTATCGCTTATGGCATTTGAATCGCCTCTAGTTACAAAAGTATTATCATCTCTAATTTCAATGATTCTATGAACGTAAATGACATCATCTTCCCCATAAAAAGCGACAACATCATATTGATTTATCTCTTCTACGCTTTGATATTTTGTGACGCCGATTATATCGTAAGTATCAAATTGATTGTTGAGATTATATTCATCTAAGTAGTCATTAGCACTATTTCTTTCTGACATCGAGCCAGAGCTAATAACAATAAAACCCGAATCGCCAAAAAGAAGATTGTTATTAAAAAAGCGAGAATATAAAGAAAAACCAAAAAAGGCTACTACTAAGCCCAAAAATGCATAACTTGTAATTCTTGAAGCGATGCGCTTTGTTTTTTCGCTTTTCTTTTTATTCTTTTCAATTCTTTCTTTATTATATTCAATTACTTCTTTATCAGCCTTGCCTTCTTTTATTTCATTAATATTAGAAAGATAATAATGTCTAAAAAGAAAAGTGAAGACTAAACAAAAGCTCACTAAACAAATAATAGTTACAACAAGAGATAAGATTTCGACGTTATTCATTATTTGTTGCTCCTATATATGATGGGGTGATGGTTAGATCGATTGGAAGTAAACCTTTGGCTTTTGCGGTAAAATCTTCTAAATATTCACCAATTTTTGAAATGTCGCCTTCCCATAAACCTGGGTTTTTATCATTAAATTTTGAGCCCCAAGCAAACTTATAAGTTAAGATCACTAAAGCACCTTTAAAATCATCATCATAAGTAATGCTACCTTCAATATAAGAATTGTTTGTAGTTAAAGGGATTTTAGTTAAAGGATCCGAGGAAGTAGGCAAATTAAAACTAAAATCAGTTAAGCAATCTGCCACGATATAGTTTTCCTTATCAAGTTCTTGATATTTACTAATTGATGTACTATTAAAAGAAGCTGTAATTTTAAAAGTATTAGCATCATTAATGGTTCTAGATGATTCAAGTCTAAAATTAACAGTAAAAGATAAATCTTCCTTTCCATCATCTCCATTTGAAATATTAGTGCCACCATTTTCGACATTATCGAAAGCAATATTTAAATCGCTTTTTTGAATTTCAACAATTAAAGTTTTGTTTGTTAAATCGCCAACCGAAACAGTTACGCTTGTTTTATCATCAAGCGAACCATCGATGTTCCAAGTTGCAAAACCTACACCAACTAAAGAAAGTGCACTAAGAGCAATTACTCCATAAACTATGTATTTATTCTTTTTTCTATTTTTCATATTCCTTTACTTGTTAACTTCTACTTGGAGTAATAGTTAATTTAATCTCTGGATTACCACCATTAACATTTCCATAAGCAGTTTCAAAAGCTTTTAAAGTACTCATGATGCTTTCAGCATCAAATCCATCAGCACTCGTAATTGTGCACGGATTTTTTCCTGCAGGATTATTTCCTGCAAAAGCACTACCCCATTTAAAAGCAATAGTCGTTTCGATTGTTGCAACTGTAAATTCTGGGTTATAAGTAACATTGTTTGTAATATTTGAATTATTAACATCTGACATTGATCCAGCAGCTTCAGGTAAAGTAAATTCACAATTAGTTAAACAAGTTGTGTCAATATATTGAGGAGTTCCACCAATTGCAGTTTTTAAAGCATCTGCATCGCCGCTAAAATTATAACTTACCTTACAACCTTTATTTAAAGCGGTTTTACCTGTGATTGTATAAGTAAATGTGACATCCAAATTTTCGGTCGTTTCTTCACCGTTTGTTATAAAGTCACCTGAGCAACTATCCGCCTTTAAAGAATCAAATCTAATTGGATTAGCTAAATCGCTACCATTAATAATTTCTGCGGTTAAAGAAGCGTCATCAATTTCGCCAATTTCGACG
Source organism: uncultured Caryophanales bacterium (assembly GCA_905197045.1). Taxonomy (GTDB): domain Bacteria; phylum Bacillota_I; class Bacilli_A; order RFN20; family CAG-826; genus Onthovivens. The sequence continues at coordinate 32,852 of CAJJXG010000003.1, forward strand.
CTAATTGTTGCGTTGACGCTTGTATTTGTAGGATTTTTAATTACCCAACTAGCAAAACCAATGCTAGCTAAACTAATAAAAGAAACTCCTAGCAAAATTGATATTAGTTTTTTATTACTTTTAATTTTCATAATTAGTTAGATTCTCCTTCACTTACTAAAGTGAGAGTAATGGTAATTTCTTTACCATTTAAATTTTGATTCATTGTATCAATATCATTTCCATAAAGTTCTAGAACTGATAAGTAGTTATTTAAAGCAGTTTGAGTGTCTCCGTTAGTTTCTCGAGCTGTTTTATAATCCTCTTTATAGTCATTAACTTTTCCTTCATAGAAAGACTTTGGATCATCGCCATTAAAGAAACTACCAGGTTTAATTCCAAATTGAGACATATCAAAATTCTCAATTTTATAAAAAGAAGTTCCAAGAGCAGTAAATTTTTCTTTAGGTAATGCTATTGTTGGCTGAGTTATAGCAAAATATTCGTATTCTTTATTTGATTCTCTACCAATGAGCTGTTCTGCATCACTTGAAGATGCTATAACTTTATTTTTATTATTTCTATCATCTTCTGCAGGCTCTTCATTGCTATCTCCAATAAATATACTAGATTGAATAGAAAGAGAATTGCTACTGCTACTATTAAAAACCGAATTATAAACATCGCTAGAAATAACGATATCGCTTGTTCCACCTAAAGTCACACTAGATTGACTTTCAACATTTAAAGTAGGATTAGACTCACTAGGCGTATAATCAATAACTTTAGAAAAATCGTAAGAAACATCAATATTTACAGATAGATTTAAAGAATTATTTCCATCTCCTAAAGAAATAATCCATGTTGAAAAGCCAATACTTGCTAAAGAAAGTATTGTACAAGCAAAAATTCCTAACGAAATATGTTTGATTTTCTTAGATTTATTAAGCATAAAGTTTATTTATTCAATTTTAAGCGGATGCTTTAGGACTAAGTTCTAAACTAACTTCAATTTTCATTGTTTTACCAACAAATGCACCCTTCATTGCAGCTAGTTCAGTTTTTACTTGTTCTAATTTATTAACTTTTTGAACCGTTGTATCGGTTGATGGAATTTTACTGTTATAAAATTCTGAAGGAGTTTGGCTACCATCACCAAATAAAGTGCCCCGTTTAAAAGTAAAAACATTTTGTTTAAACTTCATAAACGTATAAGCTGAGCCTTTATATTCAGTTTCTGTTTCAAAATAGGTATCAAGATTACTAGTAGTTATCTCTAAACCATAACCAGAGCCGCCAGATAAAGCTTTTCCACCTACAAGATCAATATAGGAATATTCTTTTGCTGCTAACCCTAAAGCATTTCCTTCTGTTCTTGTATACGTTGGCCACTTAGCGTTATCAATAGTCAATTTTAAAGTTAATTTGCTAAATTCAAAACTATCATTTGAATAAACAAAATTGAATTCCTTTAAATTTATAGTCAAATCTTGAGTTTTTGAGTTATTGTTATCAAATCCGATAACTCTACCTTGGTCTAAACTTATTTCAGCACTTTCACAAAAAGTTAAACCAGTTTCATCATCAGCTTTAGCAATACTCACATATTGCGTGCTATCTTTTACAACATCAATATCAACAGAAACTTCAGCAGAAACGCTTGTTTGAGTTAAGCCAGTAAGCCAAGTTGCTAAACCAACAGAGCTTACCGCAACTGTAGCAAGCGCTACGCCAAGAATAGTATATTTTTTAGTTTTATTGAGTTTCATAACTATTACCTGTAACTATGCACTCACTTTTTTAATAGCTTCGACCTTAAGAGTAAGCTCTTTTAAATTGGTTTTCATTGCTCCTAGTTCTTTAGTAGCTTTTTGAGAAGCTTTAAACAAAACATCGAATTTATCTTTACCAAAATATGCGCCACCTTCTTCAAAATCTGCATCAGTATATAAAGAATTGTAGAAATTAACAGGGGATTTACCTTCTAATGCATCCTTGTCAAAAAATGTGCCCCATTTGAAATTAAAATTATTCTTTTCACCTTTAATGGTGTATTCTTTAAATCCATCAGTATCAGGACCAGTGATTGTGAAATTTTCATCGGTCAAATCTAGAGTTACATCAGCAAATGAAACATAAGTCCAAGAGGAGCCTTTTCTTTTGCCGTGTTCACTAAATTCATTAGTTGTAACGGTGTTCCCTTGATTTAAATTAACAGTACCAGCAGAATAAACAGGTAAAGAAATTTTTATTGCATCAGGTTTGCCAACAAAATCATCTGCACTCATGGTTAATTTTAATTCAGAAAACGTAAAACCAAGATAATTTTCACCAGCAGTATTAATTTCACCTTGTTTTGCTTCAATTATTTTATAATCTCCACCATCACTTCCTGTTCCTGCAGCTTCAGCTAATTTTATTCCTTTAGCAATTTTAGCTGATAAAAATACAGATTGATTAGTTGTATCATCAACAGTAGCAGTAACTTTTACATCTTCGCTAGTTTTTTGAACGCCAACAAGCCAGGTAGCAAAACCAACAGTGCAAACTGAAAGAATAGCTAAAGAACTTACACCTAAAGCGATGATTTTATTTCTTTTTTTCATAAGAATACCCCAAATATAAATTATTTAATACGTTTTATTCACCAGTAACAGCAGAGAATAAAACATGGATATTTTTTCCATCAAATGCTTGGCTGAGCGCATCAAATTCGCCTTTAACAAGATTAATATCTTCTGTACTATTTTGAATTTGTTTACGAGCAAAATTACCTACCTCAACTTTCGAATATTCTCCAGTGTACAAATCATTATAAAATTTGCTTGGAGTTTTTCCGTCAAAGAAGGAGCCCCATTTAAATAAAGTAATATTTAAACTCTCTGCGGTATATGTAATATCTCCTGTTTCACGATCTGTTGCCATTGTAAAACCGTTATTAGAGCCATTGTCTGTAGGTAAAACATACTCAGAAGTAGCGATATCTAAATATGTGTAAGTTGCACCTTCCCTAATATTAGTTGCTTGACCAACTACTACATTATTATTTTTTGTGCCATCGTTAGGATCAGTATACGAAACGCCACCTTCTGCTCCTGGATTAAAACCAATAGTGATTTTTGTAGGTCTTTCATTTTTAGGAACTCCACTACCTACTGTTAAGGTAACGTTAGCAGTAACTACAAAATCTGTAGCTTTTCCACTATCGATTGTTATAAATTCGCCTTGAGAGCTTTCTTCGCTAATACTAACTGCTGCTTCAGTTAATTTAACCTCTAAAACAATATTATTCGTTCTAGCAGTATCAACAGTAACATTAGTTGTACCATCTACCTGAGTTGTAGTGGCACCAATAATCCAAGTAGCGAAACCTGTCGTTAAGAGTGCCACGCCACCAAAGATCAAAACGCCATTAATAACGGCTTTTCTAAACGAAGAATTTTTTAATTTCTTTTTCATCTGAATAATCCCTTCCTAGTTTGCGGCTAGTAATGAACTTTAGCAAATGCGAAATTGAAGAATGTTGACTTAATCGTCTAGTGAAAGCTTCCTTACACAAACTTTACCGGCAAGAATAGGAATTAATCCCTCTCACGCTTTTGCAACTTTACTAAAGTCTTTTTTATATGTATCTATGATACATATCTTATTGTCGAAAGACAAGATATCGAAGAGTATATTTTTTACATATTTCACAAAAAAGACGCAAAAGTGAACTATTTTTTGATTATTTTATAGGAATTTTCTATTCAAAACTTCTCATTTTTGGCAGTTTTCTTCCATTTTTGCATTTTTGAAAACTTATTATTTTGTTAAAAACCGTCATTCGTAATTTGTTCAAAATATCTGTATTTAGAAACGAATAATAAATGAAACAAGCTTTATTGCAAGTAAAAAACTATCCTTAAATAAAGTTTTTCGGACATTATTGTGCAGCTGCGAATTTAGACAAGACGCCTGGAAAAGTTGTTTCGCTTAATGAATACCGTTGGAATATCGAATACATGTTTAGAACGATGAAAACTAATTAAAATGCTCACCCACTTTTTGTGTATACTGAAGAACACATTAAAGGACATTTAAAGATTGTTTGTTTAAAATTAAATGTTTTAAGATTGCTTCATTTAGATATGTATAAAGTTATAAGAAAAACTGAAGATATTGAAAAACTAGGTGATGAAGATCCGGATTATGAATGGCTTACTTTAAATAAAATTTTAGATACTTTAAGAGACATGAACTTAATGGAATTAAACGTCGAAGAAGAGTTCTTTGTTCCTTCATTTACAAGAACAAAACTTAAAGAGGCATTAAGAAAAACTTATGAGATCGCATTAGCGAAATCATTAATAAGAGGAAAAATTCTCAAGAAATTTAAATAGTTCGCTACAAAAATTTTAAAGCGACACAGTGAAAAAAGCGATGGTTATCGCTTTTTTTCATTTTTAGATGTAAAAGTCAGCAAAGTATGCAAAACTGACTGATTTTAAAGTTAATGGGTGTTAAATATGTGCACTAAGAAGGATAAAACCATAGGAATTTATGCTCTTTCCTTCGACTTTATTAGAAAGAACAATCTTGCTATCATCCTTTAAAAAGTTTGCTAAATTTAAACTTTTATTAGAATTATTAATAATTAAAGTATACTTATCGTTTAAATAGATTCTTCTTAATATTAATAAGCCTTCATCACTATAACTTAGTTCCATCTCTCCTTTTTTAAAAGCATCTAGCTTTCTTAAAGCAAAGATCTTTTTCATTAAGGCAAATTCTTCACTATTAAATTCTTTTGAATCCCATTCCATACCTTTACGGTTAAAAGGATCATCTCCTCCTTCCATAAAGATTTCATCACCATAATAAACCATTGGTAAACCAATAAAAGAAATTAAAAATAATTCACTTAATAAATATAAATCCTTATTACCATTTAAATAACTATAAAAACGATGAGCATCATGACTATCAATGAGATTAAGAAGCATCTTATTTGTTGGAGTTTTATAGCGGATTAATTCATTATTTAATCTTTCAACAAACTCTTTAGTAGAGATTGTTTTATCTGCAAAATAAGCTTTTAAGTTAAATAAGAAAGCATAATTCATTGATGAATCCCATTCATTAGAATTTAAAAAAGAATAAGCGTTATACCAACATTCTCCAATTATAAATATATCTTCTTTAATCTTTGTTAATTCTTTTTTAAATTCAATCCAAAAAGAATGAGGTATTTCATTTGAGACATCAAGTCGATAAGCATCAATATCGCATTCTTTTAAATAATACTTAGCAACTTCTAAAAAATAGTTTTTAGCTAAATCATTATTAAGATTTACTTTAGGCATCATAAAGCTTTCAGAAAAGCTCATATAATTAATTGGTTTTTGATATTTAACTTCATCTCCTTCAATCATGTAAAAATCAAAGTATTTAGAATGTTTACCATTTTTAATTACATCTTGAAAGAAAGGATGGAAAAAGGAAGTATGATTAAAAACAAGATCCATGCAAACTAAGATATCTAACTCATGAGCTTTTTTAACAAGTTCTTTAAAAGTTGATAAATCTCCTAAACGAGGATCAATTTCATAATAATCTAAAGTGTCGTATTTATGATTAGAGTTAGCTTTAAAAATTGGGGTAAGATAGATTGCACCAATTCCAAGATCTTTTAAATACTCTAATTTGTCCTTTACTCCTTTTAAATCTCCTCCTAAAAAGATTGGATGATATTTCCCATCTTTAAATGCATATAAATCAGTTGAATCCCAGCTTCTTGTAACATAATCCTTATTTAATGAGTCTGAAGATTTTTTAAAGCTATCAACAAAGATTTGATAAAAGATTCTTCCTTCAAATTTAGAGTTAACTTTTACAATGTCATTAGAGTTTATAAAAGCATAACGAAAAGCACTAATTTGCGAGTAAGTATAATCATAACTTTTGCTTAGTCCTTCATCAGATAAATAATACTCTTTATCATCTTTATCAATAATATGAAAGATATAAGAAAAAGATGGGAAGTTATTAAAAAGCGTTGCTTCATAATAAAGAAAATCTGAGTCAGAGTATTTAATCTCCATCTTTTTCTTTTCTCTTTCTTTAATAAAGCGCATTGCTGGATTAAATAAAACTTCCACAAGTTTAAAAGAATCTTCTTTACTTGCTCTTAAACGTAAAGAGAGAGTTTTTTCATCAAGAGGATAAGCATATTCAGAATCTATTCTATGTAACAAAGCTAATCTATTCATATATTCCCTTTCATCAAGTTAATATTATAAAAGAAGCTCTATATTAATTAATAGATAATCTTTTTAAACTTTTTAAAAATATTTTTTAATTTTACGAACTAAACTCCTTTATATTAGTGAAGGAGTATTAAGCTTTACTCTTTCACTTATTTTAGGAGGTGATGATCTTCATTTAATTATTAGTTTTATTGCACTTTTATTCATCTTAAGTGTCTCTAACTTATGCATTTATTTTTAAATAAGAAAGTCTTTTTCTTTATTTAACTAATTTCTTCTTACTAAGAAGAAATAGTCTTAGCTTAAGTTAATAGAAACAAAAAACTTCCCTATTTTATTAAAAATAGTGCAAAAATGGCATTAAATTTGCTTTTTTAAATTACGTTTGCTAGAATCTATTTATGACAAGCAAAAGATTTTTAAGAAAAGTAAGTTTATCCGATTTGACTGAGTTATCCTTAATGCTCAAAGATTTTTGGGTTTCTCAACTTATTGAAGCAAGCGATGAAGATATATTAGAAGACATTAGAAGGATGCTTTCTCCTAAATGTTTTGGCTACCTTATTATGCTTGATAATAATATTGCCGGCTTTACTTTTGTTAATGAAAAATATGGCTATACCAATAACATTGAATATCTTTATATTAAACCTGAATTTAGAAGAAAAGGTTTAGCTAGTTTTGCTTTAAAAAAGATTAAGGAAATAGTCCTTGCTAAAGGAAATCCACGTGTTCAAATTGAAGTTGCTCCAAATAATATTAGTGCTTTAAAGCTTTACTATAAGCAAGGCTTTACTTCAATTGACACTATTACTTTATCGACTTCTATCGCTGGAAAAACTAAAAAATTCACTTTCCAAAACATGGAATTTTTAGCTAATCCAAAAGAATCATTTAAAGAATAATTAATAGAGAGAACATCTATAAATTATCACTAATTATTTAGTTGCAATTTAAGAAAGTATAATTAAAATATTCTTTCGGTATGCAACTGAAGTCTATGGATTTAACTAGTGGATCAACCACTACTTTAATCAAAAAAGTAATATTATTTTCTTTGCCATTAATGCTCGTCGGATGCCTCGAAATTTTATTTTCAACATTCGATTTAATAGTCATAGAAGGATATGAAGGTGAGTTAGCGGCTGCTGCTGTTGGAGCTAACGCTGCTTTAAACTCCCTTTTGACAAATGTTTTTATAGGCTTATCAGCTGGAGAAAACGTTATCATCGCTAAATATTATGGCGAAAACGATAAGGTTTCTGCTGAAAAAGCTTGCTATTCTGGGTTAATTTTAGCTTTTTTATCTGGAGTTATAGTAATGATTATCGGCTATTTTTTAGCTCCATCATTATTAAAACTTCAAAATGTTGACGAATCATATTTTAATTTAGCGGTTGAGTATTTAAGAACTTATTTTTACGCTCTTCCTTTTATTAGCATTTATAATTTTGGTAGTGCAATCTTTAGAGGAACAGGTAATTCGAGAATGCCTCTTATATTTTTAGGCATTGCTGGCTTACTTCATATATCACTTAATTATCTTTTTGTTTACGCTTGTCATTTATCAGTTGTTGGAACTGGATTAAGTAGTATATTTTCTTATCTAACAGCTTCTATACTTGTATTTATCTTCTTAAAGAAAAATAAGAACTTTATCGACTTTAAATTTAAAAAGATTCGTCTATATAAGAAAGAGACACTTGAGATATTAAAAGTTGGAATACCTAGCGGACTTCAAGGAATGATTTTTGCTGTTTCTAACATGATACTTCAATCAACTGTCAATACTTGGGGCCCTCGCGTTGTTGAAGTTAATGCGGATTGTGAATCAATTGAAAACTTTTGCTACACTTCTATGTTTTCAATTGCTCAAGGCGGCTCAGCTTTTATTAGTGCAAATTATGGAAAAGGCGAAACTAAAAACGTTAAAAAACTCATATTTATAATTGAAGGCGTCTGTATGGGTTTTGGCTTATTAATCGGTCTTTCGCTTTTGGCTTTACACACTCCTTTAATTGCTGCTTATACAGGTGGAAAAGCTGATTCAGAATTTTATTTATTATGTTTTGAAAGATTATCACTTCTTTTACCAACTTACTTTATATGTGGAGCCATGGATTCTTTCACTAATTTCTTACGTGGATTAAATAGAGCAATAATTCCAATGATAATCTCAATCTTTTGGGCTTGTATTTTTAGACTTATTTGGAATTTCTTTATTTATTCTCCTGATCCAGAAAGTATCATGCACTCTACTCTTATTTTATATACTTGTTATCCAGTAAGTTGGTGCGCTTCTTTAATCAGTCAATTAGTTTATTATTTAATTGAACGCAAAAAAATCTATCGAGAAATCGAAAAGAATAAAGTTGCTTTTCAAAATGCTCAATAGATTTAATTAGACTATTTAGTTATATCAAAATGTTGAAATGTAACTGAATCAGCGTAAGGTTTAATTTTGTTATAGTCCTCTTTATTTTCAATTGTCCAGCACATTACAAGTTTAGTTTGTTTAACTTTTTGGTATTTTTCTTTTTCTAAAAGTTCCCACTCTAAGTCAACGCCCTCAAAGAAACATCTTAAGGCAAAAACCCAACTATTCTTTTTATCAACTAATAAGGATCTAATAAATCCACTATCTTTAAATGGATAAAGACATTGAGGATAAAAAGAAATTAAAACAATGTTTCTTTTATCTTTTATTACCTTTAAAGCTTCTTTAACTTTTAAAGCAAGATCTTTATAGTTTTTAGTTTTAGAATATGGTTTTAATTCAACAACAATAGGTACTCTTTCTTTTGTTAAATCAAAGACTTCTTCTAAAGTAGGAATTATCTCACCATTAAGTAACTTGAAGTTATTTTTAATCTCTTCTAGGGTAAGCTCTTCAATAATGCCTTCTTTACCAGTTGTTCTTAAAAGATTAGAGTCATGACATACAATAAGTTTATTGTCTTTTGTTAAATGAACATCAAGTTCAAAAGCAAAGTTATGTTCGATTGCATTTTTAAAGGCATCAAGTCCGTTTTCAATATAAAACTTATTGTGATAGCCTCTATGAGCTACTCCTTTTAAAATTAAAGGATTCACTCTATTAAGAATTTCCTCTTTTTTCATTATCAGTCATCGCCTCCTATAGATTCTAATCCTTTTTTAAAATCTGTTTTTGTGGATTTAACATTTTTAACAAATAGGAAAACTACAAAAGAAACGCTTAGGCAAACTAAAGCATAAATTGGTAAGATTCCAAAATCAAAAGATGGAACAAGAAGAATAGAACCTAATGCTACTGGAGTAATAGTTTGAGCAGCCATTGATGCAGCATAATAATAACCAGTAAAGCGACCAATCTTTTTAGAATTACAGAGTTCAACAACCATTGGATAAGAATTAACATGGACTAAAGACATACCAAATCCTTTTATAAACCAAATAAAATAAAGGAATATTGGGAATTGTTTACTTCCTTCAGCAAATTCTAAAAGCGTAAAGCTCAAAATGGCCCAAACAATGTAAGATAAAAGGGTCAAGCCAAGACCACCAACTAGAGTCCGTTTTCTGCCAATTTTTCCAGCAATTATTCCACCAATTGCAAACCCAATTACAGAACCGACTCCTCCAACAATTGTGTTAATCATGTTAGACATCGAAGAAGCTTCAAAATAATAAATGGTGTAATTCCCCATAAATGTAGAAATACCATTATCACTCATAAACCAGAAGAATTCGGCGACAAGAATTAAAATAAGCATTATTTTATTACTTCTTGTTAAAGGTTTATCATCAAATACTTTTTCTTTAAGTTCAGATAATTCTTCTCCACGTTTCATTTCAGGAGCAATTTCTGCTTCAATCTTATTTTCCTTAATTTTAAAGAATAAGACGAGGCAAGAGATAATCATTAAAACTGAAGCGAGTAAGAATGGAATTTCAATTACCCAAATATTTCCAGCGGCCCATCCGCCTTCTTCGTTTTGATCTAAATAATCGGTTAAAACAAAGACAATACCAACAATTGTTGCAAATGCTCCACCGATATAACCCATGATATTTATAATGCCATTTGCTTTACTTCTTAATGGTTTTGGCGTCATATCAGGCATCAAGCTAACAGCTGGATTTCGATACATCATCATAAATATAACAACTATCGCCATCATCGAAATAACTCCGGCTATATTGTTAAAGTGAAAAAAGACAGGAATAAAAGGAAAGGCTACCGCACAAACAAAAGTACCAACAAGAATATAAGGCATTCTTTTACCAATTGGCGACTTTGTTTTATCAGATAAGGCCCCAAAAATAGGAAGAAGGATTAACGCTGCAAGATTATCAAGAGCCATGATAATTCCTACAAGATATTGGACTTCTTCTTCATTTGTGATATTTGGGAAAGCTCCCTTAAAAAGTTCTGTCAAAAACGTTGGACACCATGAATCATAAACTTGCCATAAAAGTAAGATACCAAAGAAAGCAAAACCGATTATCGCTGTTCTTTTGATATTTAGTTTTAATTCAGGTTCATGACTTTGACTTATATTATTTTCCATAAACATCTCCTTCAATTTTTATGAAAATAGTTAACTTTTAAAGACTTTTTCAACTAAATTAGGTAGTTCTTGTAATGAATTTATTTTTAAAACACTTTCATCAACTTTCCCGAATCCATAGGAAGCATGAATAAAATTAACGTTTGCTTTTTTGCTTTCAAGAAAATCTTTTTTAGTATCACCAACATAAATAACTTCTTGGTAGTTATATTTATCTTTTACTAAAATAATATTTTCCCATTTCTCTAAGTTCGTATCTCCAGCACATACGTGTCCTTTGAAGTATTTATTAAAATTATATGCTTTAAGGTAGCCTTCAATATAACCTTTATCAGAATTTGAAATAATAAAAAGTGGATATTTATTCGACAAAACTTTAAGGATTTCTTCTTCGTGAGGATATAGTTTTCCTGGGTTATTTTGTAAATATAGAATTTCCTCATTTAAGCATAAAGCAAAATATTCAAGTCCTTTCTTTAACGAAACATCTTTAAAAGCTAATGGTGCCGTTTCTAAAGGAGTTAAACCCATAAAGGATTTTATTGTTTCAAAAGAAAAAGTATAATTTAGCTTATTTTCCTTCATGGCCTTATTCCAAGCTTCCATAATTTGAATAAGAGCATCCCATAAAGTTCCATCTAAATCAAAGAAAATTGCTTTATCACTCTTTAATTTTTCCATCGTTAATTCCTAAATAATTATACCACTCGTTTATCTAAACTCTAAACAAGAGATTGTAAGTCTTTCTTTACAAAATCTGCTTAATCAAAAGTTTTACTTACTTTCACTAATAAATCGCGAATAGGCAAATGTTGTGGACAAATATTTTCACATTTACCGCATTTTATGCAATCTTTAGCTTTACCATGTTCCTTCGTGTGGAACACATAAAAATCTTTTGCATTAAGATCATTAAATTTGATGATGGAATTATAATCGCGGAATAAATCAGGAATTAGAATATGTTTTGGACATCCATCAACACAATATTTGCAACTTGTACAAGGAATTGTAGGTATAGATTTAAAAATCTTCACAACTTTTTTAAGAGCTTCTTTCTCTTTTTCGTTAAGTGGTTCAAATTCTTTCATAAAAGAAACATTATCGTTTAATTGTTCCATATTACTCATCCCACTTAAAACCATAAACACATTTGAGAAAGATGCGGCAAATCTAATAGCGTAGGAAGCATTGCTACCATTATGTAAATTTTCTAAAACTTTACTAGCCTCTTTTGGTAGATTTACTAAACTTCCGCCTTTAACAGGTTCCATTACAATAACTGGTTTATTATGTTTTAATGCAACTTCATAGCAAAGACGAGATTGGACAACAGGATCTTCGTAGTCTAAGTAGTTAAATTGAAGTTGGACAACTTCTACTTCAGGATGTTCTGTTAAAATCTTATCTAAAAACTCAGCAGAATCATGAAAAGATATCCCAATGTGTTTAATTTTACCTTCTTCTTTTAACTTTTTAGCTACATCATAGGCGTGACATTTTTGATATTGATCATAGTTGTTCTTTTGCTGGGCATGCATTAAATAGAAATCAAAATATTCTACTCCGCAAGCTTCAAGCTGTTTATTAAAAAGAGGAATAATATCTTCTTCTTTTGAAAAATAATTTGGTGAAAGCTTATTTGTTAAAACATAGTCTTCACGTTTATATCTTTTGGTAAGACATTCTCTAATGGCAATCTCACTTTGTTCGCTCAAATAGCCATGTGCCGTATCAAAATAATTAAATCCACTTGAAATAAAGTAATCGACCATTTTAGAAAATTCATCTAAATCAATTTTCTTGTCTTCACTAAGCGGAAGTCTCATAACGCCAAAGCCAAAGTTCTTTTTGATCTCTTTAAACATATAATCACCTCTCATATTTATCGTTTTTATTTGAGTTTTGCATACTTTTCAACAAAATTTAGCTATTTTATGATTATTTCTTTCTTGTTTATTTTATATTCTTCATACTCATTAAATTCATCGTGAGCAAATTTACTAAAGAGCATTCTCATGGTCTTAGTAATGTTTTGAGTTTTAGGATCATCAACCCTTTCAAAAGGAGTGTTATAGCCAAAAAGAACAGGTACATCACAAGCATGAAAAGTTTCTACTCCTAATTTAGCACAATCTGGCGAAGTATATTGGTACTCATATTTATAAGCTTTACCTTGATAATTACTTAATATTTCAAGCATCGGATCAATATAAAGTTTATGAGTTAAAGCTATACTAGCTCTATGTCTATATGTATCGCCCTTTTTCTTCTTAAGTTTTAGTCCAAAAAGTTTAACCATAAAAGGTAAAGCAAAATCAGGTGCTTTAAGGAGAAATAAATTCCCTTCGTTAATCACATTTCCGATTAAAAGTGGCTTATTATTTAAGGCAGCAAGTTTTTTAGGCTCATCTTTTAATAAAACGCCATCAATTGTTGGTGAAAAAGGACATCTTAATTCTCCTTTTCTGTAAGCATAATCAGCTAACTTCTTATTAGCACCCTTAATTTCTTGAGGGGTCAAAGAATATAATTTATCTAAATTCTTTTTATTAATTTTAAGATAAGAAAGGTATTTCTTTGCTAATTTTCTACTTTCTTTTGGAAAGAAAAAATGCTCACTTACAGGAGACATAACAATTGCTTTATGAAACAAATTACTAATTTCAGGAATCGACATTAAAGCAATAATTGAAGACCCCCCTGCTGATTGACCAAAAAGCGTAATATTATTCTCATCCCCGCCAAAACTAGCAATATTTTCTTTAATGAATTTTAATGCGGCCATTTGATCATATATACCATTATTTAAATCAAAATCATCACTTATTGAATGAAGATTTAAATAACCATATACGTTAAGACGATAGTTAAAATTTACAATAATACAGCCAGTATCATTAGCAAAATCGGAAGAATCATATTCGATTTGCAGGGTTTTATCATTTTTTAAACCAGTTCCTCCGGTTGCATAACTTCCACCATAAATCCAGACCATAACAGGAATCTTCTCTTTTTCTTTAGCTATTTTTGGAACATAAATGTTTAAATATAAAGAATCTTGACTGTTAAAGCCAACACTAAAAGTGCCTTCTCTTTGAATTGGATTTGCTTTAGGCTTATCGGCCTTATAAATACCACTCCACTTTTCAACTTCTTGAGGTCTTTTAAAAGATAAATCACCAACTGGTGCTTTTACAAAAGGTACTCCTAAAAAGCGATAACCTCGTTCTTCTTCAATGCCTTCAATTAAGCCTTTGTTTGTTTCAACAATTTTCGAAATCATAATTAATTTTGATTTAGAATCTTAATAGCTTCACCAAGAAGAGTTACAAAATTATTTTCAGCTTTTTTAGCTTCTATCACAACTTCTTCATCAGTTATCTTTTTCTTTTCAATGCCGCATGCCATATTAGAAATAAAGGATATTGCAATTGTTTTTATGTTCATATGATTTGAAGCGACTGCTTCAATTGCTGTTGACATACCACAGGCATCAGCACCCATATTTCTAAAAGCTTTTATTAAAGCTTTCGTTTCAAATTGTGGACCTGGATATTGAATGAAAACACCTTTATGAATAGGTAATCCAATTTCATTTGCTTTTATAAATACTTTATTAAGAAGAGTTTCATCATATGGATTCGACATATCAGGAAAACGAGTTCCGATTTGATTATCATTTTCCCCTCTTAATGGTGAAGGCATAAAACAATCAATATGATCTTCTATAAGCATAAATTCGCCAGGTTTAAAATTAAAATTAATTCCGCCGGCTGCATTAGTTAAGATTAATTTTTCGATTCCTAAAACACCCATTAAACGAATAGGACGAATAACCTCTTCTGCTTCAAAACCTTCATAATAATGAACGCGCCCTTGCATAAAAACGCAAGGTATTCCATCAAAATATCCAAAAATAAATCTACCTTGATGAGCAGGATTAGTTGAGACTGGTAAGCCTGGGATATCCTTATAGTAAATTGAAGCCTTTATGTCTACTCTATTAACAAAACTTCCTAATCCAGTGCCTAAAACAATGCCTATTTTTGGTTTAAAATCAGTAATTTCTCTTACTTTTTTAACCATTTCGATGTAGTCATTATATTTTAATTTCATCTCTATGTCCTCATTAATTCTTATGTGATTATTATATTAAATTTCGCCTATTCACTTAATCATTTTTTAGTGATTTTACGACAAATTTTATCTTTGAAAAATAAAAGCAACCGCATAAATTAGCGATTGCCTCTATTTACATTCAACCCCTTTTTGAATTTAATAATTTTGTTCGTAAATCTTATTTAATTCATCCCCAGAATGCGCTGTAACATATGAGTTCATTTCATCAAGCGTGAACTCTTCGCCTAAGTTTACTAAATCTAATTTTGCACCAAGAGCAATAGTAAGAAGAACATTAATGTTTAAACTAACATCAATACCACTTAAAGTACTAGTTTCTTTATCGTTATCTACAAAAACTTTAAGGTTCAAATCACTAAACATTTTCATTTTAGTTAATTCAGCTAAGTTAAGGCCAAAATTGAAATATGGTGTATCTGAAGAATCATTATAAGAGAAATCTTTTAAGAGATTTTCATAATGAATTATTGAATCACTACTTCCAGAATCACTATTTCCTGAGCCAATTAAGCTCATCGCAAGATCATTAAACCCTAATATAGTTCGGCAAAGATAAGTAACTATATTATCAAGGAAATTGTCTAAATCTGCTTTAACATAGGTTTCATAAGTTTTTTCTTTTCCTAAAAATGGTAATGTATCGTATTGTTCAATTCTATGTATATAGAACATTTCATCTTTCATATAGAAGCTAGCTCTTCTGTTTCTAACATTAAATTGATCCCAATAACCATTATTGACCCCAGAAATCGTAGGAACATTTGGAAATTCAATAGCAAGACTTACATTTCCTTTTTCATTTAAGATTTTAACATCAATTGGAATATCTTTATCAACTTTCGCTATTCCAAGATCTACATTAATATGAGCGGCGCCACTAAAATGATAATGGTTATAAATTGAAGTATTAATTCCAAGTCTAAGCAAAACAGCTAAACTATCAAACTCAATATAAGTATCAGATGGATCAAGTCTTGTCTTATCTAATGCATCATTATATTTATTAAGATTGATTTTAAAAGAGTAGACACTATCGCCATATTTAAAATCTTTAACTTCTAATGATTTCAAAATTTCAGATGGATTTTCGACTGTATTATCAAATTCGATAACTACTTTTAAAGTCGAGTCAATGCCAATTAAACCGCCTTTTAAGCCAAGTTCAAGAGAGTTAGAAGTAACATTTAAAGAGTCGATTAGTCCAATTTCAAATAATTTTCCATAATCTTTATTGTTTATTGCTTCCATTATAGGAAGAGAACCCATTGAATTTAATAAATCGCCAAATAATTCATAGAAATGGTCATCTTTGTTATTTAAGATTTCACTTACCATACCAATAACATCAGTAAAGAAATTAGAAGAAAATCTTCCTTTTGTTACATCATTATAAGTAAATAAGATTTCATCGTAACTTCTCATATCAACTTTGATGTTATGATTATAAGTTGATGAATCGACTAAATTTAATTCGCCATAGCCAAACTTATTATTAATATCAAATTGAAGACCACCATCAACGCTTAAATCTTGATTTGCGCTACTTGTATCATCAACACTACCTGTAAAATCTAATCTAAATCTTGATTCGCGTGAAAGTCCTTCAAAAGCATTAACTAAGCCAAAAGCAGGATCAATAGCAACATATTCGTCCATATTAAAGCTAATTGGACTATATTCTTTAGTTGTTAAATTAATATTTGCTTTATATCCATTTACATCTAAACCAGTAATAGAAATTCCTTTAAAAGCATGAGTATCAAAATTTAAAGCAATTTTAATATCTGTCGCATTAATGCCTAAAATAGTTAAATCTAGAGTAACGATTAAAGACTCTTCATGAGATTCAATTTTCTTAATAATATTATTGATAGTACTTAAATTATCAATAATGCCTAATATATCGTTATTTTGAAGAATATCGTTCATTCCAGCCAAAGCTTCGTTTAAGTAATTGTCTTCAACTTTCTTTAAAATGTAATCAATCAATGCAAATATATTTTGATTCTCAACTTTAAATTTCAAGTTGTTATAGTTTACAAGTAAATTATCATCTTGCATTCCAAGTTTAAATGCATGAGTTCGATCGTGATTTTCTTCAATGACACTACCATTAAAAGATAAACGAGAAAGCTCAGTATCATAAGAAAGATCGCCATTAAATTTTATATAAGGGTTATTTAAATTAGTAATGTTTACATCTAAATTAAATGTATTGTTTGTTTTATTAAATGCATTATAGATTCCGTTAATTAAATCAAAAGTAGGTGAAAAATCTTGATATTCTCCAATATCTGGTTCTGTAAAAGTTAAAGGAGCATCCAGTTCTTGATTAATATCAAAATCTAAATAGATATAAGTATTTTCAAAATAGAATTTATTAGTTTTTACGCCGACAAAATTATAGTTTTCATCACTCTTAAAAACTAAATCGATATCTTCATTTAAAGAAAGTTTAAATAAATAGCCACCATTTATTGCTTCAGGCTCCATCGAACTTAAATCATTCATTACTTTGTTTAAATCGAATTTAGTTAATTCTTCAGGTAAAGACAAATCAATTCCATAATTTGGAATCATGTTAACAAATTCGAGTAATGAACTAGTTTCTAAATATAATTTGGCTTTTTCATAATCCAAGAAAATCTTCCCGTTGAAATAGTTAATATCGCCATAGAAATTAACGCCATTAACTTTTACATCTAACCTACCTTCAAAACGAGTGTTGTTTAAATTTTCTGTATCAAGTCCTAAGGCTCCATCAACATTTATATTTGCGGTTTTGTTATCAAATGTTACTTCTATTCCGCCATCAATTTCAGCTTCATCAAGAGTAATAAGACTATTTAATAATCTTTGAGCTGGAGATAGATTTTGATTGCTATTCCCGCCATTATTGTCTTGACTGCCATTATTTGCTCCACTATTTGGAGTCTGATTTCCTCCGGAATAGTCGTAAAAAGAAGCAAAAGCGACCCCAGTTGATACAACTAGTGTACTAGCCCATAAAATTACTTGTTTAAAAATAGGTTTCATAGTTCTCTCCCTTAAAAGTAGATTTTTTCATCAATATTAGGAATTTTAGGCGCACTGTCTAAAATAGTATATTTTTCATTTAATGTGGCTTCTGTGAAGTTTTTTCCGAAAACCCAAACATAATATGCTTCAGAAACATTCATTTCTAAAAGATTTAAATCTTTGTCAACATTGAATTCGACATGAACTTTTGTAAATTCTGGAGCATTATCCAAACTCGACATTTGAATCATTTGCTTTGAATAGCGAATAACACTAGTTAAAGGATCTAAATCAAGCGAAATAGTATATCCATTTTCATTTTCAGTTATTGTTGAAGTATCTAATGTTGTTTTAGAAGAAATTATGTAAATTACTGGTTGAGATAAATTTCTTCCCCATGCATCTTCATATTGCTCAACAGTGAATTCTT
Source organism: uncultured Caryophanales bacterium (assembly GCA_905197045.1). Taxonomy (GTDB): domain Bacteria; phylum Bacillota_I; class Bacilli_A; order RFN20; family CAG-826; genus Onthovivens. The sequence continues at coordinate 51,223 of CAJJXG010000003.1, forward strand.
CTTTTGCTTCATATTGACCACTAATACCATTAGAGTCATTCTCTATTTGTCCATTATATATATCTACTTTATCGCCTTCTTGATAAAATCTTTTGGCAACCTTAACAAATGTAGATTCAGAAATGCTTTCATTAAAGAATTCATTATCACTTTTTATACTTCTACCATATGTAGTTTGAGTAACACCCATTGATTTAGCAGCCGAAGTAACACTACTTTCGGTATATTTATTTAAAGAATACTTATATATAGAGATATTAGCTAAATCACTTGGCGAATAATCAAGTGGATTTTTAGGATTAGCTAAATAATCTTCATAAAGTTTTTTGTTATTATCAGCATACCCTTCTTCATTTAATCCAGAATAATCAATTCCTTTAGGTGATAATTCAAAGGCAAGCAAAAAACCAGTAGCTACACCTACTGAAATTGCAAGTACTAGACCTATACAAGTTACAACAGTTCTTTTACTAGGTTTTTTAAATGTAATTTCTTTTTTACCAATCTTCATAATAAAGTAGACCTTTCGGCCTTATTAATTTAATCAACATTGCAAAAATAAATCACGATAAGTTAAAAGAATTTTAAAGAGAGTTTAATCTCTAACTCTCTTTTTAAGAGAATTGACATATTTTTAACGATTATTTATGATATTTTTATGGAAGAAACGAAAGATATTAAAAAGATTGTAGCTAAAAACCTTGCAAATCTAAGGAAAAATAAAAAATTAACTCAAACTGAGTTAGCTGAACAGTTTGGATATAGTGATAAAGCTATTAGTAAATGGGAAAATGGTGACACTCTTCCAGATATTCAAACTCTTTACCAACTTTGTGAATTTTATAATGTTACTTTAGATTTTTTAGTTAACGAACAAGACTTTGAAGATAAAATTAAATACATCAATCACCTTAATAGAAAAGTAATTATCAATAACTCTATGATTGAACTTTTATATTGTTCTTTCGTTTGGATACTTGCTGTTATCATTTATATTTATCTATTAATTTTTACTGAATTTGATTATTGGCAAATTTTCGTTTGGGCTCTTCCTGCAACTAGTCTTGTTATGCTACTTTTTTCAAAAGTTCGGAAACAAAAAATATATACTTTTGTTGTAAGAAGCTTGTTCTTTTGGACTTTAGTTATAGCTTGTTACATCCAATTTATTCAATTTAATATTTGGCCATTATTCTTTTTAATGATTCCAATTCAGGTTGCTTTGATTTTAACAATAGCAATTAACGATAAATTAAAAATTATAAAATAATGGCGCTACTTACATAACGCCATTATTAATTCGTTTTATTAATTATTATCTTTTATTTTTCTCTTTTACCAAATTTATATAGAGCATTCATTGCATTAACTGCTTGTTCAGCAGTTGGATAAGCAGGAATATTATGCTCTCTTAAAAGCTTAATAGCTTCATGACATTCCTCTCCGCCTTGGCAAATCATTATAAATGGTTTATTAAGTTCTTTTGTTGACTCATAAACTTCTATAGCCGCTTTTGCTACTCCAATTACATCAGTAACAGCTGTTGGACAAATCGCACCAAGAACACCATCAACATTAGGATCTCTTAAAGCTTGTTGGAAAGCACCTTTATATTGAATTACTGTTGCAGTTCCTGAAATATCGACAGGATTTAAAGGTGAACCAAACATTGGCATATAAGCTCTAATTCTTTGAGCAAGCATTGGTGAAATTTCTTTTAATTCATGAAGAGGCATTCCAAGTCTTTCAAAATGATCACAGCTTAATAATCCTGCGCCTCCTCCATTTGTAATCATTACAACTTTGTCGCCTTTTAAAGGAGGCAAATAGCCTAAAGCTAAAGAAACATCAAGGAATTCTTGCCATGTTTCTACTCTTATTGCACCTGCATCTTTTATTACTTTGTCGTAATATTCATCACCATTAGGGTTTTCACTAGCGGTATGAGCAAAAGCAGCTTTTACACCAATCTTACTTCCACCAACTTTTATAACAACAATAGGTTTATTAACTTTTTTACAACTTGAAATAAAAGCTTCAGGAGAATCAAGGCCTTCAATATAAATGGCTAAACACTTTGTATGAGGATCTTCTCCTGCATATTCAATAAATTCAGAAAAATCTACATCAGCTTTATTACCTAATCCAACAAAGAAGGACATTCCAAAATGGTCAGCTTGACTTGTACCTAAAGCAGCAAGTAAATTGGCACCTGATTGAGAAATCATTGCTATTGGTCCTTCAACAGGTAAATATGGGATAAAACCACAATTAAAGTGTTGATATGGTGAACCTAAACCTACTAAGTTAGGTCCAATAAATGGGAGTTTTGCTTCTCGACATGTGTTGACTATATCATTTTGTAATTTTTCTCTACCAATCTCTTTAAATGCGCTGGTTGCAACAACTAAAACTTTTGCTTTTATCGCAATTGCATCATTAACTATTTGAGTAACAAGGTGAGCAGGTACTGCAACAAAAACTAAATCAACACTTTCATTTATTTCTTTTAGTGTGTGATAACATTTTAAACCTAAAATTTGATCAGCTCTTGGGTTAACTGGATATAATTTTCCTTTAAATCCCCATTTCATAAGTTCGTAAACAACTTTATAGCCGACTTTTGTTGGATATCTACTTGCACCGACAACAGCAATTGAAGAAGGATTCAAAGCATACTTTAAATTTTTAACTACATAATCTCTAGCTTCTAAAATTTTCATATCTTGCACCTCCTATTCTTTGCTTCTATCAAGTAGGACATCATCTGTAAAAATACATTCTTCATAGAATCCATTTTTGTCATCAAGACGACATGTCCATCTTCTAAATTGGCGTGGAGAATTTGCCTCTAATACTTCAATAACCTCGCCATAACTTAATATTTTTTCTCTAATTTTATCAATATCAGTTATGCCTTCGTATGCTGAAAGGACAAAGTTATGATGGGCATCCGAGCAATCAAAAATGTTTTCAAAAGAAGGATCTTTTGCAAGTTCATCACAAATTTGTTCAACTCGATAAGTTGGAGTATTTTGGAAAAGAGAGACAACAAAGAAATGTAACTTCAATCCTAAACTTGCATAGTTAAAATAAATCATTGGAATTATTGTTTTTTGATCATCGACAATTTTAGCTATATCAGTTCTCATTTCTTTAGCATCAAGTCCAGAAAGTTTTGCTAATACATCATAGTCGAACATGTTTACAATGCTGCCACAATTATTAATAGCATCAATAATAGCAAAATCATATTTATCCATCTTCTTTTGAATTTTTAAAACATTCTTTAATTGTTCTTCACTCCAAAAATAATGACGGTAATCTTCTTTACAATCAAACATGTTTACATGAGATTCTCTAACTAATCTTCTAATTGGTAAAATATGAACATATTCGACGCATCTATTAAATCTAAATTTATCTAAAACACCATAAATAAGATTATCTAAATTTCTCATATGGTTTCCATTAAAATAATCAAAGTTTCCACCTTCTTCCATCATATAACCAGTGCAGATTTGATCATTGTCTTGGAACCATTTAGTTAAAGCTTCTCTTTCTTCTTTAGTGGTATCATCTTTTAACTTAACTAACCAATAATAAAGTCCAAATCCCATAATTCCAACATAGGAATTTGATACAAGCATAAAAAGTTTCTCATCATACATTCTTTTTATACGTTTTGCGACTTCATCTTTATTTAGTCCAACTTTTTTTGCAATATAAGCTAGATTAAATACTTCAGGATAGACTTGGTAAAAAGATTTAGCGATGTTAAAGGCAACAAATTCTTTAGCATCTTTTGCCACAACTCCTGGTTCTAAAAACGCACAACCTTTAGGGGCTATATTATAGTCTTTGAAATAAGCTTGTTGCTCATCCGTCCCTATTTTATATTGTTTTTCCATGTAATCTTTAATCCTCCATTATTACTATTTGAAAAACTAATTTTAGGAATGGTTTTTACATTTCTAATTACTTTTATTGTAGCACTAGAAAATTAGTATGTTATCACTAAAATTGTAAAATTTATTAAGTGAAAATTTAGAGATGAGTTTATTCTTCTTTTTTTCTTAAATAAAATTCGTAGAGGATTGGAGGCACAATAGAAAACACATAAAGGAAAGGAAGTAAAAAAAGATAAATTGAAGAAAAAATAGTCGATATTATTAAAGCGATTAAAGAAAAGATGAATAAAGATATCAAAAAAAATGATTTAATTATATAAAGGCACTAAATTTTTATAAGCACTTTTTCGGTACAGATTAATTAGACAGTAAATAAGCAATGCATTTTGCAACTCGCAATGGTTCATCTTGAAAATGATTACCTTTATTAAATTCAAATTTTGAATTAGAAATTTTAGATGAAATTCTATCAAAAATGATAAGCGAATTAGCCTCTACTTGAGACATTATTTTATTTTTTGTCTTCTTTTCTTTATCGCCTAAAGACATATAAAATGTTGAAATACTATGCAAAACCTCATTATATTTGATAAATTCAACAAAATTTGGATACCATAAGCTCCCTGAAACTGAGCCTATTTTCAAAAAGGCGTCAGTGTTAAAAAGAGCATAAACTGCAAATAATCCAGCCATAGAATAGCCAACTAAGACATTATAAATAGGTCTAATGTTTTCTTTTGTAGTCACTTCTTTAATTAATTTTAAAATAACTAACTCCAAGAAATCTTTAGCTTCTCCTTTAAAATCAGAGGCTCCTTTAAATATAGTAGAAGCTTTATATGGAGAAAGATTATTGTTCCATTCAAAACCATAAATAGTTAATAAAGAAAAGTCTTTATCAGTTAATAACTTTACTTTCTCTATAATTTGAGAAGCGTTATCTTCAAATGATGGGATAACAATTAATGGCGCTTCTTTACTTTCGCCTTCTTTAAATGAAAACTTATAACTAAACATGCTAGCCTAATAATACATCAAGAGCCATCATTAATAAAAAGCCAAAAACAAAAGCAATAATTCCATAATGATTTTTGCCTTCTCCGCTTACTGCCGTTGGAATTAAATCTTCAATTGTGACATAAATCATACATCCTGCCGCTAAAGCAAGAGCCCAAGGCATCAAAGGTTCAATAAAGTAAGCTAAAATTACTCCAAAAATGGCAAATATTGGTTCAACTGCTCCACTAAAAACGCCATAAGCAAAAGCTTTATTAGTAGAATGAGTTTCATCTTTAAAAGGAAGAGAGACAATTGCTCCTTCAGGAACATTTTGAATAGCAATTCCTAAACTTAACATCATTGCTGAAGAAAGTTGAATCCAAAGATCTTGTCCTTCATTTAAACCAGCTAAAGCAACTCCAAAAATTACTCCAACAGATAATCCTTCAGGAATGTTATGAATTAAAACGGCTAAAAACATTTTTTGTTTTCTGTTTAATCGATTTGTTTTTATGCCTTCTTCGTAATGATCTTGATTATGTATATGAGGAATTAAATGATCAATTGCTAAAAGTAAGCCCACTCCTAAAATAAAAGCAATGATAACAACAAGAATTGTTGGCATATACTCAGTTTTATATTCAAGAGCAGGTAAAATTAGACCAAAAATAGAGGCTGCAAACATTACTCCTGCTGCAAAACCATTAAAAATTTTATTTAAGTTAACTCCGATTCCTTTATTTTTAAATAAATATATTAACGCGGAGCCTAAAGTTGTTCCAATAAATGGAATAATTAAACCTAAAAATGTTATAAAAATACTCATGTGTTAATAATAGCAATACTTATGATTTATTAAAGAAATGTGCAATTATTTTTGATTTTTTATGAATTCTTGATCTTCAAAAAAGGATTGATATATGCGATAACCTCCAGCCAAGTGTTTGCACTTATAGCCTCTTTGAACAAGTATTCTTAAAGCAATATAACTTCTTAAAGCACTTTGACAGTTCAAATAAATATTTTTGTTTTTATCAATTAAATCAAGCTTGTCTCTTAATTCATCAAGAGGAATATTTATAAAATTAGGTATATGACCTTCTTTATATTCATTTTCACTTCTAACATCAATGAAAAGGTTATTACTATCTTTTTGTAATGTTTCTATCTCTTCAAAATAAAATTGATCCACTAATCCATTTTTTAAATTTTCTGCTATAAAACCAATCATATTTATTGGATCTTTTGCTGAGCCAAAAGGTGGCGCATAGGAAAGTTCAGCATTAGCCAAATCATAAACTTTCATATTTCCTTTTATGGCCATCGCTAAAACATCAATTCTTTTATCAACGCCTTCTTCTCCAACAATTTGAGCGCCTAATATCTTATAATCAGTTTTATTAAAAAGAACTTTAATATTTAAAATCGAGGAACCTGGATAATATGACGCATGGTTTGTTGGACAAAGATAAATCTTTTCATAAGGAATTTTTTTATTAATTAATTGCTCTTCATTAAATCCAGTAGAAGCTGCGCTTAAATTAAACAATTTTAAAATAGATGTACCTAAAGCTTTAATATCATTTTTCTTATTTAAAAGAAAATAACTTGCTAACTCTCTTCCTTCTCGATTTGCAAATCCAGCTAAAGGAATGCTTACTCGCGAATTGTCAATTAAAGAATCTAACGCAATTACATCGCCTAAAGCATAAATATTATCATCGCTAGTTTTATAGTTTTCGTTAATTTTAATTGTTCCACGAATGTCTAAATCAAGATTAGCATTTTTTGCTAAAGCTGAATTTGGCTTTACTCCAATTGCTTGAATTAATAAATCGGAAACAATCGTTTCATTTTCTAATTTAATAATAACTTTATCATCATCTTCATTTACTTTTTTAACCATTTTATTAAGGAGCAATTTGACACCATTTTTCCTTAATTCATGATGAATGAAAGAAGCCATCTCGCTATCAAGATTTGCTAATACATGGGATTTTCCTTCGATCAATGTTACTTTAATTCCAGCATGCACAAGATTTTCAGCTATTTCTAAACCGATAAAGCCACCACCAATTATAGTCGCCTTTTTAACGTTTAATTTATTAATAATATCTTTAATTTTTATACTATCTTCAACCGTTTTAAGCTCGTGCATTCTTCTAGAATTTTTCGTTAATTTTATCGCTTCACTTCCAGGAGCTAAAATTAAACGATCGTAATTATCGTAAAATTCTTCACCATTTATTAAATTTTTAACTTTAATTCGCTTTTCTTCTTTTTCAATAAAAATAACTTCATGAGATACATAAACATCAATATTAAAACGTGCCTTTAAACTTGCTGGAGTTTGTAATGTTAATTTACTCTTATCATCAATAACTGAAGAAATATAATAAGGTAAACCACAATTTGCATATGATACAAAATTTGTCTTTTCATAAATTATAATTTCAGCAAACTCATCCAATCTTCTTAATCGACAGGCAAATGATGCTCCGGCAGCAACGCCTCCCACAATGATATATCGCATATTTCCGCTCCTCTTTTTGTGATTTTATATTATCAAAAAGCCATTAAATAATCATAAATATGCATTTTAAACCATCAAAATAACCTTAGTTATTTCCGTGTAAAAAATAAAAAATACTAGGTTTTTGCGGGCTTTTAACACATATTATTGGTATTTTAAAAATCAATTTAAAGAAAAATCATTTTTAACTGTAAGAATTAAATCCTTTAAATATTTATGAGTATTACTCATCGCTTCTTTTTCATCAACTTTTAAATCATCCATTATCGAATATAGATTTGTTTTATAACTCGTTTTATTTTGACCAGTTAAAATTATTACTTTATTTTTATCTGTTAAGTTTAAAATTTGGCCAACTATCTTTTTATGAAAAGATTGCTCATCGAAAGATCCTTCACCAGTAATAATAAAATCAAAATTATTCTTAATTTCATTATAGTTGATTAACGATAAAGCAAACTCACTTCCTTGGAAATATTCTGCTTTTAATAAATGTTTGAGAATAAAACTTATTCCTCCAGCTGCACCATCTCCAACTTCATCATTAAGATTTATTAAACTTTCCTTTAATAAGTTTTTAAAATGGATGAAGCATTCTTCTAAAATCAAAATATCATTATTACTTGCGCCTTTTTGTTTAGCAAAAACAAAATTAGCTCCATTTTTTCCAATTAAAGGATTATCGACATCACTTATTAAGCTTATTTTGTAATTTAATTTTTCAAACGAATCAAAGTTTACTTTGTTAACATTTAAAATATCTTTAACTGAGTTAATTTTAACCTCTTTGTTTTCTTTATAAAATTTTACACCAAGCGCAATAAGCATACCAATTCCACAATCAGAGGTTGAACTTCCACCTAAGCCAATAAAAAGATTCTTAATATGAAAAGAATTTAATGTTTTTAACACTTCACCTATTCCATAGCTTAAACGAGTAAAAATATTGCCTTTTTCTTTATATGAATAGTTAATAACATCTTTGCTTTCAAAATATGCATTATTATTCTCATCAAGCAAAATATTAATATTTATCTCTTCTTTTAAAGGAGAAAATGTTTTTATTTGAATTTTCTTGGAGCTTTTAATAGCATCTATAAAATCTAAAAATCCATCTCCACCATCAGAAATTGGTAGATAAGTCGACTCACTTAAAAAAGCAGATAAAAATTTTCCAAGTTCTTTAGATGAAGCATTTTTTGAACCTTTAAAACTATCAATTAATATCAAACATTTTTTACTCATTTATAATTTCTTTTTTAAAAATAACTCGCAGGCTTGATCAAATGGTGTTTCTTCAAAAAATAGACTTCCATTATCAATATAGCCAAGTCTTCGATATAAAAATTGTGCTTTTTCATCGACTTGAGTCGACAATAAAACCATTTTATAGCTTTCTTTTCTCATTAAATCTTCAAACTCTTTTAAAGCTTTTGTTCCATAGCCTTTATTTTGCATATCATTTTTAATTATTAAATGTTCGATAAAAGGAAGTTTCTCCCAAAGAATTGTAAAAAGTAAAATTCCTACCATCTCTTCTTTTTCATCAACTATAAGATAACCATATCTGCCATTTACTTTATTTAAAAATTGTATTTCGTTAATTCTAGGTAATAATTCATGAACAAATTTATAATCTTTTTCTTTGAGTAATCTAAGCATTCTTTTCTCCATCTTTTTTAAAGTAATCATATTTTAACACAATCATACATTCAAACTCTTAGAATTTTTTTCTATTTTCGACCAAAAAAATAGAGATTTGCGAGGTTTTTCATAATTTTTAAATAGATTATGTCCAAAATTAAATTATACCTTCGAAGGAAAATGCCTTAATTTTCTCTTTTTACATTTAAACTTCTAAACTTTTTTAATATGTTATAATAAGTTTATGAAGAAGAAAAAAATATTACTACTGCTCCCATTATTAGCACCTCTTTTAATGTCAAATTCTGCTGGTCCTAATCAACAGCCATACATCTTTCTTAAGCAAACTTTTACAGCTGAGGAATATGATGTTATAGAAGATAGTAAACAAGTAAAATTCGAGATTAAGAACAATAGTAAATTTTTCTTGAGAGACTTTTATCTTTCAGACATCAAAAATCCTGATGATAAAACTGCTTTTTATTATAGTCCAGGTAGTTATTCTTTTTATCATTATATTATTCCGCCTTATTCAACAAGCTGTATCTATGCAAGTTATGAGGAACTCGAATTAATCGGCAATGAAACAATTACTCTAGAATACGCTGCTTATGATTATTCAAAAACGAATTCTAGCATTTCAAGTTTAAGTTATTGGTTTCTTTCTTATGATAGCGAAACAAATTTAAGTCAAATTGATATCAGAGGTAATTTAGATTTTAACGACGACTACTACATTTATACTGTCCTTTACTATATATATGATGAGAAAACATCTGGCTATGTTTACGATGAAGATTATTCAAATATATATGATGGCGGTAGTTTTAAAACTACAATTGAACTTTATGGAAATTATGAAGGCTATAATGACAAGTTAATGAACTATGCTATCACCATGGAAAATCCTTCTTCTAATGGCTTAGGAATGTTCTTCCTTATTATAGGCGTAACAGTCTTTTTAGGTGCTGCTCTTATTATATTTATCATCTTATTTATACTTTTAATTTATAAAAATAGTTCAAATAAGCGAAAAAAGAAAAAACTTGAAACAAAAGATGAAGCAAACTAGAAGCTAAGCTTCTAGTTTTTTTATTATCTACTCTTTAAAAGCTTTCTAACGTTAATAAAAAATTCGATAAAGAAATAAAGTAAAAATAAAATTTCAAAAACTAAATAAGAAATTAAAATATCGCTTCCTGTTATAACTAGATAATTGTTTAATAAAGTTCCTATAATGTAAGACAAAAAATTAGCTGGAATTGTTAAAAAAGATTTTTTAATGCTATTAAATATCAAATAAAGAAAAGCGCCTTCAATAAATGTAACAATTATTTCGCCCATTATTAAGAATACGTGTGAATAATCTAAAGCTATATATATTAAATTAAATAATAAATTAGAAACTATATTTAATAATGTTACACATAATAAAGTTTTAACACTTCTTTTATTGCCAAATTCAAAATAGATTGGTGTCTCAATTAATAAAGTTAAAAATAAAGGATAAAGGAAATTTATTAAATTCATTACACCTCTAATTTTACACTTTTTTGACAATGTTAAAAGAAATTTGGCGCTCTTAAAGAATTAAAAACTCCTTTAAGATAAGTAAACTTATATCTTTAGAAAGCTCATTTAAAAAAGCGAGAACCAATACGTCCCCGCTTGATTTTATAGATTTTTAAAATCGTTTCAATTAATACTTATAAACTTCTATTTCAAGATCAGACATTGGATAAGAACAGCATGGGTGAAAATAGCCAAACTTCTTATCGATGTCAGCTTGCTTATTAAGTTTTGTAGTTTGAATTTCGCCTTTTAAAATCTTACTACGACAGAAACCACATCCACCTAAATGACATTTTGAACGAATCAAAACATCGTTTCTTTCAAGAGCATTTAAAACAGTTTCTGATTGTTTTGCTTTTAAATTAAAGACTTGATCTTCCATATGAACTACAAGATTAAATGTTTTATCGCCTAAAGCTAAAGTTTCAGGTGACTTCTCAAGTCTAATATGCTTATTATCGAGATTGAGTTTTTTAAATTCACCTTTTAAGAAATCAAACATTGCATTTGGTCCTGAAACAAATACACTATATGGCTTATCACTTGGTGCATATTTTTTAATAATTTCTGAAGTGATGTAACCTTTTTTGCAACCTTCAATAGTTTCATTACAAACTACATAAACAACTTTTACCTTATCAGTTGCTTTAGTTAAAGCATCTAATTCATCTTTTAAAATTACATCGCTTAAAGAGTTAACTCCATAAAGAATAGTAAGATTAAATTTTTCAATTCCATCTTTAATTGCATTAGCCATCGAGATAAATGGAGTAATTCCAACACCTCCTGCAATAGCAATTACATCTTTTTCATCACGAATTGATGAATAAGTTAAAAATCCACCAGGTTCAGAAGCGAATAATTTATCACCAACTTTGGCTTTATCTAGGAAATAGCTAGATAAATATCCGCCTTCTTTTCTTTTAATTGTAATTCGATAAACTCCTTTTAAAGCTTCGCTTGGAGAAGAAGAAATTGCATAAGCTCTTGATACAATATTATTTTCTACATTGACGAATAAAGATACATAACTTCCTGATTTAAAGTAAGCTAATTTTTTAGTTTCACCATCTGGAACAAGATAAAAACTTTTAGTGTCTTTATTTTCTTCAACAATTTTATCAATTCTTAAATATTGTTTATGTGGATGATAATAGTTAGCAAGTTCATTAATTCTATATGATTTATATTCTTTAACTTTTGAATTATCAATGGCTTCTAAACGATTCTTCTTTAAATTTTTAAATTTTAACATGTCGCTTAAGCCAAAAAATGAAACCTTTACCTTCATTTTATTTATCCTCCTTCATATCACCAAGAGTAAGTTTTGCTGCTAAGTCTCCAGAAAGATAAGCTGAGTTATAACCCGAACTTCTCATAGCGTGTCCCCCAGCAAAGCGCAAACCTTTTAATATTTTTTCATCATACATTGTGGTTAATCTTGGCATCATATTATCTAAACCGCTTGTTAAATAACCATAAATTGTTCCATCTGGAGTTGAGGTGTAATGGCAATAAGTTAAAGGTGTTGCAATTTCTATCTCTTCAATTGCATCTGAAATTTTACATCCAGTAGATTCTTCAAAACGTTTAATAAATCCTTTAGCGATTTCTTCTTTTAAATCAAAGTAATTCTTTTCATCAACAACCTTATCAAAAATATCGCTGAAGTAAAGAGAGGTCATATACATAATGGTTGTACCTTTAGGAGAAGCATTTTCTAAGGCATTATTTAAAACAACAGTAACTTGAGAATAGTTATTGATGTCTTTCATCGCATCAAAAGCTTCTCTAGAATTTAAACTATCGTAAATAAAATAACTATATGAATTTAACCTAAGTTCTTCTTTAGTTTTGTTAAGCCCTAAAAAGATAGAAAGCCCTCTTCCAGAAAGTTCTCTAAAACTAGAAAGTTTTAATTGCTCTTCAGGAATTTGACTCTTATCTTTAATCATTTGTCCATAAACAGCTTCAGGTGAAGCATTTGATATGATATGTTTTGTCAAAATCTTTTTACCACTATCTAAAATTGCTCCATAAACTTCACCATTTTCAACAAGAACTTCTTTTACGCCATCACCAAAATAAACATCTCCGCCACTATGTTTAATTTCTTCAATTAATGTAGCGCTTATTTCGTGTGATCTTTCAACTGGTACTTGAGCTTTTAAAGTTATATAAAGATAGACCATAATACAATAATGGACAAAACCTAATCTATCAGTTGATGTACCAAGATATGACCAATAAGTTGTAATAATCTCTTGAGCCTTTTTAGGCATTTTAATCGCCTTTAAAACTGTATCCACATCATAAACAGCAACTCTCATGAAATTAGGATATTTCTTCATTAAAACTTTACTATCTGGTTTACCATGAGACTCATTTAAATATCTCATTGCATCAGAGATTTCTTTTCCTAATTCAAAAAATGTTGTTACAGATTTTCTCGATCCTGGAACATACTCTTCCATCTTGTTAATAAAGTTTTCGACACCAAAAGGCATCTCATAACTTTCTTTTGTTTTAGAATTAATTACTTTAAAAGCTTCAGGTACATCAACAAAGTGTAATTTATCTAAAACACCAAGTTCTTCAAACAAAGTATATAAATTGCCATGTCTATCCTTATGACCAAAATCACAAAGTTCATGTAAGGAAGCTTCAAAATAAAATCTTCCTCTCATAAAGCCAGTAGCAAATCCGCCTGGTAAAATATGTCTTTCAACAAGCAATACTTTTTTGTTAGATTTTGCTAAACGTAATGCAGCTGTTAATCCTCCATTACCAGCTCCAATTACTAAAGCATCATAACGCTTTTCTTCCATAAATTAGTTAGCCTCCTAACATGATTTCTAATCGATATTATTCTACCAATTAATAAAGTGAATTGCTTATAAAATACGCTAATAATCAAATTTTTTACCAGTTATTTACCCTACTATAGAAAGAATGAATACTCTGGTGCGTCGAAGCTTTTCTGATTTAAAACCAATAGTCAAAATAGTCTATTACTAAGCTTATTGAATATATAAATCATAATTTATTACTTACTTTTCACTTAATAAGTACTAGAAAATAACTAATAAACTACTAAAAGTGTTTTTTAGCATTTATTTCAACATGTTAATACTATCTTGATTTCAAAGGTAGCCATAAGCGAAAATAAATAAAGATAAATTTAAAGGAAAAAATAAAAATGAATTATAAGATTATAAACATTAAAGATCACGAAGAATATAAAGACAAAGCTGCTTCTTTTTTCGCTTCTAAATGGAACATTGAAGAAAGCGAGTATTTAAAAAGTATTGAAGAAAGTTTTACTTCTACTACTTATCCAATGTGGTATTTAGCAATTGAAAACGGAACTATTATAGGTGGCGTTGGTGTAATAGAAAATGACTTCCACGAAAGAAAAGATTTATCACCTAATGTTTGTGCTCTATATGTAGAAGAGAATAGAAGGAATTTAGGAATTGCAGGTGCACTTTTAAATTACGCAATTAATGATATGAAACAAAAAGGAATTACAACATTATATTTAATAACTGACCACACTTCTTTTTATGAAAGATATAACTGGGAGTACCTTTTAGATGTTAAATGTGATGGTGGAGAAATCTCCAGAATGTATATCCATAAGGAGTAAACTAAAGATATCTTTTATAAAACTCTTCTTTGGAAATCTTTTTCAATCCATTTTCTTTATCTAATTCATAGATATCATCAAAAACCTGATAAACAAAATTTCGATCATGAGAAACTGCAATAAGTACGCCATTATATTCTTTAATCGAATTTATAAACGCTTTATTTGATAGCGGAGAAATATTTCTTGTAGGCTCATCAAGAAGCATAACATTATCTTTTTCTAAAATTAATTTGGCAAAGAAAATCTTAGCTTTTTCGCCTCCACTTAATGAAGAAATACTTCTATTCATCTCTTCGTATGTAAGTTTTAAAGATCCTAAATAAGTTTGAATTTTAGTTAAATCTTCCTTGTTAGATACATTTAATGTTTTTGATAAATAATCAAGAGGAGATAAATAATTTAAAAGCTCGTCCTCATAATTTTGTGACATATACCCAACCTTAAAAGAAGTGTTCTTCTTAAGTTCATGATAAATTAAGCGTAACAATGTTGTTTTTCCGACACCATTTTCACCAATTAAAGCTACTTTTTTAGCACCTTTTATATATAAAGAAATTTGTTTGTCTATTAAAGTAATTTCGCTATTAACTTTTAACGAGTCAATATTTAAGTCTAAAACTTCTTTATTTGCATCAACCAAATAGTTAATTTTCGAGTTTGAAGATCCGCTTCTGCCTTTATCAAGATTGTCAAATTTAAGGTTAATTGCATCTTCAACTTCATATTTTTGAGTTAAATTTTCCTTTTCTTTTATGTAGCGCTTTTCCATTGATTTAATAGAATGCATCTTATCTTTTAAATTTTTAGCCACACTTGGCGCTTGGCGAGAAACTGAGTTTAATGCGTAATTTACACTTTGATATACACGATTATATTTTTCGATTTTCTTTTCGAAATTTTCTTTATCCTTATTAAACTCTCTAATGTTTTTATCTAAAAAATCTTCGCGAGTTTGATAATAGTCATCGTATGACAAGTTTTTAACACTAACTCGCGCTTCACTTTTACTTTTAAGTGATTCAATATGGACAATTCTATTAGCGCAACATGATAAGAAATGCTCATCATGTGAAATAAATATAACTGGTATATCTAAATTTATAATCAGTTCCTCTAATAAATTTAAAGATAAAAGATCCAAGTCATTACTTGGTTCATCTAGTAGTAATACGGTAGGTTCTTTCATAAGTTCAATAAGTAAAAACAGTTTAATTCGTTCTCCGCCACTTAAATTACCTACTAGTAAACTACTAGATAACAACTTTTCCTCATCTAAATTGAATTTATCGATATAAAAATAGTACTTTTTATAATCTAAAAGCGAGTAATCGATTTTTTCGTTAAGTAGTTCATAAACCGACTTTTCTAGTAATTCTTTTTCAACCATTTGAGGAAGATAGCCGATTTTTTCGTTTTTAATATTGATAGTTCCTTTAATTTCTAAATATTTAGAAGCTTCTTCTTGATTATAAATCGCTTTTAAAAGAGAAGATTTGCCGTTTCCTTCTTCCCCAATTATTCCTATTTTGTCTTTTTTATTTACAGTTAAAGAAAAATCTTTAATTAAAACTCTTAAATCTTTTTTTAATATTAATGATAAATTTGAAATTATAAGCATTTTAAAACTCCTTTTTTTATATAAGTCTAGTTAATTAATATGCTTAAATTCTCAAATTCATCACCTTCTTTCTTTAAAATCATAATCTAAGAGAATTATTAATTAAAGTAAAAATCAATTTAGCCGACATCTTTAAAGAACATAACGTTGCTTCTAGCTTCCATAAATTCATTTTTAAGATAAAAGTTATATGTAGGATAGTTTCTTTCAGTAGTTAGAATAATTGTTGAAACTCCATTTCTTTAACACCGACATTTACACCGACATTTACACCGACATCAATCTTGCTTAGGACTTTTTCATTAAAAGGAATAGTAAGCCAAAATATAGTTATCTTGAATACTAAAAATATCTTTGCCATAGTGCTCAACTAGAAAAACGCAATCTATAAAAAATCACGATTTCTAAAATAAATATCACTAATTTTGATACTATTCTCTGTATCAAAATGTTAGTTAAAAGATGTCTTTTTTTCATCGCTTTAATACAAAATGACACCCCTACTAGATAAACGAAACCCCTTAATAAATGCCAAATGCCACTTCTTTGTCTATATTTGAAGTTGTTTAATTATCGAGTATAAATCCATTTAATAATGTCAGGAGTTTATATAGCTTGTCCAATTATCTAAAAAAGTCATCCAGCTAAAAAAACCAGGTGACTATTTTCTTATTATTAATTACGAATTATATATTAAAATTTGCTGATTCTTTTTGCAAACTTACCATTTTTGTAAATTGACCATTTTTCTTGATTAATTCTTGTGGATTACCTTCTTCTGCAACTTTTCCTTCATTCAAAACAATTACTTTATCAGCATTTTCAATAGTCCTCATCCTATGAGCAATAACAATAACAGTTTTACCTTTTGTAGCATTAGAGATAGCTTCTTGAACTATCGTCTCATTTTCAGCATCTAATGATGCAGTTGCTTCATCAAGTAACACTATAGGAGCATCTTTTAATAAAGCTCTAGCTATACTGATTCTTTGTCTTTCTCCGCCGCTTAATTCAGCACCATTTTCTCCTATATATGTGTTATAACCATCAGGTAGTTTAGATACAAATTCATCACAATTTGCTTTTTTAGCTGCTTCGATAACTTCCTCATTTGTCGCATCTTTTTTACCAATACGGATATTTTCCATTATTGTATTGTTAAACAAATTCACATCTTGGAAGACTATAGAATAGTTTTTTAAAAGACATTCTGGATCAATATTTTTAATTACTTCTCCTCCAAGTTTAATAGTTCCATCATCAACATCCCAAAATCTAGAACAAAGTTTTGATATAGTTGATTTCCCGCATCCACTTGGACCAACAAGCGCAGTTACTTCACCTTGTTTAGCAGTAAAGGAAACACCATTAATTACACTTTCATCCTTGTCATATCCAAATTTCACATCTTCGAAAGTAATATCATAATTGTTAGGCTTAAAATCATCTTTGCCAGTTTGAATTGGGCAATTATAAAATTCATTCATTCTTTCTATATTCAAAAAAGTAGAGTTTATTGCCGCTAAATTTTGAAGTGCTATTGCCATAGGTTCATAAAATCTAGAAACGAGGAGTAAGAACATAAAGAAAATCATCATATCAAGCGAACCGTCAATAAGAAGAATTGAACATACTAAAGCTGTTGTAGCAATGCCAAATTTCAGAATCATCTGAGCAGTTACCACGAATAAAGCTACGCCTAATTCTGACTGAATATGAAATTTCTCCACTAATCTAACATTTGTTTTAATTTTTTTCATATATTCTTTTTCTGAATTAGTAGCTTTTAAATCTTTTATAGTCTCAATGCACTCTTGAACATTATTTTGAAGCTCTAAATCAGCTTTGTCTTTCTTCCTATTAAAATAGTTTTGTGCTTTTCTAGAAGCAAACACAATGAGTATAGATACCGGAACTACCCATAAAGAGGCAAGACCCATCCTCCAATCAGTAATAAATATAGGAATCATTACTATAATCGTCGAAAGCATTGAACCATAAAAATTTGGCATAAAATGCGAAAAACTTTGCTCAATTGCAGTCGCATCATTCATAATAACGTGAGTCATATCAGTCAAATCTTTATGTGAAAAGAACGATAAAGGTAATTTTCTTAATCTTTCGGCTAAAGCTATTCTTCTTTTACCACTTTCCTTATAAGTAAGGAAATAAGAACAGTGATATTGAATATAGTAAATTAATCCTAACGCAACGATTATTCCTAAAGATCCAAAAATAAACAAATAATAATGATTAGCCGGAATTCCTTCCCCTAGAAGATCGTCTACTAAAATGTATAAAAGCCATACTGGTATCATCAAAGCAATATTGCTTAATACGTTCATTAATAGAGTTTTTATAAAATCTTTTGCACCCTGTTCGGTCAAAGCAAATTTATGCATGAGATATTTAAGCATTTTTAACCCTCCATTTGATTGATTTTTGATAATCGTTCCACATTTTTGTATAAATTCCATCTTCTTTTAACAATGAATCATGAGTTCCTTCTTCAACAATTTTTCCATCGTTAACAACAAGGATTTTGTCAGCATTTTTTATTGTTGATAACCTGTGGGCAATCATAATGACTGTTTTATTTTTGCTTAGATTTTGAAATGCTTTTTGAATTAAATACTCATTTTCAGGATCAGAAAAAGCTGTAGCTTCATCTAAAATAATAATTTTAGAATTTTTTAAAATTGCTCGCGCAAGAGATATTCTTTGCATTTCTCCGCCCGATAAATATGTTCCTTTAGCGCCAATAATAGTATTTAACCCATCAGGAAGTTTAGCAATTATGTCATTGCATTGAGCGAGTTTTAAAGCTTCATTAACCTCTTCTAAAGTCGCATCTTTTTTACCCATTCTTACGTTTTCAAGAATAGTATTTTTTAAAAGTTTTGAATCCTGAAAAACATAACTAATTTCATTCATCAAATCTTCTTTTTTTATGTTTCTTATATCAACTCCACCGATAGAAATAGAGCCTTTTTCCACATCATAAAATCTATTAAGAAGACTAGCTATAGTACTTTTGCCTCCGCCACTAGGACCTACTAGAGCGGTAATCGAATTTTCTTTTGCAATAAAACTAATATCATTTAATGCGTATTTTTCTTTATTTTTATATTTGAAAAAGACACTATCAAACTTCACTTCATCTCCATTTGGCTTTAAAGGATTAGAGGTTTCCTTTAATGGTTCAATAGATAGAACTGAATCTACTCTATTTAATGCATCTTCTACAATCATTGTATTTTCAGACATATACATAACTCTTAAAAGGGTTGTTGATATAATCGGAGTAAAAACTATGTAGAAAATTAAATTTAAAATAAACGTTTGGTCGGTCGCCTTAACGCCAGACACAATAAGAGCCATTGCTATAAGAAAGGCAAAAACGGAATTCACGCATATTTCAAAAGCAATCATCGGACCTCTGCATCTCTTTGTATATGAAATGCAAAAGTTAGAGTAATTATCAATCGCCCCTTTAAATCTTTTAAAAGTATAAATTGATTGATTAAAAGTCTTAACAATAGGAATTCCTCTAACATACTCAACACCTTCATTGTTCATACTTTCCATAGCATTTTGATATTGAGCCATGTCATTTTTCATTTTTGGACCAACCATTTTAAACATGCATAAGAATCCAAGGATAATTGGAATTAAAGAAACAAGACCAAGCCTATAATCAAATATAAATAATATAACTATAATAGCTAAAGGCATAAGAATGGCTTGAGCCATATCAGGAAGTTGATGGGCTAAATAAGTCTCAGTCGCACTACTAGAATCTAAAATAATCTTTCTTAGCTTACCACTACCTTCCTCTTCTATTTCACCAACTGGTATCTTTGTAAGATGTTCTATTGCTTCTATTCTCATATTTCCAGCAATTCTAAAAGCTGCAATATGTGAACACATCAAAGCCCCAATATAAATAAGGATAGCAAGAATAGCAAATACGACAGCCATCCATCCATAAAACACCAAGTTAGTAGCTTTTGAAAAATCTGGTGCAACTTGCACTACATCACGAATAATAAAGTAAATATAAACAAATGGCATTATGGCAAAAACTCCACTAATTGCCGATAAAATGAGCGATAAATATGTAAGGACTTTATGCTTGCCAGCATAATGCATTAAGCGTGGAAATGCTTTTTCTTTTTTCATAAGTTCTCCTTAAAATTTAAACCTAATAAAACAGACCATCCAGCTTGGTTAAAAGCATAAATTTCATCAGCGTATTTTAATGCTTCTTCCTTTTTCATATCATGGTGAACTACTTCAAAAATACTTGCAAAAAATGACGTGCACAAAATATGTATCAAATCCTCACTTGGTTCTTTAACTTTTATATTTTTAGCTTTTAATTCATTAATGAAACGATAAGTGTTTTCTACCTCTACATCTACTAAGCTATCAAGATAAAATTCGTATTTAGAGCCTCTACTTTTACAAATAATAATCTTAAATGCATCGTAATGATCATAGATATAGTTTAAAAGAATATGTAACCCATTTTCTGTATAAGTTGTCATTTCATTCATTTGATTCTTTATTTCTTTTTTTGCAAAATCATTTTGAATTTGTTTAAAAGTTGCTAAAAGTTCTTCTGCTTCATTTCCAACGACTGCATCTAACATTTCAGCTTTATCTAAAAAACGATAATATAAAGATCCTGTTGTTAGCTTCGCTTTCTTAGCAATATTTCTCATTGAAGCATCAATGTATCCAAGAGATAAAAATTCTTCCTTAGCTGCTTTAAGAATCTCTTCCATTATTTCTTCATTCATTTAAATTCCTCCTATAACGGTGTTATTATAACACTGTTATAGATACGCAACAACAATTATGTTAGTTTTCGCTAACTAAAATGTTTTCATAAAAAATGCCCGATTTCTCGAGCAAATATCGTTAATTTTGAAACATTTACTTTGTATCAAAATGTTAGTCATAAGATGAGTTCTTTAATGAAGTAGCAAGTTTTGATTTAAAACTTGCTACTTCAAAATATAACGATACTTCTAGTGATGGTTATCTTATTTCTTCATTTAATAAAGTTAATGGTGAATATGCTTTCCTATACGAAACAAGATTTGATGATTCACCTGAAGTTTCAATGAAAGAAAACCCTCTTGAATATAAAATCGATATTAGGCTTGATGAAGAAACAAGTAAATATATATTAAATAACTATGAAGATGGGGTGCTTATTAATACTTCTTCTTTAGAAGAAAATGAAGCAATTAGTTATATAAAAGAATACGTTAACTCTTTTTATGATAGTTACTTAATATATGATTCTTTATATCTAAAAGGAATCATTGATGAAGGAAAAGAAAATAACTTCCTTCCTAAATATTTCATAAATGAAGAAACTCATGAAATTAAAGTAAGTTCTTCTCCTAGTGCTACTTATGAATTTAACTACGATCAGAATGGAGTTATCAAAAACGCTATATACGCTTCTTCAATAAAAGAAAGTAAAGAAAATCCAGATTCTCAAACAAGCAAAATATATAGTGAGTTAGAGTTTAAATATACATTAAATAGTTGAGATTTGCGGGGAAAACGGATAAAAATGATAAATAATATAAAAATTGTTTATCTAAGAATAATAAAATAACTTTATAGAACAGAAAATATTTTCTTCAAGAAAAATATAAATCATAAATAAACAACTATTTATTTATGAAAAGATTTAAATTCAAAAATTAAGATATAAGATTCTCGTTAATGGAACTTAATCCCTTTAACTTTGGCATTTTGTAATTATACAAATCTAAATCACTTAAATCCCGTATGTCTTCATCAAAAGAAAGAACATTCTTGAAAAAATCATATGAGTCAAGATTTTCTGGTAAAAGGTTATTTATGGTTTCAACAGAAACATTATTAACATAAATTTCCCCATTGAAATATACTTCACTTGGTTTATATTTATCTGCTTCTGAATATTCGCCAATCAATACAGTTTCACTATATTTGCCATTTGTTCTCATGTCATACCTAACATTAACTAAGCAATTTTCAACTATTAAATTGTCCTCTGTAATATTATCGTCATTTAATGTTGTTATGCCAGCGACCGAAGAATTTCCTGATATTCTTGTAACGTTAACATACGAATTTTTAATTTGTCCAGATCTTGTTAAACTGCCGATAAAACCTGAAGCATTCCCTGTTGTTTCATCAATGTATTCAATATCACAGCTAATATTACCTTCAACGTAAGAGTTTTGAATATTACAGTAGCTTGCACACCCAGCAAATCCTCCAACATAATTACTTTTATCACTGTCAAAGTTATGAAATTCGTACCTTTTTAACTTCATTTCAACATAAGAATTAGAAAAGGATGAATCGATATTGAGATCAAAACTATAGCCTACGAAACCACCACATTTTCCATCATCAAAAATTCTATTAGCAGAAATTGAACCTATCGAAAAACTTTTTGTAATATCAGCGAAAGGTAACCTTCCGAAAAAACCACCGGCGCATATTCCCGAATAACCCTCGTTGTTCGTAGTCTTCGAAGCATACAAATAACCTGTGAAGTTGCAAGAATTAATTCTTGAGTGCTCACAATCGCCCGCGAAGCCACCGATATAATTCGAACCAAAACATGGTTCAATTTCTACCCAAATATTGGCGTTTGAAGAACATTTATTTAATTCATTATAAATTGAATTATCAGTATAGCCGCCATAAAATGTTCCATAGCTTAATGCTTCTTCGTAGCCGCTATACATATCAAAAATTTCACCATTAACATTTAAATTGAAACTACCGCTAGTTGATAAAGAATTAAATTGAGTACTAGCAACTCCTCCGAAAATTCCTCCTAAATAGCTCCAAAAAGCAAAAGAATCTTCTTCAGGCGATAAATTTTCACCAAAAGATACATCAATAGTACAATCAGTTAAGTTGATATTATTAAAAGTCCCAGTTGCATGTCCAGCTAATCCGCCAATAAGAATTGATGAAAATTGTATACTTGAAAAATTATCAGGTTGATCAAAAACGAAATTATCGTAACTAGCATCAATAGTTATATTCTTTAGATTAAAATTTTCGACATACAAATTGTCTCCTGCAATACAAGAAAAAAGACCGACCGAAATATTATTAGTTTCACTAATATTTATATTTGATAAGGTATGTCCGTTACCAAATAATCTGCCTGTAAAAGGATCATCTAAACTTCCGATTGGATTAATATCATATCCTGAAAAATCTAAATCTGAAGTAATTACATAATTTCCATCTAAATTTGACGCGATATTTAAAAATTCATCAGGAGTATTAATTGCTTTTCCTACTACTGGATAAAGATTTACATCACGTAAATCAATGTCCCATGGTTTTAGCATATTTCCTTCGGCATCAGTTAAGATATTTCCTTTATACGCCCATCCATAAAATAACTCACCATCAGGCAAAGTACTAGGAATCTCGAATTTCGTTTGGTCGCCCAAGCGTAATTTAATACTATCTAAACTGTCTAATTCTCCATCATTCATCCGTTCTTCTAAATAGAAATGTACATTGCTTTCAGCTTCAACCCATTTTCCTGTGAGTACAACGTCATCAATGCTATAGTACCAAGTCGAAGAAGTAGGTATTAAATCGTCATTTAAATACCACGCAACCTCTTTGCCATCTTTTCTTATATAAGGAAGTTCATAAGACCAACCATAATTAATAACTACAGGATCAAATTCTCCTATTTCAGGAAAATCAAAATTAACAGTGATTTTTTCTTTTGCCCATACAGCTTTTACCACAATATCCTCATAGTATTCCCAAGAAGTTGAACCATAAATTTCAACATCTCCGTAAAACCAGCCAACAAATACATAGCCTTCTCTAGTTGGAGTAGGGAGATCGCCTATACTTGCATAATGATGGACTTCTTTACTTTCGACATCGCAAGTTCCACCATTTGGATCAAAATAAATGATATTAACCATTTTTAGCCATTTTGCGGTAAGCGTCATATCTTGTTTTACTACATTGTCAAAGTTCCATTTTTCTTCGTTAAAATACCAGCCTTCTATATCGTAATCATCTTTATAAACTGAAGGTACGCTAACTCTTTCTCCAAAAGGAACATAGTTATAAAAAGACGTATTTTCATCCAATGTATCAAAATAAACAGAATAAGCAAACTTCTCCCGTTTTGGAATTAAAATTGTATCTTTTTCAAGCAGCGCTGTATCATCAACAGTTTCCCCAGTTTCTTTGTCAATCCAATATTTAACTTTGTCTGTTCCGTTTTCAGGGTAATCCAAAAAGGCACTCTCTCCCATCATTATTTCAAAAGAATAATCATAACTATCAATACCAGTTTCGTAAGTTATTGTAATAAAACCATCTTCATTTGATTGGCTTCCTCCGCACGACACAATAAAGGAACTCAACAATAAACCAAATGATGTAATAAATAAAAATTTCCTCATATATTTCACCCCACAAGATTTTACTACCCAATAATTATAATTTCAATTTTTCCTGCAAAATATTTATTAGTAAATATTGCGATATTTATCGTAATTATTGAATGGTCAGTTTAATAATCATCTTTTATACGGTTTTCTATTATGCAAAAAACTGAATTAGTCTTATTCCATAACATTAAAAAGATTAAATTTTTGTCTTCTTCAAAAAAACATGATATAAAAAATAAGTCTTATTAAATTCATTTAACTAAACATTTAATAATATCCGAAAGGTATATTTTATCTTGCCATTTATCTTGTCATTTCTAAGTCCACAATCACTATAATATGACACTTTTCGATAAAAATTTTCCGAGTTATTTTATCGAGTTTTTCTTAAGTAATTACTTGATTAAATAACCACGCTGAATAAGCAGAAAGTTCAAAATTCTTTCAATAAAAATCTTTTAAATCTAGAATTTATTCAGATTTACTTATTATGAAATGTGTTGTCTGTTATGCAATTTATTTCGCAATTATAGTTGCAATAATAAATACATTATTTTAATTATTCAAAATCTTAACAAAGAAATTTATCTCGAAATTTACTTAAAAAGAGAAAAAAATCATTAAAACGCATTTTATTCGAAGGATTAAATATTCCGCTGTTATATTTGTCTTAAAATTATGATACTATTTTTACAGCAAAGGAGAAAATTATGCCAAATATTAGACCTATTTCAGATTTAAGAAACTATACTGATGTCTTAAAAGATATCTCAGTTGGCGAACCCGTTTTTTTAACTAAAAACGGAAGAGGACGTTATGCAATTGTAGATATGGAAGATTACGAACAAACACAAGCTATATTAAAATTAATGAATGAACTTTCAATCGGAGAAAAATCCGGAGAAGACGAAGGATGGGTTGACTCTGAAACTGCTGCAAAAATTCTCGGAATAAATAATGATAAAAATTAACTACTCAAACAAAGCATTAAAAGATCTTAATGAAATCAAAACTTATTTAAGTTTTGATTTACAAAACGAAATTGTTGCAATAAAAACTATTTCAAAGATTTATAAAAGAATACTTTTATTAGAAAATTTTCTAGAAATAGGTTCTCCTGTTAAATTCAATTCGCGCTTTAAAACAAATTTTCGATATCTAATTTGTGATAAATACCTTATTTTTTATTACATAAAAAATGATAATGTTTGTGTAGTACGTGTTTTGCACTCAAAACAAAACTATCTTCAAAAACTTTTTGATTTTGCCGATGATGAACTGAATTAAAAAAATTAATAAGAATAATCATTCAATAAATTACATATAATCTTTTGCAGGTATAACCGAAGTAACCTTTGTCTTCCACAATAGTTAAAAATCCATAGCAACTGCTGCAGGTCCATTTTTAAAAACTGTCTTTGTGCTATCGCTTTAATACAAAACGATACCCCTACTAACGAAATGATACCCTTACTAGAAAAACGAGACCTTTAAAAATGCATATTTTATCGATGCTTTCGGAAAGAAATCATCTTCAATCATTATTTCTAATTTGGTAACGCTAATACTTTCTTGCAGTCTCTAAATATTCTTCAACTAACATTCCAGGAATCAAAGGTTTAATTATTTCTTTGACAAGTAAATTGGATGAGACATATTTATTTCCAAGTAGATTCTTTAAATAATTCTTAAATAGATTAACAAAATCATTAATACAAGTTTCAAATTTATCATAGCAATTTTCGCCAAACACAATTGGCGATGTATTATCAGGACATTCACACCATTTGTTATTCCATTTAGCAAACACTTGAGTATGCGTTTTATGAAAATCATTAGAAAGATATTCAAAAAATATATATTTACATTCAACATTATTTGTTTGGCACCATAAACGAATAAGCTCAGCAACATCGAAGCACCAACCGCAATTGTTCGCAACTACTTGATCAGGAGAGGAAAAAACATAGGGTTCACGGGGAAACCATCTATTTTTCAAAAACGTAATAATATTTTTGGATTAATCTTAATATTTCTTAATAAATTTTAATATTTCATTGATTTTTAGTGTTTCGAATTAAAAAGATACAAAAATCAACAAACTATCTACTTATTCATTTTTATCTAATGTTTACGTTGAAAACTACTCATCCTTAAATAGGCATTAAAAAATAATCATTTGGATAATCAAGAATATATAATCACCTTTATTCTCTATATTTAGATATCATATTTATTGTAGTAAGTTTATTATTTTCGTAAAGTTTCGCAATAGCATCTTTAAATAAAAATAACAAAATAATCAAAATTTGCGGCTTTTTAATTATAATTTAAGTAATTTTATGTAAAATCTTCATAAAATAAGAACGTATAAATACAAAATGATGAAATATATAGACATTAATAGAACTCAAAAATTGCACTATATAAACCCGCCTCAGATTTTTTCTAATCTATAAGGTAACATATCAATATTTATTTCGAAAAGTTTAACTTTTGATTTTGCTTCACTTGCAGTTAAAAGTCCATAATCAGTAAACTCATTTAAAATCTTAAAAGCGCCTTGCTTAGTAATATCGTTTTTTATCCAAGAAGTAAAATCTTTATAAGTAAACTTGCCTTTTGAATTGACCATTATCTTCTTTAAATGTACTTTTTCGTTTTCTGTTAAAACAATATTTTTGTTTTTAAGTATTGTGTCTGCGTATTCAACATTTTTATAGCAATTAGTTTGATTGACTAAAATTTTAAAGATATAGATCAAAAAATAAGTTAAATCATTATTTGAGTCTCTCGTGTTTCTAAGAGCTTGATAATATTTGTTTTTTGTATCATCAATTGCTTCTGATAGAACAGGGACCATTAAAGAATTTGCTAATAAGCTTATCCAAAACGAAACCATTCTTGCTGTTCTCCCATTATAATCAAAGTAAGGATGAATATATACTATATAAAAATGAGCAATATTAGGCAAAACTACATTAGTCATACTATCGCCTTTAGATATTTCATTATTTACATACTCAAAAAGTGAGCCCATACAACTTTCGATTTTATCATGAGGACAACCGTTATAACTATCTACTTCAACTTCATCGTATCTATAGTACTCGCCTGACCTTAAGTTATAATCATCTTCTAAACATCCTTCGCTAAGAATACAATATAGTTTAAATAAATTTTCTTTGTTAAATGTTGGCTTAGTCAAAACAAAATCAACTGCTTTAACCATATTTTTTATAATATGATCATTTAGGTTTTGAGGTTGAATTTTTTCTCTTGTAAGTTCGTCAATCCTTTTTCTTGTTGAATTTACTGCCTCAATAGACAATGTTCCTTCAATTTCAGAATAAATTCTAGAGCGTATTATTTCACTTTGATATCGAGTTGCAATCAAACTATTGTGCTTTTCGAAATCATGAGATATAGAATTTAAATAAAGTTGAAAATAGTCTAATAATTCTCTGCAATTAAAGTAAAATATGTTTTTTCCATCAAAAGTATTAAGTTTAATATCTTTTCGAAGTTGATTAAAATTTATTGCTTCGTTTTTTTTATAAGTCAGAAAATTATTAAATTCTTCTACAGAAAAATTGAATCCATACCTTTGATTGTATAAGATGTCACTTTTCTCTAAATATTTTTCATGAATCATATAATTTAATAAAGATTCAAATTTTTCTAATTTGTCAACCATATTGTAAACCTATTAATTTTCATTTATTATATAAGTTGTAAACAACATTGTAAACTAAATTATAAATTAATATTACTATTTAATATTCAACTAGCATTCCATATAAGCTATTATCTATATCCATAATCTCAGCCTTACCACTATTAATTTCCATAAATACTTCTCCAGCTATATAGAAGTTAGAGAAGATATCTTCTAATAATATGTAATAAGAAAATGCCGTTACATCAAATTTATAAATTCTTATAAATAACTATAAAAATTATATTGATTTCTTGTTTCAACCTTACTGGTTGTTAAATGATTTACATAAAAATCATTTTCCAGAGCCGTTAAGTCCGCAAGCGTAAATTCGGCAGTAACTCTACCTATTTTTTCAATTAAATAATTATATAAGTTAGTGGCGGCATTAAAATCGCGGTCAATTGTTACTTCGCAATACTCACAATTAAATTCTCGATTACTTAATTCTATTCGCGAATTATAAGCACCACAACATGAACAAGTTTTGGTACTAGGAAAAAATCTATCCGCCAACAGAAAATGTTTTCCTACCATATTACATTTTTCTTCCAACTTTTTTCTTAACATATAAAAAGAAACTTCGCTTATTGCTTTAGCTAAATGATGGTTTTTAAGTAGTCCTTTTACGTTTAAATCTTCCATACAAATATAATCAAAATTTTTAACAATTAGCGACGTCACTTTTTCAATAAAATCTTTTTTCATGTTGAAAACGCGTAAGTATTGTTTTTGTAAACGAAACGAAGCTTTTAAATAATTCTTAGACTTCTTAGTAGTGTCACCCTTGGTTCTTGGATGGACTTTTCTATCAAGCTGTCTAGAAAATTTAATAAGCTTTTTACTTTCCTTTTTAATCAACTTTGGCATATGTAAATTAATTGGTACAGAAAGCGTTAAAGTTGATTTAATGCCTAAATCAATTCCAACTGCTTTTTTAGTCAAATTTGCGAGTTTTGCTTTTGACTTCATTAATTCCTCTTCAGACATTTCAAAAGTAAAAGAAACAAAATACAAGGAATAAATACGCGAAATTGTGCAAGATAAAATTTTAGCGTTATATTTTAATTTTTCTGTTAATTTAAGTGGTTTGTCAAGTAAAGGAATTTTTAAATATTGTTTATTTGAGTTAGGTTTTGTGAGAATTTTAATCTGATCGCCACCTATATAAAAACTTTCATGATTTGATTTCTTTTTAAAAGGAAGTTTAATTGGCCTACCCTTTTTTCTATTTTTCCAAGCGTCTTTTATTGCTATATTTAAATTCAAAAAAGGTTGTTGAGTAGCATACTTTGTCACTTCATAAACAAAAGGAAATTGACTTGCTTTTAAAGCATTAAATTCCTTTTTTAAATCGTATCCATTTTTAAAAACACCTTCGCTAAGATTTTTGTTGTATTGTTCAGCGCCCCAATTATAAGCAAAGCGTTTACAGCCAAAACATTTTGCAAAGTACGTTTTTTGAAAATTATTCGGATTTAATTTCATTTTCTGCGAGATCTGTTTCAACTACCTTCTCCAAGTCATTAATAAGTTTTTTATTCTTTTTGCTTCGACTACCATATAATCGTGCTGAAAAAACAGTAATTATTTCTAAAACATCTTTAGCCAATTCTTCTTCAAATGATGGTGGTTCTTCGCCCTGATTAATTATGATAACTTCAACATTTTTTGCTTCACATATAGAAAACACTAATTCAGCTCCAAAACGTAAAAGCCTATCTTTATGTGTAAGAATTAATCTTTGAACTTGATTATCTAAAATTAAATCAATAAGTCTAGTAAGTCCTTTCTTATAATAATTCATTCCAGAGCCAATATCTTGTATAACTTCATATTTATAGCCATGTTTTGTGCAATAAAGCTCCAATAGTTGTACTTGTCTATTTAAATCTTGTTTTTGGTCGTGCGAAGAAACACGAGCATAAGCAATAGTTTTTAGATCATCTTTAGTGAAAATAATATTTCTATTAATATTTCTTAACGATTCTACTCTATAGCGTCTTGCTTTTCCTTTTGTAAGCTCATCTGGTTTTAATAGTCCTTTTTTATCCCAATTTCGAAGCGTTGTCGTCGTGACACCTAAAATTCTTGCCGCTTCACTTATGTTAACTAATTTACTCATAATTAGTTTTAACATAATTTATATAAAAATAAATAAATTTTTATAATTTTTTACAAAAAATATTTATCAGTTATTAACCCAATTTCTCGGACAAATATCTTTCATTTTGAGACCATTGCTTTGTATCAAAATGTTAGTACAAATATGGTGGCGCAAAGAAGACTCGAACTTCCACGAACTTTTCAGTTCATCGGCTTCTGAGACCGATACGGCTACCGATTACGTCATTGCGCCATTGCTAAAATTATGCCACTATCAAGTTAATTTTAAAATAACTATAATTTTAGATATGGATCAAAATGAATTAACTAAGATTAATGAACTTCAAAAATTAATCGACGAAGCTAAAAATATCGTTTTCTTTGGTGGCGCTGGAGTTTCAACAGAAAGCGGAATACCAGATTTTCGAAGCGAAAAAGGTTTATATAAACTCAAAAGTAAATATGATAAACCATATGAAGAAATGCTCTCGCACTCCTATTTCATAAATCACGTCGATACTTTTTTTGAATTTTACCGTGAATTTATGATTAATCAAGATGCTTTACCTAATATAACTCACAAATATTTAGCAGATAAAGAAAAGAATGGCAAACATATCACGATAATTACTCAAAATATCGATGGACTTCATCAAAAAGCGGGTAGCAAAAATGTAGTCGAACTTCATGGCTCAATTCATAGAAACTATTGCACTAATTGTGGTAGATTCTATAATCTTGATGAGTTTTTAAACCTTGCACCTAACGAACGCTGTCCTAAATGTAATGGAATCATTAAACCAGATGTTGTTTTATATGAAGAACCATTAAATGATATGACAATTACTAAAGCTCTTATTGCTCTTCAAGAAGCTGATTTATTAATAATTGCTGGAACTTCATTAAATGTCTATCCTGCAAACGGATTAATTAGATACTTTTATGGAGATAATATTGTAATCATCAATAAAAGTGAATTACATATAGTACGTAAAGTAAAATTAATTTTTAATGACAATATCGGTAGCGTATTTTCAAAACTAAAATAATCTTTATATAAATTAAAAAGGAATATTAGAGGGAAAATATTCTTTTTAATTTCACTTTTTCCATCTTTAAGTAAATAAATTACTTTTCATAATTTACTATCACCTCCTTTAAGGCTTTTTAGCCTTTCACTAATATAAAGGAGTTTATTTCATAAAATTTAAAATAATTTTTAAAAAAATTAAAAAGATGAAAAATAATGAGGATTTGCAAGAAAATTAAGAAAAAATCCTGGGAATTATCCAGGAATTTTTCTTAATTATTTATCAAGTTTTAAGAATTCTCTTAATCTTTCAGTTTTTGGATTTTCGAATATCTCTTTTGGTGAACCACTTTCAACTACATAGCCATTTTCCATAAAGACAACTTTATTAGAAACGTTTTTTGCAAAGTTCATTTCGTGAGTTACAACAATCATAGTCATACCTTTTTCAGCTAAACTTTTCATAACAGCTAAAACTTCATCAACCATTTCCGGATCTAAAGCGCTAGTTGGTTCATCAAATAAAATAATTGAAGGGTTCATAGATAAAGTACGGGCAATCGCAACTCTTTGCTTTTGACCTCCACTTAACTCGGAAATTTTATAATTCATACGATCTTGCATATTAACACTTGTTAAATTTTTAATAGCAATCTCTTTGGCATCTTCATATTTTCTTTTTAAGACTTTAGTTTGAGCAAGGATACAATTATCTAAAACATTATAATTATTAAAAAGATTAAAGGATTGAAATACCATTCCGATATGAGTTCTAATTTCATTAATCTCTTTTTGATTAATTGAAAAAGATGGAGAATTTTTAATCGCTTCTTCATAAGCTTCTTTATTGAAATAATCCTTTTTTAAAATTGGATGTTTTCTAACTTCTTTAAACTCTTTTTGAGCTTTTTTACATTTTTCCTTAAATTCTTTGTTATTTTTATCTTCAATTAACTTATTTTTATAAATTGCATAATTATCTTCTGTTTCAATAAGTCTTTCTTCATATTTTCTTAAATCTTCTTGATAAGATTTATAATCAACAAAATCATCTTTACACTTACTAACACTAAAATAAATTTTATCTAAATAAGTTAACTTACCTCTTGTAGGTTCTTCTAAAAGATTTAAACATCTTAAAAAAGTTGATTTTCCACTACCGCTAGGTCCAATAATTGATATAACATCTCCTTTATTAACCGATAAAGAGATATCTTTTAAAACCTGGGTTGGTCCAAAAAATTTAGCTAAGTTATCAATTTTTAATAAAGTTTCCATCTTTAAAAGACCTCCTTTTTTCTAGCCCATCTAAATGGATTAAGTGAAAATTTAACTCCATCTAATTTCTTTTCAACAAGTTTTAAGGCTCCGCTTGCAATTAAAGTTAAAACAAGATAAACAAGAGCAAGTATGATATAAGCATCTAAAAAAGCAAATGTAGTTGAAGCAATATTCATCATTCGATAATAAAGTTCAGTAACTGCAATAACATTTAAAACTGAAGAATCTTTAATATTTACGATGAGTTCATTACCAATTGTTGGAAGAGCATTTTTTAAAGCTTGAGGCAAAATAATTGTCATTGAGGTTCTTGTTGAAGACATACCTAAACTTCTAGCGCCTTCTACTTGACCAATATCGACTCCATTTAAGCCGCTTCTTACAATTTCACCCATATAAGCCGCGGTATTTAAAGTAATAACAATTAAACCAGCAATAAACCAGCCATTAAAGAAATTAGCAATTTCTCCTCCAAATATAATATTTCCCCAGTTTAAACCAATCGCTTGACAACCATATTTAAAGATTAATGCCTGGACCATCATTGGTGTTCCTCTTAAAACGGTTGAATAAATATTAGCTACTCCTAATGTTCCTCTTTTAACCCATTTAAGCCAAACTTTGTCGCTTTCTTTAACTTTAATATTTTTGCCATAAGCTATAAAGATACCTAAAACAAGACCAACTCCAGTTCCAAAAACTGCAAGAATAATTGTGTCAAGAATACCAGCTCCAATTAAATCAGAATTATCTCTAATTAAAGTCCACATATTTTGATTAGAAGTTGTTTCTCCACTCTCATCAGCTGAAGCACTTCTTTGAGCAGCTTCTCCCATCATGATTCCACGATCTTCATTACTCAATTTAGCAAGTGAAGCATTAATTTCTTCTCTTAATTCATCATTGCCTTTTTTAATGCCAATTGAAACCGATAAACCTTCCTTATCAACATCACTTATAAAACTTTGATCAACATATAAAATTCCTAAATTATTAGGAGCAATATTAACCATTGCTTCACAAACTGGAAGTTCAGCAGGCATTGCAAAAGAAACACCTTGATCAACATCCATCGCTGCAAGAGGATAAGTATTTGCTGGGTCATTATGTTGAATAGATGAATTTATTGAAGAAAAATAAGTTTCAATAAGATCATCACCAACAACTCCTCTTTGACAAATCAAGCTTTCTCCTTCAAAAAGAGCTAATAAATCTTCATAAGATAAAGGATTTTCTTCCGAATTGCCTTCTGGGATATTTTCTTTTTGAATAAGAAAAGCAAGATTACTTGTTAAATAAGGATCAGTAAAATCAATTTGCTCTCTTCTTTCAGCTGTTGAACTCATTCCAGCCAAAACCATATTGATATTACCAGCATTTAAATCGGTGATAAGACTATCCCAAACAGTTCGTTTAATAATGACTTCTTTACCTAAATCTTCACTTAAGTATTTTGCAATTTGAATATCATAACCATCTGCAAATTCATTTGTACCATCAATTGGTAAAGTGTATTCACTTTCACTTCTTGTAGTCCAGTTAAAAGGTTGATATCCACATTCCATTCCAATAACTAAACGAGAGTTATCAACAGTTGCTTCTGAGCAACTTGATAAAAACGAAAGACTAAATAAGCTTATAAATAAAGCAAAAAGTCCACAAAACCTCTTTTTCATATTTTTGTGCTCCTTAAATAAAAAAGATTGCATCGCTCGATGCAATCTCAATAATTCAAGTTACACCGATAGCGCCACTAGATAAATTTCTAGGAGTCTATTGGAATATTCTTCCATAGCCCAATCAACTTCTATGCCTAGAAAGTTGTTTCGGCAGTTATACCTTTCGCTTGTTTCTTAGAATGCCTTCTCCACAAGTTACTCTTTTAAACTGCGCCTCTATCAATCTTCGGCTATTAGTGTAAACTAAAACCTCTTTCTGTCAATACTTAAATTTACATTTTTTTGAAAAATTCGGAAAATTTTACATTTCGTTTACATTTTTTACGACTTTTATCGTATTTTTTTGGGTTTATACTAATTTTTGTTAATTATCACAATATTAAAATTTCTTAATTTAAGCCATTTTTAATTGACGAAAATTAATTTGTTTTTACAATTAAATTGTTTTTAAGACCGAATTTTTCATTCGTCGTGAAGAAAAATGAAGGTAAATTTAGGGAGGATTTTTACCATGAAAAAAAAGATGGCTCATGGGAACGAGTTTTTTAGCCCTTTCCCTTTTAGTTGGTTGTGGGGAACCAACTGTTCCAGATAATACTGATCCAATTACGGATGACACGGAGCAAAACGGAGATAATAATGAAGATGATACACCTTCTACTCCAGTTGAAGAAACTTATTCAATAACTATAGGAGAAACTAATGGTGTAGTGCTTGAATTAGATAAATACTCCGCAAAACCTGGAGATAAAGTAACAATTACAGTTCTTTCTGTTCCAGACGAAAAAATAATTAAAGGAATTTCGACAAACGTTAAAGGTGTCGATGTTTTATCATCTTCTTCTACAGAGTATTATTTCTTAATGGGTAAAGCAGATGTTACATTAACAGTTTCAATCGCTGATGCTCCTAAAGATACTTACTCTTTAACAATTGAAAATGAAGTTAACGCTGAAATTGTTACCTTAATGGATTCTCAGCAAAATGAAATATTGCCTGAAGCAAATAATGTATATCAATTAGCTCCTAATGAATCTTATACTTTAAGACTTAAATCTACTATTCTTATTTCAGTACGATTAAATGGTAAAGCCATAACTTCTCAAGAAGGCTATTATATGTTTGCAATGCCTGCAAAAGATTCAACACTTACAATTAGTGAACTTCAAGCTCACTCCTTGACTTTAGATTATGATAAGGCTGCTCTTAGTGGAATCTTTGTAATGAATAGTAATAATGATTATAAAGAAGTCCAATTAAACGCTATAGAAGAAGGTACTTCAATCCATGTTGAAATAACATTAAATGTTGGCTATGAAATGACAGGTGCTTTTTTAAATGAAGAACCACTTGAAACACATGGCAATTCTATTGATTTTACCTTTCCTTATGAAGATTCAGTTTTAAAAATTGAAACTGAACAATATGACGTTGACGGAGGTTTAGTAACTTTTGAAGCTGAGGAAGGCGCCAAAATTGAAATTGGTCAAGGAGTAAATAATGACAATTCTTTAGTCAGTATTTCTCAATATAATCCTTTATCAACAATCTTTAAAACAGGAACAAAATTATATTTAAAAGCTTACATTATGGATAATTGGAAGAGTGTTTGTGAACTTGACGAAGTTACAGTAAACGGCTCACCAGTTACACTTGATGAACATGGAATCGCTGAATTTACTGTTGCAGATGGCGGAACAAAAATTGTCGCAACAACTAAAAATATTGAATACGATTTACTCTATACTCCTACAGGAAAAGAAACATGTACATTCTTTGATGAAAATAATTTAGAAATTACAAAAGCGGTTCGTAATCAAAAAGTTAAAGCAGTTTTCTATCCAAATAACGCCAATTTAGCTCTTTATTCTGTTAAAGAAAATGGCGAAATTGGTGATGGAACTATTGAAGGAAATACATATACTTTTACCTTCACTCATTCTTCTAGCTTAACTTTAACAGCTGAATGGGCTGACATAACCAAAACATATAACATCTCATATTCAACTACACCGGCTTCGCTTAAAGATTTAGCCGATGTTAAATTCTATGATTGGAAAAATTTAAGAGTTTCAATTACGAGAGCTAATCCTTTAGATACAGTTTATATGGAAGTAGGAACTTTAGAAGATTATGTCTTCGATGGTGCGACATTAGATGGAAAAGAGCTCGAAAAAGTAACATCAGATGGCAAAGATTACTATGCATTTAAAATGCCTAATAAAGATGCTAATTTAGAACTTGTTTTCTCAGAAGATTCTGGAACACATGATATTACATTTGATGATTCTAATGTTGGTGATCGCTATATAGAAGTTAGTGTCTATGATTCTTCCCTAACTTGGATAGGTGCAAAAATCGCCCGTGATGTTCCTACTGGTGAAACAATTTATATTGATATTTGGGTGCAAGGCGGAGCAACATTTAAACTTTTTGCAAATGGCACTGAAGTTACTGAAAGAGCAACTATATCACCAGATGGTTCGCCTTTGAATACATATAAATACGTAATGCCTAATGAGGATGTTACTTTTACCTTTGAATTTTAAAAATAAGTAAGATTTGCAGGCTTTTTGATAGAAAGGACATAATATGAAAAGAAAATATATATCATTATTGGCGCTAAGTTTGGTTGCAGTTACAACAAGTTGCAACCAAACTCCATCTACTCCAGAGGATGATTCAAATAATACTGAAACTCCTATTACGCCAATTTCAATTAATAATGTACTTACTGAATTAAGAAAAGGATTTAGAACAACTGGCACATTTGAAATTACAGAAAGCTATTTTACCGATAACAATTATCAAGTTCCTGATGAAAAACTTGAAAGCAAAACTACTACTTATAAATTTGATTTAACTTATCAAGATAGTGAAGATTATACAGGATTAGATAGAAGATATTATGAAGTAATGACTGATACTAATGGTAAAAGTTATGATGGTTATTTGATGGGTGAAAATGCCTATAATCTTGATGGCTATGCTGCTTTAAAATATCTAGATTATAACAATACTTTAAAAACAGATTTAGCTGTTGATCAAAACGGTGATTTAATTCCTTATGGAACAAATAATTTAATTAACCCATTTAGATTAATTCAACGAAATGATCTTACTCAAACTAAAGATGGCTTTGTTTTAACAAATGAGAAAACAAACATTATCTTTGATGGATTATTTTCACTTCTTGATGGCTATCAAGATAACATAAGTTATGATACTCGCGTATTTGACTTTACCGAATCAACTTTAAATGGGGCAAGTTTTGTTTCACGTAACATTGATTCAAAAATCAGCACCACTGTTCCAACTGAAGGCGAACCATATCATCAAACATATGTTCGTTATAACTATAAAGTTGATATGGAGTTTAATGAAATTGGAACTGCTAATGCCTCTGATTTAATGAAAGTTGAAAGCGAAAAAGAAGAGAATGCCCCTCTTAAAAAAGCGATAGAAAATATGAGAACAAAAGACAAGTTAACAATGACTCGTCGAATTGTTCCTTATATTGATGGCGAATATGTTGGAGAAGATACTTACCTAACAATTTATCAACTTGGTGGCCAAGTAGGAGGAGGAATCTATTCTCAAGCCTATACCTTACCACCAGATCAAGCATATCAAACACCTCAAAAACCTACTGCTAGCGATTTCTTTTTAAGAATTAATACCGCTTCTGCTCCTATGAGAATCTATACCGTCAACGAAACAACCGGAGTATTTTCAAGAGGCGGTTATTCAAATCTTGATAATCGCTTCTATTATGAAGACGCTTGCTTAAATTTTAATTATCTTAACGCTAACATTTTCACTTTAAATGAAGATGGTTCATATTCACCAAATGATGATAACCTTCCATATATAGTTCGTGATTTATTCATGTCAACTTTTGATACTTTTACTCCTATTGATAGTGGTTATGTAACCGATGTAAAAGTGTATGTAAATGAAGATGAAACTTGTATTGATCGAATTGATGTTAATTATGAAGACCATGTTGGCTATTCAGGCTTATTTGAAATTACGTTCACTGATTTAGGAGCTTCAAAGACTCCATTTGATATTGTTATTGCAAATGAAGGAGAATAACACTTATGAAAAAAAGTTTATTATTAGTTTCTTTAATGGCCCTTCTTGGCTTAGCTGCTTGTTCCACAACTCCTGAAACAAACGATGATGATAAAAATAATCCTAGCGATGAAACACCAAGTGAAGTAAGCGAAGTTGAAAATTTTGAAGACCCTGTTTTAAAAGACAATATGGAAAAACTTTTAATTGGTTTTTCAATGCAAGGCAACATCACACAATCTCGTTATGAATATAATGAGGACGCTTTTGGTAATTATCTTATTGAAGGCGAACCACTTGAAACAAATCTTTACCATTCTAACTTTGCTTATAATGGCGGAGAAGAAAAAGCATTTTATAAATATTCTTATCGTGAAGTTGAAGGTGTCACTATTACTGCTGAAGGTCCTTATACCTATTTTGAAGATGAAAATGGTTATGCTTATGAAGAAGTTATCGACTATACAAACGTTGTAAGAAGAAATTATAATTCTTCAATGGCTTCCACAAATGGCGGTTTAACTTTTGGCGATAATGGTTTTAACAATGTTTTTGGCTTATTGATTGAAGATGATTTTACTCTTGATGAATCAGTTAATGCTTTTACAAAATATGATTTAAATTTAGATAAAGCTGGACTTATTGCTAGTACTCTTTTATATTCCTTAAATTCAGGGGCAACCGCTTTACCAACAGAAGCTTATATTCGTGCAGATAATGGAGTTTTTACGCAGTTTAATATTGAATTAAGCCCTGTTTCTTCTTTAGATAGCATTACTGGAGATTCTAGTTTAATTACTAATTCAATCACCTTTTCTTTCTCTAATTTAGGAACAAAACCTATTAGTCATCTTGTTGCTTATGAAGAAAATGAAGACTCTAAAAAAGTTAGCGATGCATTTAAAAAATTAGAGGATACTTCTTTCACTTTAAAAGTAAATGATTCTTATAAAACCGAAAATCAAATTGAAGGTACTTTCGGAGAAGGCGAAGAAGAGAAACACTATTATTTCACTGGTAAAGAAATCTACTATCACAAGGTTCAAGAAGGCGAAACAACTTCTTTTAATAAGGATCGTGATTTCTATTTAGCTCCTAAAGGAGATAGTGAAACAACTGGCGATATGCATTTATATCCATATGCTTATGATGCTACTACTGACTCTTTTACTATTAGAGAAGGCGGTCTTCAATATGAAGATGGAACTTATGGCTATGCTCAAGGATTTTGCGGGGATTATCTTTATGAAGACTATCTTCCTATAATTAGCGATGTTTCAGGAACTTTCTTTGAATATGATGAAGCAAGTAATAGCTATGTTTCAAAAGAAGATCAAGTTAGCTCATTAAATGATTGCTTCCTTTTAAGATACCCTCCATTTTACTCTGAAAGACAAGATTCTATTTATGAATATCGAATTAAACTAGATGATAATGGTAGTCTTTCATCAATTAGCGCTCGTTATGTTTTTAACGAATCATTGGATGGAATGATTTATACTGGCACATACACTCTTGATTTTAGTAATGTTGGCTCAACCACTTTAGAAGGACTAATTGCTTAATTATGAAAAAAAGGTTTATTTTATTAGCCCTTCTTTCATCTTCATTCCTTCTTTCTTCTTGTTCTATTTCAGAAAGTGTTACCCCTCCTGATCCAGACAACAGTCAAAACGAAGAGATTATAGAACTTTCTTTTGAAATCAATATTGTTGGAAAAGGCAATGTGAGAGCATTTTTAAATGGTGCTGAAATCACTTCTTCTAATTTTAGCGACAAAGTTAAAGAAGGTGATACGATCACTGTTGATATAAAAGCTGAAACTGGTTATGTCTTTGAAAGTGCAAAATTAAACGATACTAATCTTACAAAAAGTGGGAATTATTATACTTTTGTTGTTCAAAAAGGGAAAAACATATTAAATGTAACTTTTAAAGAAGTAACTACTAACCAATCTGATTTTACTTATGAAGTAATTAATAATAATGAGGTTGCAATTACTTCATTTAAAAGCACTTCGGAAGTTATTCCTAATCCTTTAATTATTCCTGATGAAGTTTTAGTTGATGGAAAAACATATAAAGTAAGCGAAATTAGAGCTTCAGTATTTTTAAATCAAGATATTGAAGGAATAAAACTTGGCGCAAATATAAAAAAGATCGATGATGAAGCTTTTAATGGTTTAAGATCTTTAAAAGAATTTTTAGTTGATGAAAATAATCTTTCTTTTACTTCTCTTGATGGAATTTTATATAGCAAAGATGAAACAACTTTAATAAAAATGCCAATTGCTTATAAAGAAAGGGATATTGTAATAAAAGAAGGCACTCAAAATATTCAAAACTATGCTTTTAATGATTGCTTAAACACAGAAAGTGTAACTTTACCAGAAGGATTAATTTCAATTGGAGATTATGCTTTTACTGATTCATCAAAGCTAGCTAGCATTAACTTTCCATCAACTTTAAAGTCGATTGGAGATTATGCTTTTAGAAATATTCACTCTTTAAAAGAGATAAATTTAAATGAAGGTTTAGAAAAGCTTGGAGATGGATCTTTTTATCAAACTTCTTTAGAAAAAGCTTCTTTTCCTTCTACTTTAAAAGAAATCCCTTTATATTCCTTCTATTTTTGTAGAAATTTAAAAACGGTTTCTTTTAAAGAAGGTTTAGAAAGTATTGGTGAACAAGCTTTTATCTCTACTTCAATCACAAGCTTAGATTTACCTAATTCACTCAAAACTATCTCACAAAGTGCTTTTGAACTTTGCTCTTCTTTAGAAAGTGTTAAGTTTAATGAAGGCTTAGAAACTATTGAAAGTTTTGCTTTTTCTAGAGCTAATAACATTAATTTAATTTCTCTTCCTTCAACTTTAAAAAATATTGGTTATAATCCTTTTTCTGGAATTGCTCGACTTGGTTATACAGATAATTTTAAAGTCTCAAGCAACAATCCATATTTTGAAATAATTGATAACGTTTTATTTACTAAAGGCGAAAATAAAAAGCTACTTTCTTATCCTTTTGGAAAAGAAGAGACTGAATATCATGTTCCTAGTGGTACTACTTATTTATATGTCGATTCTTTTGCTTATCAAAATAATCTTTTAACTATTTATCTACCTACTTCTATTAAAGACATAAATTCGGCTTTTAGAGTTATGTATTCTGAATTAAGTGATAAACCAAGTTTAACTGTCCATTATAAAGGAACAATTGAAGAATTTA
This sequence comes from uncultured Caryophanales bacterium, assembly GCA_905197045.1. Lineage (GTDB taxonomy): Bacteria > Bacillota_I > Bacilli_A > RFN20 > CAG-826 > Onthovivens. The sequence continues at coordinate 92,735 of CAJJXG010000003.1, forward strand.
AAAAGATTAATCTTCATGGTGAACTTGGAAGTTGGCACGAAGAAACTGAAATCACTAATAATGAAATTATTTGTAGTGATGGAACTTTAAGACTTTAATACATTAATGACCTTAAGAATTTACGTGCTTAAGGTCATTTTCTTATTTTTAATTAATTTTTAGAAAAAAAGATGCTTCAAGACTAGTCTTTGGTGCTAGTCTTGAAGCTTATATAGGAAAATATACGAGATCTGCAAGGTTTTTAGAGAAATTATTCGCTTTTTAAACTTCAGGTTTCTCTTCTACGATTGGCGCAATATCGTATTGAACAACAAAGTAATTACCATTTCCTCCAAAAGAAATTTCTACTGTCGAATCAACTCCTAAAACATTCATTTCTTTTATAAAAGCATATTCATAAGTATTACTTTCATCGTAGATAAATCCTTCTTTAGTTACTGCTTGTGAGAAATAAACTAGTAAATCGTCATATTGAAGGTCAACATAATCACCTACATCATCAAGCGCGCAAACAATCTGCATTGTTCTTGCTCCAGTTTTTTCATCTACCTCTGCATAATTAGGAGCAACATTAGTAACATTTCCGCCAAATGATACTTTTGGAGTTGGAACAAGATTCATAATTTCACTTGGAATTGTGTTATTAGCCAAAGTAACATCATCTTCGGTTTTAAAATAATCTTCCCAAGTTTTAAGATCATCTGTTGTTGTTTTTATTGTAATTTCAGGAACTGTTGTTGTTCCAATCTTACTATATTCAACAGTTGTAATCGTTCCATAATTATCATCAGCAACAAAAGTAACATTATCTTCGCCAAATGTTATTTCTAAGTTACGAATTGATAAAGATGTAAATGGCGAGAAAACTTCTTCTTTTCCAAGCATTGTATAATATGGTAAATTTTCACTTGTTTTTAGAGTATATTTATTGTCTTTCTTGTCAAATAAAGCGGAACTTAAAGCAAAAGTTGGCAATAAATCATCCTTAATTTTTACGTCTTCTAAGTCACTACTAAATGTATAGTATTCTTCTTTTATCTTTACACCACGTTGAATTGAAAATTCTTCGATATCGCCCCAGCCGATTTCACTTTTTTGAAGATAATAGTATGCTTCATAAGCCTCAGCAGTACTCATATCGGCATTTGTAGCATAAAATTCTTGTAAGAAAGAATCTCCACCATCGCTATAACCTTTTGTTACGTCAACCGTTCTTCCAAAAAAGCTAGTATAATCTTCAGTTACAGAAACAGTATAATTTCCTTCTTTTAATTTGGACATCGCTTCATCAAAAGTTGCATCAGAAGCTGCTTCAACTGGTTTTGGTGCTTCAAAAACGGTGCTCCCGAACCCTTTAAACTCGCCAGTAAATGAAACGTCAGAGCGATACCATTCAAATTGAGGATCAGCAAAGTGACCAGAATATGTTGTAAATTTACCATCAACTACTTTTACTGAAAATTCCTTAACTGTATATTGTTGTTGAATATCACCAAAAACAATTAAAGCTAAAGCATCGCAAACAAGACGATTTTTAATATCTTCAGTTTTTAAATGGAACAAGCCTTTTTCTGTTTCATCTTCAACAAAATCCGTAGCACTTAATAAATTAAAAGGATTATTAAATGTTTCATACCAATCAAGATTTACACCAGTAGCACTATCTAAAACATCATAATAGTGAATAACATTGTCTATACCTAATGCTGTTGTTCCTAAATTTGTTGTATCAGGTATTTTTGAATACATCGTAATCGTTTCAGCTTCAGTTTCACTAACATCAATTGGAACATCATTTTCAAAATTTTCTACATTAGAATCATATTTTGATTCATACCTAGTCACTAAATTATATTCACTAGTAGCATTGCTAGTAATTTTTCTAGCGTAACGACTTTTAGAAGATACTTCTCCTGAATTATTAATATAAGTTTGTTTTTCGACAAAAACAGTTTCAAAGCTCGCTCCTTCGCTTGCTTTTTCTAACGCATCAGCAAGTCCAAGAACTTCATCTGTTTTTTCAGGTTCTAAATCAGCCAAAATTACTTCTATAGTTACATCTTTTGCTGGCATTACAAAAGTGTAAACATTACCACCTTCATGAGTTACTGTTTCACTTCCTGCTTTCACTTCACTAATTACTTTTTGACCATTTTTCACGACTACGCCAAAAGTTACTTTGCGACCTTGAGCATAACCTGTAGTATCAAGGCCAACAATATCATAGTCACTACTTGTTGTTTCTTTAACTAAGAATGCTTGTACAAACGATGTAATTTCATTTGAACACGAAACTAATGTACCAAATAACAAAAATGAACATGTGCTAAGCACAAAAAGTGATTTCTTTTTCATCGTATTTTCCCCCACTAATAAATATTTTTTATGATAACAACCGAAAGCTTATAAATAATAAAAAATAAAGTGAGTCTTAATACTATGTTAATATTTGGCACCAAAAAGCGACAAAATCGGTGAAAAAACCACCTAGAACAAAAGCCTAAGTGGTTAGTATTAATTGAAAATTTACAGAAAATTTAACTATTTAATAAATTTACCTTTATTTTTCCCTTTAGAAGCATGAACTAAAACAGTTCCATTTTGAGATTTTGCTAGGTTATTTGCAAATTCTACAGCTTCTTTCTTAGTTGAGAAAGTTTTAATAACTTTTAGACCATCCTTTAAAATTATTTCCCATTTACCATCGACTTTTTTAACATGGTAAACCTTTTTAATTTCACCAGATCTTTGTTTTAACAAAGTTTCAGAAGGTTCTTTTTTATTTTCTTCTACCTTTATTTCTTTTGTTAAGTTATCTTCTTCCTCTAAATTCTCTTGAGTTGTATTAACTAAAGAAGAGTTATCTTTTTCTTCTGCCTTAGTTTCGTGTTTTTCTAAAGATTCTTCTTTCTCAATAATTTCTTCTGCTTGAACTTTTTTAGCTTCTTCAGCAAGTCTAGCATCGATTTCTTCCATTTCTTTGTTATATTTTTCAACTTCAGCCTTGTTTGCAAGTACAAAGTGACCTGGTCGAATTTCAACAAAACTTGGTTTATCGACACTATAATCATGAACTTCATGAGGATTATAGACAATTCTTACTCTTTCTTTTTCTGTTAATGGATTTGGCTTAGGAATTGCACTTAAAAGTGATTTTGTATATGGGTGTAATGGATGTTTAAAGAGTTCATCACTAGTTGTAAGTTCAACAATTTCTCCAAAATACATAACAGCAATTCGATCGCAAAAATACTTAACAACAGATAAATCATGAGCAATAAAAAGCATTGATAAATCCATCTCTTCTTTAAGTTCGTTCAAAAGATTAATAATTTGTGCACGAATTGATACGTCAAGTGCAGAAATAGGTTCATCACAAATCAGAAGTTTTGGATTCATAACTAAAGCACGGGCAATACCAATTCTTTGTCTTTGACCACCTGAAAATTCATGAGGATAACGATTAGCGTAATCTTCGATTAACCCTACTTTATTTAAAGCTTCAACAACAACCTTATGATTTTCTTCTCTATTTCTTTTACCTTGAATAATTAAACCTTCACTAATAATTGATTCAACAGTCATTCTAGGATCTAAAGAATCTATTGGATCTTGGAAAATCATTTGAATTTCGCTTAACAAGTTAGCTTTATTTTTGCTATCTGAATAATGAGCTATTTCACCTTCAAGACGAGAAATTTTAGCGTAGTTTTGCGCGATTTTTTCTAAACCTGCATTTAATTCTTCTTCACTTAATTTGGCTTTATTTGCTTCAATAAACTCTTTTTCTTCTTTTTGTTTAGCGTTTTTAAGTTCTTGAACTTCTTTTTTAAGTGTAACAACTAGCTCTTCAACTGAATTTGTCTTACCAGCTCGAGAGTTATCGTAATTAATTTGAGCAATTTTTGCCTTTTGAACAGCAATAATATCTTTTGCTCTAGCTTTTTCTTTTTCACTTAATTCGTTATAAACTTCTTGAGTAATTTCCCCATTACTAAGTTGTTTTTTAAGTTCTTTAAGTTTTTCTTTAAGGTGTATTTTAGTGTATTTAATTTCTTTTTCGTTCCATCTTGACCCTGCCGAAATTCTATAACCTTTATAATAAATAGATCCGCTAGTAATATCATAAAGTCTAATAATAGAACGCCCAGTTGTAGTTTTTCCACATCCTGATTCACCAACAAGACCAACACATTCACCTTCTTTAACATCAAAAGAAACATCGTGAACCGCTTTTAACTTATAGCGTTTAACTCCACTTCCAAAAAAGAAATATTGTTTTAAATGATTCACACTTAAAATTACATCATTTTTAACATATTCTTCCTTAAATTTAACGCTTTTTCTTTTGGTTTTTAAACTATTAAGTTCAGTTTCTAAATCACTATCTGTTGTTAAATGATGCTCATTCATCTCATCATCATTAGAAGAAAATTCGTTTTCTTCAGTAAGATCAAATTCTTTAACGTTATTCTCTTCGCTTTTTGAAATAAGTTTAGAAAATAAACCACTTTTTCTTTCTTTCATCTATTTGACCTCCTTTTCTTTTTCTTCTTTTAATGCATTTTCAATACGAGCTTTAACAATTTTTGGCATTTCAACTTTTTCTGCTCCAGGATATAAAAGCCAAGTTGCAGCATAATGAGTTTCACTTACTTTAAAAAATGGTGGTTCATATTTAAAGTCAAGTGGCATAGCATAGCGACTTCTAAAAGCAAATGCATCACCTTTTGGAGGGAAACGCATATCTGGAGGTGTTCCAGGAATTGCTTCAAGTTTTTCTTTTGAATCAATATCAGGAATTGAAGAAAGAAGAGCCCAAGTATATGGATGACGAGGATCAAAGAATACCTCTTTTGCAGTTCCATATTCAACTATCTTACCAGCATACATTACCGCAACACGATCAGCCATATTAGCGACAACGCCTAAATCGTGAGTAATAAAAATACAGGAAAGATGTCTTTCTCTTTTTAACTTATTAATAAGTTCAAGAATTTGGGCTTGAATTGTAACATCAAGTGCTGTTGTAGGTTCATCACAAATTAAAATATCAGGATTAGCAGTTAAGGCAATTGCAATAACAATTCTTTGTCTCATACCTCCAGAAAATTCAAAAGGATATTGTTTAAAACGCTTTTCTGGAAGAGGGATGCCAACTTCTTTCATTACTTGTAAAGCTTGGCGTTTAGCTTCAGCTTTAGTGATTTTTGTTTTTGAAATATAATCTCGATTTTCTTCAAAAATCTTATTTTTAATATCCTCAACTTCTTTCATCATGTTGTCAAGTTTTAAATCACCAGTTGAAGTAATTTTATCTTCTTGAACAGTAATTTTAGAAATATTAATTTCGGTTGATTGAGGATTTTTGCTAAAGAACTTTTCAAAGAAGTTAGGCTTTTTTGTCATAACTTCATAATTTTTCTTAACTTCTTCGTTAACAGTTTCTAAATAAGAATTTAATTCACTTTCTTTTCTTTCAAGCTCTTCTTTTAAAACTTTTAAACTAGAAGAATGTTTTGAATCAACCTCATTTTTATAGATTTTAATTTTCTTTTTTGCATCTTTTTTAGACTCATTTAAAGCCTTATTATAGTGCTTAATTAAAGAAAAATAGTTGAGTTTTGAGGCTTTTTTCTTTTCTAAGAAATATTTTTCAAAAACATCAAGAGAAGATTTTTGATCAGCAAGATTTAAACTATTAAGAGCATTTTGAGCAAGTTCAATCTTAGCATCAAGTTGTGATATTTTCTTTTCTAAGATAACGGATTTTTGATAAGTATTATCGCCATTTAAAGTGCCTAATTTTTCTTTAGAGCGAGCTTTATCTTTAACATATTTTTCTAAGCTTGTTTCTATAAGTCTTTTCTCACTAACTAAAAATTCTTCAACTTCTTTTTTAACTTCTTCTTGATCAAGTTTTGTGTTTACAAGTTTCTTTTTGAGATTTTTAATATTTGAAAGAGTGTTTGTATAACTATCAATTTCATAAGTTTTATTAGCCTTTGCATTTCTTTTTTGAACTAATTCATTAATGAAATAATTGTTATAAGTTCTTTTTAAAATATTTTTATTAATAAGAGTGGCTTCAGTAATCTGTTTACCAACTTTCATAATAGGGTTTAACGAAGAAAGTGGATCTTGGAAAATCATTCCAATTTTATGCCCTCTAATACGATGAAATTCAGCTTCGCTGACACGAACTAAATCTTCACCTTCATATAATATTTGTCCATCTTCAATAATAGCGTTATTTGCTAAAATACCCATTACTGCTTTATTAGTAACACTTTTTCCACTACCAGATTCACCAACAATACAAAGTGTTTCGCCTTTAAAAAGGTCAAAGGAGACGCCTCTAACCGCATGTACCATTCCGGAATCAGATTTAAAGCTGATTTTTAAATTTTTAACACTTAAAACTTTTTCTTTACTTTCCATCTTACTCTGCTCCTTTTAATGATGGGTTAAAGGCATCACGTAAACCATTACCGAATAAGTTAAATGAAATCATAATAAGAGAAATAACTACAGCTGGCCAAATAATTAAATATGGGTAACTGCTAATATAAATTTGATTATCACTTAAAATAACACCAAGTGATGGTAAACCTTGTAAACCTAAATTAAGGTAAGAGATTGTTGCTTCTGAGAAAATAACACTTGGAATAATTAAAACAGAATTTGTAACAAGTGTTCCGATTGAATTAGGCAAAATGTGTTTAAAGATAAGTCTGAAATCTTTAGCACCAAGTGTTCTTGCAGCAAGAACATATTCTCTCCCTTTAAAACGATAAAATTGACTTCTTGTAACGCTACTTGTACCAATCCACCCAGTTAAACAAAGTGCAAGAATAAATGTAGCAAAATTGTTTCCAAAGTGGAGAATACATAAAGTCATAATAACAATCCGTGGAACGCCAGAAAGAATATCCGTAAATCTTTCCATAATAATGTCGACGTTGCCACCAAAATAACCACTTATTGAACCCCATATAACACCGAATGTAATACAAATTGCAGCGGTACAAATTCCAAGAAGTAAGCTAGTTCTTAATCCAGAAAAGATTTGTTTCATTAAATCTTTTCCTTCATTATCAGTGCCTAAAATATAAATTGGCATTGAATCATAACCTAATTGACGGTATTTATAACCTTCGCAACTAAGTGTATAAACCATTAATTTTTTATCATAGGTTTGACTGAGAACTTTAGTAATTGGAGATTTTTCGACGTTTAAAATTTGAAGAGAATCAGGTCCTTGTGTGTAATCATAACTCACCCAACCATTACTAATATATTGATCTATATCAAGAGAACTAAGGGTAAGAGTTGTTATACCAAAGGCTGCTTCATAAGTATCATAAGTAAAATTACACATGAAAAGAGTTGAAGCGTAAACTCCTTTTGTTCCAGTGCAATTCCAATAATTTGTATTGTCTTTCCCTTCAGTACTTCTAGCAATTCTAACCATTGCATTAGCATCATCAAAACCAAGATAATTTAAGGTTTCTTTTAAAGTTCCATTACTTGTTTCAAAAGTAACAGATTTAATTAAAAGCTGACTTTGATAAGAAGCACTTCTTTCAAGATTGAATCTAAATGAAGCATTTGTTAACTCATTTCCTGTGAAATTGTTGTTTCTTAAAGCTTCACTAACATTAATTGAAATATCGCCATATTCCTTTGAATAATCCTTCAAAACTAGACTATTTTCTTGATTTTGACCATAAGTAAGTACAATTTGATATTCGCCAAGTTCAAAGGTTGATTCACTTGGAGTATCAGCTAATACAACATTCATTGTAATGTCATCAGTTGAAGAAATATCTAATGTTGTCGGATAAGAATATAAACTAGTTGCATCCCCTTCTACTTGAGTATTTGTAAAAGAAACATATCCTCCATAAGCATAATTATTTGTAGTATTTATTAATGTTTCTTTTGTTTCTACACTTCCTTCAATTACAGCGTTTTTCTTATATCCACCTGGCACTTCGTTAACTGTATCATAAGCTACTGTAAAACCATCAAAGCGTCTTGTGCCATCCCAAAATCCAGTTCCAGCTGGAAAAAGCTTTGGCTCTAGATATAATTCATCAAGATGAGTTGAATCGATATCTCCTGGTAAAGCAAAAGGTAAAACAATTGCTCCTAAAACAAGAATGCCAAGAATAATTGCTCCAACAACAGAGGATTTATTCTTCAAAAATCTTTTAAATGCGTCTTTTAAATATGTTGTTGGCTTAGTTTTAAACTTAGTATCGTGAATTGAACTATCTAATTTAATAACTTTTAAATCTTCAGGAGCAATTTCAATTTTATGATCGATATTGTTGGTATCGAGATATTCAAAAATTTCTTTTTCTTCCATACTATTTCTTTGCTCCCATTCTAATTCTTGGATCAACAATGCCATAAGATAAATCTACAAGTAAGTTTGCTCCAAGGCCAATAAGGGTAAATATGGCCATATCTACCATTAAAACGTTATAATCTCTACCTGTTAAAGCATCAGTAAATAATCGCCCGATTCCTGGAATTCCATAAAGATTTTCAAGAATCATCGAGCCAGATAAAATACCAATAAATTGTCCAATAATCATTGGAACTAATGGAACCATTGAATTTCTTAATGCATGACGCACAACACATTGAGTTTTAGTTAAGCCTTTAGTTCTTGCAAGAAGTAAGAAATCGCTAGACATAACTTCGCAAAGCTCAGCTCTCATATAGCGAGTAAATCCAGCAATTGTTCCAAAAGATAAAGCACAAACTGGAATAATGTAGGCTTTAGCAAAAGTTGCAGCATCAGCGTTAGCTGTTGGCCATTGAGAAGGAAGCCAACCTGTTCCATAAGCAAAAATTAAAAGTAATAATGTAATTAAAATAAAGCTTGGAATGGAAATTAAAACCATAACAAGAGTTGAAATTACATGGTCTGTAAGTTTGTTCTTTTTTAATGCAGCAATAATACCAAAAAGGAAACCTAAAGGTACTGCTACTACAATTGAAATAACGTTCAAACTCATTGTAACCGGTAATCTTTCTGCAATAATTGCTATTGCGCTAGAGTTGACACTTAATCTAGTTGAAGTGCCCCAGTTCCACTGAGTGAAAACGTTAACAAGAAAGTTCCAATATTGCTCCATAACAGGAGTCTTATAAATATAATGAGTTATACTTAAATTGTCTGTATAAGTATAAATCGGGTCTCCAAGTGAAGGAGTAATCTCTGTTAAATCTTTCGCATACCCCATATGAACTTGATCGATGTAATAGGCTTGCACTTGGGATGGAAATCCACTAGGTGTAGTGTCTGGAAGAAGTTTCATAAGAATAAAAGTGAGCGAAAGAATGATAAATGCAGTTACAAATATCAGCAGAATTCTCTTAATAAAATAACTTTTCATACGTCTTTCCTCATTATTTGTAAGGCTATTATAACCAAAAGAAAGTGCCTTTTTAAGCACTTTCTTTTGCAAATTGCCACTCTTTTAGAAATTTAGCTTATTTACTAAATCCTTTAACAGTGAATTGGAAGTATTGACCAGCAAGTGTGCCTTCATTAGTAACAACATCATATTCGATGTAAATACCAGCTGCACCACTACTTGTCTTATATGAACTTAATACTTCGGCTGTAACAGTTGGAGCAAGGCCTTCAGCAAGTCCTGTATCGACTAAAACAAATGAATCATATGTTGATGGGTCGAAAATTTCAAGTTGCTTAATTTTGATAGTTTGAATTCCAGCGCCCTCAACTGCTCTTAATGTGAATGTATAAACCATTCTATCGCTAGATACAACTGGATCGCTATCTTCTAAAGTAACTGCTTCAACAACGTTACCTTCTTTATAGATACCACCACCATAGCAAGCAGTGTAGAAACCATTGAATGAATAGTATTCATCGTTCCACTCAAGTCTACTATCAACAACAGAAGTATCTGGTCCCCAGTTAAGAGTGAAGCCACTTCTATTATCGCTACAGAAGATTTGGGTAAGTCCAAGAGGGTCTAATGCATAACCAGTGATTGCTCCCATACCAAGATCGAATTCACCAGCTTTTAAGGCGTTATAGCAATCGTCGCTTGAAGTACCAGCTACTTGATTGACAATATCTAATTGGAAGTTATATTTTTCCCAGGCTTTATTTGCAATTGCTTCTACTGAAGCTTCAAATGGACTTCCATATTGAGTAATGTTATTTTGACTCATCCAAATAGCAGTTAAAGTAATCTTTGTTTTGTTATTTGGATCACTGTTTCTTTGATAGTTACCTTTAGCGATTTCTTCTTGAAGTGCTCTTTCAAAGTAAATTTGAGCAGCTGCTTCATTGTAACCATAAGTCTCTGGATACCAATCAGCTAAATTAGCTTGATGCTCTGGAGTATCATTCCATCTAATTCTTGTACCATCACTATTATATGTATAGCCCATATAAACTGATGAGAAATAATTCAATGTTGGAGTATAACCAGTCGCTTCTGCAATTGCTTCTCTATTAGTACCAAAGAATAATCCAGTTAAGAAATTCTTATTGGACATAATTGGTTTAACATCCCAGTAATTGTTAACATCATGAGCTGTAACTGTACCATTTACACCAAATAATTCTTCCCAGGTTTCTTCTGTACAAGCATTAACATTAAGTTTCCAGGTACCTTCATCTGGAATAGATTTAGTTCTACTATCAGATTGATAATTTTTAAGTTGAGTTGCAGGAATTGTAACAACATCAAGTTTGTTTGTTAAGAATTCATTAAATAATAATTCTGGATCACTTCTAGCGCCAGTATAAACTTTGTAGTTAACACCATCAATTCTAAACATTTCTTCTTCTGCAGGAAGTTTTTGATACACAGAGTTTTTAGCAAAAGAAATTTGTGAATCAGTTTCCCAGTTAATTAATGTATATGGACCAGCAGAAACAGTATTATCAACTGGGGAAGTGCTTCTATCAGAACTAAATTTACCATAGTTCGATACACCAATTTGTTCAACTGCATCAATTGGAAGAGGCGAATAATAATCTAATCCTTGGAATGAATCTCTAAATGTTTCAGGAGTAAATGATTTTACGGTAGTAAATTCAATATAATCACCATTTTCATCGCTTCCTACTTGAGCTCCAACTTGGCTCCATAAGTTTTTATCATATACGCCTTCGCAACTTGCTGTAGCATTATAATAAGATTGAGCACCTTTTAAGGCTTGTGTATAGTCGTCTCCGACCATTTCACCACCTCTATATAAACCATTCTTTTGAGTAAGAGCAAGTTTTAAGACAGTTAAATAATCTTCAGCTTTAACTCCTCTAGTATAAACAGATTTTCCATATAATGGATTACCAGTTACGCTAAAACCAGTTAAATTACTTCTACTTCCAGCGTAAGTGTAATATAAACCATCTTTTTCGGTTCTAACATAGATTCTAAAGGTGTTTCCACTGCCATCACCATCTCCATCATCCATTAATCGAGGAAGATTCTCTTTTGCTGTGACAGCATATAATTCTCCACCATTTTTAGCATCATTAAACTTATAATTCCATAATGGAAGAGTTATATAACTCGATAAGTTGCTTACGCTTGAATTATCAGCTGCTGCTGAGAAGATTTGTTGAGGATCTTCGCTTGTTCCAACATGGTAGAATTGACCATAAGTTTGAGAATCTAATCCACTTAAAGTTCCATTAATTTGAATATATGTTGGGGTACCAAAACCCATTAAATCTTGATATTCGGAAACAGGAAGGACAACACGAGGATTAAACATTTGATAAGAAGAATCAGCAACAAGAGGAATACCTGTTAAGAATTCTTCCATAATATATTTTTCTTGAATACCTAAGAGTTCATTATTGATTTGACCACTTTCAGCATTTGTAGCATAATCTTCTCTTTTTAAACTTCTTAAACCTGAAGCTGCTTTAGTCATATCAACAGGAGTTTCAACGGTAATAGTTGTTGTGGTTGAAAGTTCTCCATAAGTTGCTGTAATTACAGCGGTTCCATCAGTCACAGCAGTTACAACACCACTACTTGCATCAACACGAGCTACTGCAGATAAATTTGAGGACCATGTAACTGAATCTGTAACAACGGTGCCATCTTGGTTCAAAAGACTCAAGTTGGTAGTCTCTCCAGGAGCAAGAGTAATATTTCCTCCACTTATTGACATTGATTCAACAGTCATTGAGGAACCGCAAGAAGTTAAACCGCCTAAAACTAATCCACTTGTTCCAATAAGGCAAGAAGCACAAAGGGCAAATAGTTTTCTTCTTTTCATAAAAATACCTCCTAAAATAAAAAATAAATTGGTTCAAATTCCTCCCCCACCAATTTATGAAACATAGTGTATCGGCTCTAAAAGAAAATAAAATTTAATTAAAATAAATCTTAATGTTATCTTAATATTTGACTAACGGTCTTAAACCAAAGGGTTGCTTTTTGAGTTATATTTATGGAAAGATACTCT
>CAJJXG010000004.1 GCA_905197045.1 uncultured Caryophanales bacterium
GCAGTGGTGAAGGTAGCAGAAATGCAAGAATAACACGTTGCCGGGCTTTTTTTGTCGCCGCTATACTAGCGGTTTTTTCTTTTTTATCTCATTTATAGTTTTAAATTCTTATAATTTGAGAAATGTTTCCTTAAATTAACGAAAAAAATTAGCAAATATTTGTGCTTGTTTAATTTTTGAATTTCCTTTTGGCTTTGCTTGCTTTTTATTTAAAAAAGTATGATTAATAAGGGAAAATAGCAAATGTCGCTTTAAAGTCATGATTGCTAAATGTGTCATTTCATGCTAGATTTAATTTAGTTTTAACAAGCAATCAAGCTTCAATATCGATAATTGTCTTGTTAAATTTTGTTTAACAAGGGGACTTGAGTGTATGTATTTTATTGAGCCCATTTTCATTGACGAAAAAATAAGGGATTTCGTTCAAGATGGCAGTTTATCCTTTCAACAAATGTATTTGGAACTAAATTCGATATTGTTAGTTTGTAACTTTCCTGAAGTAGACCGTGATACTTTTCTGCTATATTTATCAAGTTTAAAAGTAATTACTTTAAATAAATATGGTAAAAAAAGATTATCTGTTGGTAGTTTAGCTACGATGAGTGGAATCGAAATTGAAGAAGCTTATGTTGAAAGTAAGTATGGAGTTAAATATTATACTTTGTTATTTTCTAAATCTGCTAGAGTGGCTATTTATAAGGACATTCTTCATTATTATCGTTTTGCATCTGCGTTTAAATTTAAAGGTAATAAATTAACACATAATGAAATTAGTAAGCTTTCTGAGCTGGTTTCGGATAATACTCCAATAGAAAAAATATGTTTCTATTTTAAAAGAAAACCTTTAGTAATTTATAAAAGTATTGCACAAAATAAACTATTTTTTCCTGATGAATATAAAGCTTAAAAAGCCGAAAAATACGATTTTTAAGGCAATAATATAAAAGATTGTATATAATCAAGGCATGAAGAAATCCATGCTTAATAAAGAAACGTTTGTTTATTTTTTGAAGGATAGGAAATTAGCTGATGAAGCCGATTTTGATAACCTTTATGAACTTTATGAACTCGTGATTGAAACAATTAGTGATGTTTTAACTCAAGGCAATGATCGCTTTAATGTTTATGTAAATCATTATGTTGTAATTTTATATATCATTAACGAATATAAATTTTATCTTTTTACACATGGCATAAAAGATCGCTCTAAAATTCAAAAAAGTGATGACGATATTCAAGTTATCGGATCGTTGTGTGCTGATAAATTCTTAACAAACGAGAAATTAAACTTTAAATCTGAAGCGTTTTTAAATAAATTTAATCCTCCAATTTCAACGCTAGATCTTTATTTTAATTTTTCTTTAAGAACTTTAGAGAGCAGTAAAGTTAATGACCGTAATGCATCTTTAATACGTGATATGCTCATAAAAGCTCTTAAGATGGGTAAATGTATTTTGACATTGCTTACTGATGGATTTGAAACTGAAGCATTTTCAACTTGGAGAACCCTACATGAAAATGAATGTATAATGATTTGTCTTGTTAAAAACGGTTCAGAAATGTTTGATAGTTACTTTAAACATATCAGATATGCTTTAGCTTATCGAAATCAAATCAATAATAAAGAAGAAGTAGATAAAATATTCGAGCAAATTAAAAGCGAAATGAAAGAACATGGCTTAAAAAGCAAAGACATGAAAAAATTTATCGAGTATGGATATTTATATAGTTCAAAAGAATTTAAAGATGGCGAAACACTATTAAAACTCAATTTTAGAGATGGAGTAGAGCGAATTGCAGGACTTTCTAATTACTCAAAGGTATATGAAATGGCAAGTGAGATTGCTCATTCTTCGCCTTTATTACTTTTTTCAAGAAGGTCTTATTATTTTGAGATTACACTATTAAATCTTTATGAATCTTTTTTCCGCTTAGAAGTAATTTTTGAAGCTTATTATAAAACAATTAATTCACCTGAAGTAGTTAAGCAATACGAAAACATGAAGTCAGTTTATTTAAAAGAACTTCACGAAATTTATGCTGTCTTACAAAAGAATTTCTTAATTAGAAATAAAGCAAAAACTGATAAGTCTTAAGGCTTATTTAGCGTCTCGATAACAAGAACCACCAATAAATTCTTTTAATAATGAGTTAGAAGGTATCCGCTTTTCGTCGATATCTTTAAAATATTTTAATAGATTAATTAATCTTTCAGCATCAGGGCCATATTCACCTTCTTTATCTATGGCTTGTAAAAGTGGAAGAGCATGCTTTTTAAGAACACAAAGTTCATAATTTAAGAACGAGTCGAAAACATAATTTGCATCTTCTTGTGTATGATAAATCCGTTTGAATTCGCCTTTTCTAACAATTGGCCACATTGAGATTGTTTCTTCAGCATCGCTACCACGATATTCATTATCACGTACAATTCTTCTTAAAAGACGAATATCAGTTAATGAAAGAGGATTTTCGTTATCAAGGTTGATTTGGGCTTGAGGCGAAATATAAATTTTGAATTTTAAATACTTTGGAATTGAAGAAGTAACTTGCTCGTTTAGAGCGTGTATTCCTTCAATAATTATTGGGTCGTTTGGACCTATTTTTAATTTACGATTAAAAATTCTATCATTAGTTTTAAAATCAAATGAAGGAAGGTTAACTTCAAGTCCGTTTAATAAGGCGACTAGATTTTGGTTAAAAAGTTTAATATCTAATGCCTCAGTGCATTCAAAATCGTAATTTCCGTCTTCATCTTTTGGAACGTCTTCTCTTCTTTTATAATAATCATCCATTGAAATACGGACAGGATTTATACCACGAGATTTTAATTCGACTGTTAAACGGTCAGCAAAAGTAGTTTTTCCGCTGCTTGAAGGACCAGCAATACATATAAGTCGAATTTTTTTGATATTATTTTCAATTTGTTGGCCTAATTCACAAAGCATACGATAGTGGCGATCTTCGCAAAGATTTATTAATTCAACTGCACTAAGTTCGTTTTCTTTAATTCTTTTATTAATATGTGAAACCGTTGAAAGATCAACAAGATTTGACCATTCTTGAGCTCGTATTAAAGAATCGGAAAAAACAGGTTCATCTTTAAATTCTGGAATTTCGCCTGCAACTTCGCTTCTAGGATATTGAATAACAAGACCAGGTGTATAGAAAATTAAATTAAATTTCCTTAAATATCCAGTACTTGGAACCATTTTTCCATACATATAGTTGTAATAGCCATTACAGTCGTAGAAGTGAACGGTTTTTTCTTTTCTATATGGTAGAATTTCTAGTTTATCGTAAAGACCAAATTTTTTATAAATTTCTTCTGCTTCCTCGTTAGATTTAATTAATCTTTTAAATTGACAATCAGCATCAACAATTCGATGCATTTCTTTTTCGATATTGTTGACCATATCTTCAGTTAAAAATTTAGTTGAGTCTTTTGAATCAATTTGAGCATAAATTGTACGTGAAACGCTATAGGTTAGTCTAAATCTTAATCCAGGATATAAATTATGTGTTGCCATTGCAAAAATAAAACGGATTCCGCGTTCATATATTCCCATTGCATCATGATCATTTACTTTCAAAAAACGAATATCGGCGTCATAGTAAACGTCGTAGTTTAACTCTCTCACACGCCCGTTAACAGTTGCGCAAATTATATCTTTATCGCCGTTAGTTAAACTTAGTAATTCAACTTTTTTATCAAAGAGATGGGTTGACCCATTGATTGTTAATTTAAAACTCATTATTGTACCTCAAATTTTCGTGTAGTTATAATGTATCATAAATTCGCTATTTATAAAAGTAATTAAAATAGTGGTGATTTTTATGAAAGACTCTTTAATTCTTTAATAAAAATTATTAAAAGTTTAATTTTTAGCATCTTAAAAATTTCGAAAAAAAATTAGCAGTTGCCTATTGACAGTGCTAATTTCTAAACTATAATATAGTTAGCACTTAGATAAGAAGAGTGCTAGGAGGTACTTATTATGAGTAGAAAAAATTATGAATTAAGTTTTTTGGGAGATCCATTCTTTGATGATTTTGATGACTTTTTTGCAGTACCAAAAGCCTACCATAGATTCGAGAATAATGTTATGAAGACTGATATTCAAGAAGTCGATAATAACTATGTAATTAAGGTAGATATTCCTGGCGCCAAAAAAGAAGATATTAGTTTAAAGCTTAAAGACGGTTATCTTGAAGTTGATCATACTGTAAAAACAGAAAATGATGAGAAAAATAGACATGGAAAATTTTTAAGAAAAGAAAGATATTATGGTTCTATGTCTAGATCATTCTATGTTGGTGATTCATATAAAGAAAAAGATATCAATGCAAGCTATAACGATGGAGTTTTAACCATTACACTTCCAGTAATTGGCGAAGTTAAGAAAACTGAAGAGCCTGCAAAAATTGAAATCAAATAAAGGAGAAGAATCTTGAATTGATAGGCTTAAAAACCTATCAATTTTTATGTTAAAAGGAGATAAACATGGCAGAAACAAGAGAATTTCAAGCTGAGAGCAAAGAATTACTTCAATTAATGATTAATTCTATTTATTCAAATAAAGAAATATTTTTAAGAGAGCTAATTTCTAATGCTAGTGATGCAATTGATAAATATAAATATTTAGAGTTAACTAGTGATGGCAAAATACCTGGTAAAAATTATGAAATCTGGATTGATGTTGATAAAGCTAATCGTACGTTAACAATTACTGATAATGGTATAGGTATGAGCAAAGAAGAACTTATTGAAAATCTTGGTACTATTGCTCATAGCGGAAGCAAAGACTTTTTAAATAAGATTAAAGAAGCCAAAGAAAAGAACGAACTTGATATTATTGGACAATTTGGTGTTGGTTTTTATAGTGCTTTTATGGTTGCTGATAATATAGAAGTACATACCAAATCTGTTAATGAAAATAGTGGCTATGTTTTCACAAGTAACGGCGAAACAAATTATACAATTGATGAAGAGAATATAAGTGATAGCGGAACAAAAATTGTTCTTCATTTAAGAAAAAATGAAGAGGAAGAAAATTACGATAAATATTTAGAAAATTATGAAATTGAATCGCTTGTTAAAAGATATAGTGATTTCGTAAGATATCCAATCAAGATGAAAGTTGTCGAAAAAGTTAGTAAGGATGACAAGGATTTTACAGATGGAGAAGAAAAGACTGTCATTAAAACTTTAAACTCGATGATTCCTTTATGGAAAAAGAATAAAAGTGAAGTAAAGGATGAGGATTTAAATGCCTTTTACAAAGCTAATTTCGCAGACTTTGATGATCCTCTTTTATCAATTAATTTAAATGTTGAAGGCCTTGTAAGTTTTAACTCTTTAATCTTTATACCTTCACATATTCCATATGATTTATACTCTCAAAATTATGAGAAAGGCTTAAAGCTTTATATCAAAGGCATTTTTATTAAAGAAAAAGCTAAAGAACTTGTTCCAGATTATCTTAAGTTCATAAAAGGCTTGGTTGATACAAATGATTTAACTTTAAATATTTCTCGTGAGATGCTTCAAGAAGACCCACGTCTTAAAAAGATTAGTGAAACAATTGAAAATAAAGTTATTTCGAATTTAAAAGACTTAAAAAATAGCGACTATGATAAATATCTTAAATTCTATAAATTATATGGCGATCATTTAATGTATGGCATTTATTCTAGTTACGGATTTAAGAAAAATTTACTCGCTGATTTGCTTGTATTTAAGTCTTTAAATAATGAAAAAGAAATTGACCTTAAAACTTATAAAGAGAACATGAAAGAAGGTCAAAAGTATATTTACTTTGCTAGCGGTAAAAGCGTTGAATCAATTAACTTACTTCCTGAAATTGAGAAGTTTAAAAAAGATGGTATTGATGTTTTATTTTTAACAAAAGATATTGATGAATTTGCTTTTACTATGATGAATGAATATGAGAAAGTTGAATTTAAAAATATAACTTCTCATGATAAAGATGCTTTGACTGATGATGAGAAAAGCAAACTTGAAGTTTTAGAAGCTGAAAACAAAGAGCTTTTAGACAATATTAAAGAATCACTTGGCGATAAAGTTGATAAAGTAAGTTTGTCTACTAAACTTGTTGATTCACCAGTTTGTATTTCAACGCAAAACGGACTTTCTTTAAATATGGAGCAGACTATTAATCAAGTTCCAGGCGATGAAAAAGCCAAAGCAAGTAAGGTGTTAGAAGTAAATCCAAATCATGAATTATTTAAGGCTATAAGTGAATATAAAGGCGATAAGGAATTAATTCAAAAATATTCAAGTGTCTTGTATGATGAAGCAATGATTCTTGAAGGCTTTGAGATCGAAGATAAAGCGACTTTCATTAAGAATTTAAATGAATTAATGCTTAAGTCTTTAAAAAAATAAACTTTAAAATTACTAATAATTATTCTGCTGGATAATTATTGATTGGATTTATACCAAATCCATAAAATCAAGCGGGGACCTAGTGGTTCTCGCTTTTATTATATTTATTCGTAACATCTATCATGCCTTCATATAAAGATTTGATTTTAAACAATCTAGTCATTATTAAATAGCCAAGAAGAAGTGTAAGCGTAAATAAAGGCAAGGCTGATAAACTATCATAGAAACTATTTGTAGTATAAATAATCGTTGAAAATAATAAGGCAATTGATGTAAATGGCGTTTGTATTGTAAAAGAAAATAGCATCAAGGCTGATATTAAGTTTATTAATGGGTATAAGCTAGGTTCCAATCCAAATAGTGAAGTAGAAATAACGGATACGATTTGTCCATTTATCGCGCCTAATGCCATAATAGGTATAACTAATCCACCTGTAACATCACCACTTCCTGAAATAGCAGTTAGCATAAAGCGAAGAAGTAAAATAGAAAAAAGCAGGACAAGAGAGGTGTAGTTATTAACGTTTCCGATTAACTTCCCTCCTGATTGCATAAAAGATAAGAGAAATAGATTTAATATAAAAGTTAGTAAGAATAAGGGCAAAGATCGAAATTTAACTAATTTGTTATCATTGTGTTTTATGAAAAAGGCTCGCAAAAATAGCATTAATTTAATAAAAAAGACAGAAACAACAAGATTAATTATCAAAAGAAAAGGGAAAATATAGCAATCATTTAATCTAATTTGACTAAACGAAACTAAATTTAGAAGATGATTTTGGTTAATGAGCGTAGTAATAAAGTAGGCACTAATTATCATAATTAGAGCACTAATTATTTTGTTAAGTGTTAGTTTACTTTCTAAAGATTCTTCGACGGAATAACAAAAACCAGCTAATGGCGATAGAAAGGCAGAACCAAATCCGACTCCTTCAGCTAATTCATCATAAGTTTCGTTTTTGTTTGTAAATATTTTATTAACGCCATAACTGATCTTACTTGCTAAAACGACTGAAGGACCTTCGCTTCCTAGAGTAAAACCAGTAAATGTGGAAGCGTAAGAGTTTAATATTTGATATGGGATATCTTTTAAATAAGAAATAGGCAATTTTTTACGCCTTGCTAACTTCATGGATGGAATGCCTGAACCATCAATATTTTTATCTTTTAATATAATAAAATTATTAAAAACAGCGCAAAAACTAACCAAAAATATCAAAATAACAATTATAAAAGGCTCCTTTGATGAGTACATAAAGGTTGATATTCTGACTATATTTTGTATTCCTAATTGATATAATCCAACTAGTAATCCCGATAATGTACCAATTAAAATTAGTATAACCAGTTGTTTTAAATAATTTAATAAAACGTTTTTCATACCTGAAATATTATAGTCAATTTTTCTAGGAGAAATAATTAATTATCTATTTCATTTTCAATAATATCCGGAATATCTCTTTTTTCTTTTTTAAAGCGATTGAAAAATTCTTTTATCTTAGAATCTTTATTTTTAAGTGGCTCTATCCTTTTTATAGGCTCGCTGTTTTTGTCTTTTTTAAAAATTGAATAAATTAATTTTTTAGTCTCTTCGCTTTTGGTTTTTAAAATTTTATTGAAACGCAAGAAGAAGCTCCATAGGTTGTCTTCAAATTGTATTACATCATCTTTGCTCATTTCCTTGATTATTCCAAAAAGTGATTCGACAAACTCAACTTTTTCATCGTAGCTAAGTTTTTCTAAATTATGTTTGACGACGTCATCAATCTTATTTGAAAGGTAAGTGAATTTATCTAACTTTTTAAACTGAACTTCCTCAATATTCCAATTGTAAAGGTTATGTTGATTGAATAATGCTTTTTCAGAATCAACAATTGTTATTTTATAATCCTGATATAATAGACGTCCAATTATAGAGGTTTGTGGTGCAAAAGCGATAATCTTGTCTTTTATATGTTTAAAACCTTCTTCATTTAAAAAAGACTTATTAAAACCAGGAGAATCAAATGTATATACGCTTTGAACTTTTTTAGGGTTTAAAAATATCGATGAGTAAACAGCTAAATTTCCACCCTTTGAGTGCCCAACTAAAATTATTTTCTTATTCAAAGAAAATCTTGTGAGTTTTTTAACGTATTTTTCGCTTTCTTTTTGGGATGGTATAAAAGGCTTATAGCACATTTCAAAGTCTTCTTTCCATCCTGTATAGGTGCCATCAGTACCTCTAAAAGAGATAATTAAAAAATTATTTGATTTATCTTTATTTAAAAAACTAATGGCTGAAAACTGCTTAACTTTGGCTTGATTAGTTTCTTTTACATAAGCAAAAACGTAAATGTTTTCATAACGGGTGGAATTTGCTACTTCTTGTAACAAAATATTGTCTTCTTTTAATCTAAAGAGCGAACTGTCTTGAAGAGCAAGAATGTTTGCAGCAACCTTTGTTAAGGTTTTTTTAGAAAAATATTTCCTAGCTTTAATAAAATCAGAAAAATCAATGTAACTGAGACGAGCAAAAATTGCAGCATCAAGTTCGTTAAACTTTTCGTCTTTAAACGAAACATTCCCATATTTTTTAAGATAATCAATAATGTTAACCATAAGTTTAATATTTATTTTCTTATATATGATAGAATATTTTTTGTGAAGGTGGAAATTATGAATTTAACAGAAAAAAAGTTATCTTCTGAATTGATTTATAAAGGGAAGATTATTGATGTTTATAAAGATAAAGTTTTGTGCCCAAATGGACATGAATCATATAGAGAATATGTAAGCCATTGCAAAGCTAGTTGTATTATGGCTTTACTTCCTAACGGTAAATTTATTTTAGAGAAGCAATATCGTTATCCATATGACGAAGTAATTTATGAATTTCCTGCTGGCAAATGTGATCCTAATGAAGACCCTTTAAAAACGGCAACTCGTGAACTCGAAGAGGAAACTGGATATAGTGCAAATAAGATTGTTTTTCTTGGAGAAATTTACCCAAGCTGTGCTTATACCAATGAAATTATTTATTGCTATTTTGCTAGCGAGCTCGAAAAAGGTGACCAACATTTAGATGAAAATGAGGCATTAGAAGTTGAAGAGTTTACACTTGATGAATTAAATGAATTAGTAAGACAAGGCGTAATAAAGGACGCCAAAACTTTAACTTGTTTGGCTTTCTTTAATGCTAAAGGTTTAAATAACTAATATGGGCGAACTTATTAAAGTTGAAAACATAGTAAAAAAATATAAAACTTTTACTTTAGATAAAATCTCTTTTAACCTTGAAGGCGGTCATATTTATGGCTTTGTAGGCGAAAATGGTAGTGGAAAATCAACAACCATGAAAGCTATTGCTGATTTAATTAAGGTTGATGAAGGAAATATTTATATTAACGGTAAATTAAATAAAGAATTAACAAGCGAAGAAAGAGAAAGCATTGGGTTTACTCTTGATGAAATATGTCTTCCTGCGAATTTAAAAATTCAACTTATTAATAGAATTTTAAAGAATGCTTTCGAGAAGTGGGATGAAAATAAATTTTTCAAATACTTAAAGGAATTTAATATTGATGAGAATAAAAGAATTCATGAACTTTCTAAAGGTATGAAAGCAAAATTTAATATTATTATTTCTTTGTGTCATAATGCTAATATCTTAATTTTAGATGAGCCAATGAATGGTTTAGATCCGATAGCAAGAGATGAATTTTGTACTCTTTTATCCGACTTTATAAATGAAGAGGAGAATAATACGATTTTAATTTCTTCTCATATAATTTCTGATTTGGAAAAAATTTGTACTGACTTTATTTTTATTCACGAAGGTAAAATCATATTAAATGAAAAGAAAAAGATTCTTGAAAATGAGTTTTTAAAACTTTCAATTTCAGAAGAAGAATTTGACTCTTTTGATAAATTTAAAATCATTAGATTTAAGAAAATAGGCGAGAATTACGATGTTTTATTACAAAACAACGAAGAAAACGCGAAATTAATAGGAGTAGAAAAAGCCTCCACAGAAGATATTTTAATATTCTTAATTAAAGGGAAAACGTTATGAAAAAGATTAAAGGATTGCTTTTAAAAGACATATTGCAAACTAAATCATATTTCATTTCTAATTGTTTGCTTTGCTTGTTATTTTGTATTTTATTTGTCTTCCAAATTTTCGCTTTTAAAAATGGTGGAAGTGGAAATGGATATAATACAGGAATGCCTGAAGAGACTCCAAATGATCTTGAAATTCTCCAAAGTGCTTTATTTAGTTCATTTTTCTATTTTTGTATTTTCCCAATTTATTCTTGTAGTGGAATTGCTTTAAGTTTCCAACAAGACGAAAGATGCAATTTTGATAAATTTGCTATCTCTAGTGGAATTAAAAGAGATGTAATTGTGCTTGAAAAGACGGTTTTTGGAGGCGTAGTAGCTATTCCTGGTCTATTTTTAACTCTTTTGGCCTGTATTTTCTTATCTTTTCTTCAAAATAACTATGCAACCCCATTACTTTCCATATATTTCTTTATTAATGTTTTTTCTGGATATTTAATTTCAATTATAGTTTCTTTGGTTCTTTGTACTTTTTTAGGCAGTGTAAAAGGAAGAATTTGGACATCGGTTGCCACAATCTTAACTTTTATTCTTGAGTCAGCAGTTTTTGGATTATATATAATGTTTGGTCTTGATAATGTTTTGATTTCTTCCTTAATAACTTTTATTTATTTAGCTATTGCGGTTGGAGTATTTGTTGGCGGATTTTTCTTAGCTCGAGCCGCTTATAGAAATAAAGAATTTTAATATTAACTACCAACGATTTTTAAAGTGCTCAATAAAACCTAACTCATCGTTAAATTCGAGCACTTTTTCTTTTGTTTTAATTTTTCCACTAAACTTACCAAAAACTTGATTTTGAGTAGTAGAAAATAGACCAAAATTAAGAGCGTCATGTCGATTTACAATTGGAGTAAAAATTAAATCAATATTTCCGTCACTTGATTTGAGTTGCCAGTTTTCTAAATAGTTTATTTTCCCTTTATTATTTTTTGGAGCTTCAAGTATTAAATCAGCAAGTTTATATTTTGTATGGTTGTAATAAACAACATTTTCACTTTCTAAAGATGAGCCAAACCCACATCCAAGATTAAAGCCAATACCTTTAAGCGAGTTAAGGGAAATCCAGAACCATTCAGTTTTATAAGGCCAGATGCCTCTTCCCCAATCATATACTCCACATCCCTCAAATTCGTTTTTAGTTTTTCCTAAAGTGATAGTTCCTTTAGCCATTAGCAAATTTTCTTTAAAGTTGTAATAGAAGTGATGCTTGTTTTTGAAAGGGTGGAGCATATAAATGCCATTTCCTTGGTTTTTGTTAGTAACCTTAAGATTCAATACTAAATCTTTGGATTTAAGAAAATTATTGAGTTTTGCAATGATTTTGGTATTAATGTCGTCTTTTTTAACACTAATATAGAAACGAGAATCTTTTATTTCAATATCTTGATGAAGTGGTGTGATAGGGAGTTTAATTTTACTTCCACCTAAACTTAAATAACTTTTAGTAACGTGCGTTTTGTTTTCATAGTCGACAAAAGAGCAACTAACATAAGACATATAAGTGTTATTGGCTATGGTAAGCAAAAATGCCATCTTCTCATTTGAAAAGGAGTAATAATCCCATTCTTTAACTCTTGACTTATAAATAGAAGGAACGTTTGATTTGTTATAAAGTTTTAAGTTCTCAAAAGAATAACCTTGATCGTTTAATATTCCTTTTTCGTTTAAAATTTTTCCTTTAGTTAGTTCCATTTTTTTCTTCCTTTGCTGTAGCTACATAAATATTTAAAGTTATTGCTAGATATTTTGGCGAAATAAGATATTTTGCTCGATATGTTTTATCGGCTGTGATGAAATATAAACTTCCAAGATTAATAACATTAAAAAACATTTTTTTGTCTAAAGTTTTTATTTCACTTATATCTTTTAGCTTGATTATGGTTGGCTTTCCAATTCTTTTATTTATTGTGATTGTTTCTTCGTCATAATTAATCGACAATACATCTTTAGGAATCATTAAATATTTAGCTAATAAAAACAAAAGAAAAAGTGTGACAACTGAAAAAATTGCTATAAAAGCAATCGAAGCATAATCGTTTTGGTTAATACATATAACAGCAATATTTAAACCTAGCATTGCTAAAGATAAAACTAATATTGATAAATAAAAAATAAGATAAATTTTGTCTTTTTTTGTGTATTTTTCGAATTCATTAAAGTTATATTTTTTCACTTGGTTTTCCTCTATAACATTATAAAGTTTATTGAATTTAATAAAAAGAACTAAATAAAAGCAAGATTTTTTTCATTTTCATAAAACTTTCAGAAAATTTTATTTTCTTATACTATCATTAAGATATGTTATAATAATTTACGTTATGGATAAGGAAAAAGTAATTTTAATTGTTGAACCTGATAGAGTTTGGCAAACTCGAATTAGGAACGATTTAAAAGAACACGGTTATAAAGTCGCATCCGTTGATAGTGCTCAAGAAGCTATCGACTTTTGTATTAAAAACGTTGTTGATATGGCTCTTCTTGAGTTGAATTTACCAGATCGCGATGGAATATATTTTATTCAAACAATCCGTAGTTTTAACAATACCTTACCTATCATAGTGATTTCGTCAAGAAATTTAATTGAAACTAAAATTTTAGCTCTTGATGCTGGCGCAAATGATTATATGGTTAAACCAATTAATCTTGCTGAATTAGAAGCTAGAATTAGAAAAGAATTTAGATACTTAATAAATGAAGAAAAACATTTATTTATAAATGGAAATTTAACTATCGATTATGATGCTAAAACAATATACATAAATGGAGTGGAAGTTCATTTCACAAATTTTGAATATAAGATTATTGTTTTACTTGCGTACAATTTAGGAAAAACTTTAACTTACGACTATATAATCGATCATGTCTGGGGAAAAGACGGGCAAGATCAAAACGGGTTACGTGTCTTTATGGCTGGTATTAGAAAGAAAACAAGCCGTGATAATAAATCTTCAAAGTTAATTAGAACTGATATAGGCGTAGGTTATAGAATGAATAAAATTAAATAGTCATTTTATTTACTATGCGAAATTTTTTAGGAAGATTACTTATTTTGGTTGCAGCAATTATTAATATTGCTCTTTTTGTCATCTTAATATGCGCTCTTGCTTTTGACGTTATTACACGTAGTGCCGAATTTGAAGCTGCTTTTAATGGTGTGAATAGTATTGTTAATAGTTTTGATGCATCATTATTTATTCTTTATTTAGTGGCATTTGTTTGGGTTACTAGTTGGTGCATCAAAAATATTGTCGCGGCAAGATCGATGCGACACACTTTAATCGGAACGTTTATTTTACTTGGAATTGAAATAATTTATTTCTTCTATCATATTTTTATGCCTGGAGTTTTAGTAACAAATCTAGGTTTATTTATCGGTGTAAATGCTACAGCAATTCTAACAACTCTAGCCTTAATCACTGGATGTTTTGCAAATTATTTTAAAGATTGCGCTAATTAAATAAGATTGTTTTCTTAATCTAATTTTTATATAGTGTTTTTGTAAGCGCTTTCATTATTTTAATAAGCGTTTTTGTTTAAATTTTGCTTTTAATTAAAGCAGGATTTAGATATTATTTATTTCGGTAAAAAAATACCGACTTACGAGAATGAGAGAAGAGAAACTTACAAAAAACCAATTACATCGTTTACCAGATTATCTCTGGGTTTTAAAAAATCTTGAAAGCAATGGCTTAAAGACTGTAAATTCACAAACTTTAGCCGATTGCTTAGATTTAAACAATGAATTAGTTAGAAAAGATATAGCTTCTATTTCCTCAGAAAGCGGCGTACCAAACAAAGGAAGAAAAATATCACAATTAATTTCTGATATTGAAACAATTTTAGGTTTTAATAGTATTTCAAACGCTGTTTTAGTCGGAGTTGGTAGTTTAGGTACTGCTTTTTTGCATTATAAAGGATTTGAGGATTTCGGATTAAGAATTGTCGCAGCATTCGATAATAATCCTTTACTTGAAGGCAAAGAAGTTAATGGAAAGCCAGTTTACGATATTAGTGCTTTAAGCGAAGAAAAATTAAATGAACTTGATGCTAATATCGGTATTATAACTGTACCTGGATATGCAGCCCAAGTGGTTACGGATGCACTAGTAAAAGCAAAAATCAAAGCAATTTGGAATTTTGCTCCAACTAAAATTAATGTACCAAGAGACATTATTGTTTCAAACATTAATCTCGCTACATCCCTAGCTGTCTTATCCTATGAACTTTATTTTAAAAATGAGAAGGAGAGGTCAAAAAATGGATAAAGTTTTAAATCCTGAAGCAGTCAAAGAAGTTGATGGCTTAGTTAAAAAAGGTCTTCAAGCCTTAGACGAATTTGAAAAGCTTAATCAAGAGCAAGTCGATTATATTGTTGCTAAAGTTTCAACAAAAGTTCTTGATCATCACGAATATCTTGCTCGTCTTGCAATTGAAGAAACCAAAAGAGGTGTTTTTGAAGACAAATGTACTAAAAACTTATTTGCATGCGAATATATTACCAATGCAATGAGACATTTAAAAACTGTTGGTATTATCAGCGATGATCCAGTCACTGGAATTACTGAAGTTGCTGATCCACTTGGTGTTATTGCTGGTGTTACTCCAGTTACCAATCCAACAAGTACAGTTATCTTCAAATCTTTAATTTCTCTTAAAACAAGAAACCCAATTATCTTCGGTTTCCATCCAAATGCACAAAACTGCTGTGTTGAAACTGCAAAAATTATTGAAAAAGCTGCTGTTGAAGCAGGCGCTCCAAAAAATTGTATTCAATGGATTGAACACCCATCACTTGATGCTACAACCGCTTTAATGGAACATCCAGGCGTTGCATGTATCCTTGCTACCGGTGGTAACTCAATGGTTAAAGCTGCTTATAGCTGTGGAAAACCTGCATTAGGTGTTGGTGCTGGTAACGTTCCTGCATATGTTGAAAAAACATGTAATGTAGCTCAAGCTGCAAACGATATTTTAATGTCAAAAGCTTTTGACAATGGTATGGTTTGTGCTTCTGAACAAGCTGCTATTATTGATAAAGAAATTTATAACGAATTTGTTAAAGATATTAAAAAGTATGGCGCTTATCTTTGTAACAAAGAAGAAAAAGCAATGCTTGAAAAATTAATGTTCCAACCAAATAAAGATGGTGTTGTTACTGGTGTTTTCCCACAAATTGTTGGACATCCAGCTTGGGAAATCGCTGAAAGAGCTGGATTTAAGGTTCCTAAAGAAACTCCAATCTTAATGGTTGAATGTTCAAAAGTTGGACCAGAAGAACCAATGTCTAGAGAAAAACTTTCACCAGTTTTAGCTTTAATTAAATCAAATTCAACAGAAGATGGATTTAACAAAGCAGAAGCTATGGTCGAATTTAATGGTCTTGGCCACTCAGCTTGTATTCATACATCTGATAAAAAATTAGTTGATGCTTTCGGCATTAGAATGAAAGCTTGCAGAATCATCTGGAATCAACCAACCTCTTTCGGTGGAATTGGTAACATTTATAACTCCTATTTGCCATCTATGACACTTGGCTGTGGTTCTTATGGACATAACAGTGTTAGTGGTAACGTTAGTGCTATTAACTTAATTAACATTAAGAGAATTGGAAAGAGGAGAAATAATATGCAATGGTTCAAAGTTCCTAGCAAGATTTACATTGAAAGAAACAGCATCCAATATCTTAAAGATGCTAAGAACGTTAATAAAGTATTCATCGTTACTGATAAATCAATGGTTCAACTTGGCTTCTTACAAAAAGTTATTGATCAACTTAAATTAAGAAGAAACGAAGTAACAATTCAACTCTTTACAGATGTTGAACCAGATCCAGATATTACAACAGTTAAAAAAGGTTGCGAACTTATGAGTTCATTTGAACCAGATACAATCATTGCTTTAGGTGGTGGTTCAGCAATGGATGCTGCTAAAGGTATGTGGTTATTCTATGAACACCCAGAAGTTAACTTCGATGATTTAAAACAAAAATTCATGGATATCAGAAAGAGAGCTTTCAAATATCCTGAACTTGGAAAGAAGAGCAAACTTATTTGTATTCCAACAACTTCCGGTACTGGTAGTGAAGTTACTCCATTTGCTGTTATCTCCGATAAAGCTAATGGTAAAAAGTATCCTTTAACCGATTATTCATTAACTCCTACAATTGCTATTGTTGATGCTGAATTTACAACAAATCTTCCAGCTTCAGTCACAGCTGATACTGGTATGGACGTTTTAACTCACGCTCTTGAAGCATATGTCAGTATGCTTGCTACAGACTATACAGATGCTCTTGCAATTCAAGCAGCTCAAATGGTCTTTAAATACTTACCAAGATGTGTTAAGAACGGTAAAAACGATCTTGAAGCCCGTGAAAAAATGCACAATGCTTCCACAATGGCTGGTATGGCATTCGCAAACGCATTCTTAGGTATGAACCACTCAATGGCTCACAAGATTGGTGGCTTATTCCATGTTCCACACGGAAGAACTAACGCAGTCTTATTACCATTTGTAGTCATGTATAATGGTCAAATTCCACAAAAACTCGGTACATGGCCAAAATACAATGTTTATGATGCTAATGAAAGATATGCAAATATCGCTAGATTGTTAGGACTCAAATTCAATACAACTGAAGAAGGAGTCAGAGCTCTTGCTGATGCTATTTATGACTTAGGTGTTGAATGTGGCGAAAAGATGAACTTCAAAGCAGAAGGCATTGACGAAAAAGAATGGATGGATAGCTTAGAAGAATTATCTTACAGAGCCTTTGAAGATCAATGTACACCATGTAACCCAAGAATTCCTCTAGTAAAAGATATGCAAGAAATTATGAAACAAGCATATACTGGTTACGTTAAAGGAAAATCAAAGATTTAAGGATTAGAAAAGGTTATATATAATAAAAGGCGCTTAATAGAAATAATCTTTAAGCGCCTTTTAAGACAAATTAAGGAGAATTAGAAAATATGCCAAAGTTTGATACGCGAGTTCAAGAATTAAGATACAACGTTTTAAGAAAAATTATTGCGCATCTTGACAAGGGGGATTTGAAAGAATCTTTCTATGACATACCAAAAGAAGTAATTCCAGGACCTAAACCATCAATGCGTTGTTGCATTTATAAAGAAAGAGCAATTATCCAAGAAAGAATTAAGATTGCAACTTTTCATAATTCAAAGATGGGTGAAAATGTAATTAAAGTTATTCCAATTGCTTGTGACGAATGTCCTCTTGGTGGCTTTACAGTAAGTGATGCTTGTAGAGGATGTATTGCTCATAGATGTTCAGAGGCTTGTCCAAAAAAATGTATTTCTTTTGATGAGAACTTAAGAGCTCATATTGATAAGAGCCAATGTGTAAACTGTGGCATGTGTGCTAAGGCTTGTCCTTATAGTGCTATTGAAAATAGAACTAGACCTTGTGAAAGAGCTTGTAAACAAAAAGCTATCTCACCAAATCCTGAAACAAACGCAGCTCAAATTAATGATGCTAAATGTATTCACTGTGGAGCTTGTGTTTACACTTGCCCATTTGGTGCAATAGTTGATGTTAGTTATATTAGCGAAATTATTGAAATATTGAAAAATAGCGAAAATAACACAAAATATAAAGTTTTTGCAGTAGTTGCACCTTCAATTGGTGGTAATTTCATCGAATACAAAAACGGTCAAATCATTGCTGCTCTTAAAAAATTAGGCTTCTATGATGTTGCTGAGGCTGCTCTTGGAGCTGATATGGTTGCTTTAAGTGAAAGTGAAGAACTTATTGAAAGAGGAAAATTGACCTCATCATGTTGCCCAGCTTTTGCTTTATATATTAGAAAATTCTATCCTGAACTTGCTCAATATATTTCAACTTCACCATCTCCAATGCATGCAGTTTCTAAATATATTAAGAGCAAAAACCCAGGTGCAAAAGTTATCTTTATTGGGCCATGCACTGCAAAGAAGAGTGAAATTAAACATGAATCTGTAAGACCATATGTCGACTCATGTTTAACTTTTGAAGAATTACAAGCTTTCTTTGATGCTAGAGAAATAAATATTGCTGAGCTCCCAGAAGATACTTACGGAAACTATGGCGGATCCTTCTTTGGAAGAGGTTTTGCTAAATGTGGTGGTTTATCAAGTGCAGTAAATGAAGCAATTGCTGAACAAGGTGTTGAATTTACTGTTAAAGGTCAAGCAGTTGATGGAATGGAAAATGTTAAAAAAGCTTTAATTGCTTTCAAAAATCCTAAAAATGACATCAATTTCCTTGAAGGTATGGCTTGCGAAGGCGGCTGTATTGGCGGACCATGTAACCTACAACACCAAATTAGAAATAAAATGACACTTGATAAATATTCAGCTGGAGCAAATAAAAATATTAAAGAAAATATTAAGAAGGCTAATTAACAATGAATGAATTCAGAGATTTAATGGCAAAAAGCGAAGAAGAAGCCAATGTTTTTCTTTGCGGTGTACCTTACGATAAAAATGCAAGTGTAGGTAAAGGCGCAAGTCTTGCTCCTAAAGTCATGCGTGAATTAAGCTATGATTTACCAGCACTCGATATGCTTGGTAATAACTTAACAAAAGTTAAAATAGCTGATTTAGGGGATTTTGACGGCGATAATTTTGAAAATCTTAAGAAAAATATAGAGGAAAAACTTTTGTCAAAGGATGGATTCCATGTTATTTTAGGCGGAGACCATTCTATAGCTATTGCTAGCGAGAGAGCCTTTTTTGATGATTGCGTTAGAAGAGGAAAGACTCCTGTAATCATTCATATGGACGCACATCCAGATATATGTGATGTTTATGATGGTAGCAAATACTCTCATGCTTGCCCAATATTTAGAGCATTAGAATATGGTTATAAAGATGAAAACATCACAATGGTAGGCATTAGAGGATTTGAAGCTCAAGAGATAGAGACATTTAAGAAACATCCAAAATTAGATGTTTTTAAAAGTTTTGATATTAAAAAACTTGGTGTTGAAGCTCTTTTAACATTATTAGTTTCTAAATATCGCGATAGCAAATACGAGGTTTATTTTAGCTATGATATTGATGCAAATGATCCTGCATATGCTCCAGGAACAGGCACCCCAGAAGCATTTGGCTTAACGAATTTTGAAACTGTAGCTATTTTAACTGGCTTAATTGCCAATTTGAATGTTACTTGTTTAGATATAGTCGAAGTAGCTCCACCTTTAGATGTAAACAATATTACTTCTTGGCTAGCACTTAAATCACTATATGAAGTCTTTCATACTTTAATTGAATCTAATAAATTAAAAAGATAAAAAGTGGGGATTTGCAATGTTTTTTGCTGAAAATAATGGTTGGAATGATGTGTTTTCGAAAATCGAAAAGAAAGATTATTTCAATCGATTAATAGAATTTTTAAGCGAAGAATATAAAAGCAAAACAATTTATCCTCCAAAGGAGTTATTATTCAATGCTTTTAAGTTAACTCCTTTAAATAGCGTTAAAGTTGTTATTTTAGGGCAAGATCCATACCCTAATCCTGGGCAGGCTATGGGTCTTGCTTTTTCCGTTAAAGAAGGCATTGCTTTACCGCCTAGTTTAAAAAATATATTCAAAGAAATTATGAATGAATTTAATATTAGTGGGGAATTGCCAAAAAGTGGCGACCTTACTTATCTTGCAAAACAAGGTGTGCTTTTATTAAACCCTTATTTAACGGTTGTTGCTCATAAACCATTAAGTCACAAAATTAAAGAATATGACTTATTTTTTAATGACATTATGAATGAGCTCAATAATACTAATAGACCTATAGTTTTTTTGTTGTGGGGTAATAACGCCAAAAAGTATCATAAACTTTTAAATAATTCTTTGCATTTAGTTATCGAAACAGCTCATCCTTCGCCTTTAAGTGCTAATCAGGGCGGTTGGTTTAACTCTGGTTGTTTTTTAAAGACAAATGAATTTTTAAAGGCAAATAACGAAAAAGAAATAATATGGATGAAATAAAAGATAGGTTTAATAACTTTTTTAAAGTAATTAAAGTTGATGACAATACTTACGCTATTAAGGAATCTAAAATAAGTTATGATGCAAATTGTTTTCTTATAGTCGAAAAAGGAGAAGCAATTTTAATTGATTCTTTATCAGGCATTTACCCTAATTTTATTTTGGATTTAGAAAAACTTTTTAATGTAACAATTAATAAATTATATTTAACACATGCTCATTATGATCATTTTGGTGGTTATGATGAAAAAATAATTCATGAAGTGTATCTATCAGATGCTTGCTCAGATAGACTGAAAAATTACTATTTAAAAGACGAAGATGTTCGAAAAGAGATAGATGATGGTGGTAATTCAAATTATCCTCCAAATTTTGATATAAATACTTACAAAGTGAAAAAGATAAACAATTTTAAATTTTTTGAAAGCGATAATTTTGTTTTTGGGAATAGATGTTTTGAAATAATTAAAACTCCAGGTCACTCTAAAGACTCTGTATGCTTTTACGAGAAAGATAAAGGATACCTTTATACTGGCGACACCGTTTATTTAGGTGTTGTTGATATTTTTGAAGATCCTTCACGTAATTTTAATGACTATATTAATAGTATAAAAAAGTTAAAAGATAAAAAAGTTAGTAAATATCTTTGCGGACATGGGCTAGCAGTGGTCTTAGATAATGAGTTAGATTTAAAGATGATTTATCAAAAAATAAGAAACTTAAAACCAGAAAAAAATCAAACTTTGTTTAAAGCAACGGAAAAAATATCTTTTTGTATAAAGGAGTAAATTAATCTTTACCTGTGAATTTTGATAAAAACTTTGCAAATCTAGCCTTTTTAATTTAAATTATTTTTTCTTTTACTTCTAGAAAAATTGTTTATAATGTTTGTGGGTGCTCAAGAATGGGCTGAGATAAGCATGATACTTGCTTGACCGTTAACCTGATCTAGGTAATGCTAGCGTAGGAATTTTTTTCTTTTAAAGATACTCTACGCTTGCGTAGAGTTTTTAATTTGAAGGGAGAAAGTATGAATAAATTAGTGAACTTTCTAAAAACTTATTTAAATGAAATAGTTTTTTCACTTAGTTTCATTGCTGTTTTATGCGCTATGGCTTGCCCATTCGCGGATATTACTTTAAGCGATGGATCGGCATTATCTATTTCATTTGTTGAAGCTTTGGCTGGAGGAAGCTTGACTATTGGTGGACAAGTTTACACTCTAACCGGGACATCGTTTTTATTAATTTTTGGTTTAGTTTTTCTTATCTTAAGCGAATTACTTGTTATTGTCGGTGTTTTTATTAAAGATAAAAAAATTAAGCTTATTCTTCGTTCTGTTTCTCTTACTTTTATAATCGCTAACATTTTTATTTATATGCTTGGTGGTTATTTAGTTGGAGTAATCGACTTAGCAAATGCTGGTGTGAGCGCAGTTATTTCACCTACATTTGGTATTATTGTTACTTTATTTGATCTTATTATGGCTTTAGTGGTATTTTCACTTATTTTTGGCGCCAAGAAATATACAATCCAAGAAATTTGTGAAACAGCGATTTTAGTTGCTTTAGCCGTTGTCTTAGATCAATTTTTAAAAATCCAAATTCAAGCAAATGGTGGATCAATAAGTTTTAGTGCATTACCTCTTTTTATAATCGCTATTAGATATGGCGCGTTTAAAGGATTCATTGCTAGTGGTTTTATTTTTGGATTTTTGACTTGCTTACTTGATGGATATGGTTTCCAAACATTCCCATTTGATTATCTTGTTGCCTTAAGTGGATATGGTTTGGTAGGAACTTTCTTTAACTTTGCAATAAGATTTTACAAAGATATAGAAGATCCTCAAAAATATAAGAAAATGCAATTTATTTACAGCGCAATATTTGTTTTATTAGCAGCTATCCCAGTAATGGTTATCCGTTATGCAGGTCATATGATTTCTGCAACAATCCTCTATGGTTATGACCCAATTAATGATTTTTTAGCTAACTTTATCTATCAATCTACTTATGTTCCAGGCGCTGTCGGTTGTTCTATCGCAGGAATGCTTCTTTTGTTAGAACCTGTTATTATGATTAATAAGTTATTTCCTGTTAAGACAGTTGGAACGATTGGAGAAGATAATAAAAATTAATTTATGAGTAGATGCGTAATTATATCAGGCGGCGAATTAAACAAAAATGATCTAAAGATTTTGGATGATGATTTTATAATTTGTGCTGATAGTGGTTACAAGCATGCAAAAAAATATAACATTAGAGTTAATCTTCTTATTGGCGATTTTGATTCTTTAAATGATGTTCCAGATGATATTGAGAAAATAACTTTAAATCCCATAAAAGATGATACTGACACTCAGTCTGCATTAAAAGAAGGTATTAAAAGAGGCTTTAAAGAGTTCCTTTTTTTAGGAAGCTTAGGAAAAAGAATGGAGCATTCTTTTGCTAACATTTCATTATTAATTCAGGTAAAAAATTTAGGTTTTGCAGGGAAATTAATTCATAAAGGTAAAACTTATGTTGTGCTAAGAGATGAAAAGATTACTTTAAAAAAGAAAAAGAAAGGGTATTTATCTCTCTTTGCGCTATCTGAAAAATGCACTGGGGTAAGTGAAAAGAATCTAAAGTATGAGCTTGATAATTATACCTTAACTAATGATTACCCAATTGGAATAGACAATGAATATATAAATCTTTCTCCAACAATCGAGGTCAAACATGGTACAATCTTATTGATTTATTAAACTATGAAAATTAAGAATATTTTATTAAGAGAACTTGAGAAGACCGAGAAAAATATAGGGTTAATCAAAGATGAGATTGAGGAACTTCCAAAGGGAAGTCTTGTCAAAATCAAAGCCAAAGAAAATGTTTACGTTTACCTTAAATATCGTGAAAATAAGAATGTAAAAAGCATTTATATTGGGCGTGATAATGATATTGAGACTTTGAAAATGGATTCTGATATTAAAAAGCGCAAAAAACTCGAAAAAGCTCTTCTTGAATTAGAACAAGAGAAAGAACTGATGGTTAAAATGCTAAAAGTTAAATAATGGCTCCTTATCGAGTCATTTTTTATTGTTTTTTAGAATTTATAGTTTTTTAAAAGTTAATAACTTAACGATTCATTAAAATAATAAATTATTTTAATATCGTAAATTGGCTCTTTATAGTAAAATATGTGCAACTATGTAAAGGAGTTTATTTATGCCATTAAAGAAGTATGATAAGGAAGAAGTCTTAAAGCAGCAAGAAGAAGCTCAAAAAGCTGAAGAAGAATCAACTAATAAGCTTCAAGCTACTATAGAGGCAAATTCTCAAAAAGAAGAGGAGTTGAAAGCAACTCCTTTAAGTACAGATCAAGAAACTATTAAAAATAACATTGAAAATGCTCGAAATGAATATTTTCAAGCAAGCAAAAAACAAAGAAGAATTGGTACCATTATCACTGTTTGCACAATGCTAGTTTTAGTTGCTGCATTAGTTCTTATGATTACACTTAGCGGTACTTATCAATTTATGACTTATGTTTCAATAGGTATCATGATTGTGGTTTTGGTTGCTGTATTTTGCTTTAACCGTTATGCAAGAAATAAGTTATCAAAGCGTGCAGAAGATTATATTTCTAAACTTTATAGTGAAATTGACAACTATCTTTTTTCCGCAGAGGATTTTAAAGAATTAAGTTATAAACCACAAGGCCAATTAAAAGATGAGATTTTTATGGATGCAAGATTTTATAAAAATCTTAAAAATACAAGAAGTAGAAATCTTGTAAGTGTTCAATATAAAGGCAAACTTTTGGTTTCTGCTGATTTAGCTGGAAATATTGTTGTTAAAAACCGTCTTTCTCCAATGTTCTTAGGTAAGTTCTATGATTATGAAAATTCTTATAATCAAGAAGGCAAAAGAATTATTATGCAAATTAAAGGTGGTGAATTATCTCGCCCAATTGATGACGTTGATGATTTAAAATTAGTTGAAGGTAATGACACTTACGCTATTTATACTAATGACGATGAGTGGAGAAAAGTTTTAAAACAAGATGTTATACGTGATATTTGCAAATTAGAAATTGATAAAACTTTAATTGATGTAATTATTTCAATAAGACCTGGAAAAACTAGTATCGGAATTGATTACATTGATGATTTCATGAATATACCTGTTGAGCATGAATTTGATTTTAATTTAGTTAGAAGGACAGAAGCTGATTTAAAGAAAGTTTTAACTATTTTTGATGATATAAAATAAATTCCATTTGTTTTTAAGAGGTATAAATTTATGAACTCATTTAAAAATAAATGGATTGAAATTCAAGGTTATAAGCATGACGGAAGAATGCATCGAATTTGGGATAGTGTTTACGTTGTTGACCAAACCGAAAATTATATTGTTGTTGCAAGCACTAAAACTAAAGTAATCGAACATGATTTTAGAATTTGGTATACCAAAGAGCCTGCTATTATGGTGTTTTTCACTAATCATTGGTGGAACGTCATTGCGATGCTTAAAAAAGGTGGGTTAACTTATTATGTTAATTTAGCCTCGCCTTTTGTTATTGATTCTAAAAGAATCAAATATATAGATTATGATCTAGATTTAAAACTTTATCCTAATAGCGATATACGTTTAATAGATGTTAAAGAGTACGGTTATCATCGCAAAAAATATAATTATGGCACCGACATCGATAGAATTTTAAGGTTTAACATTAACCAAGTTAAAGAATATATGGAAAAAGGTGAGTTTCCGTTTGATGATAAAAAAATTAGGGAATACTATAACGTGTTTTTAAAAGAAACGAAAAGAGGTGATTTAAGTGAATTGTGAACTTATTACTAAATCTAAAGAAGAAACAATTGAATTAGGGATGAAGATTTCTGAAAAACTCTTTCCAGGATCGGTTATTACTTTAAATGGTGATTTAGGAGCCGGTAAAACGACTATTACTAAAGGAATTGGAAAGGGGTTAGGAATAGAAGAGGAGATTATCTCACCAACTTTTAACATTTTAAAATGCTATTTTAATAAAAAGCTGAATCTTTATCATATCGATGCATATAGACTTGAAGACATTCCTGCTGAAGGGAAAAATATTGGTCTTGAAGAACAAATCGAAGGGGATGGAGTAGCTGTTATTGAATGGCCTGAATTTATCAAAGAAATGATTCCCTTTCATTCGATGAATATTGAAATTCATTCTCTTGGCGGAAACGAAAGAAAATTAATTATTTCTTCTTTGAGCCCAAGATATAAGGAAATAATTGAATCTTTAGGAGGCAAAATTAATGGTTAGTTTGATTCTTGATAGTGCAAATAAAGAATTAGGCGTTGCTCTTGCTAAAGACAATAAAATTATTGATGAGATTTGCTATGATGCCTGGCAAAAGCAAAGCGAATTGATGATACCTGAAATTTATAAAATTTTTGAGCGAAACAATGTTTCGCCAAAAGAGGTAGGGGAAATTTTAGTTAGTGAAGGGCCTGGTAGTTATACAGGAGTTAGGATTGCTCTTACTATTGCTAAAGTTTTTGCGTATGCTTTAAATCTTCCAGTTTATGCCTTTTCTTCGTTAAATATTTTAGCTAATTTAGAAAAGACTTCAATTTGCTTAATCAATGCTCGTGGGAATAGAAGCTATTTTGCAGTTTATAATAAAGATGAAGCG
Organism: uncultured Caryophanales bacterium; assembly: GCA_905197045.1. Lineage (GTDB taxonomy): Bacteria > Bacillota_I > Bacilli_A > RFN20 > CAG-826 > Onthovivens. The sequence continues at coordinate 26,177 of CAJJXG010000004.1, forward strand.
CTCATAAAAGACACAATATTAAATAATGACGAGGTGTTAAAGTACGTTAATGATCATCGTGATTTTTCAATTTGTGGCGATGCTTCCTACATTGATTTAGTTTCAGAGAGAAACGATTGTCTTAAAAATATGCTTCTTTTGAAGAGTGATAAGTATTTAGTTAAAATCATTTTGAGTTTGAAGGCGGTTTATTTAAAGGATGAAAGCGACTATCAGAAGAGCAACTCCAAATGATATAGATTCTATTCTTGTAATAGAAAACGAATCATTTAAAAATCCATTTAGTAAAGAAAATTTACTTTACGAGATTTCTGAAAATCCAGTTTCAAATTTTTATATTTTAGAAAGCGAGCAAAAAGTCATTGGCTTTATTGATTATTGGGTTACATTTGATTCAGCTACAATTGACCAAATTGCTATCAAAAAAAGTGAAAGAAATAAAGGATTTGCGTCGTTTTTACTTAATAGCGCAATAAACTTATTAAAAGAAAGTGGTGAAATATCATTTTTTACATTAGAAGTTAGAAAAAGTAATGAAGCCGCAAAAGCGTTATATAAAAAATTTGGATTTAAAGAAATTACAATTAAGAGCAAATATTATGATGATGGCGAAGACGCCATTTATATGGTTATGGGACTGGTTTAGTTTATGGAAAAAGAACTTGTTATTTTAGGGATAGAGAGTAGCTGTGATGAAACAGCTTGTGCAATTACTAGAGGAGGTAAACTTTTAGCTAACGCTATTTCATCTCAAATCGCTGTGCATCAAAAGTATGGCGGAGTTATGCCAGAGATAGCGTCAAGATTACACCTTGAAAATATCGCATGCGTTTTAGACGAGGCATTGAAAACAAGCGGTATAAAATTAGAGGAAGTTGATGCTATTGCGGTCACACGTGGTCCTGGCCTAATTGGTGCCTTACATGTTGGAATCCAAGCCGCCAAAACACTTGCTCTAATTTATAATAAGCCACTTATTCCTGTACATCATTTAGCAGGGCATATATATGCTAATGAATTTATTAAACCATTAACATTCCCTCTTCTTGCGGTAGTTGTAAGCGGAGGAAATACGGAATTAGTTTATATGAAAGATCACTTAAACTTTGAAATAATTGGTGAGACTAAAGATGATGCAATTGGTGAAAGTTATGATAAAGTTGCTCGTGTCTTAGGTCTTCCATATCCTGGCGGAGTTGCAATTGATCGTCTTGCTAAAAACGGGAAACACACGTATAAATTACCAACACCTATGCATGATGGAAGTTTAAATTTTTCTTATAGTGGCTTAAAAACAGCTGTAATAAATTTAAAACATAAAATGGATCAAAATAATGAAACAGTTGTGATTGAAGATATGGCTAAATCTTTCCAAGATGTGGCTATTCAAATGGTCCTAGACCGTGTTAAAAAAGCGACGGAGCTTTACCCAGTTAAAGAGGTTGTTCTTGCTGGTGGAGTTAGTGCTAATAGTTATTTAAGAGAAAAGATAGTCGAATTATTTAAAGATAGCGATATTGAGGTTAATATTCCACCTATTTGGTGCACTACAGACAACGCGGCAATGATTTGTAAAGTTGGCGAATATTTATATAAAGAAAAGATTTTTGCTCCACTTGATGTATCTGTAGACCCAAGTTGGAGAATAGAAGATTTTAAAAAATTTTAATTAGTTTATAATTTTGTGGAAGGGAGCTTACTATGAGTCAAGAAAGAGATATTACTGCAAGAAAATTATTTTTCGATTTTTATGATAATAATTTAAAAGACGATACTGATGTGATTTTAGAAGGATGGGTTAGGTCTCATCGAAATAATGGCTCTGTAGGTTTTATTGAATTTAACGACGGAAGTTATTTTAAAAATATTCAACTTGTTTACGACAAGGATAATAAGGATTTTGACAAAATTTCAAAAGTAAGGTATGGTTCTTCAATTCAAGTCGAGGGTAAGATTAAACTTACTCCAGAAATGAAACAACCTTTTGAAATACACGTTGATTCTGTTGTTGTTTTAGGTGATTGTGCTGAAGACTATCCTCTTCAAAAGAAAAAACATAGTTTTGAATTTTTAAGAGATATTGCTTATTTAAGACCTAGAGCAAACACTTTTAATGCTGTTTATAGAGTAAGAAATGCTTTAGCTTTTGCTATTCATAAATTCTTTCAAGAAAGAGGATTTATGTATGTACACACTCCAATCATTACAGCAAATGATGCTGAAGGAGCAGGCCAAGTATTTCATGTTGTAAGCGATTTTAAACATCCAAATGATTTTTTCAATTCATCTGCATGTTTAACTGTAAGTGGACAACTTCATGTTGAAAGTTTTGCCCTTGCTTTTAGAGATGTATATACTTTTGGTCCAACATTTAGAGCTGAAAATAGTAACACAAATAGACATGCAAGTGAATTCTGGATGATTGAACCTGAAATTGCTTTTGCAGATTTAGAAGATGATATGGATTTAATCGAAAGATTTTTAAAATATATCATTAAATATGTTTTAGATAACTGCAAAGATGAAATGCAATTTTTTGATAACTTTATAGATAAAGGCGTAATTGAAAAACTCAATAAAGTTATTAATGCAAACTTCGTAAGAATGGAATATACAGAAGCCATTGAATTACTTAAAAAAGCCGTAGAAAGCGGACATAAATTTGAAAACAATAACATTTATTGGGGAATGGACCTTAATAGCGAACATGAACGTTATGTAACAGAAAGCATAGTAAAAGGACCAGTTTTCTTGATTAATTATCCAAAAGAAATTAAAGCTTTCTATATGAAAGTTAATCCAGATAATAAAACTGTTGCCGCTTGTGATTTATTAGTTCCAAAAGAAGGAGAAATTGTTGGTGGTTCTCAAAGAGAAGAAGACTTTACAAAACTTGAAGCCAAAATGAAAGAAATCGGTAATGATAAAGGACTTGAATGGTATCTCAACTTAAGAAAATATGGCGGATGCATTCATAGTGGATTTGGCCTTGGCTTTGATCGTCTTTTAATGTATATCACTGGAATTCAAAATATTCGTGATGTTCAACCTTTCCCACGTACTCCAGGTAGTTTAAAATATTAATATGCAAGACGAAAGAAACAGTAACATATACTTAACACCAGATGATCGTAAACCTCATGAAGAGGAAGTAGTTCTTTATAGCGATGATAATGTAAGCGAAAATAATCAAGGCGAAAGAAAAGTAATACTTGAGCCTAAAAAAGAACTTACTAAAGAAGACATAGAACTTAAAAAGAAGAAAAAGAATTTTGTTGTATTTTCTATCGTTGCTTTAATTGACATTGCTTTATTTATTTACATTATCTATCTTGTTGTTTCTATCTTTGTAAACATTGCATAGATTAATACCATAATCAGTCGCTTCATTATGAGGCGGCTTTTTAATAAGAGTAATAAACCAACTAAAGATAATTTTCACTTAATGATAATTGATAGAAGTAATAGATATTAATCTGATTCGACCCATAATGACGTATAAAAAGGAGCAACAATATTGTAAAGTTATATCTGCATTCTTTTAGGTATCTTTAAAAAACATGATAATTACCGCGGATACTCATATTATTAAAGAAGTCATAAAAAACTATATATAGAAACCCGAGAATCAGCATTATCTATATTAAGAAAAAGATTAAGTGAATTTATGTCAAAGAACACGAAGAGAATTATCTCTTCACTAATATAAAGGAGTTTATATTCAAAAAATAAAAAAATTCTAAAGAAAATTAAAATTTTTTTAATGAGATGAAATATAATTTTTAATATTTTGAGGGAAGAGAAAATTCCTCAAATTTTGCTCGTCTTTAACTATAAATAAAAGAGCAAAAATGATATACTTTTTAGGCTATGAATTATCAAAAAGAACTAAATCAAAATCAATATGAAGCGGTCAGTAGTGCTGAACAATATTTAAGAATTATTGCTGGTGCTGGAAGTGGAAAAACCAGGGTTTTAACCTATCGTATCGCTTATTTAATAGATGTCTTTAAAGTTAGACCTTATGAAATTTTAGCAATCACTTTTACTAATAAAGTTGCTAAAGAAATGCAAGAAAGAACAGCCTCATTACTGCCTGATTTTAATTTAAGTGGATTAACAATTTCAACCTTCCATTCTTTTTGTGCTCGTTTTTTACGCATTGAAGCGGAATATTTAGGAATACCTAGAAACTATACAATATATGACGATGATGATTCATTAAGACTTATTAAAATGATAGGTGTTGATAAAGGGTATAAGAAGACTGATGATATAAACACGCAAGCTTATAAATATATTTCCTTTAAAAAGATGCAAAGTCTTTTGCCTAGCCAAGTAAAATTGACTACTCATAGTAACCCTCGTGAAAAAGTATTTTTAGATTATTTTAAAGAATATGAGCGTCGAAAAAGTGAAAGTGGCGCTTTAGATTTTGATGACCTTTTAATTTATACAATTAAGATTTTAAGAGATTATCCAGAAGTTAGAGCTAAATATACTCAAAGAATTCGCCATATTTTAGTTGATGAATTTCAAGATACAAACGATGTTCAATTTGAACTCTTAAAACTACTTACTGATCATACAACTTGTATTTATGTAGTTGGTGATCCAGATCAAACAATTTATACTTGGAGAGGAGCAAATCAAGGAATTATCCTTAACATTGACAGGGTTTTTTCTCCAATGAAGACAATTATTCTAAATGAAAATTATCGTTCTACAACTAAAATTTTAGAAGCAAGCAATAAACTTATTTCTTTTAATAAAGAAAGAGTTAAGAAGGATTTATTTACTAATAATAGTGGTGGCGATGACATCACCTTAAAATCTCTTGACTCATCTATTGCAGAAGCAAATTTTGTTGCTAATACTATCTTAGAACTTAAAAATTCAGATAAGAATTTCGCCTATAAAAATGTAGCTATTTTATATCGTTCTTCTTATCTTTCACTAAAAATTGAAAATGCTTTCACCACAAGAGGCATTCCATATCGCGTATATGGCGGATTAAAATTCTACGCTCGAAAAGAAATTAAAGACGCTCTTGCTTATTTTCACCTTCTTTTTAATGATAAAGACGATGTTTCTTTTTTAAGAATTTGTAATTTTCCTCGACGTGGATTTGGGGATAAAAGCATCGAAAAATTAACTCAAGAAGCTAGTAGTAATGGGCTAGCCTTATTTGAATATGTTAGAAAGATAAAACTTTATAATAGTTCACTTAAAAGTTCTATTTTAAAAGAGATGGAAGAACTTGTTGAAAAAATGGATTCCTCCCGTCAAAAACTTAATTTAAATCTTGAAGCGTATAGTGAAGTTTTAGATCAATTCTTAAAGAACATAAATTTCTATAAAGCTCTTGAAGATAGTGAAGAAGATGATGATAAACTTGAAAACGTTCATGCTTTAATTGACGATATTCGTAATTATTTAAAAGAACATCCAGATAGTAATTTCGAAGAATACTTACAAAATATAACTTTGATGACTTCTCAAGATGAAATCAAAGGTGATGATAATGTTTCTTTGATGACTGTTCATACTGCTAAAGGTCTTGAATTTGATTATGTTTTTGTAATCGGGTTAAATGATGGAGTTTTTCCTAATCAAAGAGCAATTCAAGAAAGAGACAAGGAAGGTCTTGAAGAAGAAAGACGCCTTGCTTATGTCGCCTTTACTCGTGCTAAAAAAAGATTATATGTGACTTCAAATCGTGATTATTCTTATGCCAGTCAATCAACTAACGTCCCTTCTAGATTTATAAAAGAAGCTGGTCTTAAAATGCCTTCTTTCACCTATATGGGAATGGAATTTTCAGGCGGAAATTCTGAGAATTTATATTATTATAATTCAAAGAAAAATGTCGAAGGTAATGGGCTTTTTGTTAAGTCAACTAAACCAGCTAGAGATTTTACTGAAATTAATATCGGCAATGGTATTAAATGGAATGTAAATGATCGTTGTAATCATAATATCTTTGGAAAAGGAACAGTAACTAGAGTTGATGGAGATATAATTGACGTTACTTTCGATGATTTTGGTAATAAAAAGTTACTAGGATCTCATAAAGCACTTTCAAAAATTGAGGATTAATTATGGAGTTTTTAGCTGCAAAGAAAAAACATGATGAATTAGTAAAACTAATCGAACAATACGCTAGAGAATACTATGTATTAGATAATCCTAGTGTTGAAGATGCTGTTTATGATCAAAAAATGGAAGAGCTCGAAAGCCTCGAAAAAGAATGGCCAGAGCTAATCACAAGAAATTCGCCAACTCAAAGAATTATTGGGACTGTTTTAAAAGGTTTTAATAAAATTAATCACCGTGTTCAAATGCTTTCTTTAGCTGATGTTTTTAATGAAGAAGAATTAATCGATTGGGTAAATAAAGTTAATAATGAAGTTGGCGAAGAAGTAGAATTTGTAGCTGAAATGAAAATTGATGGACTTGCTATGTCTTTAGTTTATCAAGATGGTGAACTTCAATATGCCGCAACAAGAGGAGATGGAACAACAGGAGAAGATGTTACAACTAATGTTTTAACAATTCCAGATATTCCTACTCGCATCCCATTATTAGGGCGCGTTGAAATTCGTGGCGAAATTTATATGCCTAAAGAAAGTTTAAATAAACTTAATGAAGAACGTGCTAAAAATAATGAGCCTTTATTTGCTAACGCTCGTAATGCTGCGGCTGGTTCAATTAGAAATTTAGACAGTAGAATTGCTAAAAGTCGTAAACTTGATGGTTGGTGGTATTATTTTACTAACGCTGAAGACTTTGATATTAATAATCATTATGATGCTATATTAAAACTTAAAGAACTTGGCTTTGTAACTAATCCTGAAGCTAGAAAGGTTAAAGGATTAAAAGAAATTTTAGATTATGTTCACGAATATACTTTAAAAAGAGATGCATTGCCTTATGATATCGATGGAATTGTCCTAAAAGTAAATAATTTTAGTTTATATGATACCTTAGGTTATACTGCAAAAACTCCAAAATGGGCAATTGCTTATAAATTTCCGCCAAAAGAAGTAAGAACTAAACTTTTAGATATTATTTACACTGTTGGAAGAACTGGAAAAATAACTCCAAATGCTGTTTTAGAGCCAGTAAGAGTAGCCGGGTCTCTAGTTCAAAGAGCTACATTACATAATGAAGACTTTATCAATGAAAAAGGTTTGATGGTTGGTGACACTGTAATTTTAAGAAAAGCTGGTGACATTATTCCTGAAGTCGTTAAGGTTATAAAAGAAGATAGAGATGGAAGTGAAAAACCTTTTAAAATGATTGAAAAGTGTCCAGTTTGCAGTTCAATTTTAGAAAAAGTAGATGCAATGCATTTTTGTAAAAATAAATCTTGCCCATCAAGAAACATTGAATCTTTAATTCATTTTGCTTCAAAAGATGCAATGGATATTGAAACGATGGGCGAAAAGGTTTGCCAAGAATTCTTTGATTTAGGAATTATTAGAACTATTCCTGATATATATGAAATATATAAACATAAAGAAAGAATTATCAAAATGGATGGCTGGAGCAATAAATCCGTCGATAAATTACTTGATGCAATAGAAGCTAGTAAAAGAAATAGTCTTGAAAGGCTCTTGTTCGGTTTAGGAATTAAAGAAGTCGGAAGTAAAATGGCAAAAACACTTGCTAGAAGATTTAATACACTTGATAATTTAATGCACACTTCAAAAGATGATTTATTAAAAATAAATGATATTGGGGAAGTGGTTGCTAATTCGATTGTTGATTATTTTTCTGATAAGTCAAACATAGAATTAATTAATATATTAAAAGAAGCAAATGTTAACACTATTTATTTAGGGAATAATAAATTTGATGAATCAAACGTTTTCTTTGATAAAAAAGTGGTATTAACAGGGTCACTTGTTGAATTTACCCGTTCAGAAGCGAGTAAAATATTAGAGGATTTAGGAGCTCATGTTGTAAGTAGTGTTTCTAAAGCGACTGATTTAGTATTATGTGGGGCTGATCCTGGTTCAAAGTTTGAAAAAGCTAAAAAACTTGGTATTAAAATCATTAATGAGCAAGAATTTAAAGAAATGTTAGGAGGTAATGATAGTGAAAGAAGTTAATAAAGAAGTCTTAAAAGATGCCGCTAATCGTCTTCTTTTCGATATGAAAGATGAAGAATACGATACTTTACTTGATGAATTTGGAGCTATTCAACATCAATTAATGTTAATTGACAACATTAAAGGTGTTGATGAAGTTACTCCAATGACTTTTCCTTTTGATGTTACAATTACTTATTTAAGAGAAGATGAGCCAATTACCCCTTTAAAACAAGAAGAGGTTCTTAAAAATGCTCATGATGTAAAAGATGGACAAATCAAGCTTCCAAAGGTGGTAGGTTAAGATGAATTATTTAGATTTAACAATTGAAGAAATTCATAAAGCTTTAGTAGAAGGAAAAACTAGTCCTCTTGAATTAACAAAAGAAGCATTAAAAAGAGCAAAAGAAAATAAAGATAATGCTTTTGAAATGCTTATTGAAGAGGACGCTTTAAAAAGAGCAGAAGAATTATCAAAACTTCCTGTCCCAAAAGATAATTATTTTTTCGGTATTCCATATGTAGCAAAAGATAATTACTCAACAAAAGGATATGAAACAACAGCAAGTAGTAACATTTTAAATGGTTATGTTCCTCTTTTTGATGCTACTGTAATTAAACTTTTAAATGAGGCTGGTGCAATATTAATTGGAAAGTCTACTCTTGATGAACTTGCCATGGGTGGAACTGGTACAAGCGGTCATAAAGGCATTACTTATAATCCTTGGGATAAATCACATACTCGAATTGTTGGCGGATCAAGTGCTGGAAGTGCAGTTGCCGTAAGTGATGCAATCGTGCCTTTTGCATTAGGAAGTGATACTGGCGATAGTGTAAGAAAACCAGCTTCTCTTGCTGGTCTTGTTGGCTTTAAACCAACTTGGGGCTTAATATCTCGTTTTGGACTTTTCCCATTTGCTCCAAGTTTAGATCATGTTGCCTATTTTACTCGTTCGGTTTTTGATAGTGCACTTGCAATGGATTTATTATCAAAACATGATGAAAATGATTCAACAAGTTCTTATAGAGCAAGAGATAATTACCTTTCTTTAAATTCTTCTGTTGAAAACAAAAAGATTGCTGTAATTAATGGTATTTATAATTCAATTACAGATAAAAAAGTAATTGAAGCTTTTGATAAAAATATTGAGTTTTTAAGAAAAAACGGCGCAAAAGTCGACTTTATTGACGTAGATATTGATTTACTTAGAGCAATTTATCCAAGTTATATTGTAATATCTTGTGCAGAAGCAACAAGTAATGACGCTAATCTTGATGGTATTAAATTTGGTCCAAATTATGGCGGAAAGACATATAGCGAGGTCATGTTTAATGCTCGTACAAAAGGATTCAGTGCTTTAATTAAAAGAAGATTTGTTATTGGAAGCTATGCTCTTATGAGAGAAAACCAAGAAGAAGTTTTCTTAAGAGCTCAAAGAGCGAGACATTTAATTGTTAATACTTTTAATAAGATTTTTGAAACATATGATGGTGTTTATTGTCCAGCCGCGCCAAGCGTTGCTCCATTAATTAATAAATCTAGTGAAGACATTAATGAAGATTTTATGATTGCTGATAACTGGTTAGCTATTGGTAATTTTGGCGGTTATCCATCTATTACTTTACCTATTGGTTTTGAAAACGATTTACCTCTTGGAGCAAATTTAATGTGCAAGCCTTTTGATGAAGTTAATTTATTTAATATGGCTTTAAAAATGGAAGAAGGAACAGGGCTTAAGAATTTAACTTATCCAAGTTATGCCGCTAAAAAGGAGGGCAAATAATATGAATTTTGAAACAATTGTTGGTATTGAAATCCATGTTGAGATGAAAACTAAATCAAAAATGTTTTCACTTGCTCCAATCGGTTTTGGCCTTACTCCTAATTCAGAAGTTGTTGCTTTTGATATGGCTTTTCCAGGCACTATGCCTCGCGTAAATAAAGAAGCTGTGAAAAATGCAATTCGTGTTTCTAATGCTCTTCATATGTCTATTGATCAAGAAATTTGGTTTGATCGTAAAAATTATTTTTATAGCGATTTACCAAAAGGCTTCCAAATTACTCAACAAGCTCGACCAATTGGTAGTGAAGGCTATTTAATCATTAACGTTAATGGAAAAGATAAAAAAATCGGTATTGAAAGACTTCATATGGAAGAAGATACCTGTATGCAACACCATTTTAGTGATTATACCTTACTTGATTATAATCGTGCAGGAATCCCTCTTATTGAAATTGTTTCTAAACCTGAAATTAGAAGTGGTGAAGAAGCTAGAAAATATGTTGAAAAAATTAGAGAAATCGTCACTTTTTCTAATGTTAGTGATGGAAAGATGGAAGAAGGTTCTTTAAGATGCGACGTTAATGTTTCAATTAGACCTTATGGAAGCGATAAATTTGGAACAAAAGTCGAAATTAAAAACCTTAACTCTATTGCAAATGTTGAAAAAGCTATTGATTTTGAAGCAAAAAGACAAAGCGAACTTTTACTACTTGGAAAAGAAGTAGAGCAAGAAACTAGAAGATATGATGAAGCTAAAAAAGAAACCGTTTTAATGAGAAAGAAAACAGACGCTGCTGATTATAAATATTTCACTGAACCAAATATCCCACCAATTAAGTTAAGTGATGAGTTTGTTAAAGATGCAATTGATACTTGTCCTGAACTTTATGATCAAAAACTTGAAAGATTTTTAAATAGCTATGGATTAAATGAAGTTGACGCTAAGATTATTTTAACTAGTGTAGATATGGCAAATTATTATGATGAAGCCGCTAAATTTACTAAACTTTATCAACCATTAGCGAATTTTATGATTAGTGATGTTAATGGCTATTTAAATAAGAACGCTATTTCGATTTTAGATTTTAAAGTAGAACCTAAATTTATTAGTGAACTTGTTGAGCTTTTACAATCAAAGAAAATTAACTCTTCTCAAGGTAAACAAATTTTTGAAAAACTTGTTAAAGAGAATAAATCACCTTTATTAATCCAAAAAGAAGTTGGAGCAGTTTTGATTAATGATGAAAATAAAATACATGAACTTGTTTTAGAAGTTTTAGAAGCTAATCCAACTTTAAGAGATGATTTCAAAGCTGGTAAAACTAGAGCACAAGGTTTTGTCATGGGACAAATCATGAAAAAAACCGGTGGAAAAGTTAACCCTGGAATTGCTAATAAAATAATTCTTGATGAGCTCAAAAAATAATTATAATTTTGATATAATCTTAATGTGAGTTTAAAAGAAGTAATAAAAAATCAAGAAGTAATCTTTGTAGGCCCTAAAGAGCTTAAAGATTACTTTTTTGTTTCTAAAAAAGAAGACACATTTTTGAATTTTAAATATTTTACTCTTGATGAACTTGTTAAAAATATTAATGGAAACTATCTTGATAAAAATGTTTTAAAACTTGCCCTTCATTATTTTGAGAAATATAGTTTTTCTCTAGTTAAGGAAGTTAGTAAGTTTTGCTTTTATTCTCTAGATATAAATAAGTGTGAAAATCCAAAAATAATTAGCTTTTGCAAGCTTATTGAAGAAAAAGGCTATAAAAAAGTTAATAATGATTTTATTGAATTGCTTAAATTACGTAAGGTTATATTTATTAATTTATCGCCTTCAAGTTATGTAAAAAACTTAATTAAGTCACTTAATTTAAAAAATTATGAATTTAAAGAGATAGATGATTTTGTTGAGATGAATAACGAACATAGCTATCATGAATTTTTTAATATTGGTGAAGAAATTAAATATTCTTTAAATACAGTTTTAAATAAAGTCTATGAAGGAAAAAATCTTTCAGATTATGAAATTATATTAGATACCTCTCGATATGATTATTATTTAAAACTCTTTTTAACTAATTTAAAGGTTCCAGTAAATTTAAATCTCAATAAAACATATAAAGATAGTCAGATTTTCAAAAGTCTATATCAATTAATTGATGATAATTTTTTAGTCTTAAATTACTTAAATGAAAATAAAGAAAAGTTTGATGAAAGTGAATTTCAAGGTATTTTTAATCTACTTTCTTTTTATGAAATTGACTCTTTAAAAAATAAGAAAATTAATTTTAAAGAAATTTTGTCTAGTCAAGTTTTACCAAGTGAGCAATTTGTAAACGCCTTAAATTTTAATAATTCTTTATCTTTTTCTAAAAACAAAGAATTATATGTTCTTGGTTTAGATAATACTTTTTTACCTAAAGTGATTAAAGATAATGGGTTATTTTCTTTTGACTTTTTAGTTAAAAATGGGTTTGATTCATTGGATGAAACCAATTTAATGAAATCTAAAATAGAAGAAGCTTTATTAAAGCAAAAGAAAATTACATTTATTTCTTATCATTTCAAAGATAATAGTGGTAAATATTCTAAAAGTTATTATCTAGAAGCTTTAAATTATAAAAAGGAAGAAAATAAAACTTTAAGCAAAGAATTTATCGAGGATGTTTCTAAATTATATTATCGAAACTACTATGATATTTATAAAAGAAATGGAATTCAAAATGAAGAATTAGCTCAATATAAAAAAGCTTTTAATGGTGAATTTATTAAGACTTTTAATCCTGAATTTAAAAGATTTGATTCTTATAAGATTGATGAAAATGTTAAATATTCATATACAAATTTAAAAGAAATACATCTTTGTCCTTTTTCTTATTTTGTTAATGATGTTTTAAAAGGGAATATTAATTCTCAAAATATTTATCAAAAATATGGTGTTTTAACTCACGCTATATTAGAGGACGTTTATAAAAATAATTTTGACTTTGATAAATCTTATCAAAAAGCAATTCAGCGTCTTAATTATTTTAATGTTGAAATAGATGAAAAAGAAAAAATTCTTCTTAAAAGATTCCTTTTTGAGTTAAAACAAACTATCGAAAAGATTATTTTGCCTCATAAAGAAAACATGTCTTTTTTTAAGAATTATTCTGAAAAAAGCATTGAAATAAGTGAAGAGATTCTACTTTATAGTTTTAGCGATGATGAATTCCCGCTTATAAAAAATGAAGAGATTAAAATTACTTTAAAAGGAAAGATTGATAGTATACTTGAGACCAAGAATTCCCATTTATTCCTAGTTGATTATAAAACTGGTAACGACACTTTTAGTAAAAATAATGTTTTTAAATATCAACTTGACCTTCAACTTCCTACTTATCTTTATTTAATAGAAAAAACAAGCGATCCAGATTTAAAAGATAAAGATGTTGATGGAATATTTATTGAAAGAATTGTTGCTAATGATGGGCGTTTTTATAATTTTATGTTCCCAGAAAAAGAAGATTTTGAAAATTTAAAATATAATGGCGCTTTTATTAATCAATATGATGATATTAAAGACTTTGACATTAAATTGACTGAACCTCAAAGTGTAAGTGAATTTGTAGCAGGTTTAAGTTTAACAAGTGCTAAAAAACCAACTATAAGTAAAAAAGGAAGCCGCGTTTCATCACGAGATGATTTTATTAAAATGAGTAAAATCGTTGAAGATAATTTAATTACAAGCATTCAAAAAATAGCTTTTGGAAGTTTTCATATTAAGCCTTTCTATAAAGGGAAAAGTAATGTTGCTTGCACGTTCTGCAAGGACTTTGACATTTGCTTTAAAAAAGATAAGGTCGCGGAGGATGATGAATAATGGGGAATAAATTTACAGTTGAACAAGAAGCCGCGATTAATAGTTGTGGTAATGTAATAGTTAGTGCTGGGGCCGGAAGTGGGAAAACAACTGTTTTAACTGAAAGAGTCAGGAGAAATATTTTAGGTCAAACATCTAATAATAAAGTTAACTTAGATGAACTTTTAATTTTAACTTTTACAAATGATGCTGCAACAAGCATGAAAAATAAAATAAAAGAAGCTTTAAGAAAAGATACAAATTTATCTTCGCTTGTTCCTTTTGTTGATAGTGCTCATATTGAAACTTTTGATGCATATTCTCAATTTATCGTAAAAAAATATGGTCATTTAATTGGTGTTAATAAAAACATTAATGTTTTAGATAGTGATATTCTTTACGTAAAGATTGCTAACACTATTTCGGATTATTTAGAAAAGCAATATTTAAAAAAAGATCCAATTTTTGAAGAGATTATTTATAAATTATGCACAAAAAACGATAATAAACTCTTAGGATTTTTAATTGATGTTTATAAAGAAATTTTAGATAAAAAAGATTATCCGGTTATCTTTTTAAAGGATTATCAAAAAAATATTTTAAATAAAAATTATTTTCTTTCATTGCTTACTAAAGCTAATGAAATTTGTTTAAAAACAATCGAGGACTTTAAAAACACTTTAAACTTTTTGTGTTCTAATAAGTTAAGTGAATTTATATATAGTAAAATTTCTACTTTTTTAAACGTTTCTTCTCTTGAAGAGTTAACTAAATTAAAAGAAGAGCTACCTGAACCATCTACTTTAAGAGATGCTATAAAAAAGGCATTTGAAGAATTAGATTATGAAATTGATCCGCTTCTTGAAAAAAGAGAAACAGATCGTTTAATGAAAGATTATAGAAGAATCTATGCTTTTTCTTGCTTATATTTTGACTATTTTGATGAAGATATAAATAATCAAATCGCTTATTTAAATTATTTAATTGATAATATTTTTATTCCAACATTTAATGACATTGAAAAATTTAAAAGTGACACGGGATATTATACTTTTGGTGACATCGCTAAACTTGCCATCCAAATTTTAGAAAAGAGTGAAGAAGTTAGAAACGAATTAAAATTTAAATATAAACTCATCATGATTGATGAAACGCAAGATACTTCTGAGTCTCAAGAAAGATTTATTAACCTTATCGCAAATGAAAATGTTTTTTCAGTTGGCGATATTAAACAATCTATATATCGTTTTAGAAATGCTCGACCTGAACTTTTCAAAAGAAAATACGACGCTTATTCTCAAAATATTGACGGAAAAGCGATTAATATGAACAAAAACTTTAGAAGTAGAAAAGAAGTTTTAAATACAATTAATGATATCTTTTCTGCTTTAATGAGCGATGATTTTGGCGGAGCAAATTATAAAAAAGACCATATGATTATTCCTTCAAATAATAAATATGATAATGAAGGCAAAAGTAATCTTGAACATGGTATTTTTCAAATTCCTTATAGTTCTATTTATTTTAAAGATGATGGAGAATTTTCGGATAACAAGGAAAGCAAAATTAAAGGTGAAGCTTCAACAATTTGCGACAATATTTTAAAAAGAATTAATGACGGCTATCTTGTTTTTGATAATGAGTTAAACGCTTTAAGACCATGTACATTTAAAGATTTTACGATTCTTACTTATAAAGGAGTTAACTTTCAATTATTTGAAGAAGTGTTTAAAGAAAAGAATGTTCCATTAAATGCGATTTATTCAGAAGATTTAAATAGCGATACTTCAATTAATGTTTTAATTAATATATTTTCTTTAATCTCTTTTTTAAGTAAAGATAATTTAAATGAAGAAGATGAAAGTAATGTAAGGCATTTATTTATTTCTATTTTAAGGTCGTTTATTTTTGAATATAGCGATGAAAAACTTTATGAACTTTTTAAAGATCCTAGCACCTCTTATAAGAATGATGAAACATTTAAAAAGATTGAAAATTTAACTAAAAACTATGCAAAAGGCCCATTAAATTCTCTTTTTGATGCTGTAATTAACGAGTTTAAATATGTAAATGCTTTTTCTAAAATTAGCGAAGCGATTAATACAATCGATAAGAATAATATTTTCTATAATAAAACTAAAACAATGGATGAGCTTGGCTATTCTTTAGATGATTTCGTGCTTTATTTAAAATCGTTAAGTAAATTTAAAATTAGTATGGATCAAGTTATTTATACTGAAGCAAAAAATGCAGTAACAATTACTACAATTCATAAATCTAAAGGCTTAGAGTATCCGGTCGTCTATTTACCAAACTTATTTGATTTTAAAGAACCAACATTTAAAAATAATGGGGATTATTATGTTTTAAATGGGGAATATTTCTTCTTGCCTTTCTTTAGTGATCCACATAAAAAGACAAATCTTGTTGGTCTTTTACTGGAAAGCGATAAATCAATTTTAAAAGAAGATAAAGAGGAAAGACTTAGATTATTTTATGTAGCTTTAACAAGGGCAAAAGAGGATTTAGTTTTTGTTGTTAGCGATGATAAAGTTGATGATTATGAAACTGTTTTAGAAAAATATATAAAACGCATTAAATTAAAGTATACAAAAGCTAAAGTTAGTGTAAGTGAAGAAGAGGCAAAACAAATTGCTCAAAGTGAACTTGCAAGCTATCTTGATGAAAAGGATGGAGTAACTTTTGATGATTTCCTTTTTAAAGCTTTTATTTCTTATCCTTTAGATCCATTTATCGATAAAAACATCGATAATTATAAAAATAATATAGAAAAACTTCTTAAAGATGAAAATGAAAAAGGAAAACTTAAAAAAGCCTTAAAAAATATAATTTTAAGATACTACTATAAAAATCATCATTCTTTAGAAGGAATAGAAAATATTAATTTATTAGAAGAAGCAAAAGTTGAAGTTAGTAAAGCAAAAAAGATAGTAGATGAGCCAGTAAAAACTGAAATTTTATATAGCGGAGCAATTCGAGTTTATAACGAAATTTTAGTAAAAATTAAAAAGCTTGTTTATTCAGAAAGTAAAATTAATCTTGTTTTCACATTTTATGCCTACAAAGATCTAACTTTAAAAAATGTAAAAGAAGAAACTATCGAAACGCTATTAGACTTCATTAAAAAAGAGGATTTAACTTTCTTGAATACTCTTTTAGCAGAATATTTTGTTTATAATTATCAAGATACTATTGAGTTTAATAAGATTACTCCAAAAGAAGGCAAAGAGATTTTAAGCATTGAACGCGAAGCTAATAAAGCAGCGCGTTTAAATAAAGCAAGCAAGGATGTTGATGAAGAAAGCGATGAATCAACGTTAAACTATGGAACTCATCTACATGCACTTTTAGAGATTATTTCTTTTATCAATCCAAATTACGATTTTATAAAGGATAGAAGAGAAAGAAAATTAGTTGAAGGCGTTGTTGAATTAGTTAATAAATTTGATATAAACGATGCCCAGATTTTTAAAGAGTATCAATTTGTTGATGAAAAGAGAAATAAAAGAGGAATCATTGATTTGTTACTAGTTTACAAAGATAAAGCAATTGTAATCGATTACAAATTAAAAGATATTCAAGACGAAGAATATAAAAAACAACTTTCAATTTATAAAGAGTTTGTTGAAGACGCTTTTAAGGTAAAAACAAACTGTTATTTATTATCAATTATTGGCCAAAATATTAAAGAATTGCAGTGATTTTAAATATAATTAAGACTTTTAGCTATAAATAAAAGCCTTGGATAAACCTAAGTTCCAAGGCTCGATTTAAGTTAGCTAGAAAAACTATCTTCTTGATTTTTCAGTTCGCCTTTTATCATTTATTTCCTTCATAACTTTTTCATCAATTATTTTGATGTTATTTTCTTTAGCGTATTTTACACAACCATTTAAAACTGTTTTTAAAAATACTCTTGGTACTTTAACGATCATCTTGCAAGCTTCTTCTGTAAATTTAACATCAGGATCCGCTCTATTGGCTGCATATTTAACAGATTCTAAATTGTTTGTTTCAACATTAGGGATTGGGCATTTAATAGGTTTTCTAAATTTAGTGTACCAAAAATAAGTGGAGTCTCTATAGCCATAATCGACTGGTACTCTAGGAAATGAAGAAGCTTTAACTCCATTAACAATGGCATTATAAAATTTCTCTTTCATTAAAATTTTGTCGATTTTTAAAATAAAGTGACAACCGAATTTTGAAGTTACACCATTAAAGTTTCTATATGGTCCTTCAATTCCATCAAGTTGACCAACTTTTACTTTATCTTCAAAGGCATTTTCTAAAGTATCATCCCAAGTGCATTCAAATACTTGATAAGCTTTCTTTAAAACTAGTGGGCGATTTTCTCCTTCAGCCAAACCTTTTTCAAATTCAAAATCAACGTTTTTCATTTTTTCTTTAGAAGTTTGACCTGGGAAACCTAGTTTTACAGTTTGCTTAAAGTCTTTATGGGAATCTTCCAAGAAATTCAAAGCGCATTTTCCTCTTTTTAAAATATTTTGAGCAGTATTTGATGAATTTCGACATTCTAGAATCATTGCATAATAATCTTTTCCAGCAATGTAATAAGGAAAGCAGAGCGAATAAGCACCTAAAGTAGTGTTTCCTTCATCATCAACTGTAGCTATAAGAATTGTTGGCATTGGGAAAAACGCACTTGTTTGATAAAAATTATCAACTATTCTTAAATCTTTAAAACTTGACATAGTAAATCACCTCTTAATTATTTATATTTTGTGTCTCAATTTTTAAAAACACAATATGAATGTTGCTAATAACGAATTTATAAGATAAATATGCGTTTTAGCTTTATGATATTTAAATTAGTTTTAATGCGCATTGATAATAATAGAAAGTTTCCAAAAATAATAGTTTTAAATTATGAATGTTTAATGTATATAAATGTGTATTTTTCATGAGGAATAAGAGTTTAATGAATGCTTTTCGTTGAAATATTCAATAGAAAGGATTCAGTATTAATTTGAATTTCGCCATTTATATAAAAATCGCTTCGCCAAATGTATAAAAATTGTTTCGCCATTTATAAAATTTTTTCTAGCAATGTAGGCGAAAAATTATGGTTTAATTCAAAATATTGTAAATTTTTAATGATAAATATCGTAAAAATTTAATAAATCTATTTTGGCCATTTATATAAAAATCACTTCGCCAAATGTATAAAAATTGTTTCGCCATTTATTAAAAAGGTGCAATTTAATGACTTTAATTTTATGATTAATCTATGAGAAAAGACTATATTGATAGGATTATTGATTCTGCGATTGAAAGGAAATTAAAAAGTAGTGGCGCATTAATGATTGTGGGTCCGAAAAATTGTGGCAAAACAACTACAGCTAAACGATTTGCCAAAACAATGCATTCATTCGACCTCAAAGGCAAATTTGATTTTTATGGTGTTGCTATAAATAATGCTCTTAAAGGCGAGTTTCCTATTTTGATCGATGAATGGCAAAACATTCTTAAAGTTTATGATTTAATAAGAATTAAAGTTGATGAAGATTCAGGAATAGGAGAGTTTATTTTAACAGGCTCTACTATGCCGATAGAGGAAAAAGATGTCAAAGAAAATATTCTTCATTCTGGGGCAGGTCGTTTTTCGTTTATTGAAATGTATCCACTTTCCCTGTATGAATCTGGAGAATCGCTAGGTAATATTTCTTTATCAGATCTTTTTGATAATAAATCTAATTTTTCATCTATAGAGTCACCAAATTCTTTAGATGACATGGCTTATTATATCTGTAGAGGTGGCTGGCCATTTTCTTTAAAAATAGAGAATAAAAATTATTCTTTGGATGTTGCGACAAATTATCTTGATGCAATATTGAATACAAAAACAAATAGAGGAAAACAATACTTTGAATCAATCGATTTAGCTGGTTTAATTTTGAAAGAATATGCAAGAACAATTTCAAGTGAGGCCAGCACAAATAGAATTGTAGAGAATTTATCTAGAGTAAATCCTTCATTAACTTTATATAAATACAACGCGTATATTGAAAAATTTAAGCAATTATACCTTATTAAGGATTTACCATCTTGGAATCCAAATTTAAGAAGCAAAGTCATTACCAGAACAAGCGAAACAAAGCATTTTGTAGATCCTTCAATAGCTACCGCTATTTTAGGAATATCACCAAATAATTTATTAAATGATTTAAACACATTTGGACTATTATTTGAGGATCTAGTTGTTAGAGATTTGCGCGTTTATAGTGAATATAGTTTAAATGCAACTTTAAGACACTATCGAGATAAATCTAATTTAGAAGTTGATATTGTAATTACTAAAAGAAATGATGACTGGGCTGCGATTGAGGTTAAACTTGGTGGTGAAGAAGCTATTAAAAATGGAATCAATAATTTAAGGAAGTTAAAAGAAAAGATAGATTATGAACGCGAAAAACAACCATCATTTATGGCTGTTATAACATCATTTGGAAGCAGCTATAAAACCGAAGATGGTATATATGTTTTTCCTATCACACAATTAAAAGATTAAAAACTTAAAAAGTGAATTATTAAAATAGATGCAAATTATGCTCTTGAGCTTTTAACTATTTTTAAATGTTCGCTTTGGTAGTGGCCTTTTTAAAAATATATTTTTAATAAATAGTTAGAATCTTTGAAAACTAACTAAAAACCTCATTTATTACTTAAATAATTTTAATTATAATAAATAAGCCGTGGGCTCGTAGCTCAGTTGGGAGAGCGCCTCGTTCGCAACGAGGAGGTCACCAGTCCGATTCTGGCCGGGTCCACCATCTTTGAAAAACGTCTATAATGCCTAGTCATTATAGGTTATTTTTTACCAAAAATTACCAATTCGTGCTCACTATGTCCCATCCTAAAATTTTAGGGTCCTATCTTGACCGTCGAAAATAGTCAAAAATACCTCAAAAAGTTCGAACCACCGCAATACGCGCACCGCAATAGCACTTCGGGTTCGAATTTTAGTAAATTATAAATATGGATATAAAAGGAAGAGGATTTGCCATATTGATCTAGCCACCGCGAAATCACAATTTCTGAGAAAATCTTTGTTTTAGTCGAAAATTGAATATTCAATTCAGCCATCGAAGCTAAATTCAAGGCTAAAGAAGATGGACGGGACTGTAGATACGATTATCGCCTATGCAACGCTTAACAGATATAAGCTAGATTATGAAAGTGTTGTGAAATAACAAAAAAATATCGAAATTTTGTGATAAAATTAACTGGAATTAAAGGAAAAGGTACAAAGAAACCACCGGTTGCGAGATTTTGTATGAAACTGCATCTAATATTGAGTTGTAAGGAGGTGAAGTCCGATGAACTTAAGCGAGAAGATCATTAAAATAAGAGAAAATAATAACCTAACCCAAGATGAAATGGCTGAGAAGATATTCGTTACCAGACAAGCCATCTCTAAATGGGAAAGAGGCATCAGTTATCCTTCCTTGGATGTCCTTCGCTTGATTTCTAAGGAATTTAAAATCAGTATGAACAATTTATTAGATGTAAGCGAAAACGAGAAGAACAAGGAGTACAAGCCTATTGGTTTCAAGCACTATGGTTTCATTATCATTTATGTTGTTATGCTCTTATTCCTTGGAGGCATATTAGCCGCTTTCAACATATTATCAATTCAAGCTAATGCAGAATTATGGGAACTTGTTGTTTATAATGCGTTGATATGTCTCGTTATTTGCAGCGTAATTTATATGCTTATTCAATCGATAGTTCCTTTCTGCAAAGTTCTTGTCGAATATAACGATTTTGGAATTAGGATAAAAACGCTTAAAGGCGTTAAGGAAATCCCATTCCAAAAGATTACTGCTTTGGAAATCAAGACTCACGGTAATTGGACTGCTGGAAGGCTGACGGTAAGGACTTTTGATGTGAACTATACTGTCTATCCATTAAAGAATCTAAACCAAGTCAAGACGGTTATTGAAGAAGTAAAAATCTTGAATCGCTATTAATCAAAAAAGAAATACTATCTTTGAGAGCTCTTAATCGGGCTCTTTTCTTTTACTCGAATTTAGAAAAAGGAGGAGTATTTGTGTGGTTTTTAAAAGAAAAAAGAAGAAATTAGAGAATTTTGACGCTATTGGTTTGATTAATGATATCGCTCTTCCTTTGACACCTTTCGGGAGGAAGATAACGAATTCTGATGTCGTGCTTATATGCATCGATAGGATTGCTAGCCAATGCGCGAAGCTTAAGGGAAGATGCACCAAAAGAAGCGAAGACGGGATTATCACGGAGAGGAACAAAAGCCTCTCTTTTTTGTTGAAGTCAATACGAGGAGATTATAAGTTTCCTATTTGAGACTCATAATCTCAATTTTTCTTTTATTCGAAAAATTAGCCAAAACATGGCTGAATCTTGATTATGTGTACTACAAATTTCCAAATCATCAATACTGTAAGAACTTACAAGGTAAAATACATGCTGTTTTCTGGTTGTTTTCTGGCTGTTTTCAGGTTGCTATAGAACTATAATAATTATCGAGTTTTTCTACTTTCGAATGCTATTTTTTCAATATTTTACTTTTTAGTAACGTAATTACTTAAATATTTTATTACCGGATTTATATTTATCTTGAATGAGCAAAATTTAGAACATTGTTTTTGCTAAGTCTTTATTGGTTTAAGAGCAAGCAGTTTTAAAACATTTTATTAATAACCTTTAATTTACTTAAAATCCGGTATATTGGAACATATAAGTCAACTGACTGACAAAAATGGTAGATTTCTTATTCGTTTTTGCCATTTCTTCGATTATTTGCTCGCCATTTCTTCGACAAAATGTCTGCCATTTCTTCGATTGTTTGCTCGCCATTTCTTCGATTTTGTTTGTTAGAAGAAATATTTAGATGTAAAATAAAGGCATGAAAAAAGATTATTTACCACGTTTGTTTGATGAAACACTAGAATTTTCATTAAAGAGTAAAGGCGCAGTCCTTGTTGTAGGACCAAAGTGGTGTGGAAAGACTAGAACATGCTCACGCCACGCAAAAACCATCATAGAAATGTTACCTGCGGATACAAGGAAACAAAATGTATTGTTCGCCAAAAATGCTCCTTCACTATTTTTGTCTCAAGGCCCAAAACCAATATTGATTGATGAATGGCAAATTATTTCATTGATTTGGGATTCTATCAAGACAGAAGTTGATAAGAATGATGATTTTGGCCAATTTATTTTAACTGGAAGTGTGACTGATCGAATTGCCTATGATGGTGGGAATAATGAAGAGCAAGAAAGACATACTGGAAACGGTAGAATAACTATTAAAAAATTAAGAACAATGTCTCTTTTTGAAAGTGGTGATAGTAACGGTACTGTCTCTCTTTCTAAATTAGGTGAAGGCATATTTGAAGAAGCTATATCAAATGCTGATATTGAAGACTATGCTTATCGGATTTGTCGTGGTGGTTGGCCACTGGCAATTGGTGAAAATAAAGATGTTGCTTTGCAACAAGCTATCGATTACTACGAAATGCTTTATAACGAAGATGTGTTTTCAATCAGAGATATCAAATTTCATAAAGACACGACTATTGCTGAAAAGGTTATTCGATCATATGCTAGGAATATAGGTACTTCATGTGCGAGTTCACTTATTACTAATGATGCAGGAATCGACAAAGAAACGATGAATAAGTTTGATGAAGTACTACAAAGACTTTATATTCTAGATAATGTTAGAGCGTGGAGCGTAAATTTAAGAAGTAGAACTGCTATAAGAACAAAAGATACTCGCTATTTTGTAGATCCATCCATTGCAACTGCGGCTTTAGGATTAACACCTTCCTCTCTCTTTAAGGATATGAACTATTTTGGCTTTTTATTTAAATCATTAGCTATAAGAGATTTAAAAATATATAGTGAATCAATTAATGCAAAACTTTTCCACTATCGAGACAAGCGAGGACTTGAGGCTGATGCGGTTTTAGTCTATAAAAATGGAGAATTCGCTCTAATTGAAATAAAGTTAGGTGATGATGAATCAATTGACTTGGCAGCGAAAAACCTTCTTAAGCTTCAGGATGACTTAATTCAAAAGCCTCTCTATCTTATGGTGATAACAAAATCACGTTACGCTTATAAAAGAGATGATGGCGTTTATGTTGTCCCACTAGCGACTCTTCGCAATTAATATTTGTTTTAGAAAAAGAAGCCAATGAATAATTGACCTTTAACGTTCTGCCATGATGGTTAAAAATTTTTGCTTGGAACTTATTGTGAATTTATAATATCTTCTAATCGCATATTTGATTAGTAATCTTTAAAATATATGTTTGTAAAGACAGATATTAAGTTCAATAGAGACTTAATTTGTTTCTAAAATTAAGGACCTTGGTTGTTTTTGCACATTAAAGGAAGATTTTACACGAGTAATTATTTATGAAATTTAAACGTATATTTACACTATCTATTTCTACTTTATTAACGCCTTTTGCTCTTGCTTCATGCGGCGTGCAAAATTTAAGCGTATTAAATATTGTTGAAGATGAAAAAACTTTAAATGTAGGACAAACTTATAATATTAAAATTAGCCAAGAAAATTTAAACGATGTGATTATATTTTCATCTTCAAATTCTGATGTTGCTAGTGTTGATTCTCACGGAGTGGTAACAGCTTTAAAAGAAGGTAGCTCAATAATTGAAGCAAAATGTGGCTCATTAAAAGATACAATTAAAATTATTGTTAATGATGAAATCTCAATAAGTGAATTGACTTTGAATATAAAAGATGAAGAGGTCGAAGTAGGCGAAAGCACAATTTTAGAAGTATTTGTCGAACCAGAAGAATATTTTAATGATGTTTCTTTTGAAACTGTAAGTGGCGCGGATAATATTTCAATTGATGGCACCGAAGTTAAAGCTTTAAAAGCTGGAGATGCTTTAATTAGAGCAAAGTTAGAAAGTCGAACATCTAATGAAGTTTCTTTACACATTTATGATTTTATTGGAAATGTAATGGATAGAGAAATTTTTGAAGGCGATTTATTTCCGGTTACAGTATCGTTAACTAAAAAGTTAACTGATACTGATATTACTGTCGAGTTTGACGATCCAACAATTGCGGAGTTTAGCCATATTGATAATGGAACTTTGTATTTCAAGGCTTTGAAATACGGAAATACAAGTTTTGTAATCAGAACAAATGATGGAAGTGTTTCTAATTATATTGATTTAACAGTTTTAAAAGATAATAACTATGAAAATATAGATAAAGAAGAATTCTATGCAAATTATACTAAGGCTATTGATGCAAATGACGCAAAAGCAAGAAG
Organism: uncultured Caryophanales bacterium; assembly: GCA_905197045.1. Lineage (GTDB taxonomy): Bacteria > Bacillota_I > Bacilli_A > RFN20 > CAG-826 > Onthovivens. The sequence continues at coordinate 51,240 of CAJJXG010000004.1, forward strand.
TGATAATTATTTAATGAGTGGAGATATATCAAAACAAGACCAAGAACCAACGATTTCAACTTACCAACCAACTAGCGGCAACAAACTTGTTAAAAATTCAACATATACCTTCTCTTCTGATAATTTGTCTTATGATATTTATGATGAAAATGGGGATTTTGCAAATAGAATTTTTAAAAATGGGGCTTATATAACTCTTGAAGAAGTTGCTGCTTATGTTTTTGCTTTTGGCGATGTACCAGTAAATTATTATGAAGATCGTAATGATTATCCTAAACCTTATGAATCACCACGGGGAGAATACTTAAGGTTAAATAATTCTAAATTTTCTGGAGATACCTCTAAATATAAATATGAACCTGAATTACCAAGGATTTCGGGTTGTGGTGGTGATTTAATTTATTATGAAATTGATATAGGTACTACTGGAACAGATTGCGATCCAAGTTATGATATTGCTGATTATAATGATGGACGTAAGATAACAAGAGGCGCAGCAAGAATAGTTTATTCAGCTAAATACACTAATGGTCAACCAATTAAAAATCTTGAGGATCGCTACGTATTTTATACTTATAACCACTATAATGACTTTCAAGAGTATCTTAATTATGAAAATGGTCGGGGAAAAATTTTTGGTAATGTTACAGGCGGTAACAAATTAAATAAATACGACCGAAACAATCCTCCAACCGTATATCCAGAAGTTGTTTATCGCTCTTTATAATTTTGCTTGTTAATTTTTAAATATTTTCTCTTTTCAATTTTTAATAGAATGATATAGCAAGCCGCTTTGCTATATCAAAAATATGATATAATAAATTGCCAGACATAAATATAATTGAATATAGCTTTAATAGTCTAACTGATATTCATAGTCTGGCACAACTCAGTTAGACTATTAAAACTAGTTGTGCCACTATGAGAAATAACCATAAAACAATTTTTTTGTATATTTTAGAAAACTTTAAAGAGCTTACTTTTTTTGAGTTATCAATTTTAACAGAATTCTTTAAAAAAAGATTAATTGACTTCGATTCGATAAGCGAAGAACTAGCTGTTAAAGATCTAAAGAATCTTGATTCTAATTCTAACTCCGAGTATTTACTTCCACCCCCAGAGTCAATTACGCTAAAAAACAATAATGTCCCAATTTTGCAATTAACAGATTTCGCAAAAGTTAATTTTTCTTTCATTTATGATTTTTGTAATTTAGTGATATCGGATGTAACATTAAGAACTATTCAAAAACAGTTAAAAATTAACTATAGAACAGCTGTATTTTGGAGACATAAAGTTTTCATTGCAATTAGAGATTATATGAAATTCTTAATACTTAAAAGAACGATATATTTTGATGAAATTTACGTAAAAATTGGTAGTTTGGATATAAATAAACGTTCAAATTTTAAGAAAAACGAGAAGACACCGTTAGCAGGAAAAGCTATTGTAGCTGTAGCTTGTGACGACTTTGGAACCGTTATTTGTAACGATTTTGGAGAAACATTGGATACTCTAGAAAAGTATTATCAATTTTATAAATCGCATGTAGAAAAGGACTCAACAGTAATTGGAGATTCTCACGCAGGATTATCAAAATTAATCAACGAACTTAACTTATCAGATAATAGAGTTAAATTTAACAAAAAGGATCCGATGATTATGCATGAGCTTCAGCCAATTAATTCTCTTTCTTCATCTATAAAAAGATTTGTCGAGCAAAAGCATCGTGGTATTACAAAGGAAAACTTACAAGATTATTTAAACTTAGCGAGTCTGAAGCAAACACTTATTAAACATAGGTATTATCATAACCAAATGGTTTTATTTTTGGTGGAATTGATTTACAGTTCCTCGGCAAGTTTGAAATTTAGAGACTTGTTTCCAAGGAAAAAATAGTTGATGTAGCAAAGCGGCTTGCTACATCATTCTAGTGAATATTAGTTTTCCATTAATTTTAGCCCTAAATTAAAGTTCTCGTGTATTTTTTATTGACGAGTAAAAATAATATTTCTATAGTTTACGAGTCAGCAAGATAATTTGACACCCCCGCTAGTAAGCGCAAAATTAAAACAGAGACTTGCCTGATTTTAGGAGGCCAAAAAATGAGAAAAAAGTTTCGTTTTGCAGGTTTATTTCTTGCAGGTTTTAGTGTATTTGCTTTAGCAGGATGTGGAAATAGCGCTAATAATTCAAGCATCATTACAGTTATTTTTGATAGTAATGGTGGAAGTGAAGTTGCTTCTCAAACCACACCAGATGGTCATCTTACTGAACCAACTGCTCCAACAAAAGATGGCTTTATTTTTGCTGGTTGGTATGAAGATGAAGCTTTAACAAACGAATTTTTATTTGATAGTGAAACAGTAAAAGAAGATACAACACTTTATGCTAAGTGGGATGAAAAAACAAAGTTAGTTGTAACCTTTGAAAGCAATGGCGGAAGTAGTGTTTCTTCACAACAAGTTAGTGAAGGTGGATTCGTTGTTGAACCAACTGAGCCAACAAAAAGCGGTTATAAGTTCGGTGGATGGTATAGTGAATCTTCTTTAACAAATAAATGGGATTTTAAAACAAATACAGTTAATGAAGAAACAACTTTATATGCAAAATGGGATACATATACTGTTGAAGATTTAATTGAAGAGGCTTCTAAATACACAAGTGAAGCATCTAATGAAAGATTTATTGCTCGTGTAACAGTCGATGACATTATCGATGCAAAAACAGGCGAAATGAATGTTAGTGATGATACTGGCACTATTTATGTCTGGGGATCTAGAAATAGTGATGGATCTAAATATTTTGAAGATATTGAAGATAAACCTATAAGTGGAGATGAAATTTTAATCTCTGCTGATTTACAAACTTTTAAAGGCACACCAGAAATCCATGAATCATGGATACTTGAAGTAAAACATAGCCAAGGTGATTTTGATATTAATGATTATGAAGCAATGAGTGTTAACGAGGCGCGCGATGAAACAAAAGGCGCTAAAGTTTTGCTTAATGGTGTAGTTTCACAATTTACATATAATAGCAGTAAAGTAGCAACAGGCTTTATCCTTGTTGATAACACTAGTTCAATTTATGTTTTCGACATGGAAACGGCAATGCAAGTCGAAATTGGAAATAAAATTCAAATTGCCGGAACTAGAGACAACTGGATATTAGAAAAAGAAGAAAATAATGCTGAAAAATGGGGGTATGATGGCTGTATTCAATTAACAGAAACACACTTAATTTCCAATGATAATGGCGATAATAGTTGGGATAAGAGTTGGGTTAAAGAATCAACTGTTAAAAAGTTATTAGAAGTTGATCCTTCCAAAGAAAATATTACAACTGAAATTTATAAGGTTAATGCTTTGGTTAAAAAACAAGATGGTTCAGGCTTTGTTAACTATTATTTCAATGATTTAGACGGCACAACTGGAAGTTATACTTATTCGCAAGCTAATGGTTCTGACTTTGAATGGCTTAATGAATTTGATGGAAAAATTTGTACAGTATACTTGATGGTTATAAATTATAAATCTGAAGCAAGCGGCGTTATCCCTAGATTATTACCTATTGAAGTCAAAGATGAAAACTTTGAATTTAATCCTCAGAATGGTGCTCAATTTGTACTTGATTACTATGTAGAAGATTTATTTGATGTTGATACATATTATGCAAATCCAAATCTTGAAGTACCTACCAGCGCAACAAACTCATTAATTGAAATCGATAATGCTAAGATAACATACAAATCAAGCGATGAAAACGTTATTAAATTCAATGAAGTTAAAGGCGTTACATATATGAACATTTTAAACTTTGATGAAAAGGATGTAACAATTACAGCTGAAGCAACATATGCTGGAGTTACTGCAAAACTTGAAAAGGTAATCCATGCAAAGGATGTTGACTTATTAGAATATACAAATGTAAAAGGAGCAATTGGGGCTAATTTAGAAAGCGAGGTTTCTGTTAGAGCAATTGTTGGTCCTTCACTTGTTAATAGAGATGGCTTTTATTTAATTGATGATACTGGAGTGATTGCAGTTACAACAGATACAAAAACGCTTGGTCAACTGAATGTTGGTGATGAAGTTGTTTTACATGGAACTAGAACTCAATTTAATAAAATCGATGAGCAAGAAAAACCAGGGCAAAGCTGTATTTTAGATGCAGTAATTGATGTAAATCTTTACGGAAATAATAAATATTCAACAAAAACATTTGAAAATAAAACTTTTGATGAATTATTGAAACTTGATTATAAAGAAGATTTAACAAATAAAGTTTATTATGTTAAAGCAAAAGTAGTAGTAGTTGAAGAAAAGTATTATACAACTATGAATTTTACTGATCCTAACGATTCTACAAAAACACTTAAGCTTTATTCAAGTAGTGCTAATCAATATAAATTCTTGTTTGATTATGCTGATAAGGTTCTAACTTATGCTGTTGCACCATGTAATTGGAACAAGAAAGACTATTATGCTTTCTGCGTTTTAAATGTTCAATTAGAAGATGGAACAATTATCAATAATGAATTAAATTTTGAAAGTAATAGATAGAATTTTCAAAGCTTATTTGCTTTTACAAACTGGTCTGAAAAACGGCCAGTTTTTTAAATGATTAAATGAGATTATATTTTTTTAAAGCTTTATACATACCATCATTTTCAATAGTATCAGTTACAAAAGAGGCGTGCTTTTTAGCCTCAGGATTTCCGTTTCCTAAACAAACACTATGTTTAACTAATTTAAACATAGGTATATCGTTAGTATCATCTCCAAAAGCCATAGCTTCATCAGGAGAAATGTTAAGTTTAGCTAATATAGCCTTTATACCTTTGCTTTTTAAAAATTCAGTTGGATAAAGTTCAACATTATTATCAGTAACTCTATTAAAAAGTAGATTATACTTTAAAGCTAAATTTTTAATGAATTCATCACGTTGAGGAGTAGCGAAAATTTGAATCGATAACACATCTTCGTTTTGATAGTTTTTAAAATCAACTGGATATGGCTCATAATAGACACTATAGAAGTCATTTATTAATTTCTTATCAACTTCTTTAATGTATGTTGTAAATTGAGTTATAAGAATAAAGCCAAGATTTTCTTTTTCTAAAGCTTTGATTATCTTTTCTTTAATATCATTATTAATATAATCTTCATAAAGAGTTGTGCCATCAATCATAGTAAATCCACCATTTACTAAGACACATCCATCAAAAGGAATTAAATTAAAAGTATTAAGTTTTTCTAATGCATAGTAAGTTCTTGCCGAGTTGATTATAAGTTTTATTCCATTATCGTGAGCTATCTTTAATCCTTCGATTCCTTTAGAGTTAAATGTTCTTGTTTTATGATCAAATAGAGTCCAGTCAAAGTCTGAAAAAATAATTTTAATTTTATCCATGAGATAAATATAGAGTAAAAGCAAGCATTAGTCAAATCGTTAAAAATATTAATTTTAGTGCAGATTTGCAGACTTTTTTAAGATTTAAAAAGACTTTTGCATAATATATGTTTATATATATAAAAGAAAGATTATTTCTTTAAATTCAGATAAAGATATTAAAGAAGGTAACGAAGAGAAATAGAATTTTTTAAGTTTCAAATGCGATTTTTTCATTTTATTTTATTAACTAATTTTTCTTGAAAAGCAAAACAAGTTATAAAGATGAACGTTAAGAAACTTTTTCATAATTCAATTTAAAATTTTTTTATCTTATACTATTAAAGTCAAAGAGGTAATTTATGATTTTAGATGAACTTGCAATGGGACTTGTCTCGATAATTTTAAGAAAAAAACAAGAATTAATTAATAGTGGAAAAACTAATGCTGAAGCAGAAGAGATAGCAAACGAGCTTTCAAGTAAATTAATTCCATTATATATAAAATTAGATTCAGAAAGTTATGATGAAAAATTAACAATTACTAACTGCAAAAATATTTTGAAATTAATGCCTGATGATATTGATGTTTTATCTCGTAAGTATTCTCTTACCTGTGAAAGCGAGGATGCTTTTTTAAAAAAATTGCTAGCTTTACAAAGTAAATATGAACCTGAATTTTTAAAAAGAAATAATATTGACGGGGATATTTTTCAAATTGAAGAAAAGAATTTATATGAAGACTATGGAAATAGAGACTTTATTCGTTTGTTAAGCCAAATTGCGCATCTTTATTTTATAATCGGAGAAACTGAATCATCTCTTAAATATAATGAATTAGTTGAAAAGATTGCTCCAGCTTTGTTTAATCAAATCTCTTTTCAATTATCTTTAAGTTATCTTGCTTTAAATAACGAGGGAGCTCTTAAAAAATTATTAAATAAATATCCTGATCAAAGGCGGATTAAATTAGCTTCGTCTTTCGCTAGTTATTTTAATGATCACGATTTCACTAAATTAATTAAAAACTTAAATTCTTTTAATAAGTTTTTACCTGTGGCTTTAGGAGATGGATTTAGCGTATCTGATGATATTTTTGCACAGTGCCTTCAAGAGAATGAATATCAACTTGGTTCCGCTGTTGAAGCACTACGTATTATGGTCGATTTAGCTTCAATTCGTAAAGGCGAATTTTTAAAGGAAATCCAATCAAGTTTTACGGGTAATCCATTAGTACCAAATATTTTTGATGTAATTAATGAAAAGAATCTTCTTTTATTTCATTATTTCATCGCGATTAATAACGGAAAAAGTGTTCCAACTTTTACCTATAACGATTTAAAGAAAATTTGTTTAAAAGATTCTAAAGATACTTCCGAAATTCAAGAAGAGACAAAACAGTTTGAAAAATTTGAAAGCGAGAAAGAATTAAAAAAAGCTTTTGATTATTTAAAATCACTTGGCTTCTTTTTTAAAGTCAACAAAGGTGAATATATGACTGATTTGACTTTTGATATAGTATTTGAAACTATTGTAGAAATTGTTAATCAAGTCCAAGATGACGAAGCTGATAGCTTTAAAACTTGTTAAAAGAGGAATACAAATATGGAACATACATTAATAACAGGGTCAGCAAGCGGCTTAGGATTAGAATTTGCTAAGCTATATGCAAAAGATAATCATAATTTAATCCTCGTCGATTTAAATGAAGAAGGTCTTGAAAAAGCTAAACAAGAACTTACTTCAATTAATAACAAAATTGATATAGTGACTTATAAATGTGATTTGTCTTCTATGAGTGAATTAAAATCGCTAACGAAATTTTTAGATGAAAAGAACTACTATATTTCTTACTTAATAAATTCAGCAGGATTTGGTGATCGTGAAGATTTTGTCAAAATGAATATCGATAAGCAAATCAAGATGAGTGAAGTCAATTGTAACGCTTTACTTTATTTATGCCATTATTGTGGCTGTAAGATGGCGATGGCTCGAGATGGTCACATAATTAATGTTTCATCAATTGCTGGATTTATCCCAGGGCCATACATGTGCACATATCATGCAACAAAAGGCTATGTTTTACTATTAAGCGAATCAATTGGCTATGAACTCAAAAAACATAACGTTAAGGTTTTAACTTTATGTCCAGGTCCATTTAAGTCAAATTTTGTTAAGTTAGCTCATAATGATTACACTTTTAAGAAAATCAAACCTTTTGAAGCTAGCGAAGTAGCTTTAAAGGCTTATAAAGCTTCTAAAAAAGGTAAAAGACTTTTGATAACTGGCGTTAAAAACAAATTAACAATATTTGTAACTAGACTTTTCCCAAGACGACTCGTTACTTTTTCTAGTGCTAAAACTATGAAAGAGTAGTTTTCACTTAAATTAATTTCTTTATAAATATAAATAGATAAGTATTAAATTAAAAACTTTTAAATATTTGCTTTTAACTAAGGCTATTATTACTCTTTTAAAGAGTATGAGGTCTTGAAAATCTTAATTACTTCCATAGAATTTATTTTTAACTTGTATTAATCTTTAGATACGAGGATTTTATTTATGAAACAAAAGAAATGGATTTCTAAAGCAATTAGTTTAATAACATCAATTTTATTAATCATATTAGGAATTCTAGCGATATGTTCAAGGGATAATTTTGCGTGGGCCTTAGGAATTATTAGTGGCATCTTTTTAATGGCAGTAGGTGCGGTAAGCATTATTTATGCTGTCGTTATTAAAAAGATGATTCTTGGTAGTGGATGGCTTATTCTTCAAGGTGTTTTAGCAATTGTCCTTGGTATAGTTTTATGCACAATTAGAGATGCCACAGTTTCAATTATCTCTTTTGTATTGGCCACATGGCTTGTTATAAGAGGTGTATCTAAAATGTGGGGCTCGTCAACTTTAAGAAGATTTAAGGTTTCAACGTGGCGGCTAACTCTTTTACTAGGTACACTTTATTTTATACTTGGATTAATGCTTTATATTTTCCAATCTGTTGCTAATAATGTAATAGTCATATTAATTGGTAGCTTCTTTATTGTAAGTGGCTTATTAAATCTTATTGAGTTATTTGATGAAAGCAAAAGAGAAAAGAGAGAAGAACATATAATTAGAACAGTCCATAACTCGATTAAAAATGATATTGATCATATTGATATCGATTTCACTAAAGACGATAAGAATTAATGTATTTGATATTTTTTAAACTCTTTTAAGAGCAATCCTTTTTTGTTTTAAGAAGGTTAAAAGTTAACAATTATTTAAGTGATACTCTAGAAATATCTACTTAAATAAATCCATTAAAAGTTCTTAAGAAGGTAAATCTTCTTTGACCGGTGTAAGAAGATAAACAATCTTATTTCTTGCTTTAGTTAAAGGTCCTCTTAATCCTTTATCTAAAATACGGTTAACCTCCTTTCACTAATATAAAGGAGTTTATCTGGCTTAATTTAAAAAATATTTTTGAAATTATAAATTTATTTTTGATAAAGATTATCTTAACAACTTATTTGATAAGTAGTTGTAATAGAGAGGACACTTAACAAGAGAACTTTTAATAGATAACCTTCTAAGTTAGATAAAATAATTGAGTTTTGCGATTTTATTTTCTAACTTAAAGTGTTTTAAGTATATTAAAACAAGAACTATATTGTCAACAGTAAAAACTTAAATGATTAAAATAGTCACTCATTTATATATTGATTCTTTAAATTTAGATAATAAAAAGATATTTTTAAGACTTAATGCACCTTAAATTAATAAAGCAAAAAGCTAAACTAAAATAATTTTTAACAATATTTTTAATGTTAAAAAGAAAAATAAACTGATTTTTGCAATATTTTTTATATTTATAAAGCCTATTTTTCACTCAATAACAAAGAAAAATAGATAAACTACCTTTTTGAATTGCCACTTATTGTTAATAGTTTTAAAATTTTAGATATGGAAAAAAGAAAAGAAATTAAAGGAATAGTTTATCTTTCTTTAATTGCTCTAGCTGTATTAGCTTCTCTTTTATATGGTAATTTATTAGATGCTAATATTGGCGATTTTTTAGCTTACAAGGTTTTTGGTGATTCACTTCATATATCATTAATTATATTAATACCTATAGTTATAACTCTTTTATATATCTACATAATTATAATTGGAAAAAAGAATCATCTTATTAAGTTTAATTTTAATCATTTTGCTTTTATTATTATTCTTCTTTTAATGTGCTTATATATGAGCATCTTAATATTCACTAAAGACTATACTCCTTATCTAGGCGAAGAAATTTATAATAGTAACGTTGTCGTTGGTGAATCACCAACAATTAATGAAAGAGTTTGGTCAATATTTTCTTTTTATTTATCTTTATTAACTATATATGCTTTCTTTATCTTAGTTAAACCAGTGAAGCATTTTAAAGCTTTCTTTTATACTTTTCTTATTTTAATTATTCTCTTTTGTTTTTCTTCAATTATTTATTCTTTAATTGTTGAAAAAGATAAGATTGCTCTTTTTAACTCTTTTAGTGTTCTATTTAATAAGGAAGCTTATCTAGATTCTTTTTTTGGTCAAACTAATGTTTTTGGTCATACTCTCTTTTTTGGAGTTTTATCATTTGTGGCCTTAGCTTTTTTATCAAAACATTATTTATTAATTTTACCTTCTTTTCTTTTATGTCCTTTTATTGTTTTTAGCACTTGTCGCGCCGCAATGGTTTCAACCTTTTTAACTTATCTATTTATCTTTATTTATATTTATATTAGAAGTTATTTTAAAAAGAAGTGGTTATTCTTTTTATTAAGTTTAGTTTTATTTTCTCTTCTTGTTGTAATATTTGTTGATTCAACAATATATAACTTCATTAAGTTTGAAGTTGGTGAAAATGAATATATCTCTTTATATAGTTTAATTGAAGAGATCTTTAAGACTTTAGTCGCTAAAAGATTTAACTTAATCGAAAACATTTTACCAATATATACTTTTAAAGATTATATATTTGGCTTTGGTTATGGAATTAGTTTTCTTTTAGCTCGTACATATAATGAGCAAGCTTATTACATGCATAACTCTCTTTTTGAAATCTATTTTCAAGGAGGAATCCCTTATTTAATCTTTTTACTTGGTTTATATTTTTATGTATTTTATCGAGTGATTAGATACACAAAAAAAGCTAAAGAATATAAAATTTTAGGTTATTTTTTAATTATCTCTTTTTCAACTGGAATATATGGCTTATATGAATCAATGCCAATTTTATTTAATGATTTTTTAGGCGGAGCAACTGGTTTATTAAATATTCTTTTACCTTTAGTCTTTATTGAGCTTAATGAATCTGGATATAGTGAGATGTTAACTTTAGATTTATCTCATAATAAAAAAATTAAAACGCTTTATGTTAATGATATCTATAACAAGAAAAAGTTAACTCGCTATTTCGATTCAAAATGGAATATTGAAACCTTACAAGATACTCTTTTAAATGTTGTTAACTCTTTAGATTTAGATATGAATGTTAAGGTTAATGTTGTTTTAATAAAAGAGAATGAGGATGGTAAATTAAGAAAAGTAAGTGTTGAAAGAAATGGCGAAGAAGAAGTAACTATATTAATATATGTTTAAGTTAGAGAGGGAGTTAATAAAAAGTAAAAGTTTAAAGTAGTCTAGAAAGCGCTTACTAAGGTAGATATTACTTTTTATTAGGAATACAATATTTTTTTATGAGAGTTGAAAGTAGTTTTAAGAAGGGGTTTGTGTATTTATTACTTGCATCTGTTCCAATAATTTTTTCGACGCTTTATGGTCAATTAATGGAGTCAAATATTGGCGGATTTAAAGATTATGGAACTTTTGGCTCTTCAATGAGTCTTTGGCTTATTGTTTTAATACCTGTTTTAATAACAATTTATTATATTGCTTTAATAGGTTTTGCTACAAAAAGTGGCTTATTGAAGTGGAATATTAAGCATGCTTCATTTTTACTTATTCTTGTTTTAATGGTTGTTTATATGTCGCTAATTATAGCAACAAAAGACATTTCGCATTCTTTTTCACCTAATTTTGTTAACTCTAATAACCTTCCTACTTTTAACGAAAGACTTTGGTCAATATTTTCTTTTTATTTAGGTTTATTAACAATTTATAATATTTTGTTTTTAATTAGACCAGTAAAAGGGCATAGGCTTTTTATAGCTTTATTTTGTATTGGCGTAATTCTTTTCACTCTTTCTTCAATTGCTTATTCTTTAATAGCTGAATGGGACAAATATGTAAATTTTGAAGGGTTTGATGATTTATATCAAAAACCTGGAGCAAGTTATGTTATAAAATCATTTTTTGATGTAGCAAATGTTTTTGGCCATACAGTTTATCTTGGGATCCTTGCTTTAGTAACTCTTTCGTTTGTTTTTAGAAAGTATTATTTAGTGTTATTTAGTCTATTGTTTGTACCATTTATTTTTTATTCTAATTGTCGTATTGCTTTAGTTGGGACTTTTATTTTATACATTGCTTATTTCGTTTATCTTTGGATTCGCTCGTTTCATTATTGCCGTAAGCTTTTTTATGTATTAACTATAATTTTTGCTATTGGTCTTATTGTATTAGTTGTTGATTTTACTTTATATAACTTTATTAAATTTGAATTAAGTGATGGTAGTGAAGTATCGCTTAAAAAAGTAGTTCTAGATTTAGTGAATACTTTTTATGAAAAGCGTATTGGAATATTGACTATGATTCCTGTAACAAGTAATGATATTTTGTTTGGCTTTGGCTATGGTCTTCAATTTATCGTACCTCGAACATATGGATATTATTACTATTTCCATAATGCGGTTTATGAGATATTTATGGCTGGCGGAATCCCATATTTTATTTTCTATTTAGTGGTGTTTTGCATAGTTTTTGTTAAATTATTAATGGTTGCTATTAAAAAGAGAAAGTATAATTTACTTGGCTTATTCTTAGTAATTTTAAGCGCACAAATAGTTTATGGATTATTTGAATCACACGTCGCTTTATTTAACAACTTCACTGGTTTAATGCTAGGCATCTTCTTAGTTGCAATACCAAATATGGAAGCTGAATTTGCTCTTAATTCATATCGACCAGTTTATTTTAATTCTGAGATTCAGAAAAGCTGTTTAAGACTATCTTACGAACAACTTTTTACTCAAACATTTGCTAAAGAAGATCTCAGTTTGAAAGAAACGCTTGAATTTGTTAAAAAAAGAGTAGTTGAATTAAATATCGATGAATCGTGGTCTTTTGTAATTACTTATAAAGAAAATGATACTTCTTTACAAAATGCCTTTTTTAAATTTGATAGTTTAGAACATGTTTGCTATGTCAACTTTAACGATTCATTATCCTGTTAAGTTTTATATCTATGAACGATAATGATAGAATTAAAAGTATGAAAGAAAATATTAATGAAAAAGTAGTGGATTTCGATCCAGTGATTTATGATGACGATTTATATCTTAATGATTGTAAATCATTAAAACGTAGATTACTTATTGCAGAAAAATTAATGATAATTTTAGCGGCATTTATCTCGATGCCGGTTGGTTTTTTGACTTGTTATAGTGCTAGCTCATCAATTCATGATTTTATAGATAATTTAAATTTAGGGGCAAATATCTTTATATTTGTAACTTATTGGATATTAAGTTTTGCTTGTATTTTACTTTTTATGTTTACCTTTAAAAACTATTCAATTTATAAAGGTGTTGTTAAATCATTTTTATTAAATTTAGTTTTTGCTGTTGGAGCATATTTATCTTTAGCAAGTGTTTCACTTAATGAAGGATGGATAATTGCTAGTTTTGCAAGTGCTGGAATTTATTGCTTTGTTATGCTCATCACTATAATTACTGTAAACATTATTGATGAGCTAAATTTTAAATGCTTAATGATTATAGGACCAAAGTTAGAAGCAGAAGCTTTTGCAAAAAAATATTTAGAGAAAAAAATAAAAAGAAGCAAGATTAGATACGTTTTTTATGAAATTAACGGCGAAATTGACGAAAGAATTTATAAAAAAGTTGTTAACGTTAATGAGATTATTCTTTTAGATACCTTGTCTGTTAAAAATAAACAAAAGTTTCTTCTTTATTTTAACTCTTGCTTAAATAAAGACGTTTATTTATGTTCTTCCTACTTTGATGTTATTTCTCATTCTGTCTCCATTAAAAACATTAATGGTTTATTAGGAATTGAACAAAAGCCTTTAGTTATCGATATTGTTGAAGGGTTTGTTAAAAGACTCTTTGACATTGCTTGCTCTTTGATTATTTTAGTTTTATCTTCACCTGTTTTTATTATCATTCCTTTACTTATTAAACTTGATTCAAAAGGACCTGTTTTTTATCGACAAGAAAGATACACAAAAGATTTAAAAACCTTCAGAATTTTCAAATTTAGAAGTATGTATATTGATGCTGATCCTAATAAACCAGCAGAAGTTGGCGATAAAAGAATTACAAGAGTTGGTAAATTTATTAGAGCTTGTAGAATTGATGAAATTCCTCAAGTATTAAACGTTATAAAAGGAGATATGTCTCTTGTTGGACCACGCGCTTTAATGCATGGAGATGTTGATCATCTTTTAGAAATTGATCCTGAGTACAGATATAGATTTAATGTTAAGGCTGGAATAACTGGTTTACAACAAGTTAAAACAAATCCTGGAAGTAATTACAAAGAAAAATTGAGATATGACCTTTATTATATTGTTAATTATTCTTTATTTTTAGATATCCAAATTCTTTTTGAAACTGTACTTACTGTCTTAAAAAAAGAAATGGCGGCTGGAGTTGAAACTGACACTAGAACACTTCAAGAATATTTAAAAGATAGCGGTAAAGAATTTAATCAACATGTAGGATATATTCGTATTTTAAATCATAAGAGAAATTTTGACGCTGAAACTGGTATAATAGTACCACTCATGAATCCCAAGTATGCTAAAAAGTCGATTGATGAGATGAATAAGATGATTAATGACAGGAAGAGATAATTATTTTTTAATATTGAATATATGACCTATAGTTTAGATTTTGTATGTAGAAAAAATGTTAGAAGTAAAAGCCTTGATCATATAATTAATATTTTTTCCTTTTTGACTTTATTTTCGCTTTATTTTGAAGCTTTTCCAATATTTTATATTGGTACTTTTACAGTTACATTATCTATGGTCTTAATTTTTTGCCAAATGGTGATTTGCTTTGCGAACAGTTGTTTCTTCAAAATAGATAAACGAAAGTTCATTTTGTTTTTCTTATTTACTTTTTGGATGCTTTTTACTTCAGTTGTTTTAAATAGCGATTTTAATTTTTTATCTTTTGCTTATCATTTGTTTTATTTGATTTATTTTCTTTTCTATAGTAATTATTTTGGCAAAAGCGCCTTGAGAAAATACTACAATCTATTTATAAGAATTAATACTATTCTAGCGTTTTATGGTATATATCAATTTTTAGCATATAATTTCGTTGATTTGCCTTTTTCAGATATTATTCCTATTTCTTTTTATAATATTTATTACAATGTATCAGCTACTACCGAAATAGCAGGAGTGGTTTTTCAAAGGGCTCACTCTATTTTTGCTGAACCTTCAATTTTTTCTCAAATTGCTGCGATAACCTTTCTTTATACAATTTCAAAACCAATGAAGTATAAACGGGTTATTATCTTAATTAATCTTATAGGGCTTTTTTGTTCGCTTAGTGGGACAGGACTTATTATATTAATCGTTGGTTTAGTTTTTTACGTTTTTCATAAGAGGGATTTTAGAGTTATTTTTGGTTTTTTGATTTTAGGAATATTTCTTTTATTAGCTTTGTTTTTCATGAAAGACTTGCCTTTTGTAAACTATTTTTTGAGAAGAATTGCTGAGTTTTCCGGCACTAATACAAATACATCGGGGTATTTCAGGTTCTTTTTGCCCTTCAAAATTGGATTTGATAGTCGGCATAACTTTTTCGCTGGGTTCGGAATCGGCAATGATAATATTGCTTTTGCTCTCTACCAAGCAGAAGAAGAAAATATTTCCACTGGGCTACAAAAAA
The DNA here is from genome assembly GCA_905197045.1 of uncultured Caryophanales bacterium. Lineage (GTDB taxonomy): Bacteria > Bacillota_I > Bacilli_A > RFN20 > CAG-826 > Onthovivens. The sequence goes on from CAJJXG010000004.1 coordinate 66,700, forward strand.
TGTTTGTTGAGTTAGGTATACTGGGACCTTTATTTCTCATTGCTTTAATTTTTATTTATAAAAAGAATATTTGCAAATCAAGCAAAAGTCTTAATAATATAATGCTTATGAATTTTGTTGTTGTTTTTACTTTAAATATAGTTGGTGGATCACTTTTATCTAATTATTTGTGGATATTATTGATTCCGCTATCTTCCTGCAATAAGAAAGAACTTTTATGAGGTTTACGATGAAAAAACTATCAGTCTTTTATTTAACAAATATACCAACTCCTTACAGGTTAGCTTTTTTAAATAGTTTAAGTGATTATGTTGACTTAAATGTTTGTTTTGAATCTAAATATGCTTTGGATAGGGATAAATCCTGGAAGAATATAGGGGAGATAAAGTTTTCTTATGAGATACTGAAAGGTGTATTCGTAACAAAGGATTCTAGGTTTTGTCCTTCCATTGTTAAGGCTTTTAATAAAAAGAAATATGATCTTGTGGTTATTGCAATGTATTCAACGCCAACTAGCATAGTATTAATGAAATATTTGAGCAAACATAAAATACCTTTTATAATTTCTTCCGATGGCGGATTTCCTGATTACAGTAACGGATTAAAGAAGAATATTAAAGTTAAATTGATGTCTTTAGGTAAGTATTGGTTATCTACAGGGCGAATAACTACCCAATATCTCCAATCTTTAGGAGCGAATGGAGAAAATATTTACGTTTATCCTTTTAGTTCTGTTTTTCAACGCGAAATATTGAGCAAAGAGGAAAGAGAAAAATTATATTTCTTAAATAGAAAAGAATTTGGAATTCAGCCGAACGACTACATAATTGTATCGATTGGGCAAATGATTTATAGAAAAGGTTTTGATTTATTGATTAAAGCTTCAGAGTTATTTGACTTTAACTTTAAAATATACATTATTGGCGGAAAACCAAATAAAGAAATTACCGATTTTTGCGAGATAAACGATAAAATTGAATTCGTTGATTTTTGCAAAAAAGATCAAATTTATAAGTATTTGACGTTGTCAGATTTATTTGTTTTTCCAACAAGAGAAGATATCTGGGGTTTAGTCATTAATGAAGCGATGGCTGTCGGGTTGCCTGTAATAACAACTGATATGTGCATAGCAGGTACAGAAATGATAAAAGAAAATGTTAATGGGAAAATTATAAGAAGTAATGATTACAAGGAATTGGCAAGCGCTGTAAATTATGCGCACAAGCATTTTAACTTTGTAAATGAGGATTCACTGGATGTAGCAAAAAAATATACGATTGAAACTATGGCAGAAACTACTTACCAAATATTCTTAAAAATTTTTAATCTAGAGTATGGAGAAGAAGCATGAGTGAGAAAAATGTTTTGTTTTTGTGTCCACAATTTTATGGATACTATAAGGACATTGCTCAAGCAGCGAAAAAATTGTCTTTAAATCTAATTTGGTTTGATGATGCTCCAAGATTAAATAGTTTCCAATATTTTTTAAAAAGATTGTCAAAAAATTATTATAAGAAAAAAATAAATAAGTATATTGATGAAATAATAAAGGAAATCAAGAGTGTTAAGATAGATTGTATATTATTAATTAATGGATTATCTTTAAACGGTGATTTAATATCGAAAATAAAAAAAGCTTTAGGAAATCCGAAAATTATTTATTATGCTTGGGACAGTACAAAAGTTTTCCCAGTCATTAAAGAAATTTCCGATATAAGCAGTAAGACTTATTCGTTTGATTGGGAAGATTGTCAAAAGTATGGTTTTATATTTCTGCCCCTTTTTTATACTGAAGAATCTAAAATGGAAAGTCTCCCAACTAATTATGACTACTGTTGTTTCATGAATTTTTACCCAAATAAAGCTTCTTCTTTTTTAAATGTTAAAAAAGCCTTACCAAACAATTTAATAGGTTTTGAGCACCTAAAACTTAAGTCTAAAATATTCTATTTTTATTTTAAGATTTTTTATCATAATGATTTTAAATATTTTAGTCTTAAAAACTTTAAATTTTATGATTTAGATAGAGAAGCCATTAATCAATTGATTTTGGAATCTAAAGTAATTATAGATTGTCCATTGGAAGGTCAAAATGGGTTAACAATGAGGACTTTCGAGGTCTTATCCAAATTTAAAAAACTAATCACAACTAATCAAAATATCAAATATTACCCATTTTATAGTCCAAACAATATATTTATAGTTAAAACACAGGCTGAAAATATTCCTTTGGAATTCTTTAATACACCATTTGATAAGAAGTTCTCCTTGTCCAATGAATATAGTGTAGAAAATTTTGTTAAAATAATTTTTAAAGAGATTTAAAAGGTTAAATATATGAATATTTTACTTATATCACCAAAATATTTTGATTATGAATTGAAAATAAAGGCCGAAATTGAAAAAGAAGGAAACTGTGTTGACTGGCTTGACGATAGACCAAAATGCGGAACAATATCTAAGGGCTTGTTACGTTTATTTCCTAGTCTAATGAAACATAAAACTAACAAATATTTTAATAAAATAGTTTTGAAAAAAATAAAAAACAACAATTATGATATTTGTATAGTGATACTTGGCCAATCTTTTTCAGTTAATAATTGTCTTGAAATTAAAAAACATATAAAAGGCAGAATGATTTTATATTTACGGGATAGCATTAAAAATTTTCCAAATTGTTTGAAGATTTCTAAATGTTTTGATACAGTTTTTTCTTTTGATTACGATGATTGTGAAAGATATAATTTTCATTTTTTGCCTCTCTTTTTTAGTGAAACTATTAATGAGAAAGACGCAAAGAAAAAACCTTCAATTTTTATTAGCTTTATTGGAACTATAAAAAAAGGGAAGTATGAATACCTTAAACCTCTATTAGGTCAAGTAAAAAAATACGCATCAGAAAATAATTTAAAAATAGTTTTTTATATGTATCTGCAATCGAAGCTTGTCTACATTTTCTACAAGGTATTTTATAAGGAATTTAGAAGTTCCAGCATTAAAGAATTCGAGTTTAAAAAGTTAAGTTATGATAAATATATAGATATATGCAAAAATTCTAATATAATTTTAGATGTCGTGATGGGTCAACAAAACGGATTAACAATGCGAACTTTTGAAGCAATAGGTTTAAATAAGAAGCTTATTACTACAAATAAAAACATCGATAAGTATGAGTTTTATAATAAAGATTACATACTTATTTATGATAGGCAAGTTTTAGATTTTAATGACAAATTTTTTATGAATACACCTGTTTATTATAACAATAAAAATAAATATACATTGTCAAATTGGGTGAAAACAATTCTTGATTAACTATGAAGATAATTGAATTAAGCGCTTTCTCGAATTTTAGCGTTGGAAACATTATGAGAGATATTTCTTCAGCACTTATTAAAGAAGGAAATGAAGTGCTAATTTTGAGTGCAAGAAATTTTGATAATAGTAATTCAGGTGTTATTAATTATCAAAATAAAGCAAAAATATATTTGAACTGTTTATTAGCTCGTTTTTTGGATAATGATGGTTTCTGCTTTTTCGATTCTATATCAAAGCTTAAAAAAATTATAGATGAATATAAACCTGATTTAATACATATACATTGTTTACATGGTTACTATACAAATATTGACAGAATGTTCTCTCTTTTTTCCAAGTACGATTTTAAAATTGTGTGGACAATGCATGATTTGTGGGCTATTACAGGTCATTGTTGCTATTTTGATTTGGCAAATTGTTATAAGTGGGAGAAACAATGTTATAAATGCCCTCTAAAAAAAGAGTATCCAAAAAGTATTTTTCTTGATAGATCGCGAAAAAATTATATTAACAAGCTAAAATGCTTCAAAATGATACAAGCAAAAACTACTATTGTATCGCCTTCGAAATGGATAAGTGATTTTATTGCAAAGTCTTATCTTGGTGCTACGCATTCATTGATTATTAATAATGGTATTGACACCAACTTTTTTAAGTATAATAACGAAAAGAAAGATAAAATAGTACTAGGTGTTGCAAGTGTTTGGGATCAAAGGAAAGGCTTAGAATATTTTAATATATTGGCTGATGTTTTAGATTCAAGTTGGAAAATCATTGTGATTGGCGATACTAATAATTTTGTGTTAAGAAAAAGAATTATGAAAATCCAGAAAACAACTTCAAGATCAGAATTAAGAGATTTATATATTAAGAGCGCAATATTATTTAATCCTACGTTATCTGACAATTATCCGACTGTTAATTTAGAAGCCCAGGCTTGCGGTTGTAAAGTTATAAGTTTTGATACTGGCGGTTCTAAAGAAACACAGGCTGGTAACTTATATTTAATAAGTAAAGAGATGCTGAAAAATGGAAATTTGCAGGAGTTTTTTGATAGAGTTTATAATAATCAGTTGAATTCTATAGATTATGTCAAGCTTTCTAAGCAAACAATGACTGACTCTTACATAAAGCTTTTTGAAAATTTATATTAGACTATGCTGTAATAAGACAAAATAAAGTTACAAATACTGAAAGCAAACTTTGTTATGAAGCAACTTATAAAGAGATTTTTATCTTAGAAAAAGAGTATAAACATTTTTTATAATTAAGTCATGAATATTTTGTGAATGTTTTTACTAGACAATTTGCATTTCATTCGGCTGAAACAAGTCAATAACAAAAAGTAAAGGAAGCGAAAGGGCTATATTGTATGGAAATTAGTTTTATTATCCCAACATATAATACAAAAGTGGTTCTTATAAAAAGATGCTTGGAATCGATTTTAAACCAAGAAAGTTATAACGTAAAATTCGAAGTAATTATTGTCAATGATGGAAGTAATGATAATGATCTTTTGCAATACTTGGAAAGTATAAAAGATTTAAATAATATTCAAATAGTTTGTAAGGAAAATGGCGGAGTATCAAGTGCAAGAAACTTTGGAATGAATCGTGCTAAAGGTAAATATATTTGTTTTGTAGATGCCGATGATTATTTGAGAAATAGTTTCTTTAGCACAATTAAAGATTTTCTTTTTAAAGATAAAGATATTATTTATTTTAAAAATATTGTTAAGCTTAATGCTCTTTTGAAAAGAAAAAATAAGCTGTATACAAATAATGTTGTACGGGGAAAACTTATTAAGAGAGATGTTATTTATAAATTTGGTTTAACTTTTGACATTAGTATTAAATATTGCGAAGATTCCATATTCATGGCAAGTTTTCTTAAAAATATAAATTCTATTGAATATGTAAACAAATATCTTTATATATACTGTCAGAATCCATTCAATTCAACGAATTCTTTTTCGCCAAATAGTTATTTAGACTATAATCACAGTTTATCGGTATTGTCTGAGTCCATCGACAGGAATGACTATTATTTATTATGTATGATTTTTTTCTTGTCTTATGTTTTGCCTAAAACCATTTATAATAAAGAACTTAATAGAAGTACAAAGCAAAAAAAGATTATGGCTATCGAATTATTGGAAAATAAAAATCTTCATTTTTCTGATTTATTTAATATTAATAAAGGAAAAATAAACATTTTTAGGAAGGCACAATTGACTTTGATAAAAAAACATCATTTTTTAACGGCTCTATTTTTAAACAAAAGCTATGAGTTTTTTAAATTTTGCCTTGGTCGTTTTTCCTAATTATTAGTTTTTAAGTTTTTTATGGAATATTTAAAAGTCTTACAATAAACATATATCTCCATTTATTGAACCTTATTTTTAATTTAATATAATTAAGTTATGAAACGCATTTTTATTTTTTTTAAAATCTTAACTAAAACATTTCTTGATAAATTTCTTAAATTTTTCCGAAATATTTATGCAAGGCTTTTTTTTGCTTACAGAGGTTATTATCTTAGAAAACCCTTTCTTGTAAGAAATTGTAATTTTATAAAAATAAATGGTAGAGGCTCAATTTCCCAAGGGGCAAGAATTGAATTTTATGCCAATAAAGAAGGAACCAATCCTTCTCTTACTTTGGGCAATAATGTTGTAATAATGTATAATTGCACGATGCTTATTAGTTCTAATTTAAAAATAGATGATAACGCAATGATAGCTTCAAACGTATTGATAACCACTGAAAATCATGGTATGAATCCATTATTAGGTAATTATATCGAACAAGATTTGGTATCCGCAGATGTTAAGATTGGAAAAAATGTCCGGATTGGTGAAAAATGTGTCATTTTGCCTGGTGTTTCAATAGGTGACAACAGTATTATTGGTTCAGGGAGTGTTGTCACTAAAAATATACCTGCGAACTGCTTAGCTTGCGGAACACCTGCAAGAGTTATAAAGGTATTTGATTTAAGCAAAGGAATTTGGATTAAAGTAGGCGAAAAAGTTGATATTTAATTTCAAGTTAATTAATTCTTAAAAGGAGGCAAATTGGCTTTGGATAATTTTTGGGAACGAAATGAAAATTGAGGCAATTGACTTTTTGGCCGATTGTTTCATTTTTTACATCACTTTTTAGTTTTGATATAATTTTCCATATGAGAATATTGGTAACTGGCGCAAACGGATATATTGGTTCTAAAGTTGTTAAATATCTATTGGATTTAGGTAATATTGAAGTGATATCCGTTGACTTAAGTAATACGCATATTGATGAAAGGTCTCAGTTTATTAAACTTGATATTTTAAATTCGTGCTCTTGCAAAGTTAATTTGTTCGATAAACTTGATAAACCAGATGTATGCTTGCATATGGCTTGGCGAGATGGCTTTGTTCATAACTCACCAAATCATATGGGTGATTTATCTAATCACTATAAGTTTTTAGAGAATTTAGTCTCTAACGGCTTGAAAAGTTTAGTTGTAATGGGCACTATGCACGAAATTGGCTATTGGGAAGGAGCTGTAAACGAAAATACACCTTGCAGGCCGACTAATCTTTATGGAATTTCAAAAAATGCTTTAAGAGAATCTTCTAGAATTTTATGCTCACAATTTAATTGTAATTGGAAGTGGTTAAGAGCTTTTTATATTTATGGTAATGATGATTTTGGATCTTCTGTTTTTTGCAAAATTAGAGACTGTTTTAGAAACGACGGCAAGGAATTTAATTTAACAAGTGGACAAAACAAGTTTGATTTTATAAGTATTGATAATCTTGTCGAACTAATTGTAAATGTTTCGTTGCAAGGAAATGTTAATGGCATTATAAACGTATGCAGTGGCGAGGCGATAAGTTTAAAAGAAAAAATTATTGAATATACAGCAAATAATCATATAAATTTGAAATTGAATTGGGGCGTTTATCCTGAAAGGGAATCTGAATCACCTTGCATTTATGGTGATACGGTAAAACTTAAATTAGCGCTTAAAGAATATGAGAAAATAAACAAAGGGGAAAAATTATAAGTATGGCAAAATTTTTAGTAACTGGAGGAGCTGGTTTTATTGGAGGCAATTTCCTTCACATAATGGTTAATAAATATCCAAAAGATGATTATGTTTGTTTAGATGCATTGACTTATGCAGGAAACATGGAAACTCTTGAGCCAATAATGGATAAACCTAATTTTAAGTTTGTTCATGAAAATATTTGTAATAGAAAAGCAATTTATGAACTTTTTGAGAAAGAAAAATTTGACTATGTTATAAATTTTGCTGCAGAGAGTCATGTTGATAGAAGTATTGAAAACCCAGAAATTTTTCTTGAGACAAACGTTATAGGCACATCTGTTTTAATGGATGCTTGCCGAAAATATGGAATTAAAAGATTTCATCAAGTATCTACTGATGAAGTATATGGGGATTTACCTTTAGATAGACCTGATTTATTTTTTACTGAATCAACACCTCTTCATACCTCATCTCCATATTCAGCCTCAAAAGCTAGTGCTGATTTATTAGTTCTTGCTTATCATAGAACATTTAAATTACCTGTTACGATTTCTAGATGTTCTAATAACTATGGTCCATATCAATTCCCTGAAAAATTGATTCCGCTCATGATTCAAAAAGCATCTAACGATGAATCTTTACCAGTTTATGGAAATGGAGCCAATGTTCGTGATTGGTTATATGTTGGCGATCATTGTACAGCCATTGATCTTGTTGTAAGAAATGGAAGAGATGGTGAAGTCTATAATATTGGTGGACATAACGAAAGAACAAATTTACAAGTAGTAAAAACGATTTTAAAGGCTTTAGGTAAACCTGAATCTCTAATTAACTATGTTAAAGATAGACCTGGTCACGACTTAAGATATGCTATTGACCCTAAGAAAATTGAAACGGAATTAGGCTGGAAGCCAGAATTTAATTTTGAAACTGGAATTGTTGAAACAATCAAATGGAATTTAAACAACAAAGAATGGTTAAAGCACGTTGAAAGTGGTGAATATCTTAAATGGATGGAAAGATATTCTAAGAAATAGTTAATTTTTGCGAGGTTTTCGATATGAAAGGTATTATTTTAGCGGGTGGAAGTGGAACAAGATTATATCCATTGACTCTTGTAACAAGTAAACAGCTTTTACCTATTTATGATAAGCCAATGATTTATTACCCATTATCAACTTTAATGCTTGGAGGTATTAAAGACATTCTTATTATATCAACTCCACAAGACACACCTAGATTTAAGGAACTTCTTGGTGATGGTTCAAAATTTGGAATTAATTTATCTTATGCTGTCCAGCCTTCACCTGATGGCTTAGCTCAAGCGTTCATTATTGGAGAAGAATTTATTGGTGATGATCCTTGTGCGATGATTTTAGGTGATAATATTTTTTATGGAGCAGGACTTACAAAGCATCTTGAAAATAGTGTAAAAAGAGCTGAGGAAGGTGTTGCAACAATTTTTGGCTATTATGTAAAGGATCCACAAAGATTTGGAATTGTCGAATTGGACGAAAACAAAAACGCAATTAGTATAGAAGAAAAGCCTGCAAATCCTAAGTCAAATTATTGCGTAACTGGTTTATATTTTTATCCTCGTGGAGTTAGTAGAATCGCAAAAAGTATCAAACCATCCGCAAGAGGAGAACTTGAAATAACAACTTTAAATAACGTGTACCTTAAAAATAAAAACTTACATGTTACAACTTTAGGCAGAGGTTATTCTTGGCTTGATACTGGCACACACGAATCTTTGATAGATGCTTCGACTTACATTAAAATTCTTGAAGAACATCAAGGTATTAAAATTTCTTGTCCAGAAGAAATCGCTTATATTCATGGTTGGATTAGTAGAGAAAAACTTATAGAAATCGGAGAAAGCATGGCCAAGAATGAGTATGGTCAACATTTGCTTAATGTAGCTAACAAAAAGATTATTTACTAAAAACGAGGAACATTTTATGAAACTTACATTAACGCCTATAAAAGATTTAGTGGTTATTGAACCAAAGGTTTTTGGAGATGAAAGAGGCTATTTTTATGAAGCCTACAACAAAAATACATTTCATGAATTAGGATTAGATTATGACTTTGTACAAGATAATCAATCTTTTTCAAGAAAAGGTGTTTTAAGAGGACTTCATTTTCAAAAAAATTATCCTCAAGCAAAACTAGTTAGAGTAATTGAGGGCGAAGTTTTTGATGTTGCCGTTGATTTAAGAAAAGATTCTCCAACTTATGGAAAATGGTATGGAGTAGTTTTAAGTGGCGAAAATAAAAAAATGTTTATGATCCCACGTGGTTTTGCTCATGGTTTTTTAGTTTTATCTGAAACTGCAACTTTTAGTTATAAATGTGATGATTTTTATCACCCAAACGATGAAGGCGGAATTATATATAATGACCCAACTATTGGAGTTGAATGGCCAAAACTCGATTGTGAAATAATTCTTTCAGAAAAAGATAAGGCTCATAAACCTTTTGAGAAAAATCTCACTTTTTAATGTATTTAAAAACTTTTTTCACCGCCTTACACATTAAATGAGGTAATTACTCTACGAATCACAAATTATAAATATTCCTTACTAGTTATAAATCAGCAAGCTTTAATTGGGTAAAAAAAGTAAGGCTTATTTCATAATTGTGCATTTAGTAAAGTGAATATCAAACTAAATTTGATTTCAAGTTGTATTTATTTTAATTAACACTTCTAAAATATTTTATGTTTGGATGTAAATGATGAATAAGTTAAACTTCCAAAAAACTGGAATGAACACTAAATAATTTAGCTTTATTTATTTCTAAATTTCTTGATTAAAACATTCTAGTGAGCTTGCCATATTGAAAGTAATTACGCCTAGCGGTATTTGAAGATTTATTAAAACAAAGTAAAATACATAGGAATGCTGACAACAACGAGTAAAACCTTAGTTTGAATTGTAGAAAAAATGTAGGATTTTAGAAGATGAATTTATTTAAGACAAAATCGATAAAAATTAACGCTATTTTTAATGGTATTTATCAAATTTTGAGCATGTTGGTCCCTATGATTACGGCGCCATATGTTTCACGTGTTTTAGGGCCAGATAATAACGGAATTTATTCTTACTTTTATTCAATCGTAACCTATTTTGTTTTGATTGCGACATTTGGCTTTGCTGACTATGGAATAAAAGCAATAGCGGAAGTAAGAGATGACAAAGAAAAACGCAGTAAAACTTTTTTCTCTATAATGATCAACAAACTTCTTCTAGGAGCCTTAACCATCATAGCTTTCTTTATATTCACATTCGTTTTGTATTCGAACGATCTTAATTCGCTATATATTTTTTTAGCTCTTTCGTGTTTTATATTTGCAGCCATTCTTGACCCAACTTTTTATTTTCAGGGCCAAGAACGATTTGTTTCTATTAGTTTAAGAAACATTACAGTAAGAATAGTAACAACTATATTTATTTTTGTATTAGTAAAAGATATAAACGATTTATTAATTTATTCTTTGGTAATGGGTTTGGGCCAACTTGCTGCAACTTTAATTATGTATTTTTCTTTTGGAAGAAAAGAACTGTGTTTCACAAAAATAAGTTTTAAAGAAGATATTCTACCAAGTATTAAAAATTCGTTTTCATATTTTTTACCTGCTTTAGCAGTTACACTTTTTTATAGCTTAAATCAAACTTTGTTAGGGTTATTCGGCTACGAAGATGCAGAAAGCGGATATTTTGGGCAAGCCGCAAAAATTATACAAATACTACAATTGTTAGCTGGATCTCTCAGTATTATCTCTTTATCAAGAATGTCTTATCTATTTGCGAAAAAAGATTTTAATGAGATTATAAATAAAGTTAAGAAAATATTCTCTGCATTTTGGCCATGTGTGCTTCCTTTGGTATTTGGAATTTCAGCAATTTCATATATTTTCGTTCCTGCATTTTTAGGTGATGAATATTTTAAGTCCATTTATTGTGTTTTAATTATGGCCCCAGCAATTTTGTTTTCGCCATTAAACACTTTAATTGGGAATATATACTTTAGACCAATGAACAAAATCGGCCTACAAACATTAATTATTTTTGGTGCTAGTGTAGCCAATATTATAGTGTGCTGTTGCCTAATTCCTTTTACTCAATCAATTGGAGCATCTATCGGTAGAACGGTTGCTGAATTTATTCAATTACCTTTCTTGATTTTTTTCTCCTATAAGTTTATTAACTATAAAGATGTTTTTATGCCATCAATTAAACCATTAATTAGTTCAGTTGTAATGGCTGCTGCAGTTTTCTTATTCATCTATTTTGTAAACTTAAATGTGTGGGTTGAGATAGTAGTAGCTATTATTATTGGTGCTGCTTTATATTACCTTCTTGAAATGATTTTTAGAGATGAGTTTGTTGTCACAACCACAAAACAAGTTTTCGCCTTAATTAAGAGGCCGTTTATTAAAAATAAGAAAACAGATGATTTATAATGCCTATTTTGGGTTTTTCCAAAGGCATTTATAGCAGCTTAAATTTTTAAAATAATTAATTTAATAAAAAAGTTTGCTAATTCCAAATTTTTTATTTAGTTTTTTACGCTTCACCGAGTAATTTTAACAACTAATAGTCCGAAATCTTTTTGAAGTAAAAAGTCTATTACTAATGTTGCTAAATGATTTTTTAGTCGTTTTAGTTATATTGCATTTATTTTAGACTTATTGCACTTTTAAAAATATGAAAAAATTTGCTTGCAACAAAGCGTACGCAATTACTTTTGGCAAGAAATGGAAAGCCTGGCTTATTGATTTTTTGTTATTTATTCTTTTAGGTGTCGGACTATCTTTTGCCTCAGTTAATATTAATAAGTCCTTATCGATTTATATTGAAACAAGTAATATTGTTAATTCCAAAATTGAAGAACTAAATAAAATTAATAAGGAAGCAAAATTATTAGGTGAAAATAGCGAAGGTCAAAATTTAAGCATTGAAGAAATGTATGAAGAATGGGCTAAAAGAAGTATTTTGTTGTCTTATGAAAATAATCAAGAATACTTCAAGGCTAATGGTTATGGAAATGTTCCTCAAAACGATGATATAGAAGGATTAAGCGCGCTTGATGTAGAACACAATTATTTAGGTTATTTTTATATTGAGTATTGCCTAATTTAGATGGTGAATTTAATCAACCTAGTTATGGTATGCTTTCTCCTGAAGAATATTATCACAAAGCGAGTGTAGAAAAGAATTGACTCCTTTCTTACGTTAAAGATTATGAAGAAATTGCTAAAACACATAAGCACCCATTAATATTTGGTATAAGACCAGAAGATATTTACGAAATAAGTGAAGTGACTCATAAGGTAAACCCATCAATTCCTTTTGAAACTAAAGTGCTTGAAGCCGAGTTAACAGGTAACCAATACTATGTTCATTCTACTTTAAGCGAAGAAGGAATTGCCTTTATTTCTTTCCAAGATCGACCAATTGAAGTTAATCAAAAAATGAAAGTTGTTGTTAAACTTAATAAATTTTATTTATTTGATTTTGTCACAGGAAATAATAATAATATTATTAATTAAGATAAAATTCGCAAATATAAAATATTTTTAATAAATTTGCTTTCCTAAAAATTGCATTTTACAGCTTCCTCAAGTCCCAAACTCATCAAATGAAGTTGTTAAAATGCAATTTTTAGTTGTTAAAGATTATATCCATTAAATAGAAATTTAACCGATTGGTAATGGATGTTCAAAATCAATTGATATTAGGCGTAAATATTACCGAACGTACATAAAATCTTTATTTTTGGAGTAAATGTGTTTAAATATTACTGAAAGGTAATAAAAATGGGCAATATTGGAAAGTTTGTTAAAGAACAAAGAAAGTTAAACAATTTAAAACAAGAGGAACTGGCTCTATATGCTGGTGTAAGTCCTAAGTTTATCAGTCAACTTGAGAATGGGAAAGAAACTCTAAAACTTGATAAAGTTAATCAAGTTTTAGCGATTTTTGATTGTGAACTTGGTCCTATTAAAAAGTATTGAAAATCTGTAAAGTAAGAGGAAGCTTTTTATTCTTTTTATAAGAATATGGCTAAAATCATGGAAGGATATTTTTTATATTTCGAAAGATTGCTTTTATGAAAATATTAAAAATAGAAAGATTTCGGTTTAGCATTAAAACTCTTATTAAGTATGAATTCATTTTTCAAATAATCTCTTAGTAATTATCTAATTTCTTTAAAAAAACATGCAGTTCTCTTATAATTTTTATGTGGAGAAAAAACTAAATCTTACTTTAGGCGATAAGAAGAAAGTTCTTGAAATAAGTAAAGCCTTATCTAATCCGGCTAGATTAGATATTTTAGAGTTGCTTTTTTACGAGAGTCTTTCTGTTGATGAAATATCGAAAAAATTAAATGTTCCTTTAACTAGCGTCTGCTCTAATATTGCTGTTTTAGAAAATTCTGGTTTGATTAGAAGTAGATTACAAAGCGGAAAGCACGGAACAATGAAATTGTGTTCTATAGTTTATGAAAACATTAATTTATATTTATTAAGTTCGCTAAAAGAAAGTGAAAAGAATCAAGATATAATAGATATCCCAGTAGGAAGCTATTTTTCATTTAACATTAAGCCAACTTGCGGTTTAGTTTCTTATGATGGGTTTATTGGGAAAGATGATGATCCACAAACTTTTTTATCTCGAGATAGATTTAAAGCACAATTACTTTGGTTTCAACAAGGCTATATCGAATACTTAATCCCTTATAAAAGGGAAAAGAAAATAAAAGAGTTATCTTTCTCTCTTGAAATATGTTCAGAAGCGCCTAATTATCGCAATGTCTGGCCAAGTGATATAACTTTTGTTGTTAATAATATTGAGATAGGAACGTATAAGTCACCAGGTGATTTTGGTGGTAGAAAAGGAAAATTAACACCATCTTGGTGGCCAATAAATTCTACACAATTTGGACTATTAAAGACTTTTGTAATTAATGAATCGGGATCATTTGTAGATTTTGTTAGCCTTAGTGATGTTAATATTGACCGTGTATCAAAAAACATAAATGAAGGATATATATCATTAAAAATAATGATAAAAGAAGATAGTAAAAATATTGGTGGAATAAATATTTTTGGAGAAAACTTTGGTGATTACCCTCAATCCATTAAGGCTAAGATTACATATAGATAATCGTTTGCTACGAAATTTTTCGTAATAAATCATCTTAAATCAACAACTAAATGTTGAATTTTTTTGTTTATAGTGTAAGTAGGAGAAATTAAATATGAAAAAGAAAGCACTAATTTTATTTAGTTTGTTCGCTTGTGTAAGCGCTTTCACAACATCTTGCGGGGGTGGAGATAATAATGATGATAACACTCCACAAGGCGAAATTACGTTAAAATTCTGGAATGGTTTTACAGGAGCAGATGGTGATTCAATGAAAGAGATTGTAAACGCTTTTAATAGTGAATATTCAGGCAAAATCAAAATCGAAGTTGATACTGTTAACTGGGACTCATTATTCTTAAAACTTATTCAGAATAAAGGAAAAGAGAAATTTTCGCCTCACATTGTTGCCATGGGGTCAAATAGACTTGGTCAAATGGTCGACAAAGACATAATTAGATCAATTAATGATATTACCGAAACAATCGGCGCTAAAGAAGAGGATTATCTTGATACTGCTTGGAATGCTGGTTTGTTTGGTGAAGATCGATATGGATTCCCATTAGATATGCACCCAACTGCAATGTTTTACAATAAGGATTTAATCAGTGAAGATGAAATTCCAACTACTTGGGAAGAATTTGAAGCTATTTGTAAAGAAAAAACTAAAGATGGTGTCTATGGTTGGGCTATACCAAATCTTTACTCGATAACAAAAGATATTTTCTTATCAATGCTTTTACAAGATGGTTCCGACATGCTTGATGATAGCAATAAAGCAATTTTTAATAATGAAACAGCAGTTAAATGGTTAACTAAATTACAAGATTGGAAATATGTCGATAAGATCTCTCCAGAAAGTGTTGGTAATTCGGGCGATTTAACTTTATTTAATACAGGTAAATCAGTCTTCTATTTTGATGGACCTTGGCAAATTAATACTTTAAAAGATATTAGTCCTGTTGATTTTGGAGTCGCACCTATGCCTGGCTCTACTGGAACTAATGGGACTAGTTATACAGGTTCTCATCAATTTACTCTTGTTGAGTGTACAACTGAAGATAAAGCAATCCGAGAAGCATGCTATACATTTATCAATTATGTTAATCAAAATCCAATGAGTTGGGCGGAAGCGGGCCAAGTTACTGCTTATAAGCCTGTTCATGAAACTGATGAATATAAAGCTATTAGTGAACTTGCACCATTTACAGAAGAAGCTGAATTAGCCCAAATCGGTAATGTAAGTTATGAATATTATTATGATTGCTATAACTATGTTGGTAGTGCAGTAGCGGCTTGTTTAAATGATTCACAAAGCAATCCAAAAGCTGTTTTGGATGATTACGTAAATAGATTTAATAAATTCTTACAAGAGCAATAATTTATGATTACCAAAGAGCGAAAAAGAAAGATTAAAAAGTTTTATGAAAAACGGGTAAGCCCATATTTATTCATATTGCCTTATTTTTGCTTGTTTTGTCTCTTCTCTTTAACGCCAGTTGTAATGAGTATTTTCCTTTCTTTTGTTGAATGGGATTATACAAGCGAAATGACATTTGTTGGTTTTGAAAATTATCAATTGTTATTCAATTTTGATAGCTTAACTGGAAGCGAATTCTGGAATAGTGTAGGTCACACGGTCTTATTCGTTGCAATTCAAATGCCAATACTCATTATTATTCCTTTTTTAGTTGCTGTCTTATTAAATAGAAAATTAAGAGGTTTTAAATTTTATAGAGCATTAATTTATTTACCAGCAATCTTCTCAATTTCAACAGTATCAATCATTTTCTTTGTCTTACTTGATTCAAATATGGGTGTAATTAACAAAATGTTTGGACAAGATATACCTTGGCTAACAGATCAACCTTTCCAATGGATTTCAATTTTTATGTTATCAACTTGGTGGGGAATTGGTGGAAACATGGTTCTATTTACAGCTGGTTTACAAGATATACCAAAAGAACTTTATGAAGCTGCTGAAATTGATGGTTGTAATCATATTCAACAAGTTCGTTATGTTACTTTACCTGGTTTAAAAAACACTTTTACATATGTTATGACAATGACGATTCTATCTTGCTTTAACGTTATGGGACAACCTATGATGCTTACTCCAGGAGAAGAATCTACAGAAGTTGCTATTCAATTCATTTATGATACAGCTTTTGGAGGTTGGAAATTAGGAAGAGCAAGCGCAATGTCAATTATTATGGCATTAATAATGTTTGTTTTCTCATTAATTGCACTTAAAAAGAGTATAGGGAGTGATAGGAAAAATGACGCGAAGAATCAATAAAAAGAAACTCTCTTTTAACATAATTATTTATATTTTAGTTGCGATTTGCACACTTATTAGTTTTTTTCCAACACTTTTCTCTTTTGTAATTGCTTTTGTTACAGAGAAAAACGGACAAATAATGTTTGAAGATCCAAGTGCATTTTGGAGCGGATTAACTTTTGAAAACTTTATAAAGGTTTTAAGTGAATCAAATATTCCTCGTTGGACCCTAAATTCGTTTATAGTTGCAATATCTCAAACCATTCTTTATGTCTTAATTGTATCTTTAGCAGCATTTGGCTTTGCAAGGTTAAAGTTTAAAGGCAGGAGAGTAATCTTTAATATCTGTTTACTATCAATGTTAGTTCCTGGAATTATTAATTGCGTCCCTAATTACATAATAATCTCAGAAATGGGACTCTATGATAATTTAATCGCGATGATTTTACCAGGTTTAAGTGGTGTAAGTGGCGTCTTCTTATTAAAACAATTCATGAATAATATTCCTAAAGATTTTGATGAAGTTGCACGTGTTGAAGGAGCCTCTAATTTTACAATTTATCGAAAGGTAATTTTACCAATGTGTCGACCAGCTTTAGCTAGTTTAGCAATATTTACCTTTCAAGGGGCATGGAATGATTTCTTATGGCCAATTATTGTAACAAGTAGCGATGAGCAAAGAACTCTTGCAGCTGGTTTATATAAAACATTAATGGCAGATGCTCAATATCGTGGATCTTTGATGGCAGCTTCTATAATAAGTGCTATTCCAATCATTGTTATATTCATCTTTGGTCAAAAATATTTCACACAAGGAATCGGAAGAGGGGGTTTGAAAGGCTAGTTATGGAAAAATATAAATATATTAATTACCCAAATCCAAGAGCAAGAAGAGACAATTTCATGATGTTAAATGGAATGTGGGATTTTGCTTTTTTAGAAGAGTTTAAATTACCAAAATATTATGACAAAAAGATAAAAGTTCCATTTACTTATGAAACAATTGAAAGCGGCATTAATGATCAAAATATGCATAATTATCTCGCTTATCATAAAACTTTTGTTGCTGATACTAGTAAGAATTACTTACTTCATTTTGATGGGGTAGATTATAAATGCGAAATTTATATTAATAAAAAACTTGCTTATGAACATCAAGGATGTTATTCACCATTCTATTTTTCAATAAAAGATTATTTAAAAGAAGGTGAAAACGAAATCGATGTTTTAGTTTTTGATAGTTTTGATAAATCTCAATTAAGAGGAAAACAAAGAACTAGATGCGAAAACTATGATTGTTGGTATACCCAATATAGTGGGATTTATGAAAACGTTTATCTTGAAGAATGTGGGGACTTTTATGTTAAAAACGCAAAGTTTTCAGGCAATTTAGATGGGCAAGTTAATTATGATATTGAATTAGCTAGGCCTTCCTCAATAGAAATAGAGATTACTTTTAAAGGAGAACTCGTTTATAAAAAAGTATTAAGCGAAACAAAGAATCGTTTTTTAGCGAATATTAAATTAGAAAATCCTAATTTGTACGACCATAATCAGCCAAATCTATACGACGTTAAAATTAAAACGATTGATGATGAATTTAATACTTATTTTGGATTTATTGAGATTGAAAGTAAAGATGGTAGTATCTTTATTAATAAAAATAAAACCTATTTAAAAATGGTTTTAAACCAAGGTTATTATCTTAAAAAAGGAATTAGTGGCGAAGCAAAAGACATTATTAAGGATCTTGAGTCAATAAAATATATCGGCTTTAATGGTGTAAGAATTCACCAAAAGCAAGAGAGTCATATTTTCTATTATATTTGTGATTGTTTAGGCATTTATATATGGAGTGAAATCCCAAGCGCTTATGAATATAGCGAAAAAATGAAGCAAGAATATCTTCGCGAACTAGAAAGAATAATTGAGCGAAATTATAATTCACCTTCTGTTATTGTTTATGTTTTATTTAATGAATCATGGGGTATTCCAGACATTAATAAAGAAGTTGAATGTCAAGAATTCGTCAAGAAAAGTGGGGATTTTGCAAGGAAATTAGACAATAAGCGCCTCATAATTTTGAATGATGGATGGTATCAACTTGAAACCACGGATATCTTGTCTTTACACGAATATGATCAAGATGCCTTAAATTTTAAAAATGAATATAAAGATAAAAATTATGTAGTTAATACAAAAATTATTAATGGTTATGGCAAAGCCTTAGCTAAAAATAACTCCTATAAAGGACAACCAATTATTATTAGTGAATTTGGAGGAGCAAGCTTATCTTCAAGTTCTGGTTGGGGGTATGGCAATAAAATTGATGGGCAGGAAGCTTACATAGAACAATTAAAGAAAATGTTTAATACTATACATTCTTTAGATTACATCAGTGGCTATTGCTATACACAATTTTGTGACGTTGAACAAGAAACAAATGGTCTATTTTTTGAAAATAGAGTACCAAAAATACCTCTTGATCAATTAAAAGTAATCATCGGAGGCTAAATATGAAAATGAAAAAATTCTTATTACCATTATCTTTATTAACAATTTTGATTACTTCTTGTGGAGGAGGCGATAATAATCAAAATAATGATGATAATGACAACACGCCAGAAAATTATAAAGAAGTAGAGATTAATTTTAGCAGCAATGGCGGGGCAAGCCATGAAATTTCTCCTTATATTTATGGAACCTTTATTGAACATATTGAAACATGTATATATAACGGAATTTGGTCAGAAATTATTCTAGATAGAAAGTTTTATACTCCAGTCGGAAAAGATGTTTCTCAGCGGTCGGTTGAAAAAGGAGAAGTCCTAGATGAAAGCGAAGATCCTTTTGAAGGTGAACACTCACCAATTTTAACAAAAGGGTCAAGTATTAGACAAAATGGACTTAGCCTTGAAGAAAATGTCTCTTATGATGGTTATTTTTATGCTAAAGGAATTGGAAAATTAAAGATTGCTTTCACGGATGGGACAAATGAAATTGTTAAAGAGTTTGATATAAATTCTACTTCCTATAAAAAAATAAACTATGAATTTGTTTCTTCCTTTACTTCGAATAAAGCAAAAATTTACTTTGAAAGTTTAGATGGTGATTTAACTATTGATAGCGTTTCTTTAATGCCAAGTGACAATTACCATGGAATGAGAATTGATACACTTGAGAAGTTGAAAGAATTGAATGCTACTTTTTATAGATGGCCAGGCGGAAATTTTGTTAGTGGGTATGATTTTTATGATGGAATCGGAGAAAGAGATAAAAGACCTACTCGAAGAAATCTTAATTATTGTGGCTTAGAAGAAAATTTTGAAAGCGAAGAAGCACGTTTAGCAAATGATTTAATGAAGATAGGGAATTTAGGTTTTTATGGAGCATTTGAACCTAATGATTTTGGTCTGGATGAATTTATCTTGATGTGCCGATATTTAAATGCTGAGCCAAATATTGTATTAAACGCAGGCTTTGGTAGTGCCCAAATGGCAAAAGACGAGGTTGAATATTGTAATGGTACAAGTGGAAAATATGCTGAATTAAGACCAGGAAGTGTTCCTTATAACGTTAAATATTTTTCAATCGGCAATGAAATGAATGGTGATTGGCAATTAGGCAATGTTTCGATTCATGAATATGTAGATAGGCACAACGAATTTGCAAAAGCTATTAAAACTGTTGACCCTAATATTGAGATTATTGCAGTTGGAGATAATGCTTCAGATTGGTCGCAACGTATGGTTGATGGTTGTAAGAGCAATATTGATCTATTATCTGAGCATTATTATGCAGAAAGAAAAGAAGCAGATGTTAAAGATCATATTTTGTCTTTAAAAGATCAAACTACTTATCGTATTAAAAATCATCGCAACTTAAATGGTGCAGATGGTATTAAAATGGCAATTGATGAATATGCTTATTTAAATGCCGAACAACCTTCAAGATTAAAAGATGGAATGGGAGTTGCAAGTGCTTTAAATGAAATGATTAAAAATAGTGATGTAGTTGATATTGCTTGCTATTCATCCACTGTTAATGCAACTCAAGGTAACATCTTAACCGATGATTTTGATGCCTATATGGAAGGTAGTGGTTATGCAATTTCTTTATATAGAGATAATATGCAAAATCATTATTTACCTATTTCTTATAGGGCAAGTGGTGATGACTACTACGAAATATCTGCAACAATAAACGATGAAAAAGATGAAGTTACTATAAGTGTAATCAACACAACAAGCGATTATTTAAAGATTTCCAATTCTTCTTTTAAAGAACCTATAAGTGTCGATTATGTACAAGGAGAGTATCTTGAGTCGATAAATGATGATTCAAAGAATGAAATTACAAGGGTGAAAAAAGATTTAGATGGCAGCGAAATCTTTGCAGAACCTCAGTCAATTTCATTATTTAAGATAAGGATATAATAGAAAAATATATTAAAATAATTAATTTTTAGGAGGAAGAGATAATGAAAAAAATTAATTTATTAGCCGTTAGTGCATTGATTGGATTTTTAGGATTAGGCTCTGTAAGCTGTTCATCAGAAATAAATGATAATCCAAAAGATGAAACAAATAATGAAGATAATGGTAATGATGATCCAAACACACCAGAGATTACAAAACTTGAAAGTGTTAAAGATTTAACAGTTCTTAGAACAACTGATGGGAATTGGAATGTAAGTTTTAAGGAAGTAGCTAATGCAACTGGATACACCTTAAAAGTTGATTTAAATGACAATAATTTGGTCAGTGAAACACTAGAAGAAACAACCTATACAATGGAACCAGGAAGTCAAGCTGGAGACTATGAGTTTTCGGTTGTTGCATTTGGGGATGAAACGAAATTTACTGATAGTGATCCTGCTACATTTAATTATAATGTTAAACTCTATGACGAAGAGGATGTTCAAGGCGTTAAATACACAGGTCGACTTGAGCAAGATGTTCCAGTTGGTGAATTTACATTAGTTTATAGTACAAACGATACTTATGTTGGTACATTAAATGCTGATTTTACAAGAAAAGATGGCCGCTTAACATATGCAAATAAAATGTATTATGAAGGTCATTTTGAAAATGATGCATTTAATGGAGAAGGTATGTTTACTTGGTCAACAACAGGTGACTATAAAAACGGAAATACCTATATGGGTAATTTCTTAAATGGCGGATATGCTGGACAAACTGGTACTTTTTATGAAGCACACAATTGGACAAGAGAAGTAAATTATCATGGAATTTTAAATTGGACCGGAGTCATGGGCGATTCCTTTGGTACTCCAGGAAAAATAGGTGCAGTTGGAAAAGGTGAATTTTCATTTGCTAATAACTCAATTTATAGCGGTGATTTATTGGTAACAGGTAATTTCCAATTTGCGCGTCAAGGTCAGGGATTCAACAAATGGACAGTTAATGAAGCAGCTGGCTGGATTAATGGAGGTAGTGCCGATATATTCATTTATGGCTTTGAAGGCACTTTTAATGAAAGTAATGGAAAATGGATAGACGGAGATGGTGTTTGGTATTTTAAAGACAAAGAAGGAAATCCAGTTTCTTATATAACAGGAAAATGGGATGGCGGAAATCGAGTTGGTGATGCAGTAAGTGAATTAACAATTAGAGAAGAATTCAACGAAGCAACCGATTTAACACCAAAAGCCTAATATGAAATCGAAAAGTTTAGTTAAATACTTTTTGCTATCCTCTCTATTAGTAACTCCGATGACTCTTTCAAGTTGTAATAATACAGATGAAACTCTTGATTATGAGAATGTAGAAAATTACGTGCTTAAGGATGGGGTTACTTATACTGGGCAATTTTATGAAGGCAAAATTAACGGAAAAGGGAAAATTTCTTACGCCAATAAAGACACTTTAGAAGGTGAATTTATAGACGGAACTTTAAAAAGTGATTCGGAAGCCACCTATATCTTTTATGAAAAAGATGAAACATTTAATGGATTTGGCAGTTTAGATAGCGATTATAATTTTTCAATGATTGAAGGAAAGTTAGAACTTGATAATAATCGTTTCTATGAAGGTAAATTCAAAAATAATCTTTATGATGATGAAGAAGCAATATTTGATTTTGGTGCAAATACTTATTATAAGGGTCCTTTTAAAGATGGTAGTAATGTTGGACTAGTTGGAACAATTTATTATCCATCTCATAAAATGGAAGGTGAAGGCATTTGGTACTTTAAAGGTAAGATGGCTTCTTTAGGGAAGTTTGAAGCGAACCAACTTGGCGAAGGATTTATTAAATTTAGTGATTGGTCTACTTATGAAGGTCAAATTTATTATGATGGCTCCAATTGGCTAAGAAAAGGCGAAGGAGTTCAAGATTTTACTAAATGTGGTTTTAATGCTTCAACTGTTGGTGGACCATCAAGTTTATATCTAGGAAAATACGTTGGTGAATTTGATTATGAAATTTCTCAATGGATTTATGGTAATGGCGTCATGTATTACATTGATGATGAACTTAATCCAGCTGGATATACAAAAGGTTTTTACACAGCCTTAAAACGTATTAAAGAATCAACTAAGGAATTAGAATTGCTTCCTGAATATCAAGCTACAAAAGAATATACTTATGATCCTGAAAATTTAAAACGAGATCAGATTGCGCAAAAATGGTCTGGTAAAAAACCTGATATTGTATTTTGTGGTGATTCTTATATGGAGATGCGGCAAAATTCTTTTGGTATTGCAAGTTGGGAAAATGATACAAAAGATTTAAACGCAATTAATACCGGAATTGGTGGGACAATTGCTGCAGAATGGGAGTTTTTAAGCGATAAATTAATCTATGATTTTAATCCAAATAAAGTTGTGATTCATCTAGGCTTTAATGACACGCATTTTGGAATTGAAAAGGAAGATGTCATAAATTCATTAGAGGAGATTATAGACAAATTAACGCAACAAAATTCAAATATTAAAATTTATCTTTTAGGTGTTGAGCCTAGTCCAGCATTTGCTACATACTTTGAGAAAGAGACAGCTTTAAACGAAGAGATTGAAACTTTATGCGGAAGAAATAATAATTTAACTTTTATAGATACACCTAGTTTATTTATCGAAAATGGCGAAACTATTTCAAATCTAAAAGATTATTTTAACTATGACATGGTTCACTTAAATAAAAAAGGATACGAACTTTGGTGGAATAAAATTAAAAGCATAATTTAAAAAGGAGAAACTTTATTATGAAAAAGAAAATATTTTTAACGATTTTAGCCAGCGGATTACTTTGCATTACAGGTTGTGGAGGAGAAAGCCAAGATAATGGAGATGGTGAAAATACAGTCACTGCTCCTGAAGGATTAACTTATAAAGTAATTGAAGATGCTGACGGTAATGTTTATGAAGGTTATGTAAATGCTGAAGGTCTTTATGAAGGCTATGGCGTAATGCAATATGCTGATTCAACTTTATATGAAGGAACTTGGGAAGCTGGAGTCTGGGAAGGAAGCGCTGAAATTACTTGGAATTCAGGCTGTATTTATGTTGGTGAAACACATGCAGGAGCAATGCATGGGATTGGTTATATGATTTGGCCAATGGGTGATTATTATATTGGTGAGTGGGAAAATGGTAATCCAAATGGCGCCGGAACCAAATACTTTATGATCGACTCTACAGCCGAAAATACCCGAACTAAATACAATATTTACACCGGTGATATGGAAAATGGACTTAAAGTTGGCCATGGTGTCATGAGATATACATCTGGTGCTTTATATGATGGTGAATGGATTAACGATGTTCGTAGTGGGCATGGTGTAGTCTATTGGGAATCTGGATTAGAATGGATTAAGTTTGAAGGTGAATTTGCCAATGATTGGATAAGTGGCGAAGGCACAATGTATTATGCCGATGGAAGAGTCGTAAAAGGCGTATTTGAAGGCACTGAACTTGTCGAAGAAATAAGTGAATAATTATGTATAGCGTTATCGAAGCAAATAAATATCTTAAAAATAAAAAAGTAGAAAACAATTCGTTTCGTCCTAAATTTCATTTTGCTCCTGAGTTTGGATGGGTAAACGATCCACATGGAATAGTTAAATTTAAGGGTAAATATCATATATATTTTCAATATTATCCTTTTGATACGACTAATCTGGAAACTTGTTGGGGGCACACTTCTACTAAAGATTTTATACACTTCGATAAAACTAAATGTGTAATAGCTCCAGATAAAGAATATGATAAACTCGGCTGCTGGAGTGGGAGTGTTATTGTAAAAAATGGTCTAGTTTATCTTTTTTATACAGGTTTTACGAAAAATAATAACGATGAATATCGTCAAACTATATGTTTAGCGGTTAGTGATGATGGTATTAACTTTGAAAAGTATGGTGAAAATCCTCTTATTGATGAAAAGTTAATACCACATCAAGCTAGCAAAGTTGATTTTAGAGATCCTTGTATATTTGAAAAAGGTGGAATTTATTATTTGCTAGTTGGAAGCAAAAACGAAACGGATAAGAAAGCTTTCTTACTTTTATATAGAAGTAAAGATCTTATTCATTTTGAATTTGATCACATAGTTTTAGAGGAGGAAAATTTTGGAACGATGTTTGAGTGTCCAAACATCTTACAATTTAAGACACAGGATTTTATAATTTTAAGTCCTCAGAATATCCTTCCAAAAAAAGATTCTTTCTTTAATGTATCAAGTAACGTCTACTTTAATACTAATAAAGTTTTAGAGAAACAAGCGATAAATTTAAAGAAAGTACGTGAAATAGATCATGGTCTAGAATTTTATGCAACAAATGTTTCAGATAAGGACAAGATTGCTGTTTCATGGCTTCAAATGTGGGGCCGACGTTATTATCTTCATGAAATTAAGGAAGATTTTATAAATTCATTTTCATTGTTTAAAAAAGTAAAGAGATCTTATAATCAATTAAAATTCATACCTTTAAAAAATTATAATAAATATCTGAAAAATGAAGTTAGTTTTGCAGGCTTTATTGATGAAAACAAAACGTTTGAAGCAAAAATAGGTAGATGCACAAAACTAAAAATTGAACTATTTGATATCAAAAATAAAACTATCAACATTAAACTTTTAAAAAATGAAGACGAATTTGTTCTTTTAAGTATTGATGGAAATAGTAAGAGAATAATTTTAGATAGAAGGAAACTTAAAGAGCAACTATATGGAGTAGATCCTTCTTCCAGTAAAGAAGGGTACCGTTATATAAATATTGATAAAAACTTAAATAATATAGAGTTAGAAATTTATATTGATAATTATATTGTGGAAGCTTTTTTAAACGATTATAAAGATTCATTATCTTTTTTAGCTTTTTCTAGAGGCGAAGACATAGTTATTGAATCTAAAGATCACATTGAATATAAAATTGAAAAATATGATGTAGTTATATAGAGGAGTTAAAGCTTATGAATAAAATCAATTTTAAAAATAAGAAAGAAAAGATTAAAGAAAGTATCGAAATTAAAAAAGCAAATAAACTTCTTTATGAAGAAAGGAAAAAACACTATAAAGTTGTTCTTGAAGAAGAAAATAAAAGAAGAGAAAGCGAAAAAGCTGAAGCTCCAAATGATGCTTTTATTTCTTTAAAACACATTAATAAGATTTATGACAATTATGTGCAAGCAGTTTTTGATTTTAATTTAGATATAAAAGAAAAAGAATTTATTGTTTTAGTTGGACCATCTGGGTGTGGAAAATCAACAACGTTAAGAATGATTTCTGGGTTAGAAGAAATTACCTCTGGGGATTTATTTATTAATGGAGAGCTTGCTAATGATTTAACTCCAAAGGAAAGAAACATCGCTATGGTTTTTCAAAGCTATGCATTATATCCTCATATGACTGTATATGAAAACATGGCCTTTGGTTTAATGATCAATAAATATCCAAAAGATGAAATAGATAAAAGAGTTAAACATGCCGCAAAAGTTTTACAACTAGAAGATTATTTAAATCGTAAACCTGACGCTTTGAGCGGAGGACAATGTCAAAGAGTTGCATTAGGTCGCGCCATTGTCAGAAATTCAAAAATCTTTTTATTAGATGAACCTTTATCTAATCTTGATGCTAAATTGAGAGTTGCTATGAGAAGTGAGATAGTTAAACTTCATAATAATCTCGGTGCAACTTCAGTTTACGTTACACATGATCAAACCGAAGCTATGACAATGGCCACAAGAATTGTAGTAATGAATAAAGGTTATGTTCAACAAATAGGTACGCCTTCTGAAATTTACGATCATCCAAATAATATTTTTGTAGCTACATTTATCGGAAGCCCTGCAATGAATATTATTGATGGAGTAGTTAAAGATAAAAGGATTGTTTTATCAAATGGATATGAGATTAAATGCGAGAATAATTGGCCTAATTTAATCAAAGAATTCTATCAAAAAGAAATAGAAATAATTGATAAAAAAATCACTTCGTTGAAGTGTGATTATATAAAAAGAAACAAAGATATTTTTGAAGAATATAAAGAAATTTTAAATAAAAAACCTGCAAATCTTATGTTTTTTAAACTTTTGCATAACTTAAAGGGGAGAACAAGTTTTGAAGTTGCGCGCGAATTCGCTTTGAAAACTTTACATGAATTAGACGCAAGTTATGATTGTTCTATTTTAAAAGGAACTAGTGAAGAAAAATTCATTGAACAATTTAAAGAAGAATATAAAAACGCTTATTTTCTTATGCAACTTAAGATAGATGAAAACGTTAAAGGCTTAATTAAAGCTAAAGAGGAGATTAATAATCTTTTAAAAGAGAATGAAATTAATGTTAAGGTTGGAGTGAGACCTGAAAACATCTCTTGTGCACTAACAAATGGTGAAAATAGTTATCTAGTTTCTGTTTCAGAATTGCTAGGTAGTGAATATTTTGTACATTTCGATTTTGATGAAGGATTAGACCTTATCGCTAAAGTCACTTCTACAGAAAAAATTGTAGCGGGCGATAAAATGAATATTGAAATCAGTGAAAATGCGCTACATTTATTTGATCCGATTACTAATAAAGCTATTAATTAAAATGATTTTTAGTAATGTTAGTTTAGCGTCAAATAATTATTAGAAGAATTTTTATGTTCTTCGACATATTTAATTTTCCTACTTTTTAATAAATCGTTGATACATTCACGAAATGTTTTGGAAGGATTTCCTGAATAATTTAATTGATGATATATGTTAATTGCGGAGAAATTACCTAGTTTTAATGTGGAGAGTATTTCTTCTTTCAACTGAACTTTTGTTCTTTTTTTGCTGATATGATTATCTTCAATTTTTTCTTCGCTTATAAAGGCTTTATGGATTGGTATTATAACTGAAAAAAATGAACGTTCATCATCAGTTAAGAAAATAGGTAGTGGCGAACCATTACTTTTAATGCTTCTTAAAGCAGTGGGAATACCAGTATTTCTTCCTTCGACAAGATTTAATTCTTTTAAAAAATCACCAATTCGACGGTTACGGTATCTTCTAGAGCGCATTGTTAAGTTTTTTATATCTTCGTCGCTAATTGAACTATCCGGACCAGGTACGCTTGTTATTTCAATTAAGTCTTTTTCTATTCTTACCGTAATTGGATCATAACTTTGATAAGAGCGGTGATATATTGCATTAGATAAAAATTCTTCTATCGCCTCATAGCTATAATTTTTAATTCTTTTTGCTTCAGCCTGATTTTGAATTTTGAATATTTTTTCAGCGATAACATTATTTTTAATATATCGAAGAGCATCTTTTAATTGCTGATCGATTGGACCTTTGAAGACTCTCTCTTCCATTCCTTGACCGGTAGGATCTGGAATATTAACTAAGTCGATTTGACAATATGGAAAGAATTTATCAGGACTGTCATTAAAAAACAGCAAACCAACATTAATAGGTTTAAAAAATTCTTTTGGCCCATCAGCTATTCTTAAGTTTTTTGCTATATCTTCTAACTTTTTAGCCTCAAAATCTGTTAAAAGTGAACTTTCGACCTCCTCTAAGAAATTTTTAATTAAAGGCAATCTTAGGTCAGAAATACTTGCTTTTAAATTAATTCGGTCGTCAAAAGGAATGTTGTTAGTTAAGGCGATTAATTCTTTAATATCGCTAGGAGTAGCTTCAATTGTAGAAGAAAGCTTTCTTATGTAATAAATTTTTTCTGAATGCTCTAAAGAAGGTTTTTTAGGACAAAGATAAGGTCTTTCATAACCGCCTGGGCACCAAATTAAAATAAGATATTTTTCTTGATATTTTACAATTTCTGTTTCAGGAATATATTTAGGTTTTAAAAAGTTACAATATCTTAAAATCTCTTTTTGAATTTTGTCTATTTCTTCTAATTTTAGACCTTCAATTGGATATGAAATTTTACCATTGTTTTCTTTAATGCCGATTATAATATAGCCTCCGCCCCGATTATCAATGTCATTAGCAAAAGCACTAATTGTTTTTAGTGTTGTATCTGGGTTCCATCCTTCTTTGAATTCAATACGAGCTGATTCAACTATGTTATCATTTAGTAATTTTTCAATTGTTATTGGTATTGACATATTTAACTCCCGACTAACATACGACTTACTTACGACTTAATTTTAAGGTATTCATATTTTATAATCAATAAGAATAAGTGTAT
This sequence comes from uncultured Caryophanales bacterium, assembly GCA_905197045.1. GTDB lineage: Bacteria > Bacillota_I > Bacilli_A > RFN20 > CAG-826 > Onthovivens. The sequence continues at coordinate 96,133 of CAJJXG010000004.1, forward strand.
CGTTTTGTGGTTTTTATGAATTCTACAAGATTATTAAGTAAATTCCATGCAAAACTAATATATTTTTCTAATAAACAACTGATTTAGTTTCTTTTTTTAGATATGATAGAAAAGTATTAAATGATAAAATGAACTAGAGGAAAAATAAATGGTTTATTTAGTAGCAGGTGGAGCTGGATTTATCGGAACAAATTATTGTTTATATTTTTTAAATTCTAAAATTCATAAAGATGATATTTTAGTTGTTGTAGATAAATTAAGCTATGCTTCTAGTAATGTTATTAAAGAATTAAGTAATGAAAAAAATATTATTTTCATTAAAGAAGATATAAGAAAATATAACAAAATGAATGAGATATTTAAAAAATATTCTTTTGATTATGTTATTAATTTTGCTGCCGAAACTCATGTTGATACAAGCATTAAAAAACCAGAATTATTTATCAAAAATAACATTGATATTACTCTTAATCTTTTAAAGCTTTCTTTAAAGTATCATGTTAAAAGATTTCATCAAATATCAACTGATGAAGTTTATGGAGCGACCCGTTTAGATTCAACCTATGCTTTTAAAGAAAGTGATCCTTTAAATCCAACTAATCCTTATAGTGTCTCTAAAGCTAGTTCTGATTTATTGACTCTTTCATTTTTTAAAACTTATGGTTTAAACGTTACAATTTCTCGCTCTAGCAACAATTTTGGACCATATCAAAACGAAGAAAAGTTAATTCCTTTAGTAATAAAACGCGCTTTAAATAATGAAATGATTCCAGTTTATGGAAATGGAAATAATGTGCGTGATTGGCTTTATGTAAAAGATCATGTTTATGCTCTTGATCAAGTTATATTAAAAGGAAGAGCTGGAGAAATTTATAATATCTCTTCTCATAATGAGTTTTCTAATATTAAGTTAATTTCGCTTAAACGGTCTTAAACCAAAGGGTTGCTTTTTGAGTTATATTTATGGAAAGATACTCT
>CAJJXG010000005.1 GCA_905197045.1 uncultured Caryophanales bacterium
TTAAATAAAAATCTATCTTTTTTCTTTCACTCGTAATCATAATTTATTACGATTAATTTTATTATTGATTACACTCGTAATTAAAAATTTGTTAAATTCTTAAAATACTTAGGATTTGCAAGGTTTTTCAAAAAATTGAGCTATTTTCAATAAAATGTAAATAATTGACACTACTTTTTAACAATAAATAAATATATTTATTTAAAGTCCTTTACATCTCAATTTTTAGAGAGTACATTATCTTTTATAAAGAGGAACACGCAATGGATTTTGGAAAAATTATTGAACCTATTAGTTGGAACACATTGCCACCTGAATTCTTAACAAGTATTCTCGCTCTTTTAATCGTAGTAATTTTTGCTTTTGTAATTAGATTAAAATTAAGGCATTATGATCCGCTTAAGAAGCCTCATGGATTTTTAAACGTAGTTGAAACAGTTGTCGAATTTGCTGATAACTCAGTTAAAAATTTAATGGGACCTGCTTTTGATGGCTTTGGAGGATATATATGTTGTGTTGGCTTATATATTTTCCTTGGATTTTTTATCGGAATGATTGGAATTCCTAATGTTTTCCAACCTCAAGGAGAAACCTTTCTTGAACCTCTTCCAAACCCATTCACCAATCTTGCTTTCCCTCTTTCACTCGCTTTAGTTACTTTTGTTTTAACCCATTACACTTCAATCAAAGTTAAAAAGTGGGCATATTTTGAAAGATACATCGAACCAATTCCAGTATTTTTACCAATTAATTTAGTAACAATGTGGAGTAATGTTTTATCGCTTACTCTCCGTTTATTTGGTAATGCTTTAGCTGGATATTGTGTCATTACCTTAATTTATGTTGGCTTATCAACGGTTATTCCTCCGGCTGGTTCATATTGGGGAATGTTCCTTGATCCACTTATTGCTCCTGCTGCTCATCTTTACTTCGATATTTTTGATGGAGCAATCCAACTTGTTGTCTTTACAATGTTAACAATGATTAACATTGCTCAAGAATATATCTCTCCTCAAGAACTTTTAGACGCTAAAAATGAAAAAGAAGCTCAAAAAAGAAGGAAACTTGCTAGGAAAGAAGAAAAACGTTTAAAAAAGTTAGAAAAGAAAAAAGCAATTTAATTTAAAAGGAAGGAAGTAAATTATGAATTTTATTGGTTTAGGTATTGCCTGTATTGCTATGGGTCTTGCTGCAATTGCTGAAGGTATGGCTGTTTCAAAAGCTATGGATAGCATTGGAAGAAATCCAACTAGTGCTAAAGATGTTAGAACAACCATGATTGTTGGTGTTGCTTTAATTGAAACTGTTGCTATCTATATTCTTGTTGTTGCTATTTTGATGGCTTTTGTCGTCGCTTAAGGAAAGGAAACCATGTCTAACAAAAAGAAAACTTTAGGCATATTAACTTTTGTTGTTTCTTTATTTTCTTTAACAAGCTGCGATACTGAAATGATTCAAGAACGTATTGCATACACTGTTAACAATATGCTTCCAAATCTTTGGATCACCCTTCTTCAATTAGGTTTATTTATTTTGGTTGCAATACTTTTTATTGTAATTGCTTATAAGCCTTTAAAGAAAAAACTTAATGAAAGAGCTTCCTATATTGAGAAAAACATCAAAGATAGTGAAGAAAAAGCTCAAAAGGCTGAAGATAAGATTAAAGAAGCTAATGAAATCGTTTTAAAAGGCCAAAAGAAAGCCGGCGAAATTATTCAAAGAGCAGAAAAAACTGCAGAAAATAAAGCCAGTGAACTTGAAAAGCAACTTGCCGAAACAATTGAAAAGCAAAAGCAAAGTGCTCATAACGATATTGAAAACGAAAGAAATAAAATGCTTAAAGAAGCTAAAAGTGAAATTATCTCAACTGCTATTTCAACCAGTAAAGAAATTTTAAAAAGAAATGTTACGGTTGATGATAATGATGAATATGTTAATAAATTTATCGAGGAATTAAATAAAGGTAATACGAATGAATAAGGATGCTCTTCTTATAAAAGTTACTGAAGGATTATATGCCAGTGCTGTTACCAAACACTCTGTTGTTTTATATCGCGAAAATTTAAAATTTTTCAGTTGGATTTTAAAGAAAAATCCTGATTTATATTCTTTTTTAAATTCGCCATTTAATACCTTCAAAGACAAAGAGCAAGCTTTAAATAATATCTTTGATGAGGTAATTGTAAGTGAAGTTCGTCTATTTATAAAAATGCTTATAAATAACAATATGCTTGCAAATCTCAAAGAAATTAGAAAAATTTATGATGAATTAATTGATAAAGATGAAAATATATTAGAAGCGAAAATCTACACTCCTTTTAAATTAACTGATAAGCAACTTAGCGCTATAAAAGAAAGTTTTCATAAAAAAACCAATAAACAAATCGTCGCAAAAGAATATATTGATAAATCTTTAATCGCCGGATTAAAAATTATCATTGATGGAACACTTTATGAATATTCCATCTCTTCTCAACTTGAATCAATTAAAAATCGTCTCATCGATAAATTAGACAACAAGGAGGAAGTAAAAGATGCCAAAAACTAATAATTTAAATTCACTTTCTCAAATCATAAAAGATGAAATCGAAAAATATGATCATAAAATAGATTCTTCTAATGTCGGACAAGTCGTTAGTGTTGGCGATTGTATCGCTACTGTTTTTGGACTTGAAGATGCAATGTATGGCGAACTTATTGAGTTTCCAAACAATACTTTTGGCATGGTCATGAACATTGAAGAAGATGATATTGGCGTTGCATTACTTGGAGAAAACGTCACTATTAAAGAAGGCGATACTTGTACAAGAACAAAACGCTTAGTTTCAGTTCCAGTTGGCGATGAAATGCTAGGAAGAGTTGTTAATTCTTTAGGTCAACCAATTGATGGATATGGTCCAATTAAAGCTGATGAATACCGTCCTGTTGAAAATATTGCTCCTGAAATTATGGACCGTCAATCCGTTAATGAGCCTCTTGAAACCGGAATTAAAGCCATTGATTCAATGATTCCAATTGGAAAAGGTCAAAGAGAATTGATTATTGGTGACCGTCAAACCGGTAAAACAGCAATCGCAATTGATACAATTATTAATCAAAAGGGAAAAGATGTATATTGTGTTTATTGTTCTATCGGACAAAAAAATTCTTCATTAGCTCAAATAGTTGCACGTTTAAAAAGATATGATGCTTTAAAATATACAACAATTGTTGGGTCAAGCGCTGCTGAGCCTTCACCAATGCAATATCTTGCTCCATATAGCGCCACTTCAATTGCTGAATATTGGATGCATAAAGGTAAAAATGTTTTAATAATTTATGATGATTTAAGTAAACATGCTGTAGCTTATCGTACACTTTTGCTTCTTTTAAGAAGAAGTCCAGGTAGAGAAGCTTATCCAGGAGATATTTTCTATCTTCATTCAAGACTTCTTGAAAGAAGCTGTCGATTAAGTAAAGAGTTAGGTGGAGGTTCTATTACCGCTTTACCTATTATTGAAACACAAGCTGGTGATATCAGTGCCTACATTCCAACAAACGTTATCTCAATTACTGATGGTCAACTTTTCTTAAATACAGACATGTTTAATTCTGGTCAAAGACCAGCTATTGATAGCGGATTATCTGTTAGCCGTGTTGGTAGTTCTGCTCAAACAAAAGTTATGAAATCAGTATCAAAAGATTTAAGAATGGCTCTTGCTAATTATCATGAAATGTTAGACTTTTCTCGTTTTGGTTCTGACCTTGATAAATCAACTAAAAAGATCTTATTACATGGAGCAATTCTTACTGAAGTTTTAAAACAAAAGCAATATATGCCTTTAAGTGCTGGACAAGAGATTGTCGATATTTATGTCGCTCAAAAAGGCTTATTAGATGAAGTTAATCCTAGCGATGTTCACAAGATCTTAAAGCTTTTAGATAATTCAATAAACGCGCAAAACCCAGAAATTTATAAAGAAATTAACGAAAATAAAACATTTTCTGATGAAAGTAAAAATAAGGTAGAAGAACGTCTTGCCTCTATTCTTGCTTCTGTTAAAGGCAATCTTTTTGAAGAGGATAATTTTTAATAAATGGGTGAATCTTTACTTGAAGTAAAAAATAGAATTCAAACAGTTGAGTCAATTAGAAAAATAACGAATGCAATGAAATTAATTGCTAACTCTCGTTATAATCAGCTCAAGAATCTTTATGATGGAAATTTAGCTTATATGGATGAAATCAAAGAAGCTATGGAACTTTGTCTTCTTTATGTTGATTATTCTAAAGCCCATCGACCAACTTGTTTAACTCAAAATCCTGGTAATAAAAAGCTTTATATTTTTGTCACTTCAACTCTTGGACTTTGTGGAAGCTATTACAATAATTTAAGTAAACTCGCTAGCAAAATTTTAACAAAAGAAGACGATGTAATTTTTATTGGTGAAAAAGGATATCGTCACTATAAAGATAAAGTACACCGTGCTTATAAAAGATTCATACATCTTCTTGATAATTTTTCTTATTCGAAAATCAATTTATTCCGTCATCAACTTGATGAACTTTATCGTCAAGAAGGTTACTCTTCAATTAATATAATTTATACTACTTACATTAACTCCATGACCACAAAATGTGTTTGTAAAAAGATACTTCCACTAGATGGAGAAAAGATTGTTCGTGAGAAAAAAGAAAAATTAGAGCCGCTTTTTGAAGGAAAATCAGTTAAAGTAGCTGATTTAATTGTTCCTCACTATCTTGATGCACTTCTTTATCGTTCCTTTTTAGAAAGTGCAATTAGCGAGCAGACAAATCGAAAAAACTCTATGGAAAATGCTACTACTAGTGCCGACAAATTACTTTATGAATTAAAACTTGAATATAACAAAGTTCGTCAACAAAAAATTACTAATGAAATTAATGAAATCGTTTCAGGAAGTAATGACGCTATAGACTTTATTTAAGGGAGGAGAAATCATGCTTAAAGAATACAAAATTAATGAAAATTTAAAAGAAGCTGATGTTGGATATGTCGTTCAGGCAATCGGTCCAGTTGTTGATGTTCGTTTTGATGATGGCTTAACTCCTTCTTTAAAAACTGCTTTAAAATTAACCCTTGAAGATTTACCAGATAAAAAGGAGCTTATTTTAGAGGTTTCTCAAGATATGGGACATGATACAGTCCGCTGTATCTCCATGGGACCTACTGAAGGAATTAAAAAAGGTTTAAAAGTTATTAATACTCATGCTCCTATTAAAGTTCCAGTAGGAAGAAATGTTCTTGGTCGTATGTTTAATGTTTTAGGAAAACCTATCGACCGTAATGGCCCATTTGAAGTTAATGAAACCAGTTCAATTTATAACGAGCCACCTTCTTTTGCTGATCAACCTACAACAATTGAAGTTTATGAAACCGGTATTAAAGTTATTGATTTACTTTGTCCTTATTTAAAAGGAGGGAAAGTTGGTTTATTTGGTGGAGCTGGTGTTGGTAAAACTGTTTTAATACAAGAATTAATTCATAACATAGCAGTTCAAAAAAATGGTCTTTCTATTTTTGCTGGTGTTGGAGAAAGAAGTCGTGAAGGTAACGACTTATATAATGAAATGAAAGCTAGTGGAGTTTTAAGTAACACTGCTCTAGTTTTTGGACAAATGAATGAAACTCCTGGTGTTAGAATGCACGCTCCTTTATCAGCTTTAGCTATGGCTGAATGGTTTAGAGATGTTGCTCATCAAGATGTTTTACTTTTTATCGACAATATTTTTAGATTTACCCAAGCTGGAAGCGAAGTTAGTGCTCTTTTAGGTAGAATGCCTTCTGCAGTTGGCTATCAACCTACTCTTGCTACCGAAATGGGTCAACTTCAAGAAAGAATCGCTTCAACGCGCGATGGTTCTATTACTTCTATTCAAGCAGTCTATGTACCAGCAGATGACTTAACTGATCCTGCTCCTGCAACAACTTTTGCTCACTTAGACGCTCGTACTGTTCTTGATAGAAATACTGCTGCACTTGGTATTTATCCAGCAGTTGATCCTTTAGCTAGTAATAGTAATATCTTAGACCCAAATATCATTGGAAAAAGACATTATAAAGTCGCTCGTCAAATTCAAGAAATCTTACAAAGATATAAAGACTTACAAGATATCATTGCAATTTTAGGTGTTGATGAATTATCTGACCAAGATAAATTAGTTGTTGATCGAGCAAGAAAAATTCGTAATTTCTTATCGCAACCTTTCTTTGTTGCTGAGCAATTTTTAGGTACAAAAGGAAAGTACGTTAAACTTAACGATACAATCTCTTCTTTTGAAAGAATTTTAAACGGTGAAGGTGATAATCTTCCTGAAGCTGCCTTCTTATATGTTGGCACTTTTGATGATGCAGTTGAAAAAGCTAAAACTTTAACTAACTCTAATAAGTAATTATGGACAAAAAATTCCATTTAAAAATAGTAACACCTGAGAAAATTTATGAAGATAAGGAAATTGATTGCCTTACCATTTTAACAAGCGAAGGCGAGGTCACTATTCTTCCTAATCATGTTGAATATTTAGCAAATGTTGAAATTTCAGTTTTAACAGTTAAAAGTAACGATAAAGAAAAACACTATGCAGTTGGCGGAGGTGCAATTCATTTTATTGAAAACACTAACACCGCTGTTTTGGTTTTAAATAGTATTATTGCTGTTGAAAATATTGATGTTGAAAAAACTCGTCACTTACAAGAAGAAGCTGAAAGAAAACTTAAAACTGAGCTTTCTCGTCTTGAACACCAAGAAGAAGAAAGAGAACTTAGAAAAGCTATGATTGAACTTTTTGCTAAGAATTCCTTCAAAGAATAAGTAAAAATATTGAACTTTTGCAGGCTTTTTACTTTGTTTCTGCTATTTTATTTCTAGAAAACTTATGTGCGATGAAGCTTGCACTATATAATCATTTTTATGTAGTTCTGATATTTCAATAGATTAAGGCTTATAAGGATCAAATTATAAATTCTGAATTCTAAAATACGCGAGTCCAAGTAGGCTAAATGTCGAACTTTTACGAACTTTAATAGAAAAGATTTATAAAAAGGGCTCAAAATAATACAGTTGTATAATTTTTAGGTTTACTCAGCATGTTTATAGGTTCGACCATCAAAGATCTTTAAACCTCATAAAGACAAATAAAAAATCCTGCATTAGCAGGAACGAATTTTCGGTACACTTTTTAGGTACTGATTTATAGAAAATACGATATTTATCGTAATATTTCGCTTTCTGGAGCAGGTGACGGGAATCGAACCCGCGTAATCAGCTTGGAAGGCTGATGCTCTACCATTAAACTACACCTGCGCGCTTGATTATTGTATTACACCACTAAATAATAATCAAGCGTTTTCTCGACCTGTTTTGTCTTTTTTTACTAATTTAGAAAAGATCAATTTACTCAAAAATGGAACTACAACTTTTTATATCTAAAAGGAAACTTCTATTGTAGAATTATCACTGGTAAAAATAAGAGGAAAGAATATGGGGAAAGTATTAAAGATTTGTGTAGCTACAAATAACGATCATAAAATGGGTGAACTTAAAGACATTTTCAAAGATTATGCTGTCGAATTGTACTCATTAAAGGATTTAAATATTGATGTTAATCCAGATGAAAATGGCAAAAATTATGCTGAAAATGCGTTTATCAAAGCTAATGCGGTTGCTAAATTTACTGATATGCCAGTCTTAAGTGATGATTCAGGTATTGAAATTGAAGCTCTTGGAGAACACGTGCCAGGAATTTACTCACATCGCTATGCCGTTGAACATGGTGGCCAAGAAATTACTAATAAGATGCTAATTGAAAAATGCGCTGGTTCAAAAGCTCATTTTACAGCTCATTTCGTGTTATTAAATTTAACTTCAAATTCTAGACATGATTTTGAAGGTATTGTTAAAGGTAAAATTGCTGATAAAGAAAATGGCACTGGTGGATTTGGATATGATCCAATTTTTGTGCCGGAAGGATATCAAGTATCAATTGCTTCTTTATCTCCAAGTGAAAAAAATCATATCTCACATCGATATAGAGCTTCTATTGCATTATTAAATTTCTTGAAAAATGAAAAATATATTTAATTTTTAAAGCTTTTTCTTTTTAAGAAAGAGGAAATAATAAACTAAATAACCAGCAATTCCAATTGCTAAAGGAATGAGCATTAAATAGTAAAATAGAGAATTAACAGCAAAGCCAAGTATCAAAAAGACCATTAAAACAAGGGCCATTACTACTTCAAAACCCATTGCATAGTAATAAATTTTAAGGTCTTTTTTGTTTATAACAATAATTCGATTATCTTCAAGAGTTTCCTCTTCTTCTAAAACCTCATGATTAGTAGAAGCTAAAGTTTTCACTTTTTCCTCTAATTCATTTAATTCTTTATCCATGTCATGGTCTTCATAGAAGAGTTTTCTTTCTTCTTGACTTGCAATTTCTAAAGTATCTTTAAAGTAAGTAATAAGAGAAAGAATATCTCTTAAACTTTTTTCATAATTATCAAGATAAATTCTTGAAATGCATTTTCCATCTTTAAAAAGTCTTGCATTAGCTTCTTGAAGATATTTTTTAGTTTCTTTTATAACATCTTCCATAAATGATAAGAAAAGAAAGGTATTTTCTTCATCAAGATAGATATCATATTGATCAATAATTGGAACAATTTTATCAAAATTTAAATTTAAAAAATCTTGTTTATATAGAGTTGCTAAAGCAATACCAATTATTGGTGATAAGGTAGTTTTATCAATATCAAGCCAAGTATTAAAAAGTTCAATGGCCTTATCATAATCACCTTTTTGATTAAGGCAAGCAAAAGCTGCTCGAGATAATTGACTTATCTCGCGATCATAAAGTTTTTTAGCTTGTTCTAAAGATGAGGTTGTTCCACATTCAGAGCAGAAAACAACATTTTTTGTGCCATTTGTATCAATAATTTTTCCACATTTAGGACATATAACTTTCATAAAACACTTCCTTTAAACTTGATAAAATACATTCTCCCCTTCAACTTTAATTAAATTTTTAATAGAGGCAAAATCAATTGAAGTTAGAATAATTTCTTTCATTGTATCGCCCACTTTATTAAAGCCAAAAGCAGAAACAACATATTTTATCAATTCATCTTTAGTTAATGAAAGTTTATTTTTCATTATATCCTTGATGGCAATAATTATTTCTTCTTTTGGAATATCAACAAATTCACGGTATTTAGAACCTACTCGATAATAGCCAACTCTATCCTTGTCTTCTTCTTTATCCCAATAAAATCTCATATTATTGGTAAAATTAGATGGTTTATTATAAAGACATTCATTAAATACTGCCTTTGTTGTTTTAGTATTTTTACTTATTGAAAATTGTGCTAAGACTTTTTTAACAAGAAGTCTTTCGCTAATTGGCCCTTCATTTCTTATAAAAAAATTAATTACACTTTTAGTTCTTGTTTCTTTTTCTTCAAAAAAGGAATCACTATCACTTTCTCTTGAAGGATAATTTGAAGAAACATAATCAATTGAATGATTGAAGTCTTCTTTATTATCTTCTTTTTCAAAAGTTATCTTCCTTTTAGGAGTTGTTTTAAGTTCATCATTTGAGTTTGGATTATTAATAGCTTCAACAATTTTATCGATAACTAAATTTGGTGAATCAAAATAATCAAGTGACCAAATTCTAATAAGACGCCAGCCAAGTTGATTCAAAACATCGGTTTGAACTACATTTCGATCCTTGCTAGTTTTTGAATTGATATAACTTCTTGAATCACATAAAACACCAAGTACGTAACGGTTTTCATCATTTGGATCAATTATTCCAATATCAACTCTAAACTCACTTGTTCCAATATTAGTGTGAACTTTATATCCACGCTTTTCTAAATCGCGAGCAATATATTTTTCAATACCTTCTTTGTATTCTTTTTGTTCGCCATTTTTAATAACGATAAAATTACGACCTTTATAAGCATAATCTAAAAACTCTTTTAATCCACGAGCACCTTTTCCTTGAGCACGGCTTGTATCGATTTGATTACCTAAAAGCGAAGAAAATACCACCATCTCTTCTCTTGCTCGAGATACAGCAACATTAAGTCGTTTTTCGCCACCTACATTAGAAAGTGGACCAAAGTTAAAAGAAATTCTGCCTTCTTTAGTTGGACCATAACAAATTGAGAAAATTATTACATCTCTTTCATCACCTTGAACACTTTCAAGATTTTTAACAAAAATTTCTTCTTTCCCGTTATAAGCCCTGTCTTCTAAATCAGGATTTTTTCTAAATGCATCTTGTAATAAATCTAAAATTAAAGTTTGCTGAGAAATTGAAAAAGTTACTACACCAATACTCTTTTTAGATAATTTTTCATCTTTTAATCGTCTCAATATCTCTTCAACAATAGCTTTTGCTTCAACTTTATTTTTTCGATCTTCATAAATTCCATCTTTACAATATCTGAAAGAAATAGAACTATTAATTGATCTTGGTGAAGGGAATGTTAAAAGTTTGTTGTCATAATATTCAACATTAGAAAAAGCGATTAAGCTTTCATCTTTACTACGATAATGCCAGGTTAAATATTTTTTAGGCATCGAAATATTTAAGCAATCAGAAAGAACGCTTTCTCCATCTTCAATAAAGAAATCATCTTCATCGCTTGTATCTGCTTCAAAAAATCTAGTTGGAGGGAGTTGCTTTTCATCTCCAACAATAATTGCACTTTCCCCTCTAGCAATAGCTCCTACTGCATCACTTGTTGTAATTTGACTAGCTTCGTCGAATATAACAATGTCAAACTTTTTATGTGTTGGATCAAGATATTGAGCAACACTTAAAGGAGACATTAAAAAGCAGGGGCAAATATCGTGCAAAATGTTAGGAGTTGAATCAAATAAGTTACGTAAACTAATGCCACGTCCATTACTAGAAATAGCTTTTTTAAGAATAACAAATTCTTTTGCTTTCTCACTTGTTTCATCATCTTTTGAGAAAAATGCACTAGTCCCTTTAGAGAGTCGATAAGCAACTTCTTTTATTGTAAGTTCATTGTATTTATCGATTAATTTACGATATTCTTCAATCTTTTCATTTTGACTACGTCCACTAAACATATTAAGTTCCTTATCGCTTTCTACATCCATCAAAGCTAAATTATAAGAAACATTCTTTTTGTAGACATTTATTAAATCTTTATTTTGAATAACGCCGTTTCTATTTAAATCAATTAAATTTCCAAGATTTAGTTTAGAAACTTCTTTCTCTTCATTTTTATAAATAATGAAATCTTTTAATCTTTCATTACGATTAATAACTCGATCAATTAAATTAATATTCTCGGTTAAATCATATTTATCAAATAAAGTTAAAAGATCAGTTTTATATTCGTTTAATATATTTTCTTGATTATCTAAAACTTCTTCATATGTATTAGCAATTTCTTCATATTTTTTATCTGCTTCAACAATAAGTTTAAAGGTTTTATCTTTTTCCATGTTTACAAAACTATCAAGATAGTTCGTAAATTCTTCTGTCAATTTGACATTACCTAAAATAACTTTTAAATCCGAGTCAAAGCCATTAAAGTCATCTTCAAAAGCTAATTTTAAATCATTCTCGCTTGCCTTTAAGTTATTTAAAACATCACTTACGCGCGACAAGTTACGTAATAATTCTACAATCGTCTTTTTATTAATTTCTTTAGGATTTAAAGCGTATGATTTTAATTCATTAATAATAGCTTTATAAGTCTTACGTTTAGCAAAAAAACCTAAATTTTGCGCTTGTTTTAATCTAAATTGACTATGTTTAAAGTTATAGTTAAAGACTTCTTCGTTAAAATTATTCTTAAAATATTCATAATTTGCTTTATTTGAAACCATTGATTCTAATAAAGAAACAAGATCTAAAATGTAGCCATTACTCTTGTTTAATAAATTAAAATAAATGTTGTCTTCATTAGAGTTAAAGTATTTTAAAGAATTAATGAATTCATTAAAGTTTTTGGCGTTAAATGTAAGTTCAGTTTCGCAACTTTTATAAAGTTCTTCACTAATTGTTTTAAATTCAATTAAGTTAGCCTTATATTCTTTTAAAGCATTAACAAATCGATTTCTTAGTTCGATTGAATATTCATCTAAGTTGATAAAGGAAAATAAATTAATATATTCTTCGCCTATTTCATTTTTATAGTTTAAATACTTTTCTAAAGATGAAATCGTTGAGTAATAAGAATTTTTATTAATCTTAGAATAGTCAATTCCTTCTACATCGATATTTTTGTACTCGTCTTTAAATTCTTCATAGCCAATTATGTTTTCATATAAATCAAAACCATTTTTAAAAGGCTTATGGAGTTTTTTAATAATCCCATTTAATTCGTTTCTTTTAGCAAGAAGATCATTTGCGCATTTTTCATATTCAAAAGGTTTTTTAAGTTTGCCAGCTTCTAAAATATTGTTGATTTGTTGAAGGACATCAGATTTTTGAGCCTTATTAGAATGAAGTTCAATACAAAACATTCCTAGACCTGTTTCATCAAGTCGACGTTTAACTACTTCTAAAGCAGCCATCTTTTGAGCGACAAAAAGAACCTTTTTCCCATTATATAAACTATTAATAATCATATTAGTAATAGTTTGACTTTTTCCAGTTCCTGGAGGGCCATTTAAAACAAAACTTAATCCTCTTGAAGCATCAAGAATAGCTTCTGTTTGACTACTATCAGCACTTAAAGGTATTGCAAAGCGATTAGGTAAAAGCAAGGAATCTAAATCACTAATTTTTGTAGGTTCAACTTTGTTTTTAAAAACAAAAGATGGATCAACAAGAGCATGCACAATATCGTTTTTGATTAACTCTTTTTTATGATTTCTTAAATCGTTCCACATAATAAAACGTGTGAAACTAAAAATACCAATAAACGAAGTTTCTGAAAGAATAAATCCATCAACACCAGTAATCTTACTCCTTAATGTATTAAAGTATTTCTTTAAGTCGTAAGAATCAGAATCGCTATCATAAGGAAGTTTTAATAAACTTGAGCAATCAATATCAAAATTAATTTTTAGATACTCAAATAAAGTCTGGTTAATGACAATTTCTTCTTCGCGAATCGACAAAATATAACTTCTTCCCTCTTTTCCACGAGTAATATTGATTGGAAGAAGGATGATTGGAGCATGTTTAATCTTGCCTTTATCTTTATAGACTAAAGTACCAATTGTCAAAAAGAGAGTATTACTTCCGCTTTCTTCAATACTACTTTGAGCATCACGAATAAGTTTTTTAACGATGGTAACTAATTTCTTTTCACCAACTATTAATCGAATACGATCACTAGCTAAATCACTAGTAAACATTTCTTTTTGGTCATCGCCACCACATATATAAATCTTTTCGCTGATATTTAAAGAAGCAATATTCAAAAATGGGTGAAGTGAAACATCATTATGGATAATTTCATCAAATAGAGAAAATATATCAGTGGTAAAAATTTGATAATGTTGTGAGTTTGGAGTAAAACTTACAAGTTTATTCCTACCGTTTAAATCTAAAAGTTTCTTTTCCCAAACATCAAAACGATCTTTGACGTGTTCATTTTCTAAAAACCCAGAATCATCAAGTTCATAATTTTCCTTAACAACTTCTAAAGGTGCATTATCAATAACATAGCGTCCTTCTTCACTGATTTTTAAAGGAAGTGGCTTAATGTTAGCATTTCTTGCACTTTTTACATCAATTGCATTAAATGTATTTGTTTTCTTATATAAATTTTTCTTTCCTTCATTATAAATTTCTTTAAAGGTAGTTTCGTTTGGATTAGTAATTAAAGTTGTTTCAAGAAGAATTAAATTTTGCGCAGCTACTTGATTTACAATATAGGCTCGATCTTCTATTACAACATTAGGATAAACAAAATTATTTAACCAAACACCTAAATAAGCATGACCATCAATCAAAACTAAAAGTGGATTTAAACCAATTTCCTCAAGACAAGCAGCAAAAAATAAAGATGTATCTAAGCAAGTCGATAATTTAGTATTTAAGATTTCTAAAGGTAAGCGGATTTTTTGCCCATCTTTCTCAAAACTCGCTTTTGGAACGCAATAAGAAATATTAAGTGATTTTAAGGCATAAAATAAAGAACTTATTTGGTTTAAAACATCTTCCTTTTTTCCGCTTTGATAGCCACAAAATTGTAGAGAATTATTCGTTAATTTACCTAAATATTCATCTCCAATCTTAATAGTGTCTTTAACAACCTTATCATTTGGTAAAACAAAGCTTGCAAGATGCTGGACACCACAACTATTTCCATCCCATTCATCAAAGGTTAAAACTTCAGTTTCAAAAGTTTTTTCACAAATTACTTCTTCCCCTTCTTTAAGGCTAACGACAATACTTGCTTTATAAGATTCGTTTAAAGAATAGAAATATTCAAAGTTAATTGGAGTGATAATTTTATCTTCTTTAATCTTTTGATTTTTACCAATATAAGTAATTCCAAAATTTAATGGTTTAATAAAAGAAGGAACAAAACTAATTGAACAAACTAAGTCACGAAATTCTTCTTCACTTTGATTATCAATAACGACGCTTTCTATTATTCTTTTCCCAGAATTTATTAGGGAATAGTTGATTTTTTGCAAAAATTCAAGCTCTATTTTAAGGTTATTATTCACGTCCCACCTCCAAAATATTTTACTTAAATATTTTAACATGTAAGCGCTAACTTTAATCATATTTATTTAAAAAAATGATGAGAATATTAGAATATTTTTGGAGGTGAAATTATGGACAATAGAAAAGTTGTTATTATTGGCGATGGTGCGGTTGGAAGTACCACTGCATATACCTTATTACTTCAAGATTATGTTAATGAAATTGTAATTATAGACGTTAATAAAAGAAAAACAGAAGGCGATATTTTAGATATGAAACATGGTATTCCTTTTGTTTCACCTAAAATATTAAAAGCCGGCGATTATAGTGATTGTAAAGATGCTCATGTTGTAATAATTACGGCTGGAGTTGCTCAAAAAGAAGGAGAAACTCGTATCGATTTATTAAAAAGAAATATTAAGGTTTTTGACTCCATATTAGAATCTTTAAAACCTTATATTGACGATACGATGGTAATACTTGTTGTCACAAATCCAGTTGATATCTTAAGTTATTATACTTATAAAAAACTTGGAATTAATTCTAATAGAGTTATAGGAAGCGGCACTGTTTTAGATAGTGCACGTTTACGCTTTTTAATCTCTGATGATGCTCAAATTGATCCACGTAATGTTCACGCTTATGTGATTGGCGAGCATGGTGATAGTGAAGTGAGTGCTTTTTCAGTTGCTAATATTGCTGAAAGTCCACTACTTGAATATTATAGTAACGAATCAAGTGGCGATGCTCGTGCTCGTTTAAATAAACTTCATGACCACGTAAAAAACGCTGCTTATGAAATCATTGATAAAAAAGGTGCAACATATTATGCAATTGCTCTATCAACCGCTAAAATTGTTGAAACAATATTGAATAATCAAAAAAGTGTTCTTACCGTCTCAACGTTGATTAAGAAACAATTCAATAATGAAATAGATGATGTTTATCTATCTTTACCTGCAATTGTTGGAAATAAAGGAGTTATTAAAATACTTTCTTTAAACTATAGTTATGATGAAGTTTTAAGACTTATCGAAAGTGCAAAAACTTTAAAGAAACAATACAAAGAATTAAATATCTAATTATTTGTCATTAAAATGTGTAACAAAAGCTCCAACTTTTAAAGCACTTAACATAATTTCGGCACTGGATAAATTTGTTGCAAGAGGAGTATTTGTAACATCGCAAAGTCTTAAAAGCGCATTAACATCAGGCTCATGAGGTTGAGCAGTTAATGGATCGCGCAAAAAGATAATTAAATCAAGAGCGCTATCAGCAATCATTGAACCAATTTGTTGGTCCCCTCCAAGGGGACCACTTTTCATACATGTAATTTTTAAATTTGTAGCATTCGCAACAAGTTTCCCTGTTGTACCAGTAGCATAAAGTTCATGGCCTTCTAAAACATCTTTATAACGAATACATAAAGCAATCATATCAGGCTTTTTTTGATTATGGGCAATTAAAGCAATCTTCATATTTTTTCTCCTAAAGTGGTAGGTCTTTTTTGGTAAAGACAACACAACCTACTACATATGTTACTACACTAATGACTATTAAAGGTATAAGCAAAAAGTAGAAAGTTGTCGTTCCATCAAGAATTGATTGAACATCAAATAAACGAATTATAGTTAAAAAGTTAAAGAAATTCATCGAATCAATTCTTAAAGCTAAAGGCATAACTTCCGAACCGAATAGACCTAAAATTGATGAAACAAGGAAGAAAACACCTATTCCTCCTCCAACCCCAATTGCATATTTTGTTTTATTAAAGACTGAGCTTGATAAGAAGCAAATTCCACTTATTGCTAAACTTACTAAATACGAACCTAGAGTATAAAGTAAGAGGTCTTGAACTTTGAGACTTTCAATAAAATCGACGCCACCAATTGCAATTCCAATTTCGCGAGCAATAAGACTAAATATAAATAAAAGTAAATACATTGAAGTTATCGCAAAAACCATATAAAGAGCCTTTGAGATAATGATTGTTTTTCTTTTAATTGGAGCAGAAAGTGTAAAAGCAAGTGATCCACTTTCAACTTGTTGAGCAACAAGTGAATTAGCAGTAAGAATACTATAAACAATTGGAAGAAGTAAGCCTGCAATTGAAAAAAGAATAACTCCAACTACTAAACCATATAAATTTCTTGAAGCAAGATCGTTTAATTTATAAGAAATATCGGCTGGTAATTCATCGATTAAGCTAGATGAAGCACGATTTAATGAAATCTTCATCGCATCAACTATATTTCTTCCTTCGTTTATCTCTTTTTCTTGTTCATCTTCAAAAATTGCAATCGCACTTATTGAATAATCATAAGCTTTATTTAAAAGTTCTTCTCCATCTAGTCCAATAGTTTCTTTATTAATCTCGGATAGATTATCAACATCAAAGAAACCTGGAATTATTTCTTGCGCATAGCTATAAATCAAATTGCCAACTTTACTTCTTAAATAATCTTTGTTGATTTCTCCACTAGCTTCATCGATATAAATCCCTTTGTTATTAACAAATTCCTTGTAAAACTCATATATTTTTGGCATAAAAATATCAAAATATTCATTTGCTTCTTCTTGAGCTTTAGCGAATTCTTCTTCACTATAAGGTTCTCCAGTTAAAATTTCTTTATTCATCTTTTCTAAAAGATTTGAGTATAAACCCATATTTTCTTTTACTGGAACTAATTTGTCTCTATCTTCCATAGAAGTAATTACAACTTCTACTTTTTGATTAACGCCATTTACTTCTTTTTCCTCATAATATATTGGTTCGCCAAGTTCATTTGTAACATAATTTACTTCAAAATCTGGTAAAAATTCATAAACAAGAGTGGTATCTATAATAGATTTAATTAAATTTTCGATAACTGAATAATAAACTTGGTCTTTATAGCCTAATTCTTCCCCTTCAAGAATTTCATTATTTTCATAAGCACTTTGATTTTCAAGATAACCATCAAGTAAAGTTGAAATAGTTAAATCAATGATTTCACTATAATCAGGTAAAAAGCTTGAAATCATTTCACTTATATTTTCTTTAATAATTTGATCTTTATTAGAAGAGTCACCATTTACTTCCTCTTGTACATCTTTTATATAAGTTTTAAAGTCATCAATTGTGAAAATTAGTCCACCTAAATTATCGTTTAAATAATTTTCAACAACATCATAAAGAGATTGCTCAATAAGTTCTTCGCTAGTTAATGAGGGGTCAGCATATGCATTATCTAGATATACAGTGACATAACTATTAACAAGACTTTTTTCGTTTTCACTCATTTGCCCTAGATTTAAAATTGTGTCAAGAGTACTCAATGTGCTAGCTTTTGCTTCTTCATGTTTTTCATCATCAGTTTCAGCGCTAGAAGTCAAAAATGCTGCATCGTAAACAAGTTTTATTCCTCGAATTTCTACATTATAATCACCATTTAATAAATCTATCGCCCCGCTTGTTCCTTCATAAGCCAAAAAGAGATATTTCTCAGCTTCAGGCAAATAGGTTTCATGAGCCTCAATACTTCCTTCAAAAGCAATATAAGCACCAACACTTGCTTGTTTTAAAGAATGCTCCATATTCGCAGTATTAAACATATTTAGCATGGATTGCTTCGTAGTATTTAAAGATAGAGTTGATAAAATCAAAATAACTACAAGAGCAATTAATGCATTGCCAATACCAACAATTGATAAACTTATATAATTGCTTTTAAAGCTTTCTTTAAAAATCGTAAAAGAAAACCATTTATTCTTCTTTTTTTCCATTTTGCTGCTCCAATTTAAAATCTATATATTCTTTTAAAGAAAAATTGTATTCACTGATATTAGTTATATTTAAGTCGCTAAGTTTCTTTATAAGTTTATTAATATCACTTCTTTTAACAATATAAAATATCTCTTTGTTTTCTTCGTTAGCTTTGAAAAAATAACTAGATGTCTTTTCATGTGAAAAATATTCAGTATCTGCAAATTTTGCCTTAAATATCCTTAAATCTTGCTTTTTTACATCATTAATATCTATGTCGCTAACGACTTTTCCTTCGCTAATGTAGATCACTCTATCACATACTCTTTCTACTTCTTCAAAAGTATTTGAAGACATAAAAATAGCTTTACCATTTTGCTTTTCTTCTTCTAATATTTCTAAAAAAGCTTCTCTCATTAAAGGATCAAGACCAGTTGTTGGCTCATCTAAAAGATACATATCTTTATCTTTTGCAAGCGCATTAACAATAGCCATTTTTTCTTTCATTCCTTTAGACATTCTTTTAGGATAGGCTGTTATATCAAGTTGCAATTTATTGATTAAATAATTAGCTTTTTCTTTGTTAAAAGAAGGATCTAATTCCGCTTGAAGTTTTAAAAAGTCATTTCCTTTTTGTAAATCTGGATAATTTATTTCTCCTGGTACGTAACTTAAGTATTGTTTTACTTCTTCTTGGCTCTTAAAAGGATCTAATCCAGCGATTAATATCCTTCCTGAATCTGGCTTAATAAATCCCATTATCAGGCGCATTAATGTAGATTTCCCAGCACCATTTTCTCCAATAAGTCCGCAAAACTCACCTTTTTTTAGATTAATTGATACTGAAAAAAGCCCACGATTATTTTTATAATCTTTTGTTAAATCATTTATCTCAATTAAATTTTCTTTCATACGCCTTCAAAAGTTTTATTCTCGTTATAAAAACTTAAAAACTTATCTTCGAGAGTAACTTTTATTTCTCTTATATCATTTATTTTATATCTGCTTAAAGATTTTAAAAAGATAGTAGTCGCTTTTGCTTCAAAACTAATTTTGATTGATAAATCATTTATTTTTTCTTCTTTTAAAATCATTTTTCCAAAACTTTTTTTAAAAGAATCCAAGCCTTTTAAAGTAGCAAAACTGATGATATATGTTTTGTCTTTAGCCTTTAGGGAATCAGTTTCATTGAATTCAGATACAATCTTACCATCTTTGATAATCGCAATCTTATTACATGTATCATGCACTTCGTTAAATAAATGTGATGAAAATAGAATTGTTTTACCTTTCTTCTTTTCTTCCTTTATTAAGTTAATAAATTGCTGTTGCATATTTAAATCTAAGCCACTAGTTGGCTCATCTAAAATTAAAATTTCAGGATCATTTAAAAAACAATTTAAGATTGCTAGTCTTCTTTTCATGCCTAAAGACATTTCACCACATCTTAAATCTAAAACAACATTAAACCTTTTAATTAAGCTTTCTGCAAAAGCAAAATCCTTAACATTTTTAAGTTTTGCTTGCATCAAATAAAATTCCTTACCTGTCAAAGATGCTGGTAAAGCAATTTCACCAGGCAAATAACCAACTATATCAAAAATCTCATTATGGTTTTTAATTGGATCAAGATTATTGATTAAGCACTTCCCTTTGTCTGGTTTTGAAAAACCCATTAAGTGTCTTATTGTTGTACTTTTACCAGCGCCATTTGGTCCTAAAAACCCAAAGCAATCTCCGCTTTCTATATTAAAAGAAATATCAAAAACTCCCCTATTATGGCCATAATCCTTAACTAGGTTAATTACTTGTATAGTATTGACATTATTGTTTGGTTTCATATAATTAATTTACAACAGTTAAGTACTTAACTCAAGTTAATTAGTAAGGAAATAAGTAATGGATGCTAGAATCATAAGAACAAGACGAGATTTATCAAACGCTTTAATTCAACTTTTGGAAACTACCGATTATGACGAGATAAAAGTAATCGACATTTGCAAGAAAGCAATGATTTCAAAAGTAACTTTTTACAACAACTTTAAAAACAAAAGCGAACTTTTAAACCATATTCTTTTAGAATTTGAAGAAAAGATCAAAAATGATATTGAGAAAGTTGCGCCGGCTTTTCAAAATCAAAAAGACATGATTTTAGGAATCGTTCGTATTGCTTATAAAAATGTATTAAAAAATAAAGTAATATTTGGAAAAATATTGTCTAATCACCAAACCTCAAGTGTCATAATAGAGTTAAGGAATTTCATTTGCCAAGAAATCATAAAGCATGGCGACTTATTAATTTCTGATGATAAAAGTTCTGTACCAAAAGAGTATTTTGCAGCCTTTTATAGCGGAGCTATCACAAGCATTCTCCCAATGGTTTTAAATCAGACTGATGGTGATGATAATGCTCTTGATGAAAACTCTCTAGTAGCTTTATTTTCTTAATCGTAATTAGTTAAGCGCTTATATTAATCCCTTTCACTATTTTTAGTAAGTTTTTTACGAGTCAAAAGGTTGTATTTTTTATTGCATTTTGAAATGTTTTTGTGTACTATAATTTGGCTTGCCTCAATAGTTAAGTGGTATAACGGATCCATGGTAAGGATTTATTCGTAGTTCGATTCTGCGTTGAGGCACCACTGGATTATTCTTACGATAAATATCGTATTTCTTATAAAAAGTACCTGTTAAGAGTACTGAAGTTAGAGTCAATGTGACTCTTTTTTTATCTTTAGCATCTTTTTAAGCAAATAATTGAAGTTGCTCAACTTTAGATTCTTTAAATAAATACTCACTTTTTAAATTATGTTTATTTATTAAATAAGATAATAAAGTTTTTGCAGCGTTCAAATTCTTGTCAAAAACATTTCCACAGTCACAATGAATTAAATCAGATTTATTATCTTTAACAAAGGCTCCACACTTATGACAAATCTTGCTAATATCGCAATCTAAATCAACTATAAGTAAAACCGTGTTAAAGCGTTTTGAATACTCTTCTAAAGAAAGATAAAACTGGTTCATTAAAAAAGATTCTATAACATTCTTTTTTGTTAAATCCTTAAAATATATAGCTTTTGCAGGTTTTTCGATAGAAATATAACTATATTTTTTCGCAAGTTCAATAACGATTGGAGCAAATTTAGCTCTTAATTTTCGTCTAATTGATTCATATGTTTTATTAAATCTTTTTTCTAAACGAACGACATTATTTGATATAATTCCACCATTTTTCTTTAACGCTTCTTTTCGATAAATTGAAAGTTTAACTAGTTTATCCAAATTATAGCTCTCTTTATTTAAATAAAGATTAAATGTTGTGAAATTATTATTAGTATCATAAATATAAATTGAAGATAATCCATTTAATACAATTGATGCAGCTAAAGATTCCTTCTTAGAAAAACTCTTTTCTTTATAAGTTTGTCCAAATATATAAAATGCGCCATCAATTCTTTCAACATATAAATATCTAAAATTATGAAAGAATTTGTTTTTTGGAGAGATCTTACCTTTTACCGAACTTGCTAAAAATTCAACCTCCTTCCAAGAAAATTTAAAACTTCCGCGATTAAAGCGAATCACTTCTCTTTGCTTATTTAACGGATATGAATTAATTTTACTTTCTTCCTTACTTTTCTTGATTTCATATTTTGAAAATAATTCAAAAGAAACAAACTCAAAATGATCAAGGTAAGCATAACTAGCAAAATTATATTTCTTACTCTCCTTAAATCGCTTAATTATTCCATAAACAAAGGGGCGAAGTGAAGATGAAGCTACTTTCCCTTTGACTGTTACATTAAATCTTTCTTCAATCTTTTTATCTAAAAATTTTCTTAATCTTTTTTTAAATTCAAATTCCTTTAATAGTTTTCTTTCTTCTTCCTTATTTAAATAAAGGCGAAAATGTTCAAACTCGCTACAAATATTATCAAGCATTCTTAAAACGAGAATTATTAAAAAGTTGTTGTGTGTTTCCACTTAGCATCTGCTGCCTTAACGCCTCAACCATGCGCTTATATTCTCGATTTTCCTCCTTTCATTAATATAAAGGAGTTTATTAATAAAAAAATAAAAAAATATTTATGAATTTTTAAATTTCTTCTACGAGTAAATCGTAAACAAAAGAATTTACTACTTTTACATTAACTACATCACCTATTTGATGATCTTTTTTCTTTAATAATATGACTTTGCCATCAACATCATCTGGAGCGTTAAAATCACAGCTTAATAAGTATTCGTTTTTCTTTTCATCAATTATTAATGCTTTAAAAACACGTCCAATCATTTCCTTATTTAAGGCATAAGAAATTTTGGCTTGCAACTCCATAATTTCTTGTTTTCTTTTAATTTTTGTCGATTCTCTAACTTGATGAGGCAAAGAATATGCCTTTGTCCCTTCTTCTCTAGAATAAGTGAAAACCCCTAGATGATTAAATTTAAACTCGTTAACAAATTCTTTAAGTTCATCAAATTCTTTTTTGCTCTCTCCAGGAAAACCTACTATTAAAGTGGTTCTTAAAATGGCATCAGGTATTTCTCTTTTAATCTTTTTAATTAAACTAACTATTGTTTCTTTATCGTCTTTTCGGTTCATCGCTTTTAAAAGAGGATTCGAAATATGTTGAAGAGGAATATCAAAATAATGTGAGCACTTAGGATGAGTTTTAATAAAATCAATCAGTTCATCACTTAATCCATCAGGGTATAAATATAAAGTTTTAATGAATTCAATTTCAGGAATTTTATCTAATTCAGTTAATAAGTCTACTAAAGTGCACTTTTTTTCTTTAAAATCCTTACCATAGCTTGTTGGATCTTGAGCGATTAGGACTAATTCTTTTACACCTTTTTTAGCTACTTTTTTAGCATAAGTTACTAGCTCTTCGATAGGATAAGAAACAAATCGACCCCTAATATAAGGAATAGCACAATAAGCACAAAACTTATTACAACCTTCAGCAATTTTTAAGTAAGTAATTGCTTTATCATTATTTATTCTTTCTTTAATATCAAAAGCAGGTAACGTAACTTCATCACCAAACATTTTAGAAACTAAAGAAGGCAATTTTTGGTATTCATCTTTAAAAGGAATCCAAAGATCTACTTCTGGAATCGCTTCTTTTAATTCTTCAAAATATCTTTCAACAAGACAACCAACTACTATAGTTTTCTTTTTATAAGTAAGACAATCTAAAATTGTATCGATATTTTCTTTTTTCGCACTTAAAATAAAGCCGCATGTATTAATAATTATTACATCGGCTTCATTTAAAGAAGAAACAATTTCAAAATGTGGTTTTTTAAAAAGCGCTAAAATTGCTTCACTATCAACTTGGTTTTTAGCGCAGCCTAAAGAAACAAGAGCTATCTTCTTCATCTATTAAACTTTTTATTTAAACCTTTAATAAAAGGTATAACTTCAACAAATTCAGTAAAATCTACTAATTTATATTCCCAGTTAGTTCCACCAAGTATTCCAGGAACATTCATTCTAGCTTCATTATCTTTCCATAAATAATCTTGAATAGGAATAATTGCTGTATCACAAATTGAGCCAAAGATCATATTAAAGAGTTTTTCTTTGATGCTTCTTCCTTTAATACCATCTCTTCTCATAATTATTTTCAAAAGCTCGATTTCATTGTCTTTTAAATTCTTATACCAACCTCTTAAAGTGTCATTGTCATGAGTTCCAGAATAAATGATTTGATTTTCACTGACTTCAAAAGTTTGATTAAAAACAGTAAATTCAAGAACATTCATACCTTTAAGATGATATTTGTCTCTTAACTCTAAAACACTAGGGAATAAATCGCCTAAATCTTCAGCAATAATTTTAATGTCAGAGTGCTTTGTAAATAAAAGATTAAACAATTCATCACCATAAGCGTGTTTCCATTCACCAACTATAGCAGTATTGCAGTCTCTATCAACAGCCCAATAAGTGTCAAAAGCTCTAAAATGGTCAATTCGGATAATATCAAATAAAGAAGCAGCAAATTCAATTCTTTCCATCCAGAAAGTAAAATTATCTTCTTTCATGTATTCCCAATCATAAATTGGGTTGCCCCATCTTTGACCGGTGGCTGAAAAATAATCTGGTGGTACTCCAGCAACTTCTTCAGGAATATCATTTTCATCAAGCTTAAACTCATCTTGATTAGCCCAACAATCACTACTATTTCCACCAACATAAAAAGGAATGTCGCCCATTAATTCAACGCCATTTTTATTGATGTATTCTTTGAGTTTTTTAAATTGTCTAAAAGCAATAAATTGACACCATTCAAGGAATAAAATGTCATCCATAAATGGAGTAAAATCAAATTCATGACGATAATGAGCATATCTTTCTTTCTTGTCCCAATACCACCAATCTTGATAATTATTTTTTAAACTTAAAATTTGGAATTGAGCATAATCTTCAACCCAAGGATTTTCCTTAACAAATTTTTTGAAAACTGGTTTTGAAAGAAGGTCTTGATTTTTCTTAAAAGCTTCTTTTAAATATTTTTCTTTATGAGCTCTGACTGCTGGATAATCAACAAGCTTTTTATTTTTGTTAAATGGTTTAAGATTTTCAATTAAGCCTTCTTTTTCAAGTTCATAAAGGTCGATATAAATTGAATCAATTGCATGTCCACAAATTGATTGATATGGACTATTACCATAACCTGTTGGATTTAGTGGGAGGATTTGCCAAATTTTAATATTTGCCTTTTTTAAATAATCAACAAATTTATAAGCGTTCTCCCCAAAATCTCCAATCCCAAAATCTCCTGGGAGTGAGCTTATAGCCATTAATATTCCATTAGTTTTCATACGAAAAAATTATATGTAAATATTATTATGTTGTAAACATAATAATTAGTTAAGCACAATCAAAGTAAATATAGCATTTCAATATAATCGCCTTAAAAAGTAAAATAACGGTTTTAGCATAGATTCATAAAAATAATTTAAACAATGTTAAAGAAATTATGGTAAATATCAAAATACTTTAACGTTAATGTTGCTATAAGTTAAAATAAAGTTATGAAAATTAAATATCTTGGCACAGCGGCTTATGAAGGAATTCCCGCTCTATTTTGTGAATGTGAAACCTGTAAAAAATCATTAAAACTTGGTGGCAAAAATTTAAGAACCAGATCCCAAGCTTTAATTAATGATGATTTGTTGATTGACTTTAATTGTGATACTTTATCACACTATTACACTTATAAAATGGATTGGAATAAAATTAGAAATTGCCTAATTACTCATTCTCATGATGATCACCTCTATATAAGTGATATTATGCAATTAAGAGGGCATGATTTTTCTCATCCAAACGATGATTATTCAATTACATTTCACGCAGGTTTAAGAAGTTTTAAAATGCTAGGTGATGCTTTCGATCTCAAAGGTGTTAATTCAAATGTGTTAAAAAATCATTTTCTTGAACCATTTAAAGAATATCAAATTGCTTCATATAAAGTTATTCCACTGCCAGCAAATCATGATTTCACTAGTTCACCATATATTTATTACATCGAAAAAGATGATAAAAAAATGGTTTATGGACATGATAGTGGTTTCTTTTTTGAGGATGTAATTGATGAATTAAGAACTTTAAAGCCATTAAATTTTATTTCTTTAGATTGTACTGGTGCACTATTAAAAGGCTGGCGTGATAATCACATGTCTTTGGATGTAAATATAGAATTAATAAATAGACTAAAAGAAGAAGGAATAATTGATGACAAAACAATTATAGTGAGCAACCACTTCTCACATAACGGAAAAGCCACATATGAAGATTTAGCAAAAGCTGCAAAGCCTTTTAACATTATAATTTCTTACGATGGAATGGAAATAGAATTCTAGAGATATATTTTTGGTATTAAAACATTTTAAATTAAAGAAAAAAGCTACAAAACTCAAATATTTTTAAGAAATGTAGCTTTTATTTTTATCTAATTTAATTTAACTTCAATTTGGCATTGTTCGTCAATTTTTTCTTTAAATTTAATTACCAAAGTATTATAACACCTACTTCTTTCTCCAAATGATAAAGGCATTAAAGATTCATCTTTTTGGAAAATTCCAAACTTAATAGGTTTGCCATTTAGAAGAACTTCTTTTACTGTATCCAACCCTTTAAATAGATTGTATTTAAAAATAATTTCTCTTTCTTTAATATTATCTTTAAATTCGCCATTAGCTTTTGAAATATTAATCTTGAAAGAATTGCTATTTTTATCATAGTTTGAAGTAAATTCTGTTGTTCTAAAATTGCCTCTCTTTTTTTATTCTTAATTTATTTTTCTATAATTCCATTTTCCTTAAACTTACTGTTAAAAATTATAAATATTAAAGTTGCACCTCCCATAAGAATAAAACTAATTAACCAAGCAGCTGGATTTGAAAAACATAAACCAATGTAACTACTATCTGAATGAGTAGTTTGATAATTATTGTCAATTAAATAAGGTAATAAAAAGCAGACTACTATTCGTGCTATTAATTCACCAATACCACTTAAAAACGGAATCAAAGGCTTTTTAATTCCTTGCAAGCTACTTCTGGAAATCATTAAAAGTGCTTGCATAATTAAAGACGGAGAAATTATATAAAGATATATTGAAACGTAATAAACAATTTCTGAATTTATATCTTCAGCATTTAAGAAAATATAAGGTACATATTTTGCACTTACTATTCCAATTAAGCAAATTACAACATATAAAATAATCGCTGTTAAAGAAGCTTCAAGTATTCCTTTTCGTATCCTTTTATATTTTCTAGCGCCATAATTTTGCCCGACAAATGTTAACAATGAACTCGCTAAAACACTAAAAACTATCGTCAAATAATTTTCAAATTGCGAATAACAAGTCATTGCACTACTTGCGTCTGGACCATATAAATTAATCTGGCTATTTTGTACAAAACTACCAATAAATAAAATCGACCATTGAAAACCGAGTGGCAAACCTAGCTTTAATAAATCGTAATAAATAGTTTTGTCAAATTTAGCAGATTTAAAAGAAAATTTAAGAGATGGATGTTTCTTTATAAGATAAAAATAGTTTATCAACAAACTTAAAAAAATAACGATTGTATTAGCTATCCCACATCCTAATGTATCTAATGAAAGTAAATTTTGTGCTGTAAACAAAAACACCAATAAAATGTTTAATAAAGAAGTCGATAAACTTACTATTAAAGGAAAAGTGGAGTTACCTAATGCACGTAAAAAGTTACTAACTAAATTGTTTAAGGCGTTTAAGATAAAAAACCCTAAAATTATTAAGATATAAGTTTTTGCTTTCTCATAAAAAATAGCATCTATATTTAAAAAATTCATTAATGGGTCAATGCATGAAAGCCCTAATATAGAAATTATTATTGCGATTATTGTGGTCAATACTATTGAAACATTTAAAACTTTTTTTAAACTTTCAATATCTTTTGCGCCAGCTTTTTGTGAGCCAATAACTGAAAATCCGCTCGCGCAACCAAAACTAAATTGAAACAAAAGAGAATTAATCGCTCCAGTTTGATTCATTGCAACTACGCTATTACTACCAACTGTAGATTTTAAAACTAGCGTATTAATTAAACTTAGACTAGTTCCTAAAAGATTCGATATCAAAATAGGAAAGCCAAATAAAATTATTGTTTTAAAAGGTCGACCATTTGTTAAATCTTGAAACGCGAATATTTTTTTAATTTTTGATATAAAAGCATTGCCTTTAACTTCCATATTCAATCCTCAAAACTAAAATAGTTTTTTAGGTAAAATAATTAATATCTCTATGGCACTAATCAATAATGTCTAAAAAATATTTCTCCCATTTATCATATCCTTTTAATGATAGATGCAAGCCATCATTTATAAATAAAGATTTAAATTCTTTATCATCATTAATAACTGATAAAAACATATCTCGATTATCAATAAAATGAATTTTCTTGTTTTCAGTAGCAATTTTTTGAAAGTAATTGTTTAACTTTGTTTCCTTTTTAAAGAAATTTTTAAAGCATGGTGAAGGTTCAACACTCAAAAAATAAACATCAACATTCGGATTAATTTTTTCGATTCTTTCAATAAAAATTTCGCAATTCTTCACTATTTTATTAAATTTTGGATTTAAATGTACATCATTAAAACCTAAATGAACTATAATCTTTTCAAAGGAAAATTTACTCAAGAGATCATTTAAATATCTATTATAGATTTCGAAGGTTGCCCCACCTATGCCAAGCGGAAAAACACTTTTTTGTTTACAAGATTTTTTAAAAGGCCCTTCAACGCCATATTGATTAGGATCGTCATAAAATTCAAACCAAGAGTCACCGATTAATAAAGAATCAACCTTTCTATTAGATAATTTATCAATTCTTTCACCTAATGTTTTTGCTCTTGGAAAATATAACTTTTGCTCAATCTCCATATCGGGTGAAAAGCCAGGCAACAAAAGTGTTTTATCAAAATCCTTAAATTTGTTTATCACTATCGTGCCTTGAAAAAAGCCTTTGATAAAATGTGAAGGTTTATTATCTTTATCCAAAAAATATAATATTCCATTGCCATATATCCACTGCGTTTTGCGGTAATCATAAAAGCCAACAAACTTATATAATTTATCATTTAATAAGCCGCCGACAGAAGCAGAATCAATGCTAGATGATAAGAAATTTTACTCACCAAAACCATATTTTTCAAAGTGTCCGTCAATATAAATTAAACTTCCACGATAAATTGAGCCTTCAACGTATTCAACCTCTCCAAATCCTATTTGATTTTCAGAAAGTTTTCCATCTAGTGATTCAAACTCAAAGAAATGGGGAGATTCTCTATCTTTATATCTTTCTTTAAAAATAAGTTTTTTAATCATATAAAAGTTTATTTATCATCAATTTCAATATTTGCCTCTTTTAGTAATCTCACATATTCAGTGTAGTTTTCAAGTTTTGGGTGAACATTATCTCTAAAAAATTCACCTTTTACTGTTCCATCTTCGTTATAGCATAAAGCTGGACTATCTAAATAAACAAAACGTTCATTCGTAATATTTTTAATCAACAACTCATTTACATTTTTACAGTAATTATTTTTAGTTGTTCCGCCTGAATATCTTGGTTCAATACCAAAATAATAAAGTTTGGCATTTGGCACTTCTTCTAAAATATTGTCTATCAAAGTCTTCATATTTTCATAAGTTTGTGTGTCGTTATATCCAGCATCGAAAATATCATTTGTTCCCAAATGTAAAACAATATTTTTAGGATTTAAGTCAACAATAAAACTTTGTAAGAAAATGTCCCAATCAATACTTTGAGCTGTACTTACGCCTAATAAGTTAACGTTCTTACCTTCATATAAAGAGTAAAAATTTGACCATGACCATGGATCAAAGAAAGAATCTCCAACAAAAATAGTTTGGTTTTGTGGGTAGTTTTGTTCTTTTAAGGTATTTTTTATTGTTTCTACTCTTCCTGAAATTCTATCAGGCATGTTTGTAACTGTAATAAAGAATGATGTTGAATAAGAATCAACTGTTGCTTCAACTTTAGTTTTGCCAACTTTAATTCCTTGGAACAAATTTTCTTCTTTGCTATATGTAGCGATTTTTTCGTCAACTACTTTAAAAGTAACAGTTCCTTCCCCATCAAATTTAATATTAGGCTTTGCATCAAAACCAGTATATAAAATTAAATCATCAACAGAAAAAACACTTTCAGTAACACTAACATTAAAATATGTTGAATATTTGCCATCTGAAGTTGTTGCTTTAACTTTAGTTTCAGTATTTTCTTTTAAACCAGTTACTGAATTGCCCTCAATTAAAATATTGTATCCACTAAATGAATATTTAAGTTCATCATCACCTTCATAAGAAGAAGGCAAAGTGAATTCAATTTCAAGAGTTTGACCCCTAGCAACTGTTACATCTTTTACAACTAATTTTTCACTAGTAGTAACATCACTTTCCTCTTTATTCCCATTCCCGCAAGCACTTATTGAAAGCATTCCAGCAAACAAAGCGCTTATCATCAATACATTTCTAAATTTTTTCATATTAGTTTAATCTCCAATAAACTTTCCGATCATGAAACTCATTTTTTCACCTAATGTTTGATAGTATTTTTTATCAAAGGCGCCAAAACAAGCATTCGCGATTAGATAAACAATTGAAATAATGTATAAAACATAAAATGGCATAAAGCCAAATAATTTAAAATTTAAAAAGGCTATAGAATTGTTGTTATAAAGTAAAGTAAATACAAAAGCGTTTACAACAAAGTAAGATAAAAAATAAGAAATAAATTTAATAAAATTTTGATACCAAGCGATTGTATCACCATTTTTCCTTATAAATCCTATTTTCATGATCTTATCGACGATTGTTTGTCCATTTTTTATAAAGCAAGGGATAATGCTAAAATAGATCAATATAATTAATGCATAAATTACCATTAATAAAATGATTTTGTAACTAACAAGTCGATCTCTACTTTCTCCAAATTCTAAATATAAAGAATGATATGGCTCATAATTTAATAAAAAATCATTCATTGCATCAGTGAAAATTGAATAATAAGAGGTGTATATATCAGTATAAATAACGTAACCATTGTATTCTTTTTCATCTAAAGTAACGAATTGCAACTGCTCTGTGATATAGGCATCACAAGCAATCGCAACATTTTTATTTAAAATTGGATAGCCACTTTCAGCTAAAGTGAAGTAATCACTTTCTTCATTTTTGACACCATCAAAGATTATTTTTTGATAATAATCAAGTCCACATTGGTTTTGATTGAAACCACTATAATCTTTTTGATTATTAACCTTAAAAGTTTCGTAATAAAATCTTACTCGATCATGTTCGATGTTTTTATCTAAATCATCGTAAACATAGGTTCCGCTATCATAATGACTTTCATTTTTACCTTCTTCATCGAAGTAATGCAAAGAAGTCAAAACAATTGAATAAATATAATCTCCAACAATGGTATTACTTGAAGCTAGATTATTAATTTTTTCATCATAATAACTAAGCTTAGATTCTTTTACGTAGCTTAATAACTTATACTCTTTTTCGTTTAATTCTTCACTCATATTATAAAAGACTGAATCTTTTGCATTAGATATTGTAAAGTCAGCAACTGAATAAAGAACTAAAGTTAATATCAAAACTATAAATAATTCAATTAAATAAGCTCCAAATTTTTTTGAAAACCTTGCAGAACTTGAATATTTATATAAACTTTGATATTGCATATATTTACTTATATTTAATAGCTTTTGATACAATTACTTCGTTTGCATTTTTACAAATTTCAATATCATACGTTCCATCATTGACGATGAATTTGTGATAATTAATACTATAAAAAGCAAAATCTTTTCTTTCAAGTTCTAATTTAACGGTTTTCTTTTCGCCTTTCTTTAAGAAAACTTTTTTAAAGCCTTTCAACTCTCTTAAAGGACGATATACAACTTTTGTTAAATCACTAATATAAAGTTGCACAACTTCTTTGCCATCGACTTGACCAACGTTTTTGACATCTACTTCAACTTCAACTTTTTCGCCATAATTTGTAACTTTTAAATTAGAATATTCAAAATCAGTGTAACTTAATCCAAAGCCAAATGGAAAAAGCACATCAATGTCTTCAGTAGTAAAATAACGATAGCCAACATTTAAGCCTTCTTTATAGCAAACTAAGCTTTCATCTTTATAAGCAAATGCTGAAGGATAGTCATCTAAGCAAGCAAATGTTTCAGTTAATTTTCCACTTGGATTAACTTTACCTACTAAAATATTTGCAATCGCTTTAGAAACATTTTCTCCACCGAATCCTACATATAAGATTGCGTCGACTAATTGACTTTCATAAGTTAAGTCAATAGCTCCGCCTCCATAAACAACTAAGACAACTTTCTTATGTAATTTACGTAAAGATTCAATTATTAATATTTCTTCGTTAGTTAAAGATATATTTTGTAAATCCGCTCCTTCAAAAACACGATGATTATTAAAACCTACACCTAAAACAATAACATCTTTATCAACGCATTTATTATAGAATTCTTTAAAGTTGCCTAATTCTTTATTATAACCATGATCAGTCCAAATAACTTCGCCAGTATCAACGTCAACTTTTAAATCTTTAAATGCTTGATATAAAGTAACAAATTCTCCTTTTAAAGGGACGTTGCTACTTCCTCCACCAAATACATAATGCTCAGTAGGGTATCCACCGACAATAACCTTATCTTTAGCTTTTAAAGGCAAAACGTTATCATTTTTCAATAAAACAATGCCTTCTTCAGCTACCATTTGAGAGAAAGCAGATCTTTCTTCAACTGTTGATGAAACTTTTCTTAATTTCTTTTCCTCCTCATTTTTAGATATCAAATCTAAAACATTTTGGGCTGCTTTATCAAGTTTTTGAAGATTAATTGAGTTATCTTTTAATCCGTTTTCTAATTGAGCGTATATTTTATCTTCAAAAGGCATTATTAAACTTAAACCACTATTAATTGATTTAGGCGCATTTTTAACTGCAGACCAATCGGATATAATAATCCCATCAAATCCATTCTCTTGAGCATAATTATAAAGAGGCTCGTTTTCGCTCATTCTAAGTCCATTTAACAGATTATATGAGCACATAAGAGTCCAAGGTTTTGCTTCAAAACAATAAACAAAGTTTCTTAAATAAATTTCGTTTAGTGTACGTTCGTCAACCTCACTTGATGCCCAAACTCTTTGATATTCACTATTATTTGCACAATAATGTTTCAAACTTGTTCCAACATGTTTTTCTTGAACACCAAGTATGTATTCTTTCCCAAAATGACCTGCTAAATATGGATCCTCACTGAAATATTCAAAATTTCTTCCACAAAGTGGGTTTCTTTTGATATTAATTCCGGGCGCCAAAATTATATCAATATTTCTATCTATGCAATCATCAGCAATCATATTTCCATATTTTCTTGCTAAATCTAAGTTCCAAGTTTGAGACAAAACTTCAAAACTTGGGTATGCAGTTGATGGTAAATCTTGAGGATGTTGAATGTGGTTTTTATCAAAATTACTTCTGACCCCAAGAGGGCCATCACTTACCAAAACAGATGGAAGTTTTCCACCTAAATCATTGGTTTGCCAGCCATTTTTTCCAATGACTAATTTAATTTTTTCTTCATTTGTAAAGTTTTTAACGTTATATTTCATATTCATACCCAAATAAGATTTTGGGTGGAAAATACCACCCAAAATCAAGTTATTTAATATTATTTTTTGCTTCGATTGCTGCAGCAATATCATTAATATCTGCATTAAAATCATTTAATGCATAGAGCGCAGGATCGATAGTAACTGTACATCCTTTATAACCTTGATATGTTGCACTGCCATCATCACAGCCAAGTCTATATCCACAAAGTCTCGCTATATTATTATTACTTAAAGTCCATGTATAGACATGGTCGATTTTATTGCCATTTTCCATGTAGAAACGTAATTGTCTATTACCATCAATCATAGAAATTACACCATAAAGAGTTTCTGAGCCATCTTCTAATGCGTCAAGTTGCTCTTGACTTAAAGTATACTCTTTAGCCCCATTAGCAAACTCAATATTACCACCAAGCCAGTCACCGCCATTCCAAAGTTGTGCATTATAAGTATCTCCATTAGGAACAAATTTGATTTCAGGAGTTGGCAGGCCAGCATTTCCCCAGAATCTATAGCAGAATTTAAACGAAATATTTTCTCCATCTGGTTTTTTATCGGTAATGCCATCAACTTTCATTTCAATTGTTGATACCATTGTTCCAATAGCATCACCACCTACACCGCCGAATTTAATCAAATCAATATCCTTATTTGTATCGTTATCTTTTGGGCCACGTACTTCATAATTTAAGACACTTTGATCATCAAAGTCTTCTTTTGTGAAGCCTTTAGCACCAATAAGTTCTTCACTTGGGTTAACATCACCAAGTTGAATAAATGTTGGGTCTTTAGTTATAGAAGATTCTTTGCCACTAGCATCGAGTGTTGTATCGGTATCCCATCTTCTACCATCAATGTATCTTGGATAATACTCTTCAGGGAAATAACAGAAGCCATGATCATGTTTAACGCCATCGGATGTGGTAGTAATAATACTCATATTATTTCCAACTTTTCTTAATTCAATTTTAAGACCTGTTGAACTAATTAAATTTCTTACTTCTTGTTTGCTTAAACGATCTCTATAAGTAATACCTCCCGAAACATCTTGTTTTTGCGGGAAATTAGTATATGCTTCAATCATCCAAGCATTATTACGCCAGACAATTGCCCAAGAGAATTCTTGGTTATTTGTATCTTCCCAATTCTTTTTATTTCTACACCACCATTGTTCAGTAAATCTAACAACATTTTTATCATCTCGACCATTATATAGTCCGGAAGTAGCGGCTTGTTTGAAATTATCGTTTTCATCAAATACCAAGCTTGCTGAAATATTATTTTGAACAACGGTTGTTGTATAAGCAAAATCATTTGTAAAATCACCTATTCCACCAACATGATCCGCGTTAAATAATTGAGCATCTTTAACTTTGATATTTCCGCTACTTGTAAAAATAGATTTATAAAGTTTGATACTTGGACCGGTTCCATCTTCTTCACCAAAACTTAAGTTATCTAATGATTCAATACGTTTATTTGAACCTGTTGATAAAGAAACTTTGTAACTATTATTTTTTGGAGCTGTAGCCTTATATTGATATGTTCCATCTTCAAGCTTTAAAACTTCTAAAGTTCCAGTTAAGTCGTTTCCACTTCTTAAATTGAATTGCTTGCCACTAATCTCAGTATCATAATCAATACCATCATTAAGTTCTATTGCACCAGTTAAGCTAACTCTCTTATAAGGAATTGCTTCTCCTTTTAAAGCTGAAAATGTCGCACCAAATCCATCGCCAAAAACACCAGCATCAAAACTATCGCTTTCAAAATTAATTTTTCCATCTACATAAGCAAGTAAGCCAGTTGCAAAAGTTGGGTCTTCTAATTTAGCTTCAATTATCTCTTCGCCATTCATGACATAAATTGAATAGAAGTTGCTATCTCTTTGAACAAAGATGTTAAGTCCATCATTACTATCAAGCTTAGAAACGATTTCTGCAGGTAAAAGAACTTTTTCGCTAGTTCTTCCGTTTAATGACATGTAAATTGACCATACGCCATTGTCAAATGAAACGGCTGGGAAAGAATCTGTGCCCGTTCCATCGCTCCATAATAAGATTTCATACAACATCTTATTGCCGGTCTCTTCTAAAGCTCCATCAAATGGATCTTTTGTAATTTCACCATCTTTTACTAAAGGAAGTGGAGCTTTTATTTTTAAATTCAAACCAAATGTAAAATCTTCTGCAATACGACCATTTTGAATAAAGTTAAAAATTTGTTTTTGAGCAGTGCCGCCATTAAATGGAAGTTCAACAGTTCCTACACCATTGAAAATAAAATTATCACCTAAGAATTTTTCTGGTAATTTAAAATCCTTGCTGCCATCTTTATCAAACTTAACTCCTTCTTCTAATGTAACAGTTTTAAAATTATTACTGCCATTATAGTTAAGAGAAAGTGTTTTAAATGAAATTGTATATGTTCTAGCCTTATCAACTGTAATTTGATAAGAAACTTGACCATCAGCATCAACAGTTAAATAAGCAGATCTAGTTGATTCTAAATCATCTTTAAAATATAAACTTGAATAATCTAAATATTCGGTTGGGAATTTTTCTCCGCCCATGGTGATAGTGCCACTAATTACATAAACATCCTTTTTAGCATAAGTAAAAATTTTAACTTCACCAAGTTTGATATCATCTTCAGTTACGGTATATGTATAGTTGCCATCACTTGATAAAGTTTGTGCTTTTCCGTTAATTATAACTTCACTAACTGTATATCCTTCAAGTCTAGCTTCGACTTTAAAAGAAATAGTTGTTCCGACTTTGACTAAATCACCATTTTTAATTCCTGTTAAAGTTGTTGTTGTAAAATTATCATTAACAACGACTTTAGCTTCGATATTTTCAACAGGGACTTCATCAAAATTCGATACTTCTCCACAACTTGTAAGTGCCGAGCCAACGCCTAATATCATCAAGCTGCTTAACGCAACTGCTAAAAGTTTTTTCTTCATAATTTTTCCTCTAATTATATTAAAACCTTGCAAAACTCAATTATATTTGTGGACAATCTAGAAAATTGCCCACAAATACTAATTGTTTACTTAAGGAGATCCTCCTTAGTTTGCCCTTGATATACTGCAGCATTTGAAACGTAAGTTATAAAGTTAGGATTTGTTTCATTAGCATCAGTAAGATCAATGTATTGCCACATAACCTCGCCTTTATTTTTGAAAGGTTGAGTTAAGAGTTCGACATAACTTCCACCATCTCTTTGATACAAGAGTGAGTAATCTTCTTGTGTTGTACAGTAAACTAAATTAAGTCCTTTGGTACCTAAATTTTTTGCCATTTCAAATTCAACACTTCCTTCTTCTGGTTTAGCAGATGGGTTCCAGAAAATATGTTCAATATCATTGCCCTCTTTTTGATCACCCATTACTTTAACACGCCATACGCCATCCCATTGTAGGATTTGAAAATTAAATTCACCAATAGTATTGACTTTATCTTCTTTCTTATAGAACCAACATCTAAATTCAACATTGTATCTTGCTGGATCTTCGTTTGGAATTAAGATACCTTCTTCGTCAAGATCGCCTTCAATTTTGACGTTAAGATGTAATGCATTATTTTTACTAGAAATAAGACTATCAAAATCACCAGAAACGTCAGCAAATTTTGCTTGTGTGCCATGAGTTGCCATGTCATTAATTGCGATAGAACGATCACCACCATAAACATGTTTATTAATTGTAATATCTGGTAAACTATCTTCTCCGTCTATTTCAAATCTTTGAATAGCATAGCCATGAAGTGTAGAATAGACAGTCATTTCACCAACAATGTCTGATGGAACATTCTTGACTGTATACGAAGTGTTATCTTCGTTAACTTCTACATCATATGAAACGCCTTGAGCGAATAACTCAAATCTTAATGAATCGCCATCATCTAATTGAATATCTTCGTAACTAATTTTCTTTGTTACATCATTAACATCTTCAGGGATTGGTTCGAAATTTAAAACTAATTTTGTATCTTCAACTACACTCATTAAAGTAATAAATGGTTTACCTTCTTTGTATGAAATAGATGGAAGATAATCTTCACCATTTACAGAAAGATCTTTTATTCTATATCCTTCTTCAACATCAATATTAATTGTAACGTTTCCTTGATATTCAACGTATTTTTCGGTGTACGAAATGCTTCCGCCTTCGCTAACTTCTGATTCAAAATCAACGTGTTTTAAACCTTCATTTGTGAAAATAAACCAAGATTGTGGATTTCCCCAACCAAAACCATTCTTAGAACTTGCAGTATCCCACCAAATACGACCACTGCCTACATCATAACTATTTGATTGAATTAAAGCAGGATGTAAATTGATTATGATATCGTTTTTGTTTTCTGGTAAGGTGATATTTTGCATTTTTTCAAAATATTCCCAAGGCATGAAAGCTTCAATTGTATAGCCTTCTTTTTGTACAGTGGTGTTGACTTTACCATCGCCACCTTTTACTGCAAAAGCTTCGAAAGGCGCATATTCATATGGAGCATCAAGACCTTCCCAGTTTCCACGGAATTGTAATTTTGGATAAACTTTTCCATCAAGAGAAAAATCAATTTCATAAGCATTTGATTCGATTGTTGTTGGATTATTTAAGGCTAAATAACATTCAACGCCACTATTTTCAAATGATTTTCTTAATGGGTTAGCAAATAGCAAACTATCATCAACATCAAAAGCTAAATATAAACCTTTATCATCAACAGTAGTTGTTGTTCTAACAGCCATTCCACTTGTTGGATCCGTTCTTTCTAGCCAAACCAAATCTTTATAAATACTTTCATCAAATTTGCCATCAATGGTAATTGTATCTTTTAAAGATCCTCTTTCAGGTAGAGGTATTGTAGGATTTGTATATCCATCAAATTTGCCATTAGGATCATCTACCCAATTTTCGGTAACACCACCACAACTTGTGATACCTGTTACTCCAACTAATAAGGTAGCTAATGCAAAATAATTTTTTCTTCTCATATTTCACTCCTCGTTATTCAGCATTGCTAGTTTTGCTTAAAACTTTAATTTCATTAACGCATAATTCGCTGAAGGTAATCGCAGAATCATAACCACCATGAGCAGGAACCTCTTCTTTTGTAGCAGGAGAAATTGTTAAAGTCATTTTCTTAATATCGAGTGGGTTAAATTCTGCAACAGCACTAAAGCCTGGACGAATGACATCAACATCAAGAGCACTGGTTGCGCCCACCCAATCAAATGGAACATTTTCAATACCTTTAAGTGTTGTTGTTCCATCTGAATTAACTACTTCAAATTCAATCCTATCAACATCATAAAAAGCATTTTCCATGTAAATTGAGTTATAAACCATTACGGCTTTCACGCCTTTTTGAACTTCTTGCCATTCAAGTTCAATTGTAGTTGTATCTTTAAATTCACTGGCTTTAACATATTTTGAATAACAAGCTTCATTAGCAGCACGGTTGATTTGCAAGAAATCATCTGTCATATACTTTGCGCTCGAACCATCTACTAAATTTGTTGCTTTAATTTCTGCCTCTGGTGCGACATTTTTATATCCACTAGCAAATTCAGGTAAAGGTTGAATTGAAGTTGTAGGTCCGTTGACATACAAAATATCTAAGTCTTCACCTTTTTCGTCTTTTATAGTTAACCACTTAACAGGGTCAACATTAGGATGTCTATTACCACCACCGACATTTGGATCGTTATGTTTATGGTAAATCATATAAAGTTGGCCATTTACAGTTATAAAGCCATGATGTCCAGGACCTGAAACATCATCTCTTAATGAAGCATCAGTTGAAAGTAATAAACCTCCTTCTGCTTCATTTAATTTTGTATATGGAGCCAAAGGTGAAGAACCATCATTAACAGCTTGAATAACAGAATATGTTCTATCGCCATAACCATTAATAGAAAGAGTTAAATAATAATGTCCTTTCCCATTTTTGTCCTTATGATATAAAACTTGTGGTCCTTCATTAATTTGACTATTTTCATATGTAGGCTTACTACTATTTGGGTCATTTGTTTTATGAAGTTGGTCAGTTATATGAGTTAATGTTTCATATTTTGGTGTTAACCAATCTTCCATTTCGCAAGCAAAAATATCACCATCGGCCCAGAATAAATATTTCTTTCCTGTTTGAGGATCCTTAAAAGGATGGAAATCAATTCCAGTAGGATAATCTCTATTACTGTTATATCCAAAATGCTCATACGCTCTCTTCATTTTGTATGGATCCCATGTTGAATATTGTAAGAAAGTATTTTCTTTTGCATGGTCAACAAGAGGTGTACCATCTATCCAACGATAATCTGTGTGTTGAATGAATTCAAACTTTCTAGGAGTTTCTCCAACAGCAACATAAGGGATGTATTTCATTCCAGAATATGAGGTATCTGGTGATGCGCTACAGAAGAAATAATATAAACCTGTATCTTCATCATAAATACATTCAGGTGCCCAGCAATCACTTTGTAAGCAAACCGATTGACTTGGGTATTTAGACGTTTCTTGATAAGATAAGACAGGTCCAATAGGTTCCCAATTGGTTAAATCAGTACTTTTGTAGCCTTTAAAACCAGCCCCAGTAGTTGCATAAAGATAAAACATACCATAATCTGGGTCTTCAGGATCAGTAATTTGAATTACCGATGGATCTGGTCCATATATTTTTTGATCATTACGATAAAAAATATTTTCATCGAATTTTACTTTTCCAGTTGTTTCGTCGATATCAGTCATTGAATCGTATCCAATACGATAAATCGTGAGATCTTGTGCACCACAACTTGCAAGCGTAAGACTTAAAAAGGTAGCACATAAAGGTAAAAGAATTTTCTTATGCATATTATCCTCCCAAAATTATTCTTTTCCTCCTCCAACAGCAATTCCTTCAATAAAGAAACGTTGGAAAATTAAATAAACAATTAATAATGGCACTAAAGAGAAAATCGCAATAGCGCATTGTTCAGCTGGCTGTCCAAATGATGATTGCATCATTGAAACAGCAAGTTGCAAAGTATACGTTTTTGGTTCGCCAGTTAAATAAAGTAATGGACCTTGGTAGTTATTGTAATTACCAACAAAAGCGAATATAAATTGAGCAATAAATGCTGGCATTGTTTCAATAATCATAATTCGCCAATAAATTGTGAAAGGCCCAAGACCATCAATTTTTGCAGCTTCAACTATTTCTGTTGGAATTGACATCATATAACTTCTTAAAAAGAAGATAGTCATAATTGAGCCAAATAAACTAGGAATAATTAAAGGAGCATATCCAGGTACCCATCCCAGTGAATCGTAGAAAATGTAAGATGGGATGCTTAAAGTTCCAGTAGGAATCATGATTGTGATTAACATAATCATGAAAAGAACTTCTTTGCCTTTAAATTTAAGTTTTGCATAAGCGAATGCTGCTAAGCCAGAGACAAAAAGCCCTGCAAAACAACATATCAAGCTAGACCATATAGTATTTAAAAAACCGACAGCAATTGATGAATAGCCTTCCCAAATAAGGTTTGGATCGTTTAAGAAAATGTTTGTATAACTATCAAAATTAACATTTTCTGGCCACCAAATAAAACTCATTTGAGCCATTGTTTCATCATATGGTGTAATTGATTGGACAAAAATTGTATAAAATGGAACCATCAAAAGAAATGCATAAAATAAACAAGCTGCAAAAATTACAATTTTCCAAATTAATTTGGTTGTACGACTTTTTCTTCTTGCATTTCTTTCTTCAGGAGTAGCAATTCTTCTATTTGTTAATGTCATTTCCATATTATTCATCCACCCATTTCTTTCTTAGATAGAAGTTAATCATTGATATAAAGAAAATGATTACAAATAATGCCCAACTCATAACACTTGCAACAGGCATATCTCCGCCAATTCCAACAGCGCCTTTGTTATAAATATAAAGAACTGTTGTTAATCCCATGTTGCCAGGTCCTGCATAGCCAGCCCATGCATCAGGCCCTCTAGCGGCAAACATTTGAGCCATATCGAAGGTTTGCAAACCATTAATAATGCCGGTCATAAGAAGGAAAAATGTTGTTGGGGCAATTGCTGGAAAAGTAATATGAGTAAATTTCTTCCAGGCATTTGCACCATCAATATCACTAGCTTCATATAAAGATGGATTTACCGCACTTAATGCAGCTTTATACATAACAATTCCATAACCTGGGGCTTGCCATATACAAGCAATAATGATCATCCAAGGATAAGCACCATAATCGTGATACCATTTTACTGGAGATAGACCAAAGGCCTGTAAAACGCTATTTATAATTCCATAGTCTTCGTTAAACATCCAAATCCACATTAATGAAACAGCAATTGAAGAACAAATATATGGAATAAAATAAATAATTTGAAATATTTTGTGACCAAAAGGTTTTTTACTTAATAAAACCGACATTAATAAGGCTATACAAAGCGAAATTAATTGGTTTAAACATAATAGAAATGATACACCTATTGATAAATAAAATTTTGTATCAGTGAATACCTCAGCGAAGTTTGCGAAATTATTCCATTGTAGTGTCGATAAGTCGGAATACTCCATATCGAAAAATTGAATAAAAAAGGAAATCGCTAAAGGAAATATATTAAAGAAAATATAACCTAAAATTGGTATTCCTACGAAGATGTAGGCCCACATTGCCTCACGAGTGAGCCTTTTCTTCTTTCTTATATTAGTAGATAATTTTCTATTATTTAGACTAAACTCCATAAATTAATCTTTGTGATAATATTTAAATTTTAATGAGGCTAACGAATTGTTAGTTGAACTTGTTATTTGTTGGAAGAAATCATCTAAACCCATTCTTCCACCTCTAACTGCATCGTTTAAAATTGTTGACCATTGATTAATCCATTCGCCTTGTTCAAAATAAGACCAGTCGCCAATGTATGTATTGTCACTTTGGTATAAAACTGACCAATAATTTTCAATATTTAAAGCTCCTCTATCTCCTTCTTCACTTAGTTTATAAAAAGCTTGTTGTGTTCTTTCATTAGAATGAGATGGAACTAAATCATAACCATCAGCAAGATAACTTTCACCTTCTTCTGAACAAAGGTATTGTAAGAATTTAAATGCTGCATCTTTATATCTTGAATTTGCAGGAATAGCAT
Organism: uncultured Caryophanales bacterium; assembly: GCA_905197045.1. GTDB lineage: Bacteria > Bacillota_I > Bacilli_A > RFN20 > CAG-826 > Onthovivens. The sequence goes on from CAJJXG010000005.1 coordinate 42,836, forward strand.
ATCCAAAGTTGTTGCTTGATCCGCTTGGAGCAACCTCAACTTTAGTGCCGTTCATTTCAAGAACTTTGCCTTCAAATACTCCACCGTTTTCATCGCCATAATCTTTCCCAATAACTCTAATGTTTTCAGCACCAACATTACCTTCATCTTCAAATTCACGGAAAGTATAAAGTGGGCAAACATCATATTCAAATCTTGGATTTTCGCCACCAACTGCATCATATAGTGTTTTAATTGAAGCGTTGCCATCAACAACCATTAAAGTTTCTTGGGTTGTAAAATATTGAACTTTACCTGTATTTTGGAAAACTGGAGTTGGAGATATTTTCATACCTTCACTACCTAATTCACCTTTAGAATCAACTGCAGCATTTTTAGCATGAGATAAAGCAACAAATTCTCTAAATTGATCGTATTGAGATGGAATTTCGTGAAGTGAATCTGCTAAGTCGCCAAGCCCATTATTGGCTAAATATTTACGCCCATTATAACGAACAGTTTCACCAGCTTTATATGCAACACCATTTATTGTGCAATCTTTAGTGACAAAATAACTTGGATTTTCATCGCCTAAAGTAAATACATTTTTGTTTAAATCGTAATCCCAAGCAGCACAGTCTCCTCCTACTGCCCAACCATGTGAGAACCACCATTCATTAGCAATACCATATGTTGTTGGTGAAGATTGATTCCAAGATTTAGAAAAATTCTTTGATAAAGTATTCATTTCCTTAAATGACATTGGAATACGATCATTAAAAACTTTTACTACATTTTCACCATCTAAGTTGGTAGATGCTTTAAAGTTTTTGGCATCGCCTGTCAAATAATCAGTTGTATATTCGGCATAGCCTCTAGCAGCAAAGTTTGTGCCATGTTCTTTGTTATAAGCGTCTAATTCGTCTTCTGTTACGTGAATGATATTTACATTACCAGATTCTAAAGCTGAGGCATTGTAAAAAATAACAGAAGCACCTGCACCAAATGGTAAGGCATAAAGATCTTGGCCTAAACCGCCTTCTAATGTTTCAACATTAAATCTAAATCTGTCAATATTACCAGGTCTTACATCATCTTTATTGTATAAAGGTTGGCCATTATCATCCTTTAATATTAAATCTTGTTTTTCTGGATTATTAAAATACTCTTTATCTAAATTTACATAAAAACCTTGATTAACATTATTAAAGAAATAACGATCTTGACAGAAAACAATATCAGCACGATATTGTCCAGTACAATATTGGTATGAATTAGAAGAAATATCAGTTTGTGGTGTAGCTTTAACGAATACACCATCTTCCTTTCCTCTTCCATTATTGTAAGAATCAACCAAAGCTTTCATTTTTGTATTATTAGTATCTGAACTTAAAAACCAAAAATTAATACGTGTAGTATTTCCGTCATTTCCACCACCACCATTGCCTCCGCCACAGGATCCTAAGGTGAAAATTCCAGCTCCTACGAGAAGTATGGATGCTATTTTTTTAAATTTCATTTTTTATCCTCCTAAAATTTATTTATTTAAAAATGATCTTTCCATTATTGAATTAGTCGTTTCTTGATCAAAAAGATGAATTTTTTCTTCTTTGAATTGAATGTTGATGGTATCACCAACTTTTTCGTTAATTCTTCCCAAAAGTTTGATGACGACATTTCCAGCAACATCATCAATTTCGTTACCAAAATTAACATGTATATGGCTTTCACTTCCTAAAAGTTCAACTAAAGTAATTTTTACAGGGTATCCTTCTTTAGAAATCGAAATGTCTTCACCTCTAACACCAAGAATTACTTTATGAGATAAGCCATCACAATATTCATCTTTGATTTTTCTAAGTTTCTCTAAATCATAAGTGACTTCTTTATCACTATTTTCAGCTTTAAAGAAAAGTTTGCCTTTAACAATTCTAATTTCTCCTTTAAAGAAATTCATTTGTGGCGTTCCAATAAATCCAGCAACAAATGTATTGTTAGGGAAATCAAATAAATTTGTAGGTGAATCAATTTGTTGAATGATTCCGTCTTTCATAACAACAATTCTTGTGCCCATTGTCATAGCTTCAACTTGGTCATGAGTAACATAAATAAATGTTGTTTTTAATTTTTCATGTAAATTAGAAATTTCAGCTCTCATTGTTGCTCTTAACTTTGCATCAAGATTTGACAATGGTTCATCGAGTAAAAATACTTTTGGTGAACGAACAATAGCCCTTCCTAAAGCAATTCTTTGTCTTTGACCACCACTCATTTCACGTGGTTTTCTATCTAACAATTCGTTAATATCAAGGACATCAGCAGCTTTTTTAACTTTGTAATCAATTTCTTCTTTTGTATATTTTCTATAAGCAAAAACTGGTTGAGGAGTCGATGTATATAGATCAATTTTCTTTTGTGTGCTTGATTTTATATTATTTAAGTTTTCTTTTCTTATACCTAAAACTTCAATTTCTTCTTTTAAGAATTTAATTTCATCTAGTAAAGCTTCTCTATTTAACTCAAGACGATACGATTCATTTTGTGCTTTTAAATCGTTTTTATCTTGATACTTTGGTGATTTTAATGTTTCACTAATTTGTTTTTCTTCATCTTCTTTTAACTTTAATGCATTAAGATCTTTTTCAAGTAAGATTTTATCCTTTGCTTCAACTTTTTCATAATAAGCAAGATTTTTCTTATTTTTTAATAAACTTTTTTTATCAATTTCATATTTTTGATATGGCTTTAAAGTTTCATAAATATTTTTGATATCATTATTTCGATTTTCGACATCGTTTCTAATTTCTTGCATTTTATTTTTAATGTTCTTTACTTTTTCCTCAAAAGCATCAACTTCATTTACAAGCTTTTCTTTCGCTGAATTTAATTTAGAAACTCTTAATTGAATTAGTCTACTTAATGAATGTTTTGAACTTAATTTATTTAAATCAATATCAATATTTTCAATTTGTTTTTTCTTATTTGAAATTTTATTGCTTAATGGAATTAAACTATTGGATATTTTTTTGCTTTCTTTTAAAAGCTCTTTGATTTTTAAATTATGTTCGTTGACTTTTGAAAGACCTTCTTTTACGGCTTCATTGTTTTCATCATATATAGGAAAAGCAAATTTTCTTAAGGATAATCCGAAAGCAATGTTTTTATAAGCGGTCATATGAGGATAAAGAGCATAGTTTTGGAAAACCATTGCGATATCTCTATCTTTTGGTTCAACATCATTCATATATTGACCATCAATATAAAGTTCTCCACTGCTAATTTCTTCAAGACCTGCAATCATACGAAGCGTTGTCGATTTACCACATCCAGAAGGTCCAACAAATACAATGAATTCATTGTCTTCAATTTCAATATTAAAATCCTTTACTGCCGCAACACCATCTCTTTGTCTTTTATCTCTACTTGGATAAATTTTATAGATGTTTTTTAACACAACTCCCGCCATAAAATCCTGTGAATTCTCCTCTCAATTTTCTTCTAATCTATTAAGCTTTATTAAAGTGCCTTTAAAAGCATTCCAATATGATTTGTTTGAAAAAATATTTAGACCAACCTTTCTTAAATATTCACCGCTATAAACTTTATTATCTAAATCATTTTTATATAAATACTTATCATTTAAACCTTGAAACTTTACAAAATTATTTCCACCAAGCATTTCGCTTTCTTTATTAACGTAAAGAATCATTGCTTTATCTTTATTTTTATTAACGACTTCCATGCACATATGATTACTATTTCTTGGATTTGATAAATGATATAGCGTTCCTTCATTAATTAAATCTACATAATTTTCTTTATAAATTTGTGCGTATTTTTGGCAAATAGATAGTTGTTCACTTGTTAGTTTTGAAGGATCGAATTCATAGCCAAATGTTCCAAATAGTGCAATCATTGCTCTAGTTTCAAAATCTGCTTCTTCATAAAAAGATAAATGGGAACCTAAAGTTGAAAGAGGATACCCTAACGAGGTGTTATATTGAATGTACATTCTTTTAGCACCATTTGTGTTATCGCTACACCAAATTTGTGGAGAATAATAAAGTACTCCAAGATCAAATCTGCCGCCACCGCCAGCACACCCTTCGATTAATAAATTTGGATAACTTGTTTTTAACATTTCGTAAAGTTTATAAAAGCCAATTACTTGACGATATAAAACTTCTCCTTGTCTATTCTTTTTTAAATTATTTGAATAGTGCTCATAAATTTCACGATTATAATCCCATTTAACATAATCAATTGAATATTTATCTAAAATTTTTTTCATTTGACGAAAAACATTTAAAATCACTTTTTCATTTGTAAAATCTAAATTTAATTGATGACGACCAGTTAATAAATTATTTTTAGCTTTTCCTAAAACGTATTCTGGATGAGTACGATATAAATCACTATCTGGACTAATCATTTCAGGTTCAAACCAAATACCAAATTTCAGTCCTTTAGAGTGAGCAAAATCAACAACTTTCTTTAAGTCAACTTTTTTATTAACATACCAATCACCCAAACTGGAATCATCGGAATCTCTATGACCAAACCATCCATCATCTAAAACGAATAAATCAATATTCATTTCTTTACCTTTATCAATAAATTTGATTAATGAATCAGTATTAAAATCAAATCCAACTGCTTCCCAACAATTTAGCAATAATGGACGATAACCATATTGATTTTTGTCAATACAAAGGTTTTCTTTGATAAAAGAATGGAATTGATGAGACATATAATCAATTCCTTTATTTGAATATGAAATAATAGCTTGTGGAGTTTCAAAACTATCACCAGATTTTAAAGTTATCTCAAAATCATAATCATTAATTCCATAAGCAATGCTTAAACTATGTAAAGTATTTTGGTCTTTATTTATACTGAATTTAAAATTACCACTCCAAATTAAGTTAAAACCAATTGCTTCTCCACTTGAATATGTTGTTTCTTTCTTCGTTAAAAAAATAAATGGATTTTCATAATGTGAACTTCTGCCTTGCTTTGATTCAATAACTTGGCAATCTGAAACGATTTCATTAACCACTTCGTTTCGTTCGTTTCCCCAAGAACCACAAAAGTGATGAACCAAATAATCATCATTATTTAATGACATTTGCATTGAATAGCAGCGATTTAATTTAATAGAATCTTTTTCATTGTTAACAACTTTAAATGATTTGACAATAATGTCTTTATCATTATAGATTGAGATAAATTCATAAAGATAAATGGAACTTTCGCTATCCTTTAAAAGTATTTCTAAAGTATCAACATTTTCTTCGTTTTGTATTTTTAAAGAATTTAATTTTCTATCTGCACTTGGTAAATCTAGTAAAGGTTTAATTCCTTTATAAATTTTATGAGAAATATATTTAAAATTACTTTCAAAAGATCCATCACTCTTTCTAAGAATAATGGCTGATTCACGAAAATCATTAAACCCATGTGAAAAAATTTCTTGATTACCTAAATCTGTGCGATAACTTTCTTCGCCATCTTTTAAAGTTATTTCTTCATTTATATTTTTGTCAAAATATGAAGTAGGCCATCGAGTTCCAACTAATTGAGCTAAATCGAATAAATTATCTAGTCTCTCTCCAAAATAGGGATTTTGTAAAAAACCAAATTTATTTATATAAACATAATAACTAATGTTGCTGTTATATAAATGAATAAGGGTTTTATTCTTTGTTTCTTGAATCATTTTTACATCCTTTGAAAGCGCTTACATCATTATCATAAACTTACATTAACGTTAATGTCAATAAAATTTGAAAACATTAACGTTATTTTTCAATTACATATTGGCACTTATATAAAATTATTTTTAGTTATTTGAATCTATCGTGAAGCTTTTTTAATTTATTAATATTAATTTTAGCTTTTCTATCAGCAGTAAAGATACCATTAATTTCTTGTTCGACATCTGTTAATTGAGTCATGCAAAAACATCTAAAATTTTTATTTGAATAAATATAATCTAATTGATCTTTATATTTAGCTAAATACTCCGTTTCACTTGTTACACCTTTACCATAGCCCCACTTAGCATCTTCAAAATTAGCATTAAAAGCAATTCCTGCAAATTCCGTTAATGCAAATGGTTGTCCTTTATAATTAGCATATCCATCAACAAAAAAGTATTTATCTCCATCAACACATAAAGCATTTTTATTGTGTTTAATATCTTCTACGCCCTTATCAAGTATCTTTTTAAGATCATGACTTGTTTCACTATAATTATGGCAAGTTATGATATCTGTATAAGTTTGTTCCCAACCATCGTTTGATATTACAAATCTATCTTCAGCCATTTTCTTAAATTTAAAATATTGATTATTTACAAAATCTAAAACTTCTTTATATCTTCTAACAATATCAAAAACACCCCACGTTTCATTAAATAAAACAATTTCGATAATTGAAGGATGATTAAAATTATCTAAATACATACATGGAGCTTGTTTATTGTATTGCTTATAAAAATCGTAACTATAATTCATTACAGAAGGAATTTCTAAACTAGCATATAGTCCAAATAAGTCCTGATAATAATAAAATAATGGTGTTTCAATCTTTTCATGTTTTCTTAATCCATTAAAACCACAATCTCTAATTAAGGATAAATCTAAAATCGCATCTTCTTCGCTTGGCGTTAATCCACCTCCATTAAAGTAACCTTGGTCAAGAACCATCTTTAAATAAGTATCTTTATCATTAATAAATATTTTTCCATCTTTAGATTTTAATGAAATGAATCCGCAATATGTGAGAAATTCATCACAAATCTCACCTTTTTTGAATAATTTAATTGTTAAATTATATAATTTTGGATTCTCATAAGAGTAAGGAAGTACATCATCTAAAGTCATTAAAAACTCATTCTCTTTGTTGTTTAAATCAAAATTAAACTTCTTATTAATATCATCAAAAGAAATTTCAATTTGATAATCATCTTCGATATTAGGAATGAATTTAGCTTTTAAAGTTTTAGTTAAATAATCACCCTTTAAATAAAATTCCTTAATATAATTTTTATTTAAAACTTCAACATATACATCTTTATAGATGCCACTACTTTTTGAATAAAAACAAGTTTCATTTTCGTTCTTCCAATGTTGCTTTCCTCTAATTTGATCAATATGGCCTTTATCAGTGACTCTAACTGTAATTTTATTTTTTCCTTTAATTAAATTTGTTAATTCAAAAGAAAAAGCATCATATCCACCAATATGATGAAAGACATATAAGCCATTTATAAATACATCGGTTTCATAATCAACACCAAGAAAATGAATCAAATATACTTTCGCAAGATCATTTATTTCAATCTCTTTTTCATACCAAATATAATCAATTTCATCATTTGTATTTATACCACTTTTAAAAGTTTGATAAGCATATGGTACATTAATTTCTAAATGGTTTTGTGGAAATTCTTTATAAAAACCTTGCAAAACCCCAATATTTTCTTCATCAAAAGCAAACTTCCACTTTCCATTTAAATTTAAAAAATTGCTTCTATAAAATTGTGGATTAGGATGATTTTTATGATATGATTTAGTATGCTTAAATTGAAACATAAATGTCTCCTTATTTTAATGATGGCTCAATATTAAATGAAAATTCATAAACTTTATTAGCTTTTAGTTCATAAGGTCTATGAACAGGAGCTGCCCAAGAATCGTCTCCGCCAATTCCTCTTGTAAACCCAGCTATGGTTAAATAATTCGAGCAAGAAAATGGCAGGCACTCCTTATGATCTGCATTTTCAATTTCAAATTCGTTATTTTCTAAAAACTTAAAAGCAAAATCTTCCTTGTCTTTAAAAATTCTTAAATTGCTATTTGCTCCATGAAGAACAAGATACTTTGTTCCTAAATGATTCCCACATTCTTGAGGTAATATATAATCAACATATTCATCTTTAGCTTTAGTATTATAGATTCCAAGATATTCTCCGCCCAAACGATCGACGTAATTATCAAGTGGACCATAGCCAAAATAAGTTAAAGTATCGATTGATTTAGCTAATGAGAATCTAAGGCCGAAAATACCAATATCATCAACATCTTTTAATGGATCCATGTGAACTTTAACGTTCATGGTTCCGTTCTTATTTACATGATAGGTAACCTTAATAAATTCATTCTCTTTACGATTAACATAATACTTATAAGAAATTTCGAAATATTCATTTGTATGCTTATCGTCTATCTCAATATCTCCATAATCAGATTCCAAAAGTTTAGAAAATCCTAAAAGTTTATTGTCGAAATAGGTCATTTTGTTCCCGATATCGTTTGAAGTCGATGGTCTAAATAATGTTGGTAAAATATCGCGTTTGATATATTGATCACCATTAACCTCAATACCAATTAAGCCAGGCATTTTTTGGGCAAATTTACCCATAGAGAAATAGTAAATAAAGTTATCACCTTCAACTCCAATATTATAAAAGCCTTTATGAACTTTAAATTTACTAGAATTATAAAGTGAAGCAAACTTACCTTCATTCATAACTTTTTCTTCTCTTACAATTTGTTTTCCATCTTTTAGAGCAGTAATTCTAAACAAAATAAGTTTTGATTTATTTAAATTACATGTAAAACTCAGTTCTTTTTTACATTTTGATGTTGGTTCGCAGTTAATTTTAAATGTTTCTTTATGAACCGTCACATTGTCTTCAACTACTTCAAATATAAAATCATATTCATTTAAATTTATAAAAAGATTGCGGTTAATTAGTTCAACAAAATTATTGGAAATTTTAACACTAATTGGTGAATAATAATATTTTACATTCTTAGCTTTTGACGATTTATCAGCGATTTTTCTATCAGCAAAGATAATTCCATTACAACAAAAATCTTCATCATTAGGTTTTTCTAAATAATCTCCGCCATAGGATAACATTTCTTTCCCACTTTGATTTTTTATAAACAATCCTTGATCAATAAAATCCCAAATAAAGCCGCCAGCAAAGCTATCACATGTATCAAATAAATTAACATATTCGTCTAGGTTTCCAGTGGAATTACCCATGGAATGAGAATATTCACAAATCAAATAAGGTTTTATAGGATTTTCTTTATCATATTTTATAATGTCTTCAACTTTAGGATACATTCTTGAATATACATCAGTAACATTAAGATCTCCTGGTACTGGCCACCAACCACAAACTCCTTCGTAATGAACAATGACATCACTATTTCTATTCTTTAGCCATTGACGCATTTTCATGAAAGTATCACCAATTCCACTTTCATTGCCTAACGAATAACAGAAAATTGAAGGATGATTTTTATCTCTTTCATACATTCTTTCAATTCTACTTAAAGCGATATTTGCCCATTCTTCTTTTCCGTCAGGAATATATGTTTTTCTATCATAATGATTAGTCCAACTTCCTAAGGAACCATGACTTTCAAAACAAGCTTCATCCATTATGTAAAGACCATATTGATCAGCAAAATCATAAAATTCATTTCTGTTAGGATAATGGGATGTTCTAATAGCATTGATGTTATGATCTTTCATAAACTTAACATCAAATAGGCAATCATCAAGAGTCACGTTTCTTCCTCTTTTATAATTCCGTTCATGTCTATCAACACCTCGAATGGCTAGTTTTTTACCATTATAAATAATATGTGTTCCTTCAATATGAACTTCTTTAAATCCAACTTTCTCTTTAAGTATTTCGATTAATTCATCTTTTTCATCATAAAGTTTAACAAGAAGTGTATAAAGGTTTGGTTTTTCTTCGCTATATGCGTTAACTTTGTCTATTGAGGCTGAAATTTTATTGTCTTTAGTGACTAGATGTAAAATTTCTTTATTATTTTCTTCAATTAAAATAAATTCTTTTCTTAAATTATCGATATTGCCAGTCAAATTAACATTTAAAGTACCGCTTTCGTTTTCAAATTTATATTTTGATTTAATGTCGATATCGAAGATAGACTTTTTATTTAATTCAGATAAAGTTACATCTCTAAATAAGCCACTAAAACGATAAAAATCTTGGCTTAAAATATAACTTGACGAACTATAATAAAAAACAATTGCTGCTATTCTATTTGTGCCATCTTTTAAGAACTTTGTAATATCAAATTCACTATCTGTATATAAGGTTTCCGAATAACCTACAAATTCAGAGTTAACAAATAAAAATAAAGCTGTTTCAAAACCCTTAAAATTTAAAATATATTTTTTATTAAGATTTATCTTATCGATTTTTAAATCCTTAAGATAAATCATATAAGGATTTTTTACATCGATAAACTTATTATCTTTTGGAAAGATTTTATAATCGATATAACCATCAAAAGGATATTGGGTATTAATGTATTTAGGTTTTCCATATCCTTGAATTTGAATCGATAAAGGGACTTCAACATTATTCACTTTAGTTAAATCAGATTTAATTAAAGCATCTAAATTATTAAGATCATTATAATCTTCAGAATAAATTCCATGCCAATCGTCATTGATTACTCTTTCAACAAGATTATTCTCTTTTAAATCTTTTTCAGATTCATAGCGCTTAATATAAGCATGTGGTTTTTCCTCGTTAATTTCAAAAACTTGAGGGTCAAACAAAACTTTTTTAAAATCGACTATCATAATTAAATCTCTCTTACATCCTCTTCAAAAATATATTTTCCATTTCCAATACATTTTTCATTATTAGAATAAGGCATAATTAAAACACACTCAGCGTTAACTGGTACTTCAACACTTATTAAGAATTTTTTATTTTCAATTTTCCGATCAACAGCAATTTTTCCATATGGAGAAATGTGGTATCCTTTTGCATAAGTTATATTTCCACCAATCAATGGTTTAACCATAAATTTCTTATATCCAGGTTCAATAATTTCTAAGCCAAGTACTCTTCGATAAAGAAAATCTCCAACTGAACCATTAGCATAGTGATTGAATGAAACCATACCTCCATCATCGCTAGTTTCTTCTTCACTAGAAAAATTACCAAAATTTATAGTGCCATCTTCTTTTAAAGCGTCCCATCTTTCCCAAATAGTTGTTCCACCAGTTTTAACCATATATAGCCAAGAAGGACAAGTATCGTTCAATAATACCTTAAAAGCAGTATCCTTCTTGTCATTATCTGCTAAAGCAAATAATAAATATGGAGTACCAGGAAAACCAGTTTGTGGATGGTATCTATAATCTTTAACAAGTTTTTCTAATTCATTGCTCCATACGGATTTAGCCTTTTTATCTCCTAAATTAAAATATAAAGCAATTGTGTATGCGGTTTGAAAAGATCTTGTTAAAGTATAATCTTTATTAACAAGTCTTTTATTAAACGCTTCTTTAACATCTTCTTTTAACTTTTTATATTTATTACTTTCGTTAAAATTGTTAAGATTTGCATACATTTTTTCAATTTCATATATACTATTAATCATATAAGGTGTGCAAATCCATTTAGCTCTATTAATCCATTCATCGTATTCAACTTCAGGAGCGCACCAATCACCAAATGAAAATGGTTCATAATTCCATATCAATTGGTCATACTTATCTTTTTTATCTCCCCTAGCCATTTTTAAACACCCTTCAAGATATTTAACCGACATTAAAATATTATCTTGAATGACATTTTTGTTGCCAGTTGACATAAAAAGATTATATGGTAAAGAAACAGCAACATCTCCCCAAACTGAACATGGTTTAGATTCCCAGTGACTTGGAACTACATAAGGTAAACCACCATTTTCTTGATTTTGATCGCTACAGCAATCAATCAACCATTTATTCAAAAATCTAGATAAATCAAAATTAAATAAAGCTGTTGAACTGAATAAATTTATATCGCCAGTCCATCCTAATCTTTCGTCTCTTTGAGGGCAATCAGTAGGAATATCAACAAAATTTGATTTTGCACCCCAAACAATGGCATTTTGTAACTTATTAATTAATTCGTTTGAGCATTTAAAATCACCAATTTTCTCAATATCAGAATAAAGCGCAAAAGCCTTTACCTTAAACTTAGAAATATTGATTCCTGAAACCTCAAAATATCTAAATCCCATGTAAGTAAACTTAGCAATATATTTTTGGTTTCCTTTTTTGCATTTATATGTGATTGTGGCTTTAGCACTTCTTAAAGGACGAGTATAAACATTACCTTTATATAAAATTTCAGAATGTTTAATTGTTATAACTTCATTAATTGCATCTTTAATTTCTATTTCAACTAAGCCAGCAAAATTTTGCTTGCAATCAAAAATATATGTATTTTCTGAGGTTTCTCTAACAAAAGTAGGTTCGAAACACTCGTGTAATCGAACGGGTAAACCATATCTATACATAATTTTACCAACATTTAAATCAGTTATAATGTCAGCGTTTTTAAACTCTACTTTTTCTTCATCAACATTAGCATCAAAAGTTTCACCATCATAAAGGTCGGCTAGTTCATAACAAGATTTTTGTGAGACTAACCAATCTTTATCAGTTTTAATAACTTCACTAGTTCCATCTTCATATCTAATGTGTATCTCAGATAAAAAAGCGATGTTTTTGGCGTATTGTCTATTCTCTCTAACGTAGCAAAAAGCGCCAACAGCCCATCCTCCAGCAACGTGAACTAATATTATATTTTTTCCTTCTTTTAAATCTAATTGAAAAATTTGATATTGAATTTCTTTATTATAATCGGTATACCCTGGATTAAAATATTCATCACTAATTTCTTTTCCATTAAGTTTAATATCATACCAACCAAAACTAGTTGCACAGATAAAGGCTTCTTTTACTTTCTTTTTAATAGAAAACTCTTTTTTAAAGAGTAATGGTTTTGGTGAAATGGCCGGTTCAATTACTTGAGAATAATCTCCAACCCACTTAGCTTGCCAAGGCAAAGACATTCTTCCGGTTTTAAAACTTATAATTTTACTATCGTAATTATCATGATTATCAAATACTTCTATTTGAAGAAAATATAAGTTAAAAGGTTTTAATTCTTTACCATCGTAATTAATCCCAATTTGCTCTCCATTATTATTGCTTTTAGACCGAATTCTATTTTTATTTTCATCAAATAAAGTCAGAACAGATCTTTTCAAAAAAACATCTTTTTCGTTAGATACTAATGAAAACGAAAAACTTGGAAATCTATTATCTGTAATAATATTTTCCCTCAAACCATCAATCTTAATTATTTCAATTTGAGTCATTTTTAAACCTCAAAATCATTATACATTAACGTTAATGTTAAGTAAAATAAAAAATTAGAATTTAAAAATAGAGCTTTTATATTTAATTTGAATTGTATCGTTAGTGATTCTTTTTATTTTTTCCATTAAAGTTTTTTCAACAATATTAGCCAATTTTTCAAAGCTATATCCTATCGTGCTAAATTTAATCGAGTAATCAAAAAATGCTGGGATGCCATCAGTTCCAATGATGTCATAATCTTTATAATTTGCATTGTTTAAAGTTTCAATTAAATATAGTGCAATTTCATCATTAAAAGAATAAATAAAATCATTTCCTCTTGTTATAATCTTATTTAAAATCTCAGGAATTTCTTCATCTCTTTCGCTAAATTTAATAAAGTACTCATCAACTTGTTCAGCTTTGACGTTTTCTAAAAAGCCTTTTCTTCTAAATTTATTAACAGATTCAACATCAGAATTTATATAGCAAGGTCTTCTTCTTTCGGATTTATTAAACTCTTCAGCAGCTATTTTTCCACTATGATAATCATCAGCAAAAATAGCATCAATTTCTTTATTTAAAGGGGTAACTCCAACTGATAGTAATGGCATATTATAAGATTTACAATAATTAAATACTTCCGGGTCAACTTCGGTATAGGTCAAAATTGCACATGCATTATTTGCAATCATTTTCTTTAATAAATCATATGTAAATAAGTTGTCTTTACATACAAAAATTAATGGATAGTAATCTTCATTTTGAAGTTTATAAATTACACCATTATTAATTAGCGAAAAATAAGGATTACTAAAAGAAGGTATTACTATTCCAACAAGATGACTATCTCCTTCACGGATGTAATTACTTAAATTGTTTGGTATGTAGCCCATTTCTTTTGCTAGTTTTTTAATTTTAATTTTTAAACTTTCACTAATATCACTAGCATCTCTAAGTGCTCTACTTACCGTATTAGTCGATACTCCCAAACGACTAGCTATATCTTTTAATTTTACTATGTTTCTTGCCATATTTATTGCTTAATTTTCATTAAGTAACTTCATATTATAATTTAAAGCAAATTAAAGCAATCAAAAAAACCAAACAAAAGGTTATCCTGAAACAATATCTTAAATTAATCACTATTCCACAATCAAATTGGCACAAGATATCACTTAAAAAGCAAAACTTGCTTTATATAATTAAAATTTACTATAAAAAATAACATTTTTTGATTAACATAGTTAATTTTTTAAGCAACCAATAGGTAAGACAAATACTCCATCAGCGCGTCTATATCCATATTTCGTCACAGTTATAATAAGTTTAAGATTTGGCAATCTGATTGGGCATTGTTTTTTCAGTTTTACTATATTCTTTTATAAGATTTTCAATCTTAATTAAATGATTAGTTGCATCTTCAATTTCGTGAGAACCAAGCTTAAATTCAATAAGTGCATATCTTCCGTCATTTAAATGAAGCACACAATCAGACTCAAGTCCATATCTATCATGATAATAGCTAACAGAACCATCAAACGCAGAAGAATAATTATTATGTTGTAAACATAATAAATTAGCAAATTAGATGGTTTTTAATTAAAATTCCCCTGTATATTTATTTAAAAAGCTTGCAAAACTGCCACTTTTTAAATTAAATCAAGCCATTTGCCAATTTCTGAATAATCACTAATCCAAATAGTAATTAAGTCATAGCTAAAGAAGTAATTTGTAACTGCGCGATATGTCTTTTCGTTAAACCCTTCTTCTTTTTTCATAAAGATAAAATTGTATTTTAAAGGATTAAGAGAAACTTCTAAAAGTCGCTTCATGTTTGGATCGGTTAAACTTAAACCAATAAATAAACAGGTGCAGAAAGTAAAATCATGCATCTGCTTAGAAATATTCCAACTATATGGGTTGTTATAAAGATAAAAATATTCTGATTCGTTAAATACTAAAGAATCAATATATTTTCTTTCTTTATACTTATCAAAAGGTAAAAGTCCATGTACATGATAAATTGCAACTATTGAATCTTTTATAACAAAACTATTTTCATCATATACACTTGAATACATTAAACCTCTTTTTTTAAGTAAATATTCTAGATTTGTATCATAGTTATAAGTTATAACTTCAGTGCCAGGATGACGTTCAATATAATTAACACAATTATATAAGGTTGAATTAGGATCATTAAAAGAGCGAGCTTCTTTAAATAGATATAATTCATTATTTAAAGATTTATAAGTATCAAAGCCACTTGTTTTCATGACTTTGCCATTAACAAAAAGTTCATCTCCTACAAAATGTTTTACTTCTTCAATTGCTTTTGTATTGTTTTTATAGAATTGTTCATTTAAAGCAGCAATTAAATGCTTCCAATCTTTGGCTCCATAATCACAGTTAATTCCAGCGCCCATTACTAAATCAGTTTTAATTTTATAAGTGTAAAGTCTTAATAAATATAGAATAAAATTATCAGCGCTTTCGTTAATATTAAAGTTAGATTGATCATTACTTAAATAATATAAAATCTCATCTTTAAAGAATTCACTTTGTTTTTGAATAAGTTGATACTCAAAATATTTTCCTTCGATATACCCTTTTGCAATAAAATTAGTTTCATCAAAATAAATATTTAAGCTTGCTTCTGGAACAAATATTTCGGTATTTTTTACATCTTTAACTTTAACAAGATTAATATGACCCATTACGTCAAGCTTGGCAAAGTTCACTCCAGAAGTTGATAAAAAGAAATGAACTACATATTTATGAATATGCATCTTCTTAGAATTAACAATGACTTTAAAGTTGCATGTTGGATCAAAATGGAAGCCAAAACTTCTCAAAGTAATATCTTTATAATCAACATTATTTATATAAAACAAATAAAGGATAATTAATAAGCACTTTTTGTTGAATATGTAATTGTCTCTTTCAATCTTTTTCATAACTTCAATAATTTTAGGTTAAAAAGAGATAGGTTTCAATCGATTTAATTATTGACAGTTGAACAATTGTTCAATTATAATTTTAGCGGAGGAAAAATTATGGCAGTTGATACACCAATTGTTGACGAAGAAAAAGTTAAAAAAACCAAAAAGAGAATGATCAGCGATCCAGAAATTTATTCTATCAGCGATTTTTTCAAAATTTTTGGTGATTCTACTCGTCTAAAAATTATTTGGGCATTAGATGACAACCCATTATGCGTTGGCGATTTATGTAATGTTGTTGATATTACAAAAAGTGCGGCATCGCATCAATTAAATATTCTTAAAACAAATAAAATCGTTAAGTATAAAAAGCAAGGTAAAAATGTGATTTATTCACTTGATGATGAACATGTTTCTTTAATTATTGAAACAGCTAGAAGACACTTGAAAGAAGGTAAATAAATATGAAAATGACTTTTAAATTTGATGGGATTGATTGTGCTGTTTGCGCACTTAAACTTGAAGAAAAAATAAATAAATGTGATTGTGTAAATTCATGTTCAATAAATTTTTTAGCTTCAAGAATGGATTTAGATATTAAAGATAAAGAGGATTTAAATAAAATAGTTGAGATTTGCAAGGATTTTGAGGACGGAGTAACAATTAAACGTATAAAGTAGTATGAAAAAGAAATTTGATTTTTATTCATTAATCCTCGCAACAATTGTTACTATCGCTCTTCTTATTGTTCATATATTTTGGGGCGAAGTAAATTTAGGAATTAATAATTTAAATACTCTAGTAATCCTTCCTATCTCTTTATTCTTCTATCTTTTAGTTTCTTACGATTTATTTATTGAAGCATTTAAAAAAATTAAGCATAAACAATTTTTTGACGAAGTCACTTTATCATTAATCGCTACCATTGCTGCTTTTGCAATTGGTGAATATGTTGAAGCTTTAGCTGTTGTTGTTTTCTTCCAAATTGGCGAACGATTTGAAAAATATGCCGTTGATAAAAGTAGAAATTCAATTAAATCTATCCTCAATTTAAGACCTGATAAAGTTACTTTATATAATGATGGAATAGAGAAAATTGTAGAACCTTTTGATGTAAATATTGGTGATTTGTTTATCGTTAAATCTGGAGAAAGGGTTCCAATTGATGGAAAAGTAATTAAAGGAAAATCCACCTTAGATACTTCATCAATGACTGGCGAAAGTATTCCTCGTTCAATAAAAGAAGGTGAAGAAGTAATAAGTGGCGTTATTAATCTAGGTTCACCACTCATTATTCAAGCAACAAAAGAATTTTATAATTCAACCATTTCTAAAATGCTTGATCTTGTTGAAAATGCCTCTTCGCAAAAAGCGAACTCAGAAAAATTTATTACTAAGTTTGCTAAAATTTACACTCCTATAGTTATCTTTCTAGCCTTTGTTGTCGCTATTTTGCCACCTCTAATTATTAATTATGCTGATCCTGCCACATGGGCTAACTATATTAGAACTGCCGCTAGTTTTCTTGTAATTTCTTGCCCTTGTGCTTTAGTTTTAAGCGTACCAATGAGTTATTTTGTAAGTTTAGGTGAAGCAAGTAAAATCAAAGTCTTAATTAAAGGTTCAACTTATTTAGATAAATTTACAAAATTAAAAAATATTGTTTTAGATAAAACAGGGACCATCACAAAAGGCAACTTTGTAGTTAATAATGTAGTTTCTAAAAACGACAATGAAAAAGAAGAGTTATTAACTTTAGCTCAATATGGAGAATATTATTCTAACCACCCAATTGCGCTTGCTATTTTATCTAACAATAAAGATAAACTTAACAAAGATTATTTAAGTGATTACACAGAAATTGAAGGACGTGGAGTTAAAGTTAATTTTAAAAACAAAACTCTATTAGTCGGAAACGCTAAATTATTAGAAGAAAATAAAATTGATTTTAATCAAATAGAATCTCCATTTACCTTAATATATGTTTCTTACGATAATCAATATCTTGGCTATATTGAAATTAAAGATCAAATTAAGGAATCTTCAATTAAAGCCATTGATGCTTATCATCAAAATGGAATTAAAAATGTCATTATGTTAACTGGAGATAATGATAAAATTGCTTCCGCAGTTGCTAAAGAAGCTGGCGTTGATAAATTCTATGCTAATTTATTACCACTTGATAAAACAGCAAAGCTAGAAGAAATTTTAGCTAAAGAAAATAAAAATACTACCGCTTTTATCGGGGATGGAGTAAATGATGCTCCTAGCTTAACAAAGGCCGATATTGGAATCTCAATGGGTGGAATTGGAAGCGACATTACAATTGATTCAAGTGATGTTGTGATTATGGATGATGATTTAAATAAAGTAAACAAGGTTATTAAAATTGCAAAAAGAAATAAACTAGTCGTAATTGAAAATATTGCCTTTGCTTTATTTATAAAAATTCTTGTTATGATTTTATCATTAATTCCAAATTTACCAATTAGCCCTTACATTATGTGGTTTGCAATCTTTGCTGATGTTGGTGTAACTGTAATTTGTGTATTAAATTCTTTAAGACTTTCTCTTAAATTTAAAAATAATTAATATAGTCAAATTTAAAAATTGCCTGCAAAACAATTAAGTTTTGCAGGCTTTTTTTACTTTTGAATGATTTTTGCCAGTCCTCCAATTGAAGTTTCTTTATAATCTTTTGAAAGACTTTCTCCTGTTATTTTCATTGCTTTAACAACTTCATCAAATGAAACCTTATTCTTTCTTAATAACGAAATATCTTTAGCGTAAATATAAGAAATTAAACTTCTTAAAGCTCCGATTCCATTTCTTTCAATACAAGGAATTTGAACATAGCCATTAACTGGATCACAGGTTAAACCTAAAAAATGTTCTAAAGCAAGTTCGCTTGCATATTCTATTTGATAAAAAGATAAATCATGAATATAGCATAATGCACCACTTGCAATTGCCGAAGCTACTCCAATTTCAGCTTGGCATCCTAATTGAGCACCACTTATTGAAGCATTTTCAATTACAAAATTAGTTAATAAAGCTGCCACTTTTAAAGCATTAACTATTTTCTTTTTAGAAACATTATTAAAACGATATTCATAATATAAAATTGAAGGCAAAACTCCAGCACTACCACAAGTTGGGGCAGTAACTACCATTTCTCCATCGGCATTTCCTTCACTGACGGCATAAGCAAAGCTTGTTATATAAAGTATCTTTTTTTCAAATTCATCTTTTTCATTTAAAGCATTTTGATATATCTTTTTGGCTACTTTTTTAACACCAAGATTACCTGGAAGATAACCTTCTTTTTCTAGATTATTTTCAATCTCAAAAATCATCGCTTCAAAAATGTTAAGCAAAAATTCATCTAAGTTTTCTTTTTCAAAGGTATCTACAACTTTTGAAATATCATTCAAATTGTTCTTACTTAAATAGTTTTTTAAACCATTAAAAGTAGAAAAAGGATAGACTTTTACAGGCTTTTTGCTTGTTTCACCTTCTTTTAATATCTCTCCTCCTCCAATTGAGTAATAACGGATTTTTTTAATTAATTGCCCATTTTTATAGGCTAAAAAGTCGATAGTATTTGGATGCTTAATATTTTCAAAAGTATAGTTAAAGTTGATTTTAGATTTTTTACCTTCTAAAGCTTTTAATAATATTTTATCTGTTCCATGTCCTTTTCCAGTTAAAGCTAGACTGCCATATAAATTAATTTCAACTTCATCAAAATCAGCCACTTGATTTAAAAAATCTTTTGCAGCATTAAAAGGACCAATTGTATGTGAGCTACTTGGGCCAGGACCAACCTTAAATACGCGCTTTATCGATTCCATTAAAAGCCAACTCCTTTAAAAAGCTCACTAAGGCTAATTCCCAATCCGCTAGCAATTTTTGCAAGAATTTTAACAGTTGGATTTCGACAACCTCTTTCAAGATCGCTTAAATAATTTTTGTTAACTCCACACTCTAAAGCTAAGTCTTCTTGTGACATTTTTTTATTTTGCCTTAAAAATTGAATTCTTTTTCCGAGTTCATAATTTGTGTCAATTATTTCCGCTACTTTTTTCATAATTATCAACCATCTTTCTCAGTTTAATAAATAAATGATTTATATTGCTTTTTGAAACTGTCTCATCTAATTCTTCTGAAACAATTTGAGCGAGTTCGCTATAATTTGCTTCTGGATTCGCTAAACGCGCTTTGCACAAAACTTTAAGTTTTTCGTTTTGAAGGTTATCTACACCTAGCTTATTTTCAACAATATTTATCTCTTCAATTTGTTTTTTAGCATTTTCAATAGTTTTTTTAAAATTATAAGAGTCGCAATTCATTAAACGATTAGTAGAATTAGAAAAGTCGCGATCCATTCTTATATTTTCAAATTCAATGCAAGAATTATCAGCTCCAATAAAAGCTAAAAAATTAGCGATTTGATCACTTCTTTTTAAATAAATTAAATACTTATTTCTTCTTTTAATAATTTTAAAATCAAATTTTATAGATTTGATTTTATTAATCATTTTTATTAATGCATGAGCATAGTTATCATCATTAGAAACAAGCTCAAGATGATAATTAGAAGAAATAGGATCAGTGCAACTTCCACTAGCTAAAAATGTTCCAACAAGATAGCCACGAATTTTTTCTTCTTTATCTTGCAAATCATAAGGGATTTTATCTTCAAGTAAATTAAGTTTTAAATCTTCAAATAGTTCATATGCACCAGAGTTGACATTAATTAAGTATTCTGTCGCTTTATAAAGTTTCATACTTTTTAAAAAAGAGAATGAAATCATTAAATAAGGATAATTTTCTTTTAATAGTTTATAGATATATTTAGCCGTTGAAGAAGTTTCGGTTTTTAAGACTAAACGGTTATTATTTCTTGAAAAAACAACATTGCCATTTAGTTTAATAAATGAAGCGATGACAGATTTTGCAAAGGCTTTAGAAACATCTTTGCTAGCTAATTCATCTTTAATAGCATGTGTAAACGATATTTTGTCTTTCATGAGTATATAATACACTAATAAGTGTAAAAAGTAACAAAAAAGGCTTTAATAGTCTATTAAAATTGTCTTTTAAAAAGTAAAATATTTATGTGAAAAAAATTAAGAACAAGAAAGATCTTTTTATATTAATTTGCTACATAATAGCAATTCTTTTATTAATTGTTTCTTCCTCTCTTCCTTTTGTTATTGCTAACGATAGAGAAGTCTACTTAGTTCATTTTTTTAATCCTACTTCTCATGCTTATAATGGACGCATTGAAAGTGCTTATGGAATAATTTTACCAATCGTTACTTTATTTAGTTTATTAATCGACTTTTTTGATTTTAAGCAACATGAGTATAAAAAGAACGCTTTTAACACATGTTTAAAAATCACTCTTCTTGCCTCTTTTGTTTTTACAATGATGAATTATTTTAGAGTCATCTATCCTGATGGATTTTTAATAAGTGGAGACGTCTCAATTCTATATAGCGGATTTTATCTTTTCATCTCTTTTCTTATTTTTCTTTTTGTAATCATTATTTTAAGAGCTGATGAGTTATATCATATTCAACGCGATAACATACACTCAATGGTTGTAAGTCATGATAAAAAAGGGAAAAAGTATTATAACGTAATTCGTGTTTTCTCATTTATTTCAATGTTTTGTATTATTTCTCTTCTTTTCGTTCCTTATGCAAGAAATTATCAAAACTATATGTTTGAAGAGGGTTTTGAGACGATTTTAGATAAAAGAACCAGTATTGATTATTATATCTTTTCAATGTTTGATAAAAATTTTAACTTAAATATTTTAGGTTTTCTTTTACTTTATCTTGCAAGCTTTATTCCAACTACAATGCTTCTTATGCCTCGAAAAACAACATACATGCAAATATTAATTAGTTCTATTTTTGAAATAATTTTAAGCGTCATTGCTCTTGTTGTTGCTAGTGATAATTATAAGTTAATAATTCCAAAGCTTTACCTTGATATAGATTGGGTTTCAATAGTCTTTATTACTATCAATTTTATTAGCTTAATTATTTTAATCGTATTTACTTCACTTCTTATAAATTATCGTAGAAAGGAAATTAAAGATGTTGTTAAAAACGTTAGCGACTTATAATCCTTTTCCTTTTCCAGTAAGTGAGCAACTTAAACCTTGGTGCTTGGAAATCACCATTATTTTTCTTCTTTTCCTTATTTTTATATATCCATTAATGTTTTATTTAGGAAAAAAAGCTAGAACAAATGACAAAATTCGTGATTATTTTACGATGACAATGGGGTTGATTTTAATTTCTACTGAAATTTATAAACAAATTCTTTTTGCATATCATTACAATTTTGAAGGTGATTATCGTTGGTCACTATTCCCTTTTCAATTATGCTCGATCCCAATGTATACTTCGGCCATTATGCCTTTAGCAAGAAATGAAAAACTACGTAAGTCCCTTTTCTCTTTCATGGCGCTTTATGGAATGCTAGGTGGTTTATCGGTTACTTTATATCAATCTAGTGTTTTAACGTGGGAAGATTACAGCTTAGATTATCAATCAATAATTTGGCATTTTGCATTAATAGCTTTAGGAATATATAGCGCAACTTATTTAAATATCGGTTCATTATCTTTTAAAAAGAGTCTTAAATTATATCAATATGGAACCTTTGCTTTTTTAGGTTTTTTAATTCTTGCTGAAATTATTAATTTATTGATTGTTTTAAACCACGGGTATAACGAATTTACAGCTGGTGGAAATATGTTTTACATCTCAATGTTTATGTTTAATTTAGATATTCCTGTTTTAAGCACCATTACTTCTACTTGTGGTTGGTATGTTGGTTTTATTGGCTATACCTTTGTTTTAATGCTAGGAGCTTTTGTTATTTTTTCCGCTTATTACGGCTTAAATAAATTAACATTAAAGATTTTAGCTAATCAAAAGTTTCAAAAATTAATCCTTAAATTCACTAAAAAAGAAAATAAATAAGTAATAAATTATAGGCTATTTAATAAACCATTTACTTCGTTAGCGCCAAGATAAACTTGATCTACTTTTTCATCAACAATTTCATAAATAATTGGTGTACCTAGAAAATAAGTTTCACTTAAAGTATTTGGCTTATTCATTTCCATTTCACGAATCAAAGAATCGTTACTAGCATGTTCAGGTTTACTTTTAAATCTATTTCGATTAGCACTTTGTCCGCCTTCATCCATATTAAATAAAAATAAAGGTGTTAAGTTTTCTCCATTATTTTGTCTATCTAGATAATTAAAAACACTCGTTTTTACATTTTCGCAATATGAACAGTCAAAACGATAAATTTCAACAAAATAATGATTTAAATCATCTTTAAAAAATTCATCTAAAGAAAGAAGATGATTATTTTGATATTCCCCATAACTTCTTGTTTCATTAGTTGATGAACAAGCACATAAGGAAAATAAAGCTACAATTAAAAAGAGAAATTTACTTTTCATTATTTGATTGGCTTACGATAAAAACGTCCATAAACTTGATCCATTGGCATTACATTAATAAATGCATTTGGATCAACTTTTCGGCAAATTTTAACGACCTTTTTAGCTTCTTTTTTTCTAACGCTCATATAAATGATGAAAACTGGTTTTCCAGTATATCCACCTCTTGCATCTAAGACGGTACAACCATGAGGAATATTTGCCAAAACAACATTTGATAAGTTTTGATTGCTCGTCATTATTTGTAACTCAACTTTTTTATTTTGAATATTAATCGTGTCAACAACTAAAGTTACAAGCACCATGTAAAAAAGCGTAAAGAGGAAAATAACTAAAGCAGATGGTGTTGCTACTTCGCCCATTTCTGCACTTGTAAAAGCTGGATCAACAGGAATTGTACTTAAAATACTATAAGTTGATACAGTTATAAGATTAAATAAAGCTGACCATTTTCCAACTTGGACACTTTTCTTTTCACTAATATAATAAGCAATAATGTCAGTTCCTCCGGCTGTAGATTCAATGTGATAAGCAAGGGCACTTGCTATACCTGTACATAGACCACCAAAAAGAACACGGCTTACAATATCTTGACCTAAAGCATATGTTACTTGATTTATAAAATCATTAGGACTCGAATTTGGCAAAATAATACCAAAAGCTGATGCTAGAGCAACATTAAATAAAGAATAAACTGCAAATCTTTTACCCACTTTAAAAAATGCTAATAGGAATAATGGAATATTAATTCCTAAATATAGACACCAATAAGTGACATCAAGAAGTGTGTTATCAGTTAAATAGGTTCCGCCTGAAATTTTAATAATTGAAAGAATGACTTGGCTTAATCCACTTGCTCCACAGCTAGCTAAAGTTTTAATATTTAAACTTTCAACCATTGCTAAAGAAGTTTCGCCTTCAATTGCGGCAACAGCGGCATAATTTGGTTGAATGAAAGACTTAAATCCAAAAGCAAAAATAAATCCAGATAAGGCCGTAATTATTAAACAATAAAAATTATCTATCACATCCTTTTGAACCGGATGGTCGAATAAATAATCAATAACTTTCTTCTTAAATTTTTTAAAATAATACATAAGAATTATATTAATAATTCTTAAGGATCATTACAAGAATAAAAGCAAAATTTCAAAATATTTTTTGTGTTTAATTAAGTAAGCAAAATAGGAAAAAAGCCTGCAAAAACTCACTATTTTTCCCTTTTCAATGATTTATTAGTTTTAAAAGCGAGAGGCAAAACAAAATCGATAAAAAAAGTATAAAGACTTTTTTGAAAAGTAATGTAAAATATCTCTTGAACAATAATTTTATTATTGTTAAGAACACAGTTTAGTGATATTCTTTTAATTGCTTATTTGCTTGAGGTATTTTACATGGGTAAATTTTTCAAAGTTATCGGAACACCTTTTATTAAATTATGGACATGGATTAAAGAAACTGCTTGGGTTCAACCACTTCTTATTGTCGGTATTATCTTTGCAGTCATTTTCTCAATTCCATCAATTACTTCGTGGGTTCAAAGCTGGAACTTCGGAAGTGATTCTTATACTTTCTTAAAAAACAGACAACTTTCATTAGAAGGCCTTAAAGGTGAAACAAACGAAGGTCAAGCCTACGATTTCTTTGTCGCATTTGATAATGCTTCAAATTCATGGAGAGAAGGCGATAAAGAAGCTGCAAGAAATTCAATGAGAAATTATGTCGGCGATTCAAACAAAATGATTCTTTTTGTTGTTAGTGAAAACGACGACACAATTAATGTTAATGAAGCAGCAAATTTCTTAGTTAATGAATCTTGGAACAGAGTTACTTCACTTGATAAGGATGCTCCTGCTTTCCAATATCAAACAATTTTTACAGATCAAAAAATTGAAGTTGATTCTAATGATAAAACATATCAAGACCATACACCATTTGACTATTTATTCCTTCTTCCTCAATATGAACCTTTCATTACTCAAGCTTACCAAGTAGCTAGAAATAGTCCATACTATAAAAATAAAGTTAGTAAGGGTGAAGATATTTCATCAATCGAATCAAGTGCAAATAATTTACCTGATCCAGCTAATTACACAAGCACTGTTCCTTACTATGTAACAATTGATTTAACCGATACAAATTCAACAACAAATATTATTACTAACGTTTTCTTCGCTATTGATGGTGATGATAAATACGCAAGAGCTGATTTCTTAGCTCATGCTTGGACAAACACCGAAGAATTCGCAATTAATTAATTTATTAATATAGCTATTTAAAAGAGCCACAGCGTTGTGGCTCTTTTTAAAACATTTTTTTATCTAAATCTACTTCTTTCCTTCTTTTTTATTTCTTGCATAAGTTTCTAAAACAATCTTTGGAACTAATGAAGAAATATCGACTCCACTTTTATAAAGTTCGTCAATTGATGAAGAAGAAATAAAAGAAAGTTCACGATGAGACATTAAAAAGACCATTTCAATATCTTTATCGATATATTCGTTAGCTGCTGAATAAGCCCATTCATATTCAAAATCACTAACTACTCTTAATCCTCTAATTAAGACTGAAGCGCCATGCTTTCTAGCATATTCAATCGTTAAGCCATTATATGAATCAACTTCAACATTTTTAAATGGTTTAACAACATCAATTAACATGTTTAAACGATCTTCTTTAGAAAAGCGACAACTTTTTTCTGGATTAATTGCAAGTAAAACAATTACCTTATCAAATAATTTACTAGCTCTTCTTATAATGTCTAAATGACCATTTGTAATTGGATCAAAACTTCCAGGATATACAGCAATTTTCATGATTTTTTCCTCAAAATATTAATTTTACTTCTACCATATTTTAATATCTTAACATTGTATTTTTCAATAAGAATAGGTGATAAGTCATAGTCAGTTTCAGCGATAATTATGCCATTTTTTTCTAATATATCAAAAGATAAAATATTATTAATGAACTCATCATTAATCTCCATTTTATAAGGAGGATCTAAAAATATAATATCAAATTTGATGTTTCTATCTTTTAATAAGGAAAGCATGTTTAAATAGTCTAAATTAAAAATTTTAATGTCTGTAATAGAGAGTGATTTTAAATTCTCTAAAATAATTTTATAGGCCTCTTTATTTTTATCATTTATATAAACTGGATTAGCTCCACGCGAATAAGCTTCTATTCCAATACTTCCACTTCCACCAAAAAGATCTAAAAAAGAGTAATTAAAAATATTACCAAGTGAATTAAACATTCCTTCTTTACAAACATCTTTTGTTGAACGAGTTATTTCAAGCGGAGGCTGTTTTAATTGACGATGTAAATATTTTCCACCACGAATTTTAATCATATATTTCTCCAAATAATTCCTTATTAATCTCGTTTAAAAAATAATTGAGGTTTGCAAGCCTTTTATTATATTTAACAACTAATTCATGATTATTTAATGCAAAAATTGCCTTAGAAACATGACGAGAAGCTTCTAAAACTTCTTTTGAATTTTTATCAAAATGTCTTAAAGCATCTTCATATTGAACAAGTGCCATATCTTTTTTATAAGATAAGAGAGCTACCTCTTCACTATTTTCGATTTCTATTTCACTATTTAAATACTCTTTATAAACGTCACTTTCTTTAATCTTTTCACTTAAAATATTTATTAGTTCAATTTGTCTTAAATTCATCGTGCTTAATTATAGCAAATAACTTAAAAAACATAAAAATTTGTGCTAGTATTTTCGCTATGGAAATATTTAAAATCGTTAAAGACAACAAACCAAGTTTAAGACAAAGATGTGAAAATGTCGATCTTCCTTTAAATGAAAAATATGAGAAGACTCTTTTAGATATGGTTGAATATTTAAGATTAAGCCAAGACGAATCCTTTCTTGAAAAGCATCATAATATTAGAAGCGGAGTTGGTTTAGCCGCTCCTCAAATTGGCTTAAACAAAAATATGCTTGCCATTTCTTTTATTAACGAAAAAGGAAAAAGAGAAGAATATGCTTTTGTTAATCCTCGTATTGTAAGTGAATCAGTCAAAGAATGTTATTTAGAAAGTGGCGAAGGATGTTTAAGTGTTGATAAACCACATGAAGGTTTTGTCTATCGACACTATAAAGTTACAGTTAAAACTTATGATTTATTAAAGAAAAGTTTAATGACTTATACATTTACTGGCTACCCTGCAATTATCGTTCAACACGAAATGGACCATTTAAAAGGCGTATTATTTTACGACCACATCAATAAAGAAAACCCTTTCATAAGAAAATCCGGGGCTATTTCAATTTAAGTGTAGTTTTTTGCTAATGGTTTTATTATAATAATCTCGATTTTAAGAGATATTTTAATTATGTAAAAGGAGATAATAAGTTCACGATGTCTAATATATTTAATAATCCTATTAAAATCTATGCCCTTGGCGGCCTTGGCGAAGTTGGAAAAAACACCTATTGTATTGAAAGTGTAAACGATCTCATTATTCTTGATGCAGGTGTTAAATTTCCTGAAGATGATTTAGTTGGCGTAGATTATGTAATTCCTAATTATCAACATTTAAAAGATAACCAAAGTAAAATTCGCGCTTTATTTATTACTCATGGTCACGAAGACCATATTGGCGCTATACCATTTTTGGTTAAATCAGTTAAAATTCCAGTTATTTATGCTCCTAAATTAGCTTGCGCCTTAATTAAACAAAAACTAGATGATCAAAAAATTAAAGAAAAAGTTAAACTTGTTGAATATGATCAAGACAGTGTAATTACAGCTGGTTGCTTCAAAGTAAGCTTTATTCGTGTCACTCACTCAATTCCTGATAGCTTTGGAATTTGTGTCGATACTCCAGAAGGAAGAATTGTTGATACTGGCGATTTTAAACTTGATTTAACTCCAGTTGGTCCTGATTTTGAATTGCATAAAATGTCTAAACTTGGCGAAGAAGGCGTTGATTTGCTTCTTGCTGATTCCACAAATGCTGAAAAAGAAGGTTGGACACCAAGTGAGAAGAACGTTTTAGATTCAATTAATGAAATATTTGACAAAGCTCCTTCTCGTCTTATTATTTCAACTTTCTCAAGTAATATTTCTCGTATTCAACAAATCGTTGATTGCACAATTAAGCATAATCGTAAAATCGTTATTGTTGGTCGCAGTATGATAAATACAGTTGATATTGCACTTCGCTTTGGATACATCAAAATTCCTAGTGCAATGATAAGAGATGTCGACACAATGGGCGATTTAAAAGAAAACGAAACAGTAATTTTATGTACCGGAAGCCAAGGTGAACCAATGGCTGCTTTAAGTAGAATAGCAAATGGCACCTTTAAAAACTTAAGAATTCTTCCTGGTGATACAGTTGTTTTCTCTTCTAGTCCAATTCCTGGTAATGGGGCTTCAATTGCTAAAATCGTTAACCAATTAACTAGATTAGGCGCAAACGTCATCACTAATTCAGTTTTTGCTGATTTGCACTCTTCTGGTCACCCTTCAAGACAAGAATTAAGAATGAATCTTAAGCTATACAATCCAAAATATTTCATGCCTGCTCATGGTGAATATCACATGTTAAAACTCCATGGCGACATTGCAAAATCTATTGGTATTCCTTCTGAAAATATATTCATCATGGGAAATGGTGATACTTTACTTTTAAAAGATCACAAAATTGTCGATGGAGATAGGGTCACTGCCGAAGATGTATTCATTGATGGATATGATGTAAATGGGGTTTCCACAGCTGTTATTAGAGATAGAAAAATCCTTCAAGATGATGGTATGGTTAGTGTAATGCTTGTGATCGATTCAAAACAATCAAAGCTAATGTGTGACCCAAAAGTTATTACAGTTGGCTTTGTAAGTTATGGAAAATATGAAGACCATTTAACTCGTCATGCTTCAATGTATTTACAAGAAGCTTTAAACGAACTATTCCGCTCTAAAAAAGTCACATTTAACGACATCAAAAATACTGTAAGAAGTGTCGTTTCAAAATATTTCTTTAGAAAAACACAAAGAAACCCAATGATTATTCCTCTTGTCATGAACAAGATTGCTTAATTATGTTAATTTTAGGATCAAGCTCTCCCAGAAGAATCGAATTATTAAAAACTCTTATAAGCGACTTTAAAAAATTAAAGCCGCTTTTTGATGAGTCTACCCTTTCTGCTCCTGCCTCTTCCTATGCTTTAGAAGAAGCCAAAAATAAATATATTTCACTAAAAAATCTTGCAAATCCCAAAGATTTTATAATTTGTTGTGATACAGTTGTTATATTAGATGATGAGATTTTTGGTAAACCAAAAGATTATAACGAAGCTTTTAAAATGCTAAAAAGATTAAGTGGCAAAACTCATAAAGTAATTTCTGGATATGTCATTGCTTGCGATGAACAAAACATCTTGATTGAAAAAAGCGTTACAACTGAAGTCACGTTTAATAAATTAAGCGATGAAGAAATCAAGCGTTATATTGAGGAAGAAAACGTTTATGATAAGGCTGGAAGTTATGCAATTCAGGATGATGAAAAATATCATCTTGTAAGCAAAATAAAAGGAAGCTTTTATAACGTTATGGGCTTCCCTTTAGAAGAAATTAAATTAGACTTATTATCACTTAAGATTATTTAAAATATCTTCAAGTGGTTTCAAGTTTTCACCGACTAAAATCACCTTATCACTCATTTCAAGAAGACGAGATACATAAAATTTATCTAGCTCGTCTCTTTTTATTTTGGAATAATCTTTTAAAGTTAAAACGAGTCTAGATTGTCCTCTTAATTCAAAACTACTGATATTTTCTTTTCCGCCTAGTGCCTCAATAAATTTATCGTCGCTATGCTCAAAGACAATCTCCTTTTCTTTTTCTTTAGAGTTCTTTCTTTTCTTTTTAAGTCGAAAAAAATAAATTAATCCGATTAGAACTAGTAAAACTAAAGCCACTCCAAAAGAAGAAATTACAATAATTCCAGTGGTGTCTAAACTTAATAAATTAGGTACGATCATTAATAAAAGCCTCATGTGTTTTCTTTATATAATTATTACGAGTATTTTTTAAAACTCGAACTTTTTTATCACTTAATCTAATTACAATATCATCGTGATAATTTTTAACATAATCACTTTTTGAATCATAATAGATTACAAATTCATCATTTTTAATGTTTTCAATTTTAATAACTTTATCTTTTTGAAGAACAAATGGCGAGCGAATTGATTCATAAGTTCTATTTTGAATTGGAGCTTTTTCAACAAATTGAATCATCTCAATCTCATTATCAACAAGCGCTCCTCCAATTGAGCGAGCCATTGCACTGCTGCCAATTGAAGTTGATATTAAACAACCATCTGCTTTTAAAGTTTCAAGATATGTATCATTGATAAATACATCAAAAATTAAGGTGTCTCCTTTACTTGATTCAATTCTAAATTCATTTAAAGCATAATATTTTTTGTCGCTATATGAAGCCTCAAGTAAAGCAATCTCTTTTTCTTCATGATTCTTATCAAGTAAATCCTTAATAAAATCATTAAGCTCTTTTTCGGTGTATTCGCAAAGATAACCAAGATTACCAAAATTGATATTGGCAAACAAAGGTTTAAAAAGAAAATACTTTTGTATGGCTCTTAAAAAAGTTCCATCTCCACCAACAGAAATAACAAGCTCTGGCTTATTTTCATCATAAACTAAGCCTTCTTTTTCTAATGAATTTTTGATGAAATCACAAACCTTTTTAATTCCATCACCATCTCTTAATGAAATACAAAAATGCATTTAAATACCTTTTAAAACCTGCTTTTTTATTGTATCATATTTGAAAAGGAAGTAGACAAAAATGGCAACAAATATTGAAATTGAAGCTAAAGTTTTAATTAACAAAGACGAATATAATCGTATCGTTAGAAAGCTACAAAAAAACATTTTAAAAGATAAAGTTCAAGTTAACTATTATATTGATACAAAAGATTACCAACTTAAAAACGCTGGTATCGGTTTAAGAGTTAGAGCATTAAATAATGAATATGTTATGACTTTAAAAGTTCCAATGAGTGAAGGTTTACTTGAAAAGAACACCACTTTAAAAGATGAAGAATTTATTGCTTTAACAATTAAAGGTATTATTCCTGAAAACGACACAACTGAGTTTGTTAGAATGCTTGGCTTTGAGCCAAATGATATGAGTGTTGTTGCTAAACTTAAAACTCATCGTCTTGAAACAAATTATGGTGAGGAAGGTTACGAATTTTCAATTGATGAAAACGAATATAATGGCACTACTGATTATGAACTTGAAATGGCTGGCAACTCACTTTTAAAAGCTAGAACTCAACTTCAAAGAATCTGTAATGAAAACGGGATCGAATACGAAGACAATCCAAGAAGTAAACAAACCCGTGCAATGGATTCCTTAAAAGTTTCAAAAAAATAACTCGCAAATGAGAGGTACCCCAAATCCTAGACATTAGGAAAGGGGTACTTTTTTATGAAATAT
>CAJJXG010000006.1 GCA_905197045.1 uncultured Caryophanales bacterium
ATTTCATAAAAAAGTACCCCTTTCCTAATGTCTAGGATTTGGGGTACCTCTCATTAAGCTCATTCCCTTTTTTACTTTTAATTATATTTCTATAAATCCAAATCTTTTAATTTATCAAAAGGAGAGTAATTAGATCCATCGTTTTCATCGATTTCATCCTCGCTGATAACTCTATAGTTTTTTCCTTTAGGATACTCTTCTCCTTCTTTATGAAGTATTAATGGAATAGATGTAATAATTAAGGAATAGATTTCTTGATCTAAGTCAACGTAACCTTCTTTTACATAAAACACATCCTCGCTATCCATCTCTTTCTTATCAGTATAATAAAGAGTTTCGTTAATATCTAAAGGATATTCAAATTCTTCTCCACTAAGAGTGGACAAAACGTTCAAAACAGCATGAATATCGTATTTTACGATAATTACAGAATCAGCTTTTTGTATTTCTACTAGACCTTCAGCACTTTTATAATCCTTAATTGTCTTAAGGCTTTTTGTGTTATTGTAAAAATTTAAATCGCCAATATAATCAATCTTTTCAAAAGATTTTACCTTGCTAAAATCAATTCTCATTATTGTCTAAGCTCCGCATTAAGTTTCGTTTTGATAACTTCTCTTACTTTATTATCAACCGCATTAATCTCATCTTCTTTTAAAGTATGATCATCTGAGTTAAGCTTAATTTTTAAAGCAATACTTCTATGACCATCTGCAATTCTATCGCCTTTATAAATATCGAATACTTCTAAATCTTTAATTAAATTAGAACACTTTTTAATCTCTTTTTTAATATCAAGATAAGAAATTTCATTTTTGATAATAAATGCATAATCTCTACTAACAACTGGGTATTTTGAAATATACACAAATTTATTGTTTGGTGTTCTAGTGTTGAATAAAACAGATAAATTAATTTCGATTGCCGTTGCAAATGTTTTATCTAAAGAGAACTCTTTTTTAACTAGAGGATGCAAATCACCAAAAACAGCAGCAAGTTTATTATCAATATAAACTTTTGCTGATCTATTTGGATGGAATTCCTCTCCTTCACTTAATCTTTCTATTTTTACTCTTGAAGGAGCTATATTGAACATTTTAATAAGCGAATCCCATAACCCTTTTACAAAGAAATAATTAACTGGAACCCCAAACATCTTATCTTGTTGATAAAATTGTCCAACTAAAACAGCGGCCAAATGGACTTCATTAACCTTTTTGGTTTGAATTGGTGAAATTTCAAATATCTTGAAATTATCATTTTGATGGTTAATATTATATTCTGCACATCTTAGTACTGATGTTAACAAATTCTTTCTAACATATTTATGATCTTCGGTTAATGGATTTTTAATTACATAACCATCACCTTTGTTAAAGTAATTAAATTTATCATCATCTTTTTGATTAATAAGTACATAAGTCAATACTTCATCAAAACCATTAGATAATAAGAAATCTTCAACAATTCTTTCTTTTCTTTCGCTATCTTTTAATCCGCCAACAGTTGTTTCCATATAAGGAAGCGAACTTTTTACTGAATCAAAACCATTATATCTAACAACTTCTTCACTTAAATCGGCTTTACCTTCAACGTCAATTCGATAAGGAGGTACTTCAACGACAAATTTATCATCATCTTTTGATAAAAGTCCAAAGTTTAATGCAGAAAGCGTTGATAAAATAGTATATTCATCAAAATTACTACCTAAGCGCTTATTTATATATTCACAAGAGCATGCAATCTTTTTCACTTTGTGGTCGATAGTATCATATTTAATGGTTTTGCTTTCTTCTTTATATCCTGATAATTCTTTAATTAAATGAGCTGCAAGATTAATTACAAAATCACTTTGGTGAGGATTAATTTCTTTTATATATCTTTGAGATGAATCGCTCATTAAACCTAATCGACTTGTTGTGTGTCTAATTGAAGCGTGGTTAAAGTTAGCAACTTCTAAAACAATATTTTTTGTATTTTTATCAACTTCGACTTCTTTTAAACCCATAACTCCACCAATACAAGCAGCTCTATCGCCACTAGCAACGATTAAATCGCCTGGAATAATGTGATAAGTCTTATCATCAAGAGCAACAACATCTTCATCAAAATTTTCTTTTACAATAAGTTCTTTTTTAGTTAACTTATCATAATCGTACATATGCATTGGTTGACCGGTTAATAACATTACATAATTTCCGATATCAACAATATTATCAATAGATCTTATGCCTTCTGAACGTAAAACTTCTTTTAACCATTTAGGTGAATCTTTTACTTCGATACCCTTAATAACTTTAGCGAAGAAAGATGGACAATTAGGAGTTTCACTACCTACTTTAAAATCACTTACAAAGCTTCCTTCATCATTGTATTCAGGAATCTTTGTTTCTTTTTTAAATAAGGCAGCAATTTCTCGAGCTACATTAAATAGAGCAAAACAATCACTTCTATTTGCAAGTAAATTTAAATCAAGAATAACATCATCAAGCCCTAAATAAGAAAGAACTTCTTTTGAGCCAACTGGAGCATCATTAGGTAATTCTTCAATTCCTGCAATTTGTTCAGGTCTTAAAAATTTAGGATCAACTCCTAACTCATTTAAAGCACAAAGCATTCCATTGCTTTCTACTCCTCTAATTTCACCTTTTTTAATTTCTCCTTTTGGAAGTTTAGCTCCTGGTAAAGCAACAATTACTTTTAATCCTTCTCTAACATTAGGAGCGCCGCAAACAATATCTAAAATCTCATCGCCAACATTAACTTTACAACAATGTAAATGATCACTATTTGGATGAGGTATGCATGACAAAACTTCACCAATAACAAGATTAGTGGCATCACTCATCTTTTTAATTTGCTCGACTTCAATTCCACTAAAAGTTAATCTTTGAGCGATAATTTCTGGAGTTAAATCACTTATATCAACATATTTTCCAATTTCTTTTAAACTGACTAGCATAATTACTCCTCATCTTTCTTATTGAATGATTCAATAAATCTAATATCGCTTTGATAAAAACGACGAATATCATCAATTCCATAACGAAGCATAGCAACTCTTTCAATACCAATTCCAAAAGCATAGCCACTATAAATTTCTGGATCATAGCCGCTCATTTTTAAAACATTTGGATGAACCATGCCCGCTCCTAATATTTCAATCCAGCCGCTACCTTTACATACAGAACAACCTTTTCCTTTGCAGCTAAAGCAAGAAACATCGACCTCTACGCTAGGTTCAGTAAATGGAAAATAAGAGCTTCTAAATCTAATTTTTGAGTCTTTAGAGAACATTTTTTGAGCAAAAAGTTCAAGTGTAGCTTTTAAGTTACCAAGATTTATATTCTTATCAATAACTAAACCTTCAACTTGGGCAAATTGATGAGAATGAGTCATATCATCATCATCTCTTCTAAACGTTTTTCCAGGACAAATAATTTTAATAGGTTTACCATTTGCTTTTTCCATAACATGAGCTTGAACACTAGAAGTATGACTTCTTAAAAGAAGAGTATCATCAATATAAAGTGTATCTTGCATATCACGAGCTGGGTGATCTTTAGGAATATTTAAAAGTTCAAAAACATATTTATCAGAATCAACTTCTGGACCATTTTCAATCGTATAGCCCATGCCAATAAAAATATCTTCAATTTCTCTTTTTACTTTATAAAAAGGATTCATTACCCCAACATCATAATTTTTACCAGGTAAGGTAATATCAATTGCTTCAGCTTTTAATTTTTCATTAAGAGCCATTTTTTGAAACTCTTGAAGCTTTTCACTTAAAGCTGTCTCAATTTTCTTTCTAGCAAAGTTATATGCTTCACCAAAAGCTTTTTTATCATCAGCTTCTTTAATCTTATTCATTAAAACTGAGAATTCACCTTTTTTAGAAAGATATTTGTTTCTTATATCAGTTAAATCATTCATGATTTTGGCCTGAACTATAAGAAATAAAATCTTTTTTTCAATCTCAGAGAATAAACCATCATATTTATTTTCCATACTGCTCTCCTTATAAAAACAAAAAAGAATTAGGTTTAGGAACGCTTAAACGTGGTACCATCCTAATTCTTTATAAATATAAAGCACTTAATTTTAGTTATATCGTCAACTTAAACGGATTCATCAAATCAGCTCCAAGGTGAATTCATTAATCATTATTAAGAGTGTTTTCACTTTTTCACTCCTCCCTAATTAATAAGCGGATTAATTACTACTCCTCTTCAACGCAAGAAAATAATATCACTTTTAATCTATTACTTCATTAATAATTAATTTGAACTACTATTTAATGAAGAAATAGGGTTAGTTAATGTAAAGACTGCTAAAGCAAGATAATCGTCACTACTTGTATCTTCTGAATTACCTGCATAAATAGCATTATCATCATTAGAAGAGTCAACGTTAACATAAATTGTTGTAACGTTAGGATCTAATGAACCATCTTCTAAATAGAAATTAACTTTATAGATAATGAAGTTATACTTAGTTAATGGGTTATCGCTATCTGGATTTGGATCACTAGGAGTAAATCCAGTTGCATATTCAAATTGTCTAAGCTTAATTTCATTATTTTCATTCATGAAGAATAAATATTTCTCACCATCTTTTTCAATGTGACGATAAGCATGGAAGTTATCTTCAGTTGCATTTTCTGGCCACATATCAGAGAAATCTTCTTTTGAAACATTTACTAAGCCTTGTGGAGCAAATAGTTCAAATGCATTCTTGTTATCTAAAGAATCATTGCCTTCTTTCATGATAAATTTATATCTTTGTCCACCATAAGAATAACGAGAAGCTAAAACACCAAATGAATAATTGGCAAGTTCATTATAAGTAAAGGCATATGAACTACCTTTAACTGAACTTAGCCAAGTATTATTAACTTTGAAATAATACTTAATAGGCTTTTGACTTTCTTCACCAATCTCTAAACCATTAGCAACATTTTCACCAATTAAGCCAACTCTTTCCCATTTTCCTAAACTTGAAAGAAGGACATAACCAGTTTTATCATCTCCTACAATAGTGTTATCTAAAACCTTTTGATCAGCAGTTAATTCAGTATATTCTTTGCCAGTAAATGCATAATGAACATCACTACTTGTTACAAGGTGTTTACTTTCATCATAACTAACACCTTTTGTATATTCATTTCC
This sequence comes from uncultured Caryophanales bacterium, assembly GCA_905197045.1. GTDB lineage: Bacteria > Bacillota_I > Bacilli_A > RFN20 > CAG-826 > Onthovivens. The sequence continues at coordinate 5,172 of CAJJXG010000006.1, forward strand.
GTTAAGTAAAGAATAATAAGTATTATTACTTGTTTCTTTTAAGGTATAACCGCCATCAAAACTAGTGACTTTGACCCAAGAATCAGAATCAGATAAATCGCTTCTTAAATATAAAGAGTTATCTTCATCTGCAATAAAAATAGGTTGACTATCTTCTAAAGGAGAAGATTTTAAAATGCTACCTTTGATAAGTGGAGAAGATGAATCAGTTTTAATATAGCCGGTATTAGTTGAACTAAGATCATAAATACCAGTTTTTTCATCAGCTTTAGAAGAAATCTCTTTCCAACAACTTTCACTTGTATTCAAAACATAACTTTGACCAGAAGCTATAAAGGAATTAATTGTTTGGCTTTTTGATGAATCAACGTTAGTATCAACCGCTTCCTTATGACCTTCAACATTATTTGCGATCCATGGAGCATCAACTCCATTAAATGAAGCTACTTCTTTATTGTCATTTCCATATAAAGCTCCGCTTGTAAAATTATTTTCATATAAATAATATGATGAAACTTGGTTTTTAAAGAGTAACTTATCAAATGATTCTCTATTTTCGCCTTTAATCGCTCTTAAATTTTTAACACTTTGACTAACTGAATTTGTTTTTAAATTAAATTCAGAAACATTATTTGAATAGCTTAATTTAGCTTTATTTAATCCTGTAACAAAATTTAGAACGCTATCAAAAGAAATATCATCATTAGTTTTAATATCACCAAGTATCCAAGCATTAGTTGCATTTTCATTAACATTTAATGAAGTCAATAAATTAAAGTTACTTGCTTCTTTTGAATATAGTTTAGCTTCATTATTTAATGTTAAACTTGCTACACTTAAAGACCCACTTTCGCATCTTAAATATGTATTTAAAATAACCTCGTTTAAAGAAACGTTAAATTCGCCATTAGCTAAATTAAAGCCATTTACATTAGAAGGAAAGATATCACTGCTTTGATTTATACTACCTAAATCTTGAATTTCTAATAAATTTGCATTATTGATACTAACTTTTGAGCCCGCACCAGAAAGCGAAGAGGAATTTAAAACTAAATTTCCACTTTCAAGTTTAAGTAAGCTTGTATCGCTATTACCAATATATTCAAAACTACTTGTATTAACTAAGTTTTGAGAAGCATATGCTAAATTAGCTAAAAGTTTACTTCCACTATTAAAAGTTGTTTTTACTTTAAGAGAATTAAACTTATAAGAATCGAATAAATTAGCACCACTTTCAGCTCTATTTTGTAGACTTGCAAAATCTTGATAATCGGTTACCACAAAATTAGTAGAAAGTGTGCCGCCATTTTCAACAACAATTTCCCCATTATTAGTCGAATCAAAAATAAGACCGTTTCCTAATAAACTCGCACCATTTTTAATTGTAATTTTGTGACCATTTAAATCAATTGCACTAAATTCACCATTAATATCACCACTTCCAAGCTTATTTCTACCAATTTGAGCTCCAACAATCAAATCGCCTTCAATTACTAAATCACGAGTTAATTTTAATGTAAGCTTAGCGTTTTCTGGAGTGACTTCATCTAATAAATTACTATTGTTAGTTGCTCTAACGACACTTCTTGCTTCGCTTGTTGATAAAGAGTATTCAAAGTAAGGTAGATAAAGTTTCTTACCTTTTGCGATACTATCAATATCACTATTAATTGTGTATTTATTCTTTTCTTGATCGGCTGTTAAAACCATTTGATAGAAAGGGCTAACACTTTCATAAGTATTTAACGCTTCGCTTAATGTCTCAAATTTAGTAACATCTTCTTCACCATGATAAATCTTAACGGCTGAATTTCTAGCTTCAGTTGAAGCAAAATTAATCGTCGAATATGGGAAAGTTTGGATATTTGTATTGTTATAATCTTCAAAATAAATGTTTTGAATCGAGGTATTACCAAAAGATGAGGTTATATCAAGTTCAAGAGAATTTTCATTACCTTCATCTAAAGTAATAGTTGCTTCACCAAAATCAACTGTTTCAAAACTTTTTTGAACTTTATTTCCATCGACCTCTGTATATGTCTTAGGAATATAAATGTTCTCTAAATCAAGATTTGAAAAAGCATTAAATTGAATATCTTCAAGTGTTGAAGGAAGATAAACATTCTTTAAGTTTGATTTACTTGCTCCTGTTTCACTATCTCTTTCACCATAAAAAGAGTAAAAACCTATAGTTTTGATACCTTCTTCAATCCTTACAGTATTTACATCATAAATTGAAGGTTCAAAATCTGCTGCTCCAATATCTGGAAGATAATGTGAAAGAAGAGTTGGAATATAAGAAATTGGCCCAACAACTACCTCTCTTTTATCGGTAAAATTAGTATAGTGTTCGCCTTTAATGGTAATTTCAGTTGGCATGTTTTGATCTAAAGGAATTCCAACTGAACGGCGATATGTATTTCTTAATGCACCAGTTAAACCAAGTGCTTCGTTTATGTTTTTAATGTCTTCTTGACTTAAAAGACTATCCATAATTTCATAAAGATCGTTTCTTAAAAAGCACAAATCTTTACCTTCAAAATTTAAAATATCGCCTGTTAAATCTTCTGCACCACTAATTTTTAAAGAAAAATCGCTAATATAGAAGAAATTTGGATCATAAGCTAAAGCGTTTGAAGTGTCTTCTACTACACCTTCATCATTTACCATTGAAAAAGTTTTCACTGGTTCTTTTCCAAAATTATCTTCGTGTAAAACAAAAGGTAAATTGTTGAAAAGTTCTTCTACATCAAAAACAGTATTTCCGCTTTCATCTTGACGAATATAATTACCGAAAGTGAAATTATCAGGTTCGCCATCGTTATTTGTGTCATTAAAAGTAATAGGTACATTACCAAAATCAACGAAATATTTATTTGGATTTTCACTAAAAGAGAAATTTGAGAAATTTAATTGCCCTAAATAAGTTACATCAGTTTCGCTACGAACCAAAACTCCTTTAAATGTTTCAGGATCAAAGTAAAAAAGAGGATCTTTACTTAAGTTTTGATTCTCAGCTTTAGAATAAAAAAGTTTGTATGCGTTAAGTGCACGATCTTTCCATTCTTGATTTGGATCTTTGGTGTATTGGCAACTTGATAAAAGAAGAGCTAGCCCAACAGCACTTAATGATAAAATTCCTGCTTTTTTTCTCATTTTAATCCTTCTTTCTGTAAGGTGAAGCTTGATACATTATAATGCCACCAGCAACCCCCACATTTAAACTATCTATATCGTTGATTTCAATCTTAATTTTAATGTCAGAATTCTCCTGAATATCTTTAGATATTCCTTGACCTTCATTACCTAAAATTATCACATAGTTATCGTCTTTTTGGAAGGTAAAATTAGACAAAAACACAGAATTTACATCTAAAGATGTACTAACAAGTTTATAGCCACGATTTTTTAAAGAAAATAAATAGTCTTTTTCTTTTGAAACTACATTTAAATTAAATATGCTTCCTTGCGATGATTGAATAACTTTAAAAGAGTATTTAAAAGCGCAACCTTTCGATAAAATGACATCTTTATAACCAAATGCTAAGGCAGTCCTTAAAATAGTTCCAACATTACCTGGATCTTGTACATCATCTAAATATAAAACACGCTTAGAAGATACATCTTTCTCTTCTAAATATCTCGCTACTCCTATAACTTCAGTTGCTGATTTGTTTTGAGTAATTTTGTTCATCAACATTTCATTAATTACATATACTTTGTTGTATAAATCTTTATCTTTGAATGTTGGCAGACATAAAATAAATTCTATTTGAGATTTACCCATCTCAACAAGGTGATTTCCTTCAAGTAAAAAGCGCTTTTCTTCCTTAGAAAAGGCATTATTTTGAAGTTTCTTCACATATTTAATAATTTCGTTGTCTTTGCTTTTAATCTCATTAATCATTTGAAAATACTCTTCTTAACTTTATAAATTCGATAATCATAATCAGGCATATATTCATACACAACATCGTAAAAATCTGATGAATGGTTGAATACAAAGTGATGTGCTAATTCATGGACTACAATTGCATCAATTAATTCTAGTGAATAATGTATTAATGTTGTTGTAAACGTTAAAGTATGAGTCCTTCGCGAATTAACTCCATAATTACTAGATTTTAATCGTACTTTTACTTTATAAGGTTCATTAATTTTCATTAAACTTTCATAATATCTTACTCTACTTTCGAGTATTTTTTGAAAAAGCGGAGCCACTTTTTCATAAAAATTGTTAAGATCTATGAAAAGGAAAGATTTACCTAAGCAGTTTACAAATCCTTCATTAATTGGGACATATTCACCTAATATATAAATACCATGACCATCATATTCTTTTCTTTTTAATATGCTTCTTCTTATTAATGTTCTAGCATTTTTTTCTAGACCAGACATAATTAAAGCTTTTGAAGCAAAATTAGGAGAAGAAATATAAAAAGCATCGTTTTTAAAATAATAAGTTATTCGATTGCTCCTTAAGCCCTTGTATTTAATATAGACATTGTATCTTTTCCCTTCTATTTCATAATAACAAAACAAAGAATATTTCTGCATATTTAAAATTATCGTACGAAGAAAAAGAAATGTGTATAAAAATTATTCCTTTTTCTATTCAATTGTTTTTAAAGCTTCAATTGGCTTTTTATTACTTGCTTTATAAGCAGGTATTAAACTAGCTAAAATTACTAAAACTAAACTTATCGCAATAACAATGAAAGCGTTAATAAAATCAATATTAACTATGTTTGACATTACTAAAAGGCCTAAATAATCACTAATTGAATTATTAATAGAAATAGAGACAATAAAGCTTAAAAGTAAACCAATTATACTAGATAAAAGCGCTATGAAAACTGAGTCAATAATTACTAACTTTCCAATATCAGTTTTCTTAGCGCCTAAACTTCTTAAAACACCAAATTCATAAGTTCTTTCATTTGTCGAATTAAAAGTTAATACAAAAATCATAATTAAAGCAATTAATAAACTTATGCTGGTAAGAGATATTAAAATAAATGAAAGAAAATTAATGACATCTTTTACAAAAAGCATCACATCATTACTTAAATCAAGAAAAATTATTTTATCTTCTTCATCTAAGTTTAGATTGTATTGATTTAAATAATCGCGAATTTTTGTTTTGCTTTCATAGTCTTTTGGATAAATCAAAATATTTGTTACATATTTATCTAATCCAAAAATTTGTCGATTATTAATATAACTTGTATAGTCATTGCTGATTTCGTTATTTCCAATGATATTTAAAACATTAAAGTTTAATCTTCCATCAAAGTTTAAATAAAAAGCTTTCTCGTATTCTTTACTTACTTTGTTACGCCTATCATCCAAACAGTTAATGACACCATCTTGATTGATGTCACTAACCTCGATTTTATTAAAAGTCTTTAAATAATCATCAAGTTCTTCTAAATAATAAACACCTGGAGAGAAAGATGAAATAAAACTATCTCTATTAGGACGAGCAATACCAACAATTTTAAGTTCTTCGCCCTTATTAGAATCAAAATATAACTCTTCTAATTTTTCCTTACTAGGTTCATAAAAATAAGTTGTTTCCTTTATTTGATGTAAACTTGAAATAAAGTTAAAAATCTGATCTTCATCGTTAAAATCTACTTTATCGATATCAACATTAACACCACTTGGAACATCAACATACTTAATGATTCTTTTTAATAATTCTTTTAAGTTTTCAAAATCATCCTTATTGTAAGATTCATTAAGTTTAATTAAATCGTTATATAAATCATAGATATTAAGATTTTCTTCTTTTAAAACATAACTTTCCTTTAGAAAAATCCCGTTAATCTCATTTGTTTTATTAGAATCTTCATAAAAGTCATCGTTATTAATAATCTTATATGTTTTATTTAAAATCTTATCAAAGCCTATTGTGTTTTCATTAACACTTATTCCTATATTTTCTAAAACATCACTAGAAATATTATTATTACGATCAACAAAAAGCATTAATTCATTTTTATTTTCAGGAAGTCTACCACTTATAACATCAACATCTTTAATTGCACTCTGATAGTTTCTAATAGGTCGAAAATAAGAAGAATTTAATAAAATTTGAGATGTAAAGTTAGCTGGTGTATTAAGAAAACTTTTAACTTCCTCGTTATCTAAAGTTAATAGATTCATACTTATTTTTTGATTATAGCTGATGGATTCATATAAAGAAGAGTCCATTTGCTTAATATAAGAAAGGTAAGCATTATCTATTTTATTAAGATGAATTAAAGATGAAGTATCAACATTTAAGTAGTTATAATCAGGATAAGCACCATCTTCTACTTCAATATAATTATTAAGGTTAATATTTGATAAAATTGAATCCTCAATACTTATTGGGTATTTAATTAAAGTGTTATTTTCAATTTCATCAATATAAGAATTGGCCCCGAAATTTAATGCTAAAGATAAGCTTAATCCACCAAGTCCAAGAGCAAAACTTAGCGAAATAAAAAGTAATTTAAACTTTTGTTTTAAGGCTCTAAATAACTCTAAACCAAATAATGTCTTGTGCTTTAAAGATTTTTTATTCTCATCATTTTTATTAAAATCCTTGCAAATCTCATTTATTTTTTCATTTAGCAAAACATCATTAATTATTTTCCCATCTTCTAAAGTGATAATACGATCACTATAAATTCGAGCAAACTCTTCATTATGAGTTACCATAATAACTAAATAATCTTTAGCTAACTCTTTTAATAATCCTAATATTTCATGTGAATTTTTCTTATCTAATTGACCAGTTGGTTCATCAGCTAAAATAATTGAAGGAGAATTAATTAAAGCGCGCGCTATAACCACTCTTTGCTTTTCACCTCCACTTAATTCTTTAGGAAATTTATTCTTTTTATCAACTAAATTGACTCTTTTTAATATATTTAAAATAATTTCTTTTTCGTTATATTTATCACTTTTAAAATCTAGCGCTAATTTAATGTTTTGATAAACGTTTAAATAAGAAATTAAACTAAAGTTTTGAAAAACAAAACCGACATTATTTTTACGATACATCGTTAATTTTAAATCTGAATAATTAACAATGTTTTCATTATTAAAATAAATTTCACCACTTGTTGGTTTATCGAGCCCTCCAATCAAGTTTAAAAGAGTCGTTTTTCCACTTCCACTATCCCCTAAAATCGATATAAAGCCAACATCAGGCAACGTTAAATTGACGCCACTAATGGCGTCAAATTTAACATTACTATCTTGATAATTTTTATTTAACTTTATTAACTTAAGCATCTAATTTATCTAAAGGTATTTCTGCTTCATAACCTCTACGTATACTGTCAAACTCAAAATAATATCGCACTGTAATAGATGTATAGCCTTCATCAACACTTTCGATTGTAACAGGACAATTGTAAATGTTCAAAGTAAGGAAGCTCCAGTGAGATACATATCCAGAATCATAAGTCACAGAAAAATATAATTCAGCAGAATTTAAATGCACTACATTACCGGTTTTAAAGTCTTTACGAGAATTTTCCACAAATTGTTCACTTGGTATGGCATCACGTAAATCAAAGTCGCTTGTATAATAAACGAACAAAGAAATCTCTTCGCTAGAATTATTCTCAATATTTTGGACCTTTAATTTTAATTCTTGTCTTTCAGAAGAAAATCTATCAATCTCGTCTCCGTTTAAAACTTCTAAAATTGAATAAGTAGATATAACTTTCTCTCTATATCCTTTACTAGTTTCAATTCGTTGAACTTTATAAACACTATTACCAATTAAATACTCAGGTAAAACTGCAGAAGGAAAATAATTATAATCAGTCGCTCTTTCAATCGAAAACTCTTCTGTTATTGTAGGTTTTCCAAAATCTAAGGTGACTTCTTTTGATACCTTATTATGATTATCATCAACAAGATTAAGAGTGAGAGTATGTTCACCTTCTATAGATGCCATCTCTTCAAATTCTTCCTTAGTAAGATTTGTGCTTTCAACAAGATAATTAACTTCACCTAGATTCTCTCGACTAGTTATATCGTTACTATATCCAGGGCATGTATAGTTTTGATATGAAGTAATACGAACTGTTGATTCTAAAAATTCTTCATAACTCATTCCTTGATAAGTAAGACCTTCAAAACGGATTTCTTCATAAACCGGTCCATCTTTTTCAAATACTCGGTAACTAAAAGCGTGATAATTATTATTTACTTTATAGTAAGCAATAAATTCACCACTTTCTTCGGTTGAAAAATTAATAAGATCTTTAGTGGTTATAGTTGTTTCGTTGTAATCATAATCTACAATAGTAACCTCTTCATAAACGTTGCCTTTTATTAAATTACTCCAGTTCACATGCAAATAATAATAATCGTGCTCTTTATCGCAAACATAATATTTAAAAGCAAAATCAAGATTATTATATGTAAAAGTAGCAATTCTTGTGCCATATGTAGAAGTATCAAAGCCTTCGATGTTTAACTTATCAAAAGCGACCCTTTCCATACTATTTCCATCATTAATTTCTAAATAAAAATTATTATAGTTATCATTTAAATTAAATTTAAAATCTTTATTTCCACTAATGAAATATTGAATAACCTGGTTAGGCTCTTCAGGAGCTAGTTCTTGTAGGAATTTTTGGATATGATCTGCTTCTTCTAAACTAATATTATTGGCATCTAATTTACTAGCATATTCAAGCTCTGCGACAACATCTTTAGCAGGTAAGCCAAATTCAGGTAGCATTTCTGAATAATAGTTATGGTAAGAACTTAAAGTAAGACAGTATATTGCTTTGTCATTATTAACAAAGAAATCCATAAAATTAGTAACGTCTTCTTTTATGTCACTAGCATTATTTCCAAAAAGAGTAAATGTAGATACAAGCTTTTTTGAAAAAACAACAAAAGTTTTTACAGAATTATCCCCACCACTTTGATTTTTAAATAAATCAAGGAAGTTCTTATATTCTTCTTCGGTTAAGCTTTTTGCTAAAGTTGCAAAATAGCGTATCGCTGCATAAACTTCTTTATAATACTTTTTCGCCTCATTAATTACTTCTTTGTATTCTGAATCAATAAATAAAGTCATTTCAGGTTCTGCAAAAAAGGCATTGTAATTAAGAATAAACTCATAATTTTCTTCAACAAAATCTAAATAAAATAAGTAAAACTCCTTAAAAGCATCAAAACTTATAAAACTATCAGCAAGATAATTTCCTAACTTAACAATCGATCTTGTCATTAATTCGCTATCATTATAGCTTCCTTTATTAAAACTTGTGATTATATAAATAAAATCATAGATTGTATCTTTACCATATTCTTTTGAAATCTCAGTTTCAATCAAACTATAAAGAATTTGAGCAATATAAGTGGAAAGTTTGGAAAATCCTTTAGTAAAAGAACTCCCATCTAATTTAACTGAATTATCTTTAAGATTTTGATAGAAATTTTTAATATCTTGATTAGGTGAATTTTCGATTATGTTATCAAAATTTGTAATGCTTAATGAGCCATAGTTTGCGCCAAATATGTTATATCGCGTATTTGATAAACCCATTTCCATGGAAAAGCTATATAAACTTGAATAGGTAGCACTTACTATTTCAATAAATTCATCTTTATTAAAGGTTTCGTAAACTCCCATAGCCATTGAATAGACAAGTCTACTAAATCTTTCAGCATTCATTGAATCAGAATTCTTAAAAAGTTCTTCAAAAAAAGCTAATATCTTTTCATTTCGACTTCCTTCTCTTACAACTTTTTCAAATGTTTCTTTTTGTAAGCCGTTTCCAATGAATAAATTTATAAGCATTTGCGCCGTTTTATCATTTTTAAACTTGCTTTTTACTTTGCCATTTTCGTCAAAAAAGTCTTTAGCATATTCTGCATTTTTTACGTCTTCTGCTAGATTATCTTCAATAATTTGGACAAAATCATTAAATGAAAAATCAGCATCGACTACAGGATTATAAGGGACAAAATTAAAGCCGCCTTTTAAATATTCAGGTGCTTCACAAACGGTTCCTTTACTTTTTACAGTGATTGTTAATTTATTTGATTCTTTGTCATCAAGTTTAGCGCTAATTGTAGTTGTTCCTTCTTTTAAAGCTAAAACAACTCCATCATTAGAAACGCTAGCAACACTAGAATCGCTACTTACAAAAGTTACTTTTGTTTTGTCTCCATTTGTTTTTAACTCAATTGTTAAACTTTCACCAACTGCTAATTCACTTTTGCTCGCCGAAATTTCTAACGTTAAATTTTGATCGTTATTATCGTAAGTTGGATTATCGCTATTTCCACAAGCGCTAATTGAGCCAAATGTTAAAATTCCTGCTAAAGCTAATGCAATATAACCTCTTCTTCTTTTCACAATGATTCCTCCGATATTTTTTACTTTTCTTAAATCTTATTGCTTCATATAGACAAAGTCAATTTTTAGCCATCATTTGTCACTATTTGATAAAATCATTTCCTAAAATAGAAAACAAAGGAAAAAATCTCGATAATCTTCAACATATCAAGAATATTAAGTAGCGCCTTAAACTAATTAAAAGTATAATATTGAGGTTAGAAAAAGGAGAGAGTAAGTTATGGAAACGATTATTGTTAGCGCATGTCTTTTAGGAGAAAATACTAAATATAATGGCGGAAATAACTATGACGCTCGAATTGAAAAATTGAAAGAAAAATATAATATTGTTCCAATTTGTCCTGAATCTTTTGGTGGATTAAAAATCCCTAGAGAACCTAGTGAAATTCAAGGATCTTTTGTTGTTTCAAAAAATGGGAAAGATGTGACCAATCAATTTAATGAAGGCGCTCATAAAGTAATTAATATAGTTAACTTTATGCATGTTAAAAAAGCTGTTTTAATGGATCGCTCACCAAGTTGTGGAGTAAACAAAATTTATAATGGTAAATTTAACCACACTTTAATTGATGGGCAAGGCTACACTGCTCGCTTATTAAAAGAAAAAGGCGTCGAACTTTATACAATCGATGATATCGACAAATTATTATGAGATCAAAAACTAGTGTTATTATTTTAAAAATATCTTTTATTGCTCTTTTTAGTGCCTTGATTTTTGTTTGTGGAGCTTTTTTAGCTATTCCTTATGCTGGAGGAGCTGGATACTTTAATTTTTCAGATATTTTAATATTATTTTCTTCTGCTTATTTAGGCCCTGAAATAGGATTGATTTCTGGAATAATTGGAGCATCAATGAGTGATTTATATGCCGGATTTGCTAGCTGCATTCCATTTACAATAATTGCAAAAAGCTTAGAATCAATTGTATTTTCATTAATTTTCTTTATTTTCAGAAAACATAAATACCTGAAAAATATTGCTTTTTTAATTGCACCACTTTTTATGGTTGCTTCTTATATTCCATATTATCTTTTATATGATAATGGTGCTGGAGTTATGGCTTTAATATCGTCTTGTTATGATTTATTACAAGGAGCTATTTCTACTGTTGTTGCTATCTTTTTATATTATCTATTTATTAGATTAAAACTACCTTTTAATGTATATAATCTATTAAACTGGCCTAATAAAAATTAGTTTTTAATCATTAATACTTATAAAAGTAGATATCATATTTACCAGCTTGTTTAGTTTTTTCGTATGTTTTTGTATCTAATCCACCAATTTCAAAGCCACAAGATAAATAAAATAAACAAGCATCTAAATTATTATCTTGAGCAATGGTATATAAGCCAGGATAATTATGATTAAGTGCATATTGATAAGAGAATTCAATTAATTTTTTACCAATTCCTTTTCTTCTAAAACTTTTATTAACCTTTAAATCATATAAGAAAAGGGAAGAATTAAAAGTTTCAGTTAAAATTGCAAGTCCAACACAAATATTATTTTCATAAGCTCCAATAAAAACATAATCATCCATCTTTTCAAAATTATAGTTTTCGTTAGGAAAGGTCATTTCCTTAACTTGATTTTCTTTAAAAACTTCCTCTCTATATTCCCACTTGTTATTAACAAAAGACACTAAAAGTCTTCCTCTAATTTTAAAAGGTTGATTAGGAATATTTATATCTTTTTCGAAGTCTTCATTAATAATTCTAATTTCCAAATACACTACCTCTCTTTTTAATTAGTTTATCATCAATTTGCTAGTAAACAAAAAGCCAGATATATTTCAATCTGGCTCATATTAATAATTAATTCTTGAAGCGAATTAATACTTAACAACTTTGAAAATTGGTGCGGATACTGTTTGACCGAATTCGTTATTCATTGCATAAATCGTGTAAACACTTTCAACCTTAGCTTCTTTTCTTAATTGTCTTCTTAACATTAATCTTCTTAAAAACATCATATTGAGCATCCTCCTTACGCCTTATATATTAAGGTAGTTTTTAAAAGATACAACAGAAATTACAAGCTCAAAAATAGTCTGAAAACGCTTACTTTTTTTCTTTATTTTCAAAAATCACGATAATAATCGACATATTTCATACGTAAGTATTTTTTTATGAAAGTGTTTTCATATAAAAGGAATTTTTTAATAAATAAATTGACTTTTGATAAATTAACTTAACTTTTACAAGGTTTTCTTAAAAAATCAAAAATAAGAATAATATGTTTTTCTTTCATTCAAAAATAGAATAAATTTTAATTTCTTGTATTATCCTTTATTTAAAAAAGTTTCAATGTCTTCATTCCATTTATTTGTATCAACACTACTTATTGAAACATAATTTGTCGATTTTTCTAAATCTCTAATATATAGGTTTCCTAAAGTAGTTGAAGAAACTCCTAAAGGAATTTTTCTATCTTGATACCAAAGTGAAACTGAAGAAACAGAAAACAAAATAGTATCAGTTTCTAAAAAAGTTGTATCCTTTAAATACGTCGAATAAAAATAATCAAAATCATCCTCTGAAAGAGTTATAAGAGCAATCCCATCATTAAGAATTTCAATTTTATCTGGTTTTTCTAGACTCATTTTGTTGCCTTCATATGGAAATTCTTCTTTTCCACAAGATGATAATAAAACTAAAGGCAAAATCATAAATGGTATAAGTAATTTCTTTTTCATCATTAAACTCCTTACTAATTAATCAGAGTTTTCAAGTAAAAACTCATGCATCTCAATGTAAGGAACTTCTTCATTACATAAAAATTCATGAGTTATATTGTCTCGAACAAGTCTAAAAGAAATCATGTTAAAGTTTGCTAAAAATAGCTGAATAGGTTTATCACCATTTGGATATTGATCAAAATGATAACTATATTCAATTTCAGTTCCACCAATAAATGAGTTTTTAAAACGTTCAAACTTAAGCGATTTTAGATAAGTGTTGTAAAATTCAAGCGATTTCTCTTCACTTAGTGTTTTTATGTTGTCACCATTACTTTTAAACGATATTTCAGTTGGAGCTGGTAAATAAACAACATCTTCAAAAACATCAAAATTATTACTATTTGAGCATCCAGTCAAAAGCATTGAAAAAATAATTCCAGCAAATATTTTTTTCTTCATAACTCTCCTTTATATGGGAACTTTTAGAATTGCAATATTTCCGTGGATTAAAAAAGATGCCTATTAAAATAGGCATCTTGCATTTCATAATTAGTAAAGTCTAATATCAAATCTGCTTTCAAATAATCTTGCTTTACTTAAATCAATACCAAGCTTGATTTCAGTACCTTTAGCAATCTTTTCTTCAGTCTTTACGTAAATGATATTACCTAAAACATTACAGACAAGATATCTTGAGCTTTCATAATTAAGTTCATCAATTACAACTGCTCCAATACCATATTCTTGAATAGAATATGCATCATGAGGAACTTCAAGTCTAAACAAAGAAGTAAATGTTCTTGTTCCTAAAGCTTGAATTATCTTACCTTCGATTTCTTCATTAACTTTAAGATAATAACCATTAACCATTAAATATCCTTGTCTTAAAGCAAAGTTATATTTATCGTTTTTAGCCTCATAATCTTTTTCAGTTTCATTTGGCTCTAATAATTTAACTTGATTAACATCTTCTTTTTTAGCTTTAGCTGCATTAATTAATTCTTTATTCTTTGCTAATCTTTGTTTTCTTGCTTCAAGTCCAGCAGCCTTCACAGATTGTAAATCTGCTAATGTAGAAGAAACATCGTTTTTGCTATCAGCTTTTAACCATGCATCATTTGCAGAAAGGATTGATACATAAGCATTGAAGTAATCTTGAGCTTCTTTAATCATTGCTTCATATTTACTTCTAACTTCAGCTTCACGTTTTTCGTCGCTCGCTTTTTGTTCAGCACTTCTTTCATTTAATTTCTTGACCATTGCTTCATAATCTGCAAGACCTTTTTCATAGGTTTCTTTAGAAGCGGCTAGATCTTTTGTGAGTTGTTCTTTGATCTTCTTTTTGCCATCTTTTCCTAAATCGCCTTTTTCTAAATTAAATGTTGCTTCTGCTCTATATTTAGAATTACGAGCTTTAAATTCTTTCTTTAATGCTGCTGGAATTGTCGTATCAATTGCAACGCCTTTAAGTTCTTCTCTTTCTTTAGCTTTTACATTCTCAATGTACTTGTCAACTATTTCAGAAACACTACGTTTTAAGGTTTTCTTACTTTCGTTTAAAGTGAATGCACTTGCAAAACCAGCAGTATATTTATCAAAAGCAGCAAGTGGTTTCAAAATGACTTTTTCGTCTTTTTGAATTTCAATCATTGTGTAATCTAAAGCAATCTTAACTTTATCACCAACTTTATGAGAATCATCATGAAGTTTTGTAAAGAAAACTCTATCTTTAGCTTTTAAATAGCAAAGTTTAACACCATTAATATCTTCAATATTAACGATTTCAGCTGGTACATCACCTCCAAATGAAATAGCATCGCTTGGTACTAATAAACTTAAATTGTCACCATCTTCGACTTTAATTGCTTCTGGTAATTTTAAGTTAATATCAAGGAATGATAAGACGTTATCTTTAACACTTGCATCGAATAAGTTCATTTCTGGAACTCTTGGCATAATGCTATCTTCAGTTTTGGAATCAAAGAAATGAATATGCGAAACATCAAAGGCTGCATCTATAATTTCACCTGGTTTAATTCCTAAATAGCCTTTTGCATTTTTAATGATTACACGAGTCGAGGATTCAACATAACCATCACCTTGCATGTTAAGGTCACCATAAATTAATGTTTCACTTCCTAATTCTTCAAAGTGAGAAACCTTAACTTTGACAATATTCTTACTCTTTTTGACAACTTCTGGTTCAACAGAAATATTTTCACATCTTAAGCCAACGATAACTTTAGTTTTACCATTGAAGTAAGCTGGTTGAACTTTAATTAAGTCATTGAATGGAACATATAAAACATCATCACAATAGTCAAATTTGATTTCGACCATATCTTTATTACGTTTTAATGTTGCTTCAAAAAAGTTCATTTGAGGAGTTCCAATAAATCCTGCAACAAACTTATTAATTGGATAATTATATAAGTTTTTAGGAGTATCGATTTGTTGAACTCTTCCTAATTTCATAACAACAATTCTAGTACCCATTGTCATAGCTTCTGTTTGATCGTGGGTAACATAAATAAATGTTGTTCCAAGTTGACTATGTAACTTTGAAATTTCAGCTCTCATTTGAGTTCTGAGTTTAGCGTCAAGGTTAGATAAAGGCTCGTCAAGCAAGAATACTTTAGGATTTCTTAAAATAGCTCTACCTAAAGCAACTCTTTGTCTTTGACCACCAGACATAGCTCTTGGTTTTCTATCAAGATATTCTTTAATGCCTAAGATATCTGCTGCCCACATAATTTTTTCATGAATTTGAGCAGCTGGAATATGTCTTAATTTGAGGCCAAAAGCCATATTATCATAAACAGTCATGTGAGGATATAAAGCATAATTTTGGAAAACCATTGCAATATCTCTATCCTTTGGCTCAACGTTATTGACTAATCTTCCGCCAATAAATAATTCACCAGCAGAAATATCTTCAAGGCCTGCAATCATTCTTAAAGTTGTTGATTTACCACAACCTGATGGGCCAACAAAAACAATAAATTCCTTATCCTTGATTTCCATATTGAAATCGCTAACAGCTTTTGTGCCGTTTGGATAAACTTTATAAATATGTCGTAAACTTAAATCAGCCATATTTTTCTCCCTTATTTATTATTCATAATAACAATTCCACATGGAGGAATCGTTATCTTATTACCTTCAATTGAAACTTTATCTTCATTAATATCTACAAGCAAACTTTCATAACCATTACTATCTAGATTCAGAGTAGATAAATCATAAGTCTTATTTTCAACACCGAAATTAATTATTAAATGAGTTGTTTCTTCATTATAAGTTTTTTTAATAACTTGAAGCTCATTATCACCGGTATCGATTTTTTCAACGCTACCCTTTCGAATAGATTCGTAACTATTTCGAATATAATTTGCTTTTTTATAGTAATTTAGAATTGAGTTTTGATCTCCAAGTTGTTCTTTTACAGATGGATATATTTTTTCATCTGCAGTTGCACCACTTGGATTGTTGCAAGTTCCGTCTTCTTCTCCCCAATACATTGCTGTACGAACATTTTCATCTGGAGGATTAACACCAATCATTCCGATTTCATCCCCATAATATGTAAAAGTTGTACCACTCATCATTTGCATGAGGCCTTGCCCAAATTTTAGGTATTTATCGTTATTTCTTGCTTGCAAGATATTTGCTGCTCTTGGATTATCATGATTTGTGATAAATGGAGCAGGAATATGATCACCTGCCTGCTCTACTAAGAAGGACATTTTATCTGTATAGTTATGACCTCTTCCAGTAGCAATTGCAGATGATATATCTTTTCCTAAACAATCAGTATCGTAAGCAAAGAAACTATCGATACCAGATTCATAATATCTTGTTATAAATCCAGCGCTTTCCCATGCTTCAGCTACAATATAAGCATTTTCATTATAGCTTTTAGTTACTTCATTAATCCGTGATAAGAATTCTATATTCTTAACATCGTTTCCTTTAAAATACCAAGGTACAGCGTCTAATCTAAATCCATCAATTCCTATATCTTCCATATAGAATCTAATGATTTCTTTAATCTCATTTTTAACATTCTCGCTATCAAGATTTAAATCAGGCATTGAACCTCCGCCAAATCCTGATTCATAATAAACTCCATTAGATATATAAGGATGAACTGAATCAGAAGTTAAAGAGAAGTTATAATAATCGGAATATTTTCCGCCTTTTCCTTCTTTAAATGCTTTAGCTCCTTCAACAAACCACGGATTAGATGTCGATGTATGATTAAGAACTAGATCTAAAATTACATTAATACCTTTATTGTGTGCTTCTTTAACTAAATTACGATAATCATCCATTGTACCAAGATTAGGATTTATCGAAAGGTAATCGTCAACATCATATCCATGATATGAAGGAGATTCATGAATAGGTGTAAGCCAAATTCCATTAAATCCTAAATCTTGAATATAAGATAATTTTTCGGTGATTCCATTTAAATCGCCATAACCATCACCATCAGAATCATAATATGTTCCAGGAAAAATCTCGTAATATGTACGATATTTTTCTTCTTGAGGTAAGGTTGGCGATTTAAAATCACCATTATTTGAACAAGAAGTAGTTAGCAATATTAAAGGAAATATAACTAATAACTTGCTTTTTTTCATATTGATTAGCCTTTAACAGCTCCTCCAGTTACACCTTCAACATAATATCTTTGTAAGCAGAAGAAGAATATAACAATTGGAATTGATGTAAACACAGCACCAGCACAGAATCTAGTAAAATAAAGTGTCAAGTTTTGACCATTATTACCAGTTAACCAGTTTTGTAAACCAACTGCTACTGTCCAGTTATCTGGGCTAGTACCAAGTAAATAGCTACTCATCATGAAGTCGCCCCAAGGAGCAACAAAACTTGTTAAGATTGTGTAAATAACAATTGGTTTTGATAAAGGTAAAATAACCTTCCAGAAAATAGTATTTCTAGTTGCGCCATCTATCATTGCAGCTTCATCAAGCGACTTTGGAATCGTATCAAAGAAACCTTTAACAACATAGTAACTCATGGCCGATCCTGCAATATAAACAAGGACTAAACCAAATGGATTACCAATCATATTGACTTGTTTTAAAACGTAATAAATTGCAATAAGAGAAAGGAAGCCTGGGAACATACCAATGACCAAAATCATCTTCATGATTCCTTGTCTGCCCTTAAATCTCATTCTTGATAATGCATAAGATACCATTAAAACAAGTACGGTTTGAATAACACAAGTAATTACTGCAATCATTAAAGTTGTAAGATACCACTTAATGAAAGGATAAGTATCGTTAAAATTAAATAATGCGATGTAATTATCAAAAGTCCACTCTTCTGGAATTAAATATCCAACAACACCAGTTGATTCCCCTCTAAATGATTGCAAAATCAAATAAACAAAAGGGAAAATCCATATAATTGAAATAATAACTAAAATAACATAAGTAATTGTATTAGAAATAATACGATTACGACGTTGATGTCCTTCTTGCTTGTTTGTAAGATTCATTCTCATTATTGGAAATCCTCCTCGTTCTTAACTGCTTTACTTCTTGAATAGAAGATTAAGGAAATAACAGCAACAATAACGAAGACAACAATACCAATGACAGAAGCCATCTTATAGTTGTTTTCATTGACAGTTAATTTATATAACCATGTAACAAGTAAATCAGTATCACCAGCAACGAATTTATTCGAATTAACTGGGACTCCTCCTGTTAAAAGGAAGATAACGTTAAAGTTATTAATGTTACCAACAAATGCAGAAATTAAGCTTGGACCCATAACAAACATCATATATGGCAATGTTATATTGGCATACATTCTAAATGGATTTGCTCCATCAATTTTTGCTGATTCATATAAATCTTCAGGAATATTCATTAAAATACCAGTACAGGATAAAACGGTATATGGAATACCAACCCACACGTTGATGATAATAACGAATATTCTTGCCCAAACTGTATTAAGAGAATATGTTAATGGTTCAAGACCAAATATAGCTAAAACACTATTAAATATACCTGTTGATTGAAACATTTGAGAAATTAAAAGTAATGAAACAAATTGAGGAACAGCAATTGTAGTAATTAAAATTGTTCTCCAGAATTTCTTAAATTTAATTCCTTTTTTATTAATCAAAAGGGCTACTACCATTCCTAAGAAAAAATTTGTAAAAGTAGCAAAAACTGCCCAAACCATTGTCCAAACAAGAGCATCAGCAAATGTATAGGCAAATTTTGAGTTTTGACCTAAAGATCCACCACCCAATAAAGTATCAAAGTTTTGGAATCCAACCCAAGTAAATAGATTTTCAGGTGGCATATGTGGTTTATCGTAATTTGTAAACGCAATAAAAATCATGAATATGAGAGGAACAATTGTAAAAACAACCAATCCTAACATAGGTAAAGCTAAAAGAGTTTTGTGATATGATCTATCAGCTAAAGCTTTAATATCATCTTTGACTCCATTAATTTTTCCGTTAATTGAAGTAATTTGTTGTAATTCAAACACTTGTTTGATACTTGAATAATAAGTATAAATAAATCCTATTATTACTAAAATACAGATTGTGCCATAAAGCAAAATCAATAGCGAATTATCTCCAGGAATAGTAACATAAACTCCCTGAGTTTCATCCCAAATTTCAGTTGGTGTTTGAGTTCCTAAACTACCAAATTTTGCTAAATAAGCCCAGCCCCACAAACCAATAAATAGTGCAAAAACTATTTCAAAAATTAAATATAAGAATCCCCTTACATATTGTTTTCTGGCGATTAATCCAAAACCCATAACTAAGAATGAAAGTCTTGTCTTCCAATCACCAAAACTCATAGCATCGGCCAATGTTTGAAAAGGAGCTGCAACCTTTTTCAAAACCTTCATCAAATTCCCAGGTAATCTTTTGAAAAACCCGCAAAACTTTGACGGAATGTTCATAAACCAATTAGTTGTTTTATATAAAATTCGACGTGGTTTTGAAAATCCTAAGTATGATAAATCTTCCATAATTTAGTATTTCTCCTCCATTATAAAACAGCAAAAACTTCCCGACTAAACAGTCGGGAAGTAAAATTTTATTTATTAAGCAATAGTTGTCATATCTTCAACTAAAGAATCAAGACTTGCTTGTAAGTTTTCTTTATTAATCTCTTTTTTATGACCAATGGAGCATCCAAAGTTTTGAACTGCTGTCCAGAAAGTTGATGGAACGTTGATTTGAGGATCTGAAGCAGCTGCAAATTGCTTATTTAAACCGACCAATGCGACATCAGATTTTACAGCTTCGTTTTCAGCAGCCTTAATATTTGATGGTCCATAATTATAGTTCTTATATCTTAATAATTGAACTTCTTCGCTTGTAATATATTGGGCGAATTTATGTGCTAAAACTAAATTTTTAGATTGTTTGTTGACACCAACCATCTTCATGCCAAGGAATGTTCTCATTCTCTTGGTTGTATCATTTTCTTTCATTAATGGAAGGACATCACAACGAACATTAGCATCGTCCCAGGCGTCTTTATCAAGAACATAAGTTTTGACAGCACCAGGATAAGAAATGAAAGCGCCAATCTTAGACATATTAGTATCTAAATAAGCATTAAGCTTAAGTCCTTCTTCACCGGCTGCTCCACCATCAACATAGGCAAAACCTTCAGTATTTGCTAAATCAATTAAGAAGTTGCCTGTATCAATTCCAGGTTGTTTATTATAATTGCATGTAATCTTGCTTTCTTTGCCATCAGCACCATATTCAACGCTATATTCACCGCCGAAACCTGCAAAGAAGCCATAATCATACCATGAATCGCCCATTGGTACTACAAATTCTTTTCCAGCTTCTGCACATTGTTTAGCAACATCAAAGAAAGTTGTGGTTTCATCATAATCTTTTACAACACTTGCATCGTAAGTTAACATATAACCATTATCAAGTGTCATTGGATATGCATAAATTCCACCATCTGTGCCTTTACTTGCATCAACTGCAGCTTTACTGTTATTTGTTTCGACAAATGTTTTGTAGTCGCCTCCAAGTTGAGCTAAAGCACCAATATTAATTAAGTTATAAAGTTGGTCATTAGCCATTGTGAAAACATCAGCAGCACCTGTAACATCCTTTGAAACTTGGTTGTAAGCTTCTGCTTCAGAACAAGCGCCAAATTCAAATTTCATATCAGCATATTCTGGATTAGCTGCCTTGAAATCAGTGAAAATTTGTTCATACATTGCCTTATGTTCAATAGGTGCCCAAACTTTAAATGTATTTGAGTTATCTGTTGTACTAGTTCCGTCACCACAACTGACTGCACCAACTAATGCCATAGCGCCGATAGCGGCTAAACTAAAGAGTTTAATCTTTTTCATTAAATTTATCCTCCTATAAATTAAACTTCTTATTTATTATTAACTCTTACGAGTTTAATAAACTTAATTTCTTTGGTAATTATCTACCCAACGCACAAGAACTTCCGATTTTTCTTTTGCGTGTTCTTTAAATAAGTTCTCATCCATTCTCCAAGACCAATTATCATCAGATAAAGTAGATGGAAAATTAATACGAGCTTCTTTACCTAAAGCAAATAAATCCATAATTGGGATTATTGCTGATTTCGCCTTACTTGCAAAATTTAATTCGCAAATAATAGCAGTTAACTTTTCATTAGAGAGTTTTCTAGCAAAAGGTACGCCAAACTTTTTGCACTCATCTTCCAAAATATCAAGCATCAACTTCTTTTCTTTTTCACTCAAATCATCAATAAATTGACGTGTAGTTTTTGAATCATGAGTTCCGGTATAAGAAAAGAAATTATATGTATAATTTGAAGGTCTCCAAATATTTTTTGGATCGGCATCTTCAAAAGCTTGATCTACAATTTTCATTCCTGGATAACCAGTTTGCTTCATAAGAGTTAAGAATTTATCATCAATCATTCCTAAATCTTCAGCAACGATTGGATATTCCAATTTATCTTTAAATAAATCGAATCCTGGGCCATCAACCCAAACTCCATTACGAGCTGTTTTATCACCGTATGGAATTGAAAAATAACGACTGAATCCTCTAAAATGGTCAATTCTAATTAAGTCATAAAGTTTTAAAGCGTTATCGATTCTTTCATTCCACCACTTATAACCACTCTTTTTATGATATGACCAATCATATAAAGGATTGCCCCATAATTGCCCATCTTCACTAAAGCAATCTGGTGGTACGCCAGCAACTTTTTTTGGAACTAAATTTTCATCCAAATCAAAAAGATAAGGATATTTCCAAACTTCTACAGAATCATAAGCAACATAAATAGGTAAATCGCCCATTATTTGGATTCCATTTTTATTTGCGTATTCTTTTAAGGAATTATATTCATTTAAAAATTCAAATTGAGTCCACATATAAAACAAATAATCGTTTTTATATGTAGTTTTAACCTCTTTTTCTAAAGAAAGAGAATATTTACTCCATTTATCATTCCATTCATACCAAGGTTTTAAAGAATGTAAATCTTTTAAAACCATGAAAATAGCAAAATCATTAAAATTTTGTCCTTCTTCCAAGAATTTTTTAAATGTTTCATCTGTTAGGTCAAAACGTGAAAAAGCTAATCTCAATACCTTCAATTTATTGTTAAAGATTGCTCCATAGTCAACTCTTGAAGAATTTTCACCCCAAAATTCGCTTTCTACTTCTTCTTTCTTCAATAAACCTTTTTCAATTAATTTATCAAAATCAATAAAATAATAATTTAATGCATAGTTTGAAGGCGATTGATAAGGTGAATTCCCAAAGCTTGTAACATTTAAAGGTAAAATTTGCCAAATAGAGAATTCAGACTCTTTCAAAAAATCTACCAATTCATAGGCAGCTTTACCCAAAGTTCCAATCCCATATTTCCCCCAAAGAGAAGATATTGGAAACAACAATCCCGCATTTCTTTTCATAAAAATTTACTTCCCTAAAATATGTAAGCGCTTACATTATAATAGGTCAAATTTTGCATGTCAAACATAAAAAGTATGATAAATATCGCATACTTTTAAATGTTGTGAATTAATTATTTAAAATGATGATAATTTTTTCAGATTTTTTACAATGAATCAAAAAAATATCGATAATTATCGTATTTTTAACGATTATTTTAAAATAAAAAATTAAATGATAAGTATCGCATTTTTAACAAAAATCAAAATTAGTTAATTATTTTCTATTTTTTTGCACGATGATATTTAATTATTAAATTTTTTAGTGATTGTTCAATCTCTTTACTTAAATCGTGCCATAAAAAACGGTATGTCCAGTTCTCTTCGTTCACTGTTCCAGGCTCATTCATTCTAGACTCTTTCCCTTGAAACAAAATATCTTGCATCGTTAAAGTAACATGATCAGCTTTACTAGCAAAAGCAAGTTCAAAAAGGAATCTAGTTTTTTCAAATAAAGACATACCTTCCTTTAATTCAACGCCCATTTTTTTGGCTTCTTCAACAATTCTTTTTTCACCTAATTTTCTTTCTTCATCAGTTAAAACATCAAGCAAACCTTTAATAGGCAAATTATCATGATTGCCCAAATAAAGATAAGTATTTTCATTAATATTTGAAGGCAAAAAAGAATCTGAATAAAATTTTGTAGCAAAAAAATTGCCACAAACAACGCTTAAACTAGGTAGTCCTGTTTTTTCAACGAAATTAGAAACATCTTTAGAATAAGTACCTAAATTGTTAGCAATTAATGGATATTCCTTTTTTATATCGTTAACAAATTCGAGTCCAGGTCCATTAAGATAAATCCCTTTTCTACCATTTTTGCTTCTAAAGTTAACGGCATATATCTGATAAAAACCTCTAAAATGATTTAATTTTATGCGATCATAGAAACCTTTTGCTACATTAAGACGATATCTCCACCATTTATAATTACTCATCTTCATATAATCCCAATCGTATAGAGGATAACCCCGTTTTTGGCCTTCTTTTCTAAAATTATCAGGCGGGAATCCTACAACATATGTTGGCATATTTCTTTTATCGATAATAAAAAGTTCTGGTGACATGTACATCGTGTCAGAGTCATAGCTTAAAAAGTGTGGCACTTCTCCGACAATATCAATACCTTTTTTCTTAGCGTAGTTATGCAGTTTATTCCATTGTTTTACAAACAAAAAAGATAAAAATAAATAGTAATCAATTTCACTAGAATATTTTTTCTGATATTCTTCGCGAATTTCGCTTCCAAAATATCGATCCTCAAGTCTAAAATCAAACCAACTCTTGTCTTGATTTTTCGACTTAATAGTCTCATAAAGGGCATATTGGTATCGAAATGGATTATTTTTGAATTCAATAAAATCAGGATTTGTTTTGTCAAATCGTTTAAAAGCTTGTTTTAGAATTTGCGTCTTGCTTTCTTTAAGTTTTATATAATCAATTTTTCTAGGATTTTGTCCAAAATCAATTCCAGTAAAGTCTCGGCTCGTCAATAAACCATCCTTTATTAACTCTTCAAAATCAATGAAAAGATAGTTCAGACTATAAGCACTAGGAATGTCGTAAGGTGAATTACCTTTACCAACATCTTCAATTGGCAATATTTCCCAATATGAAAAACCACATTCACTTAAAAAATCAATGAATTTATAGGCATTTTCACCAAGCGTACCTATTCCATATTTACCTGGCAAAGATGAAATATGTAATAAAACACCACATTCTTTTTTTCTCATAGCAAAATTATTTTAACTTTTAATTTGAATTATTGAAAGTAGATAAGGCAGATTTAAAGCTTTTTTCGTTTTAGACTACAATAGCTTAAACAAAATAATTAATTGAGGTTTAGATTTTAATTTGCTTTTGATTTTTTTCTTCACTACTATATTAAGTATGAAAAAATATTTAAAAAACCAAATTATATATCAGGTATACGTTAGAAATTTTACAAAAGAAGGCACATTTAAAGGGTTATTAAATAAAATTGACTATATTAAATCTTTAAATGTCGACATCGTTTATTTACTTCCAATTTCTCCAATTGGGCAATTAAATAGAAAAGGAACGCTTGGTTCGCCATATTCGATTAAGGATTATACAAAAATTAATGAAGAATTAGGGAATGAAGAAGACTTTAAAAATGTTATTGCGTCTTGTCACAAGAGAAACATGAAAGTAATGATTGATATTGTTTATAATCACACATCAAGAGATTCATGGATTAAAGAAAATCATCCTGAATGGATGTTTCACGATAAAAAAGGCAATATTTCAAACAAAGTTGAAGATTGGTCTGATGTTTATGATTTAGATTATAACAACAAAGATTTAATTGACTATTTAGTTAAAGTTATCGAATACTACTCGTCTTTAGGCGTTGATGGGTATCGTTTTGATGTCGCAAGTTTAATTGATAAAGAATTTTTTATTGCGTTAAAGAAAATGTTGAACGAAAAATATCCAGAAACAATTCTTCTTGCTGAGAGTGTTCACCCTGGATTTGTCGATTCTTTAAGAGCACAAAACTACAATTGTTTAAGTGATGGTGAACTTATTGAGTATGCTTTCGATTTACTCTACCCATATAATTCTTACGAAAATTTAAGAAATTATTTAGATATTAAAGATGAAAGATGGCTTGATTATTATAAATATTCCTTACTTCTTGAAGACAGCATGACTCCAAATACTTCTTTAAGAATTAGAGGTTTAGAAAATCATGATCAAAGAAGACTTTATCAATTCAGTCATGATTTCACTTTATTAAGAAATCTTGCTGCCTTAGCTCCTTATATGAAAGGACCAATGTTTATTTATAATGGTTTAGAAACCAAAGCTGACCATTTAGAAAGCTTGTTCGATAAAGATGATATGAGTTGGGAAATCGATCAAGACTGGTTTGACTTTATTAAAAAGTTAATATCTTATAAAAAGGATGAAAAGAATCTTGATTTGAACACCACCGCTCCTCTTTTAACAAAAGGCGCCAATTTAGCTTTTAAAAACACTTATAAAGATGGAACTTTCACTTATGGCTTATTTTCACTAAGCGGTAAAGACGAGTTAATTGAAGATTCTGGATTAATTGATGGTGAATATACCGACTATTTAACAGGTAAAACTTACACCATAAATAACCACTCAATTAGTGTTAAGGAACCACTTTTCTTGTTTAAAAAATAATTATGCGCTTAAAAATCTTTAGAATTTCTTGTCTAATACTTTATGTTATTTCTTTATTAGTATCGATTGGTCTATTTGTTCTATCGATTATCTTTACAACAAGTACTGATTTTTATTTAACGCCAATTGCTTGTGGGGCTAGTTGTGTTATTTCTTTGCTTCTTCTTATAATGAGTATTAAAAATTTTAATAAGAATACTTGTGCGCTTGTAGATTTAGCATATGAAAAAAACATGTCAATCAATAAGGCTGCTTTTATCGGATCAATTGTTGTTTTTAGTTTCGGAATTATTTCTTTAATAGGCGGAATCTTGCTAATTGTATTATTAAGTTATTTTACTTTAGGTTTAGCTTTACTTGCTTTAGCAAATTTCATCATTATTAACTTGATTCTTTATTACATTTATATGTATGTTGAAATTCATTATTAATGAGTTTACATCTATAAAAATTGAGCGGTTAAAAACCGCTCTTTTATTTTTTTACCTTAGATTTGCAGGGTTTTTGGCTAAAAAGCTTAGTTTATGTATTTAATAATTTTTGCTGGATTACCTGCAACAATAGCATTATCTGGTACATCTTTTGTAACCACACTTCCTGCTCCAATAATTGCATTTTCTCCTATTGTTACACCTGGTAAAATAACACTTTTTGAGCCAATCCAAGCGTAATCTTTAATAACGATTTTTTTAGGAATTAAATCATATCTTTCTTCTTTTTTAAATCCATGATTTAAAGAAGCAAAAATACATTCGTGTCCAATATTTACATAATTACCAATTTCAATTCCGCCTTGATCTTGAAAAGCACATCCTGCGTTTATAAAAACATGTTTCCCTATTCTTAAGTTTTTTCCAAAATCAATATAAATTGGTGGAAATAAAGAAAAGTTATCATCTAAGTTTTTCCCAGTAATTTCTTCCATTAATTTTATTAATTCTTTTTCATCGTGATATTTAGTATTGATTTCAAAAGTTAACTTACGTGTCTCACCACTAATTTTATGCATTAACTCTTTATATTCATTACCTTGTTTTAAAGTTTTTCCTTCATTTAAATAGTTTAATAAATCATTTAAAGATACTTCTTTCATCTTAATCAATCCTTTCTTTTATTACATCATCCGCCATTAATCTACCAATTAATAAGGATGAATCATCACTATGTTTTAAATAGTTATTTTTAACTTCTTCTTCATTAAAGTTTGCATAGCAATAGCGACAAAGCGACTTACAAGAATTATATGCTCCAATATCAACAGTTTGGACACAATTACAATTTTCATTATCTCGATGAGTTCTTCTTTTAAATTTAACAGTTTTATTAAGCTCATTCATTAAAGAAGAAGCAAATTCTTTTGTTAAACAACTTCCTTTAATAAAACCATATTGTGTTAGATTTTCTTTTTCTCCACAAGTAAAAATTTTAAGGTTATTTTCACTAGCAATCTTAAAAAATTCTTCTCCTATTAATTTATAATCTTCTTCTTTAAATTTCTCTAAATGTAGATATTTATCGTTATTATTTAAAACGTTTTTATATAAATCAATAAATGAAATCACCACATTATCAGCGCTTCCACTTATTTCACTTGCTAACTTTTTAAAAGCTTTTATGTGATAAGAGATAGTGTATTCCTTACTTTTTAAAATTGGATCAAAGCGAATAAAAATACGTTCCTTTCCATAGCGCTTTCCTAAATAACGAACTGCTTTAATTATTTCTTTTTTATCTTTAGCAATTTTAGGTTCAATATCTTCCTTATATGGTGTTATTGTAATATGAAAAATCAAAGGAACATTTTTTAAAAGTGAATCTAATTCATCAAGATATGGTAAAAATGGTATTGGATTTTTAGTACAAAACATAATAATATCGACCATATCAAAATAAATTCGTGATACAAGTTTTGGATTATAAGGATTTCTTGTATCAACATAGCCTTCTTTTACTCGATTTATAAACCATTTTGGATAGTAGGTTAAAATATCACTTCTTCCGCTTACAAATAAAACCATAATTTGTATTTTATAAGTTTCTCTAGTGTTGATAAAGAATTAAGCGCAATCTGATTGCATATTTTTATAGCGACTTTTTGAATGATTTGCATTTTTTTCAAGCGAGTTTTTAAGAACTTTGCATATTTTTATAGCGACTTTTTAAGTTATTTGCATATTTTTATAGCGACTTTTTGAATGATTTGCATTTTTTTCAAGCGAGTTTTTAAGACTTTTACATATTTTTGTAGTGCAAAATGAGGATTCTAAGAATTATACTGTTGAAGCATGTCTGAAAACATTAAGTAGAATTGAGGCAACAAGGAATCCTTCAACCAATGAATACAACGTATTGTATGAATTAACTAAACACCAAAAAGAGATATTAAATTGCCTTGGATTAACTCAAAAAATAGTTAATAAAACATATAAATACTGATTTAGTTATCAAAATCCTAAAAGTTTAGGACATAAATAACCTCACTTTTTAGCCACGATACCACGATAAATTTTAAAGTATCTAAAAATGTTGTTAACTGTTTCGGATATAAAAAATACGATGGTTATCGCATGTTTGCCTGTACGTATTTTCAAGGCTCTAAGGATTAATCGTGGCTTTTTCTAAACAAGGGACTGACATTCCCCCAAAAGTATTATAAATTAATATGAGATACGTCAAAACAAGGGAGGTAAGACCTATGAATCCGTATTTTATCATCAGCAATGCAAAGACCTTTGCTTTTTCCGCAGAAAATCCCACAGGAACCAGAGCAGGCGGTTCCAGAGGAGGGGATTGCACCAAGCTTCGTCCAACCGTGACGATTCACGCAGGGGAGACTGTGACACTGGTGGACACCAATGGGCCAGGAATAATCCAGAGCATCTGGTTTACCGGCTACGTTGGACACAGCTTTGTGCTCCGCATTTACTGGGACAACTGCGAATATCCTTCTGTGGAAGCTCCCATTTCCGCATTTTTCGGGACAGCATACGATGAGAATTTTGTGGACAGGGATGGAAAATATGCGGTGCTCAATTCTGCAAAGATCCTAGTGGCTCCCGGACGAGGACTGAGCTGTTACTGGGAGATGCCTTTCAAAAAGCACTGCCGAATCACCATGGAAAACCGCGGTGAAAAGGATCAGGACCTGTACTATATCATCACCGGCTGCCACTGTGAGGTGCCCGACGAGATCGGGTATTTCCATGCTTCCTACCGTCAGGAGCATCCCGTTCAGAAGGGACGTTCCTACACCATCATCGACGGCATTCAGGGAAAAGGCCAGTTCGTGGGCGTAACCCTGGCCACCGGAATAAACGGAAACAACACCTGTTGGGTGGAGGGAGAAGCCAGAATGTACATAGACGATGACAAATATCCTTCCATTCACTATACAGGCACAGAGGATTATTTCGGCGGCTCCTACGGCTTTGGAAATGATGTTCAAATCAAATCCTATCAGACTTACAGCGGCCTTTACAGCGGAATGTACGCCATCTACGGTAATAACCGTGAATTTTACAACGGCCAGCAGAGATTTCTGCTATACCGCTTCCACATCGCTGACCCGATTCATTTTGAGACCAAATTCCGCATGACCCTGGACAATCTGGGATGGACCGGGCCACGATACGATGACTATACTTCCTGCGCATACTGGTATCAGACGCTGCCATCCGCACCACTGAAACCACTGCCGTCTGACAAAGAGATGATTATGAAGTGACCGCCACAGGCGAATGGGTAAAAAACATTACAAAAAATTGGGATGTCAAGCAAAAATACTTGACCCCTTTTTTTATATAATCTTCGTTGGCTGACGGCAGCAGACTGCCTTATTTTTGACCGTAAAGAAATCAAGGTTTTAAGCAGCCTAATGGGACTACATAAACGTCATCATCTCTTTTGTAGGCATATTTATTTTTTGTAATAACCATTAAGTATGCTGGCTGCTCAATTAAATCGTCTTTAATCTTTTTTAAATTACTGGCAGCTTCTTCTATATCGTCATCATCGCCAAGTTTTATTTCTATTAATCCAAATTCACCATCACGATAGACAATAACTGCATCACATTCTCTACCTAAACTATCACGATAATGGTAAATAGAAGCATCGATAACCGAAGCGTAAATCTTTAAATCTCTAATTGCAAGCGATTCAAAAAGAAATCCAAATAATTTCATATCTTTAAATATTGATTGAGGCGTAAGGCCTAAAGAAGCTACAGCAATCGATGAATCAATAAAATATCTGGTATTTTTCGTTCTAATCGCTGTTTTACTTCTTAAATTTGTATTCCGAGCTAAAACCTCATCAATTACAAACAATCTTTGAAGTGCTGAAAAATACTTTTCAAACGTTTTTACATCAATATTTGCGTCATTAATAATTGTAGAATCTGGACACTGAGTACCAATATTTCTTGCATACGAGCGTAATATTTTCTGCGATGTTAAAATATTTTTTCTAATTGCTAAATCTTTAAAAGTAAATAAATCATCTTGGTATAATATCTCAAAATAATAATAAGCTTGCGCAAGAGCAACTTTTTCGCTTTCTCCTATAGATAATGGCCGGCCACCTCTACAAATATAAAATGCATAGTCAAAAATATTTTTCTCACAAGCGCCAAAATTAAAATTTCCATTTTTTAAAGAAGAAAGAGAAATTGTTCCATTACTTTCGCCGCTTTCATAAAGAGAGAGTGTTCTCATCATTTTTCGACAAATTCGACCATTTCCAGTATGTTCGTCTAATCCGTCTGCACTAATACTTGATGATAATTTATTAGTTACACTTCCTGTTAAAATGTATTCGCCAAATTCACAATTTTTGTCAACTTGAATTTTAATTTCATTCCAAATAAAAGGTATAAGTTGCCATTCATCAATTAAAATTGGTTTCTCTCCTTGATTTAAAAATAAATCAGGAGCATTTTTAGCAAATTCAATAATTTGAGATCTCGTTTTTAAAGGCAGAAGTTCTATTATTGTTTTAGCATGTCTTGCACATGTTGTTGTTTTACCACACCATTTTGGGCCAACTACCAATACAGCGCCTTTACTTTCTAAAGCAAATCGTAAAATTTCATCAAATAATCTTGGAATATAGGTCTTTTTCATATTGCTAGTTTATCATTTAAAAAAACAATTAACAATAAAAATCCCAAAAATATTAGTAAAATAATCCCAAATTTATGAGTAAATTAATCCCATAAATATTATTAAATTAATCCCAGAAATGTTAGTAAAATAATCCCAAAAATATTAGTAAAAAATCAAAAGTAGTTAGTTCTTAAAGGTAATTCAACAATGATCGTTTTCGATATAAAATTCACTTAGTTAAAATAGTAAAACTAATAGATAGCTATTTAAATTAGCCTAATATAGCGCCTAGATTATAATCGTGTTTTACTTAAAAAGCCTGCAAATCAAAAAGTTTTTCATTCGTTTTTAGGTTTTAATTGCTCTTCGACTTCTTTAGCTCTTTTATTAATTACTCTAGGGAAAGTAATAAAAATTACTATACCAGTGATTACTCCTGCAACTAAATCAGCAATTCCTTCTGACATATATACGCCTTGAAAGCCAACGGTATAGGTCAATAAAAAGCATAAAGGAATTAAAATAATAACCTTTCTTAAGGTCGCTAAAAAGACAGCGGTTTTTCCTTGCCCTAAAGCTACATTTATATTCTGTAAAGTCATTTGAATAGCAAACATAATTGTTCCCATTAAAAATAGAGGTGTATAAGCTTTAATTAAACTCATAACTTCTTCATCTGCACTAAAAACATAGCCATAAATTTGTGGAGCCGACATTGAGATAGTGTAAATTATTACATCAAAGACTAAGCCAATAATAAAAGTATAAATAATTCCTTTCTTTAATCTTTTAGCATCTCCTCTTCCATAGTTATAACTTACAAAAGGGGCTATTCCATAACCAAGTCCATTTAAAGGTAAAGATATTAATTGTAATGCACTAAGCATAATAGTTAATGCTGCCGTATAAGCGCTACTTGTTCCTCCAGTTGCAATTTTAAGACAAACATTAAAAACAATTTGTATAATGCTTTCTGTTAAAGTCATGATAAAAGGTGATAAACCTAAAAACAAAATTGACCCAATTATTAAAAAATCAAATTTCATTTCTTTAAGCTTAAAAGTAAAAGTTGATCCTTTCATAAAGAAAAGAATTATAATCCAAACAAAGGAAGCAAATTGAGAAAGAATGGTAGCAAGCGCCGCTCCTTCTACTCCCATATTAAAGGTAAAAATAAATAAAGGGTCGAGCGCTACATTTAATATAGCGCCTAAAAGTGTTGTTCCCATCGCCAAAATTGAATGACCTTGAGCACTAATAAATGGATTTAATCCTTGAACCAATATTATAAAAACACTACCTAAAGCATAAATTTTTAAATAATTAGTAGCATAAACTATCGAATTATCTGGACAGCCAAATAAAACAATAATTGGTTCAGCAAAGAAAAATAAAATTAAAGTTAAAATAATCCCAATAATTACTAGTAAAAGAGTCGAAATATTAAAAATACGATTAGCTTTTTCTTTATTATTTTCTCCTAAAGCCATGCTGGCTTTTGGAGAAGCACCTAGTCCAATTAAATTAGCAAAGGCTTGAACAATTATGGTAATTGGTAAAACTATACCTAAAGCCGCTAATGCTTCAGTTTTAATATCTTGAATATTAGAAACATACATTCTATCAACAAGGTTATAAAGAAATGTAATAAGTTGAGCTATAACTGCTGGAATAGTTAATTTAAAAACTAAAGGTAATATCTTTCCACTTCCAAATTCACTTGTAATATCTTTCATATTTTTCCCTTCAAACCTTAGAGATTATAAATGATTTATAATGCCTAAACAAGATTATCGACTATTATCAATTGGGTTAGATAGAAAAGATATTATCGCGATAATAGTGTGCCTCTAGCTAAAAGGAAATTACTAAATTTTAAATTGATTCAATTGTATTCTTTTATGACGCTTATACTTTTATCAAACTTAATTACTTGTGCTTTAAAATTTGTATCTCTTCAAATAAATAAGAATAAATTAAGTTAGGTAATAGGTTTCTTAATAAGCTGCTTAACTCTTTTATATTAAATAAAACTATTTTCAAAATAGCGCTCTTGTTATATAATTTAATTCGCTTTCAGGAAGAAATGAAAGAAAAAAACTCCTAGTAGCTCAACTGGATAGAGTGTTTGGCTACGAACCAAGAGGTTGCGGGTTCGACTCCTGCCTAGGAGGCCACTTTTAAAAAATAAAGCTTAGCATGAATAAACGTGTTAAGCTTTTTTTCTGCACTTTATTAAGCTTTATTTGAAATTTTCGTCTGAGTTTTGCAGGGATTTTAATAAATTTTGCATATAAAACTCTAATTCATTTTCTGTTTTGATATTCAAAAAGTCAATAAAAAATAACTTGTGTGCTTCAATAAGTATTAAAATATTTTTGAGGTAAATCGAGATGAAAAAACTTTATTACTTTATTGCTTTAATTGTTATTTTAATTATCAATTTTATTTTGTTTTTCTTTATAGAAAACGTTGCTTATATTATCGCCATTGAACTACCTATATTTACGGCATGTATCATCTTTGAAATAATTAATGTGCAAAATAAGTTAAAGAATAATGATGACGATAAAAATAACGAAAATCTAGATTAAACAGCAAAATATTTGAGATTTGCAATGTTTTTAAATAATTTATATCTTTTTCTTAAAAATTTTAGATTTTAAATCGAATATTTATATCAAAAATTAATATGGTGTAGTCTTAGACACTAGTTAAGAAATATTTAAAACGTCCCTTAAAAAATAGCTTCTTGGAAGGCAAGATTAAATAACTTTTATATTTACTTACGTTTAATTCATCAATTTTACCTTCACCATCTATAACCGTAATTATTGAAGCTTTAGAAATTTCAACTTCTTTTTCTTCATTTACTACATCACCTTTAACAACAAAATATTCAGTTTTAATCTCCTTCTCTTCTTTTAAATTTTTGACTTCTAATCGAGAAAAATTTAAAACATCCATTGCTTTATTAACATGCAGTTCTCTTTTATTTCCACTATTATCGACTCTATTAAAATCATAAACTCTATAAGTCAATTTACTGCTTTCTTGAATCTCTAACAAAGTGATTCCTTTTCCTATTGCATGAATTGTACCTGGTTTTATTAAATATACATCACCTGGTTTAACATAAATTTTATTTAAACACTTTAAAATCGAATCATCTTTTATTAGCTCTGGAAAATTGCTTTTTGAAACATCTTTATTAAAGCCAAGATTAATATACGAGTTCTCTTCAGCTTCTAAAATGATCCACATTTCAGTTTTACCAAGCGAATTTTCATATTTTAAAGCATATTCATCACTAGGATGAACTTGAATTGAAAGAGATTGACTTGAATCAATAAGTTTAACTAAAAGATTTTTAAGTTTTGGATTAATATATTTTTTTATTTCTTCTTTTTCTATAAATTCACTTATTGTTATTTCTTGATTGTCATATATTAACTTTGTCTCATCACCTTTTAAAAAAGAAAGTTCCCAGCTCTCAGATATTTTCCCTAGCTCGGTCTTTTTATATTTTTTAAGATTCTCTCCAGCCCAAACATATTCTTTTAATGGCGGAATTAATTCATATATCTTTTTCATAACTCATCAACCACTTTCTTGAAGAGCTTTGAATATCTTTTTAATTTTTCACTACATTTTTCTTCATCTTTATCATTAACTTCGATGTAACACTTTATTTTTGGTTCAGTTCCACTAGGTCTTATCATAAAACGTGTCTCATCTTCGAACTTAAAAATAAGAACATTACTTTTAGGTAATAAAATCTCGGTTGTGCTTTCTTTATAAAAACACTTTGATATTAAATAATCTTCTTTAGACAAAACATTTTCAGAAAATAATTCAGAAAGTTTTTCAAAAGACATTTCTCTTAAATTTTGAACAATTTTATCAATGCGTATTAAGCCACTTTCACCATCTAATTCTTCAGTAAGTAAAATTGTTTTGTTGTAGCCAAATTTAGTATATATATTTTTTAATTCATCAATTAAAGAATGTCCATTACGACGATAATATTCGCTCATTTCAGCAATAAACAAAGAAGCATTAACTGCGTCTTTATCGCGAACTTCTTTATTAGTTAAATATCCATAACTTTCTTCAAAACCAAAAAGATAATTATCTAATTTATTATTTCTTTCTAGGCGATTCATTTCTTCGCCAATATATTTAAAGCCAGTTAAAACTTCTTTTACTTTGATATTATTTGCTTTAGCTAATTTATCAACAAAGGAAGTTGAAACTATGCTTCTTACGATTTCTTTATCGCTTAAATTGCCTTTAACTTTAATTAAATAATAAAGCATTAATATTGCTACTTCATTTCCATTTAAAAGAATAAAGTCATCATTATAACGCACTCCAACCCCACATCTATCACAATCAGGATCAGTAGCGATTAAAAGATCGCTATTAGAAGATTTAGCAAGTTTTATGCCAAGTTCCATTGCTTCTTTTAGTTCAGGATTTGGTTTAGGACAGGTTGGAAAATTTCCATCAGGACTTGCTTGCTCTTTAACAACTAGTAAATTTTTAAAACCACACTCTTTTAAAACTTGTGGTACTAATTTATAACCTGCTCCGTTTAAAGGAGTATAGACAATTTTGATTCTTTTTTCTGAAAAAGTCTCTAAAAGTGAGGTTTTTTTCGTCGATTTAATAAAATCTTCAATAAGAGTTTCTTCTATTTCGTTAATGAGAAAAGAGCTGTCTTTGCTTAAAGATGTAAATTTTAAATATTCATCAAGAGGGTCAATTTCACTAACTTTAGCAATAATTGCATTTGCTTCTTCTAAAGTAATTTGATTCCCTCCATCATTATAAACTTTATAGCCATTGTATTCTTTTGGGTTATGGCTTGCCGTTAAAATTACTCCTGCACTAGCTTTTAAATAACGAATTGAAAAACTAACAACAGGAGTTGGTATAAGTTCATTAAATATAAAAACTTTAATTCCTAAATTAGCAAAAACGTTTGCACTAATATAAGCATATTCTCTTGAATGATTTCTAGAATCATAGCCAATTACAACGCTTGGTTTATTGAATTTAGTTTTTAAATATAAACCAACTCCTCTTGTTGCTTTATAAATTGTAAATTGATTTATACGATTAGTTCCTAAACCCATCTTTCCTCTTAGTCCACCAGTGCCAAAGGAAAGATCTTTATAAAATGAATCGTTGATGTTATCTTCATTCATTTTTAAAAGTTCTTGATAGTCTGTTTTAGAGATATCATTAAGTTTATTTTTCCAAACATTAAAGTTATTTAAAGCATTAATATTCATGTAAAAACCCCGCAAAAATCAATAATTTTTATAAAAGGGGCGTGTTTTAACGCCCCTTAAAGAATTTTATTCTAATCCGCCTTGAGCGATTAATTTGCCACTCTTTCTATCAAAAAGTAAAATTTCTTTTCCGACAAAATCAAAGCGACAAATACTTCCGACTTTATAATCGACTCCGCCAAATATAACACTTGTTAATAAGAATTCACCAACTCTAATTTTAACAATTGTTTCCATACCTGAAGGAAGTGCACTATAAATTTCACCTTCCACTTTTCCTTCATCAGATAAACGAATAAATTCAGGTCTAATGCCAATAATATATTCATTATCTTTGATTTCTTTTTCCTCATCTGAACTCATTGTTTCAGTGACTTTTTGGATAGCGAAAACAAAATCTTTGTCTTTATTTCCTTTTTCGACGAATTTCTTATTGTCTTTGAGTTTAGCTTTTTCTTCTTCCTCTTTCTTAAATTCTTCGTCTCTTTCTTTTCTTAATTCTTCAAGATTAACATCACTTAAAGGATTAAATTCAAAATGTAGGTTATTTAAGAAGGAAAGTTTAATACGTTTATCAGCTCCTTGTTCTACAAAGCATTCAACAAAGTTAATAGCAGGAGAGCCAACAAAGTCAGCAACGAAGATATTCTTAGGTTTTTTATAAACATCAAGAGGTGCATCGTATTGTTGTAAAACGCCATTATTAATAAGACAAATCTTTGTAGCAAGAGTCATAGCTTCAAGTTGATCATGAGTAACGTAAATGAAAGTTGATCCTGTTTCAAGATGCAAACGTTTAAGTTCACTTCTCATTTCAAGACGTAACTTAGCATCAAGATTAGAGAGTGGTTCATCCATAAATAATACTTTTGGTCCTGGAGCAAGGGTACGAGCAATTGCAACTCTTTGTTGTTGTCCACCACTTAATTCACTAGGATAACGATCCATGAATTCGCCAATTTTAACAACACGGGAAACATGTCTTACTTTAAGATCAATTTCTTCTTTTGATAAGCCTCTTAATTTAATTAAGTGAACTTTTTTACCATCCCATGATTTATTTTCATAATCAATAGTTGGAATTTTTTCGCCTTTTTCATTAAGATGGAAACCATTATTTAAATAATAACTTTTAACTCTTTCAATTTCGTTACTATAAAATTTAAGTTCTCTTTGTACTTCTTCTTCTTTTTCCTCATCATTTTTTGAAACAATAGAAGTTGCAAAGTCTAATAACGTTTTTGCTGTTTTATATGAGACATTTGTTTTTCTCATAATATATTTAACAGGCTTTACATTTTCTTCTTTTGCTTTATCAAGATAAGTTAATAGAGTCTTATAATCTTTAATAATATCGTAAATTAATTTAACTGATATATAATCTTCAGCCAGTTCAGAATCAGCTAAAACATAACCATCTAAATTAAGATCAATACCTTTTTCTTCACATTTTTTAACAATATTATCAATTTTTTCATTAGTTTCTTTAATCTTGTTTTCACAAATTTTTTTAACTTCTTCTGGAGTTTTTTCCTCAAGATTTAAGTCAAAGATTTTCTTTGCAGAAAACATTGAAACCTTGAAATTATCAATAATTGCAATTAAAGCTCTTCTCTTATCGACTTTGCCTTTTTTATCGATATTTTCTTTAATAATTTCAACAACTTTAGAAGCGTTATTAAATAAGATTAAATCATTTTTATATTGAGTATAATCACTATCAATTACAGGCATATACTCTTTTAAATTTTGAAGACCAAATTCAATATTTTTTTGTACGGTCATATGTGGCCAAAGAGCATAGTTTTGGAACAAGAACCCAACATGTCTTTTGCTAGCTGGAATATTAATTCCAAGTTCGCTATCAAAAACGGGTACACCATTGATATAAATTTTTCCACTTGTTGGAGTTTCAAGACCAGCAATCATTCTTAATGTAGTTGTTTTACCACATCCAGAAGGACCAAGAAGTGTAATAAAAGAATAATCATCAATATGGAGATTTAAATTATCTACAGCATAGAAATCTCCCCATCTTTTTGTAACATTTACTAAATCTATTGTAGGCATTTAATTAACCTCCTATACCTTTATCTAAGCTAGCACCAGTAATCTTGTTGATTAACCAGTTAAAGATCAAAATAACAACAACAAGAATTAAGTTAGCTGCATTTTCAAGTGCTGGTAAACCAGTTTCTTCAAGTTGGAACATAAGTGTTGTAAGAAGCATTCCAGTTGGAGCTATAAGAACAAATAGTGAAAGTTCTCTCATACAACTAATAAATGGTAATAAGTAGCCACTTAAGAAACTTGATTTTTGAATTGGGAAGACAATTCGAACCATTCTCTTCCACCATGGAATGTTTTGAATCATTGCTGCTTCTTCAATTTCATTACTAAGTTGAAGCATTGCATTTAAACTACTTCTACTTGCAAATGGTATATATTTAACAACACCAACAATTGCACAAAGTAAGAAAGGAGTTGCATA
This sequence comes from uncultured Caryophanales bacterium, assembly GCA_905197045.1. Classification (GTDB taxonomy): domain Bacteria; phylum Bacillota_I; class Bacilli_A; order RFN20; family CAG-826; genus Onthovivens. The sequence continues at coordinate 44,341 of CAJJXG010000006.1, forward strand.
TAACCACTTGATATTTAAACCAACCATAAAGAAGATTGCAGAAAGAGAAATTGAAGGCAATAAATAAGGTAAGAAAGCTAAACTATTAACACCTTGAGCAAGTGTACTCTTTCTCTTTTTACTAACTGCATAACCAATAAGTAAACCAAATGTTCCAGCAAATAGTGAGCAAACAAGAGACAAAGCAATTGATCCACCAAGTGCAGACCAAATTTCTGGAGAGTAGAATACACCTTTATATCCATTTCTTAATACTTCTTGAGAAGTCCACCATTTAGTTGTAAAGCCAATTGAGTAATCACCCGAATTTGGTAATAATGATTCAAAAATAAACGAAACCATTGGACCAATGCAGAAGAATAAAACGATAATTGCTAAAATAACTGCTACGACCCATTTTCCAACTTTTCCAAGATTATTCTTACTGACTTGACCACTCTTTCCACTAACCGTTGTATATTGTTTACGGCTTCCAGTAGTTGCATTATTAAGTAAAAGAATAACAACACCAATTGCAATTAAAACAAGAGAAATAATAGCTCCCATTCCAGCTTCACCAGAATATCGTCCACCTTGTAGCATGACATTAAGTTGAGTAGCTAAAACTTGATAATTAATTGGCTTACCTAAAGTCGTTGCAACAGGATAAGAGCTCATTGCGCTTGAAAAAACAAGCAAAATCGTACTTAAAATTGCAGGTTTTAAAATTGGAACTGTAATATGAGTGAATATTTTATGACGTGGAATATTTAAAATTGTTGCTGCTTCTTCTAAGTTAGCATCCATATTTCTTAAAATTCCACCAATTAAAATATAAGCAAATGGTGCATAGTGTAATCCTAAAACAAGTGAAATAGGAAATGCACCATAAACTAACCATTCAGGTGAAGCAAACCCAGTTAAGGCTTGCAATTCGCCAACATATCCACCAGCACAATTTGTTGAAATGAAAAAGTTTTTCCAGAAAAGTGCTAATGTCCATTGAGGCATGATGTAAGGAAAAATAAAAACACTAGAAACAAACTTTTTAAAAGGCATATTAGTTCTAGTTACTAAATATGCAACCGCTCCACCAAAAAGAATGGCAAAAATACAAGATAAAACAGAAACAAGAAGTGAATTCCCAAGTGGTTCCCAGAAATAACTTATGCTGTTTTTCCCAGCAAATACCTCTTGCCAATGCGCAAAGGTAAAACTACCTGCAGCAAGTCCAAGAGATGGAGCTTCCATGACATGTACTGTAAATGAATCGATTACAACATATATCAATGGGACAAAGGTTAAAATTAAAAGCAAAACACCAAAAATAACTAAAATGGAATTAGCAGGTAAACCAAAAAAGCTTAAGCCTCTATTCATTGCTTTTTTTGCTTTTAATTTCATGGAATCTAAATTAAACGTATTTTCCATAAGTTAACTCCAATAATATAAAACTTTGCGGGTAAATTTTTTACCCGCAAAGTACGTCTATAAATGTAAATTACTTTTGCTTGCGATAACGTCTTTAATGAAAGCATTGACGTTTGTGTATTCTGTAACGATAAAAGCAGGATCTTCTACTACAACATTTGCTTTATCTTCCCACCAACTTGAAGCTGGGTCATTTAAGCAAGGGAAGACGTTTTCGCCATCATCTTTTTGTGTGAATTCATAGTTTTCTAATGTACCATGACCAAACTTTGTTCTATCAACATTAATTGATGGCATTGATGGATAATCACCAATATCTTTACCCCAAGCAGCATATCCTTCTTTAGTTGTACTTAAGTAATTGATGAATGCACAGGATGTCCATGGATGTTGTGTATATGGCATAATTTGCAAATAATGTTTATACATAAATCCACCAAAACCAGCGATTTTTGAATCACCAGGATTTGCTCCATCACTAATATCTTTACCTAAAGCGGCAATTGTAATGTTTTTCTTTGTAATACTGGCAGTTTCTTGAATGGAAGCAATCTTAGAATAAACAATCCAGCCAAGTCCACCTTCATCTTTCATGAATGCATCACGTGCAGCGCCATCATCACCATAAAATACTGCATTATTTAAATAGTTTTCGATAAAAGCATAAGCATATTTTTGGTCGCCATATTTATCATATTTTGCCATGTCTAATGACTTATTATCATTAGTTGAAGCATTGAATGCATCTTCAAGAGCATCACACCATTCATCTTTTGTTAACATGATAAGCCAATCTCTATTAACATTTTCATTATTTGGATCCATGGTATGGATATGGTTTTTAAATTTAGCTTGTGTAATATCCCAAATATTATCAATTACAACATCTGCTCCTTTTCCACCATTATTGACCATCCAAGTTTTCATATTATATTGAAGTGAGAATGGGTTAGCGTTTTTGGTCTTATCGGTATCTTTAGCATCACTCCATTCTTTTGGAATGTAGTTTAAGAATTTTCCAGTACTAATACCTAAAGCTTGTAATTGATAACCATCTTGGACAAGGGCTGCATCGTAACCTGTTGTTAAACCATTATCAATTTCGCCACATAATTTAGCATAAATTTCACCATCAACTGCTGTATCAGTAGTAATTGACATATTAGCGCAAGCAGCATTATATTTTGTTAATTCAGCTTTAAATCCTTCGATAGCATTTTTAAATCTGGATGAAGTTCCGATGAATTTTAATTGGCCGCCGCCAATTTCTTCAGCAGCTTTTTTGAAAAGATCATCTCTTGATAATGTTTGAGCTTCACTAATGATATCTTTATTTGTATTTTTAATTTCGTCATTAGCATTACCACCACATGCTGTCATTGTACATGCACAGATTATGGCAGCGCTTAACGTAAATAAACCTTTTGATTTTTTCATTATAAATCCTCCTTCAAAAAGTTTTTAAGATACTTTAATTATAAATGTAAGCGCTTACAATTCAAGCAAAAAAATTTACAATTAAAAATATTTTGAAACCGAAACAACTAATTATCACGATATTTATCGTATTTATTTTATTTTTTAAAATGTAAAGAAATTAATAGGTAATTGTAAATTCGGAACCTTTTCCTAAACTACTTTTAACATCAATCTTATATTCATAATAATTACAAATATATTTAACAATTGATAAGCCTAGACCAGTGCCACCATTTTCCCTACTTCTTGCTTTGTCGACTCTAAAAAATCTTTCAAAAATACGGGATTTGTTTTCATCACTTACCCCAATTCCACTATCTTTAATTGAAATTTTATGGTTTGTTGTATCAATTGTAATTACGATTTCGCCATTGACTTTGTTGTATCTAATCGCATTTTCGATAATATTTTTAAAAAGATTATAAAAATCTTCATTGTTAATCTTTAAGATTAGTTTTTGGTAATTTTTGATCACTTTTATATGTTTTGCCTTAATTTGCTCTTCAAGCATAAGCAAAATATGATCAAGTTCTTTCATGACATCAATTTTTTCAATTGGTCTTAAATTATTATTTTCAAGCGAAGAAAGTTCAAGCATTTCCATAATAAGCTTATTCATTCTTTCGCTCTCTTTAATTGTCTTTTCATTAGCAGTTTTAATTTCTTCATTACTTGTTAATACCCCATCTTTGATTAATTCTTGATAACCTAAAATAGTCGTTAAAGGCGATTTTAATTCATGAGCGGCATTAGCAAAAAAGTCTCTTTTCATCTTTTCACTATTAAATTTATCAGTAATATCAACAATTAAAATTGAAACACTGCTTACATTTGAGTTTTCATTAAAAGAATCATCTATATTATTAATATTAAATTCAAAGATTTTTCCATCGATTTCTTTATTAAATAAGAGTGGTCGGTTTAACGAAGAAACAACTTTAACATTAACTAAAATATCATGAGTTAAAGGATTATCGATAATTTTTTTATCATTTCTTTCTATGTGAATTATGTCTCTTCCTTTTTTATTAGAAAGAATAATTAATCCATCTAAATTAACAACTAAAATACCTTGTTCAATTGAATCCAAAATGAAGTTTAACTTCTTTTCACTTAAAAAATTATTCTTTAACTGTCTATCAAGTTCTCGTCTTGTATCTTTTAATATATTTGCTAAATTTTCAACATCATTATCGTATTCAACCATGGTTTGAATATTAACAATATTGCGTAATTTTCTGACTTGGTATTTTAAATAAGCCGCTTCTTTTTTTGACTTAACATATTCAAAAACCACGCAAAAAGCACCTAAAATTAATAAAATTATTGGAATTACTATCACAAGTATCCTAAAAATAATAAAACTTGAATCATAATAAACAATATATAAATTATAAGAATTATTATTTAAGTTATAAGAACAAGTGGCTAGACCAGTTCCTCCATTTTTATTGGAAAAAGAAATAATATGATCTAAATTGCTTTTTAATTTAAATAGATAATTTGAATCAAAAGCGATTTCGCTTGTAGATTTAACAACATTTCCACTTCCATTAAAAATAACTATATCTTTTTCTTTATCGTTACTATAAAAAGCAATAATATCATCTTCATTTTCACTATTTAAAACTTCGTTTATATTAAAAGAGAAGGTTGTTAAAGTTTCTTTATAAGAATTTTCTAAAATAAAATACGGAACTAAAAGTCCAACAAGAGAAATTCCTATAAAAGCAAAGGTAAATAAAAAAATTATAAAAGTTCGTTTAAGTCGCATCATTTCTCAATAATATAGCCACCACCATAAATTGATTTAATAAAATTCTTATTCTCATCACCAATTTTTGCTCGTATTGATTTAATGTGCATATCAACACTACGTGAATTATTTTTATTATTAGTGCCCCAAATTTGATTATACAATTCGTCTCGAGAAACAACATTGCCTTGCTTTAAGAACAAGTATTTCAAAATCTTAAATTCATTTGAAGTTAAATCAATAAGATTATCAAATTTATAAAATTTTTCGTTTTTAATGTCTAATGTGAACTCTTTGAGTTTAATTATGAATTTATCTTTTAAAAATTTACGATAATGTACGTTAATTCGACTAATTAGTTCTTTGATATTAAAAGGTTTAACAAGATAATCATCTGCACCATTATTAAGTCCGCTTATTCTATCTTCTAAAAGCGATTTAGCGCTTAAAATAATTATTGGTATCTTGTCATTATCGATATCTTTACGAATAATGTTTAAAATTTCATTGCCTTGAATACCTGGAAGCATTAAATCAAGAAGTATTAAATTAGGTTTTTTAATTTCAAATGTCTTTAAGAAAGATTCACCATCATCAAAACAGCGAACATCAAAATCGCTCTTCTTTAATGCAATTCTAATTAAATTTGCAATTTCATGATCATCTTCAACCGAATAAATTAAAAAATCATTCATGAATTAATTTTACAATTTAAAATGATTAAATTCATTATTAAATTATCACTATTAACGATAATGATGGTATTTAAGTTGTGTAATTTTTAAAATTCATTATATAAAAGAAGAAGATTGTAAAGAAAAAATCGACAGAATATTAAATATTTTCGCGTTTTTTGATTTTAATTTCAAATTGTAAAGAAAAGTCTAGTTTAAGGTAAAAATCCCGCAAAAGTTGTATATTTAACAGCATTTTTAATCTTTACTATTTGATTTAAAATATTCAATCAGCTCTTTAGTCATTAAAATATAGCCTTCTTTGTTTGGATGAATGCCATCAGACATTATCTTTTTAAAGGTGGCGTTTCTCATATTTGCATCATTATAAAAATCAATAACATCAAAATGATAAATAACAGCTAATGATTTTAATCTTTCTATCATGCTTTCATATTTCTTATTTATCTTTGTAAAACATGTATAGAAAACAATTTTAGCTTCTGAGTTCTTTCTTAAATATTCGATTATATTAACAATTGCTCCAAAAGTTGTTCTTTCATTATCTAAATCGTACTTATTATTAAATAAGTGTAAGTCATTTGTAGAAAGTTGAATCAAAGCATAATTAAAAGTTTTTAAGATATTTAGATCTATCTTTTTAACTCTTGCTAGATAAGAGTCAGCTTTTCGATTAGCTAAACAAGTTCCGTTAACTGCCTCTTTATAGACTTCAAATTTAACCGTTTCATCATTATATTCATTTAACATTTCTACATAAGAAACATTAAAATTACCATAACCTTTAGTAATACTACTACCTAAAGCTAATATATTAATCTTTTTCATACTAATTTTTCTCGATAAGTTCAAATAACTCTAAAAAATCATCAGACAATTTATAGTTATTAATCTCACTTTTATTTATCCAAAAGACTTTTCCTTCTTCACTACTTTTAATTTCACCACTAAAATCATCACTTTTATAAAGTAAGCCTAAATAGCGAACGTTATCACCCCAGTCCCGCTCTTTAATAGCGCAAAATTTAACTGAGTGAAGAGTTAAACCAGTTTCTTCTTTAATTTCACGAATTACACTTTCTTCAAGTGTTTCTCCTTTTTCAACATGTCCTCCTGGAAAAGAAAGACCTGGCCAATCAGATTTAACTCGATCAATAACCAAAATCCTCTCACCTTTATAAACCATACACATGTTTGAAAGGATGCATTTTGTAATTTTATCGTTCATATCAATCAACAACTACATCTCTATTTTTATCAATAAAATAGCTCTTTAACACTCTTTGGTCCATTCTTAAACAATTGTCAAAATCAATTTTATCAAATGGAACGAACTTAATTTCTTTACTTTCACCATCTTGAGATGAAATTTTAACTTTTGTTGAATCTACTCTTCCAAGAAAAATAACATCAGTATAATAAGTTACATCTTGATTAGGATATTCCATTCTTCCTTCTTCTCCAGAAAAAATACCGAGTAAACTTATTTCATCTTCATTAAATTTTATTCCAGTTTCTTCATAAGTCTCTCTTATAGCGCCAGTCTTAACCTTTTCGCCCATATTTAAAGCTCCACCTGGAAAAGAATATTTTCCATTATCACTTCTTGTTTCTAGAAGAACCTCATCTTTCTCATTCAATACTAAAATAGCTACTCCTATAGCCATGATTTCCTTATGACCAACTATATTTCTAATATATTTTATATAATCCATATTTTCTTTCCTTTACCTAAACTATTTTAATAACTTTTCTTAAATAATTAAAGTTAACGGAATTTTTTAAGTTAAATACACTAACAAAATTGAAATAATAATTTAATAAGATCAAATAATAAACTTTTTTTACTTATTTTGAATCGCTAAATAAATTGATACTTAAAAATACGCATTTAATCGTAATTTTTGCCATTAATTCTTACCTCTAGGACATGGTCATGGACATAAATAATGTCTAAGACATTTTTGAAAATGTCCTTGACATTTCTCTTTATTATTTTCTATTAAAATCTTATATTTATTTAAAGGAAATTTTTATGATTATTGGAAGAGAAACAGAAACCATCGAATTCAAAAAAAGTACCAGCGAATTAAAAGAGGCGCTTCAATCCATATCTGCTATTTTAAACAAGCATCAACATGGCGTTATTTATTTTGGTGTAAAAGACAATGGCGAAGTCGTAGGACAAAAAATTGAAAAAGATACATTAAGAGATATCTCAAATAAAATAAGAGAACAAATCAAACCAGAGTGTTTCTATAACGTTGAAAAGAGAAACGACGATGAGAATAACACTTTTATAGAAGTATCTTTTAGTGGAGAAAGAATTCCATATTCAGCTAATGGTAAATTTTATTTAAGATTTTCAGATCAAGATCGATTAATGACAAATGAGGAACTTGAAAAATTTTTTCTTAATATTCAAAAAAATTATTCTATATGGGAGAACGAAGATTCTTTTACTAGTATAAACGATATAGATGAAGCTTTACTTGAAAAGATGATTAATAAAGGTTACGAAAACAAACGACTTCATTTTAAATATACTAATTCCTATGAAGTTTTAAAAAAGTTAGGATTAATTGCTAAAGGTAACCAAAACCTCAATAATGCAGGTAACGTATTATTTTCATCCTTAAATCCAATAACTCTTAAATTAGCCACTTTTGCGTCAGAAACAAAAGAAACATTTTTAAAACTTGAATATTTTGAAGGTAATATCTTCACTTGTATTGAAAAAGGAATTTCTTATGTTTTAAACGCAATAAATTGGAACGTAACTTTAGATGGTTCACCTTTGAGAAAAGAAACTCCAGAGATTCCTAAAGAAGCATTAAGAGAGATTATAGTTAACGCTTTTAGTCATGCTCGTTATAGAAGTTCGACTACTTTTGAAATTGATGTTTTTAAAGACCGTGTAACAATATATAGTCCTGGCTACTTTCCATTAGGATACACTCCTGAAGATTTTGCATACAACCATGAAGAACCAATTATGTTGAATCCTAAGATTATTCACGTTTTATTTAAAACGTGTCAGATTGAATCTTTTGGTTATGGATTTGAAACAACTTTTAAATTATGTAAAGAATTTTCGGTACCATATAAGTACGAGAACACAAAATCAGGCTTTAAATTTATTTTTTATAGACCTTTATCATTAAAATATTCAACTTTTGATTTAAACGATACTGAAACCAAAGTTTTAAGGCAAATTATAAAAAATTCAACAATTAAAATTAAAGAAATAGCCGCTAATATCAATAAAAGTGAGAAAACAGTATCACGTGCTCTTAAAAAATTAAAAGAAGAAAACTTTATATATCGTGAAGGCGATGATTTTAGAGGTGAATGGATTGTTAATAAGGATTTATATAAAAAATAATCACATTTAATTTAACTGTTTATAAATATTCTTAAAAAAATACGCATTTAATCGTAATTTTTGACATTACTACTTACCTCTAGGACATGGTCATGGACATAATTAATGTCTTAGACATATTTGAAAATGTCTAAGACATTTTAATGTTAAATTAAGATGCTAAATTCAAGGTCTTAAACAATTAATTGGAATAATAAAGATACCTTCTTCGTTTTTATAGCAAGCTCCACTTGAAGTAATAATTGCTTTAAATTTAGGAAGTTTTGCTTTTGCTCGAACTAATTTGTCTTCAAATCTAGTAAGAGATCTAATTCCATCTTGAATATTTTCAGGACTATTAATTTTAACTTCTATCGCACCGAATTCACCATTTGGTAATTGAACAATTATGTCGACTTCTTGACCGCTGCTATCCCTATAATGTTTTAAACTAGCGCCAATACTTTCAGCATAAACTGAGACATCTCTTACAACAAAGTCTTCAAAGAAAAGACCAAAAGATTTAATATCATTTAATAAATCATCAGGTTTAATATTAAGTGCTTCGCAAGCAATAGATGTATCAATAAAATGTCTAGTCGGAGCACACCTTACTGCTACCGAAGATCTTAAATTGATGTTATATGAAGGCATATCATATATTAAAAATAACTTTTTCAATATAGTCTCATAATCATTAAAAGTGTTTTCGTCTAATTTGCTTCTTTCGCCAGATTCTAAAATATCATTTATCATGGTAGTTTTTTTGGCTTGTGTAGATATGTTACGAGCATAGGATTTTAAAATCAGTTTTAATAAATCTATATTTTTATTCTTGTAAAAGTCATTATATTCGTTATTCTCTCTAAATAAACCTGAATAATAATTGTCTGTAATTATCAAAGAAATGCTTTTTTCTGAACAAACGGATAAAGGCCAACCGCCACGGCAAATTAAAAAGGCAATATCAAATAAAGTAATTGGATTATCGTTTTCAAGCAAAGTTTTGAAATTATCTCCACCATGAAACAAATCTTCTATTGATACAATGCCAAAAGATTCTTCTGACTCATAAAGAGTGAATGGCTTTATATTTAAATCGACTATTCTTCCAGCACCAGAATGTAATATCTCTGAACTATTAAGTGGCATGGTGCTACCTGTTGTTAAATACTTTCCAAAAACATATTCATCATCCAAATCTTTTTTAATTTGATTCCACACATCTGGACACCTTTGCCATTCATCAATTAAATGTGGTTTATCGCCTTCTATAGCCAATCTAGGATTTCCTTTGATAACCATTAATGTATTATTATCGCTTAAATAAGTTATCGATTTAGCATATCTTTTGCATAATGTTGTTTTGCCTGAAAATTTTGGACCATTAACTAACACACATCCAGAAGTTTTCATTTTAAGTTCAAGAACTTTTTCAATAATTCTATTTTTATATAAGCCATCTTTAATCATCATATCCATATTATAAATATCTATTTGCTTAAAAACAATCAAATTCAGTGTTTTGAAAGTTTTAATTCAGTGTTTTGAAAGATTATGATTCAGTGTTTTGAAAAGTAATAACAAGTACTAAAAATTTGGGATTAAACTATAAAAATATTGTAAAAAAGTAGATTTTATAACGATTTTACTATCTTTGATAAAGCAAATACTTAATTTTCTGAATTAAATGCTTATTCATTTTCAGTGTTTTGAAATGTTTTGTTTCAGTGTTTTGAAAGGTTTTAATTCAGTGTTTTGAAAATTATTATTTCTAGATCTTAAATTAGACTAAACCGCTTTTAATTAGTATCATTTATAAATGTTCATTTTAATTATGGCTATAATCTTCTGATTCTATTTCTCATTATTTTTCTATAAAAATTTACAATTCATTCTTTTACAAGAGAGAAGGTAATTTATAAAATAATAAAGATATGGAAAAAGCAGCAAAAAGAAAAAGAATTATTATTAAATTAAATGAATCTAATTACGTTGAAAGAGATATTTCATGGTGTTATTTTAACTACCGTATTTTAAAAGAAGCTCAAAATAATAATGTCCCACTTTATGAAAGACTTTCATTTTTAGGAATATATTCAAGCAACCTCGACGAGTTTTATAAAGTTAGAGTTGCTACCTTAAAACGTATTGCAGAAAACACTTCAAAAGACTTTAAAAAAGAGAAAAACCTTGCAAAATCCACTTTAAAAAAGATTTATTCTCTTGTTTCTGACTACTCAAAAGAATATAACGAAGCAAGTAAAAAAGTCTTTGAAGAACTTAAAAATAAGGATGTTATCTTGCTTGATGATTTAACAGTTAATGAAGAGCAAAAAGAATATTTAAGAAGTTATTTTGTTAAAAATATTTCTTTAGATATCAATCCTCTAATTCTTTCTAAAAAAGCTGATTTTTCTAGCGTCAACGATACACACATCTATTTAGCGATTAAAATGAGTGAGCCACTTAACAATAAGGAAGACAAAAATTGCTATGCTCTTATCGCTCTTCCTACTTCTCATTGTGGACGTTTTATTGCTCTACCTAGTAAAGACAATAAACACTACTATATCTATCTTGATGATGTTGTTCGTTTAAATCTTGATTATATTTTTAAAAACTTACCATATCTAAAATTTGAAGCTTACGCTTTTAAATTTTCAAAAGATGCTGAAATGGAAATTGAATCAGATCCTGAAGAAGGCGTCTTAAAAAGTATTTCTTTAGCTGTTAAAGAAAGAAAAAAAGGTATCCCAGTCCGTGTAGTTTTTGGTGAAGGAATGCCAAAAGATCTTCAAGAAAAATTAATTAAAAAACTTGAAATTGATGATACTGACATTATTACAAAAGGTGGAAAATATCATAACAATAAAGATTTAATGAAATTTCCACGTTTAAACATTGCCGGTTTATCATATCCAGAATGGCCTCAATCTTTTGAAAAAGCTTTTAAGGTCACTCCTTCTTTAATAGATATAATTTCCAAAAAAGATATTTTAGTTCATGTTCCTTATGAATCTTTTAATGCCTTCATTAATGTTTTACAAGAAGCCGCAATTTCACCAAATGTAAATGAAATTAAAGCCTCAATTTATCGAGCAGCAAAAGATAGTAAAGTCATTCAAGCTTTAATTAACGCTTCTAAAAATGGCAAAAAAGTAACCTGTATGGTTGAACTTTTAGCTCGCTTTGATGAATCAAGTAACATTTTAATCTCACAAACTTTAAAAGATGCTGGTGTTGATGTTTTAACAGGTAAAGAAGGCTTTAAGGTTCATGGAAAAATTGTTTATATAAGAGTTAAAAATGGAAAAGATATTGCAATTATTTCAACAGGCAACTTCCATGAAGGAAACGCTAAAACCTATACTGATTGTCTACTTTTCACTTCTAACCCTAAAATTGTTAATGAAGTTAAAGAAATTTTTAGTTATATCGCAAATCCTTATGAAAAGCATAATTTTAAAAACTTGCTCGTTTCCCCTTTACACATGCAATCTGTTTTTGAACGCTTAATAAAAAATGAAATTAAAAATCATAATGCTGGCTTACCAAGTGGTATTAAAATCAAAATTAATCATATTACTGATAAAGCCATGGTTAAATTGCTTTATGAAGCCAGTAGTAAAGGCGTAAAAGTTGATTTACTTATAAGAGGTAATTCTTCTCTTGTCCCTAATCTTCCTGTAGTTAGCGAAAATATATCAATTCACGCTATAATTGATCGTTATCTTGAACATTCTCGTATTTTTGTTTTTGAAAACGCTGGAAATCCACTCGTTTATATGGGTTCAGCCGATTGGATGCCACGTAATTTATATAACCGTATTGAAGTTATTACTCCTGTTTATGATGAAGACATCAAAAAAGAACTTATTATGATTGTAAATAGAGGTTTAAAAGATAATGTAAAAGGCGTTATTGCTAATGGCAAAGATGAATATGAAAGATATATTAATGATGATAAGCCTTTCCGCTCTCAAGAAGAGTTGTATAATTATTACAGCAAAACAAATAAATGAGGTTTAATAAATGAAGAGTGGTTATTATGCTGGTATTGATATTGGTACAAATGGAGCTCGTCTTGTAATTAAAGACGCTTTTTATAATGAAAATCGTGAACTTGAGGCGGTTGAAGTTAATAAAGTTCGTGTTCCTTTAAGACTTGGAGTCGATGTTTATTCTATCGGCGAACTTTCAGAAAGAAAAATTCATCAACTTTCATTATGTATTTCTTCTTTTAGAGATTTAATGAATATATATGATGTTGTTTCTTATTCTTGTCTTGCAACAAGCGCTATGAGAGAAGCAAAAAATGGTACTGAAGTAATTGAAAGAATTAGAAAAGAAACTGGCGTTCAAATTTCTATAATTGATGGAGAAACCGAAGCAAAAACAATCTCTAAAATCGCTAAAGATTTTAAACTTGACGATGATAAATATGTTTTTATTGATGTTGGAGGAGGCTCAACCGAAGTTACTTTAGTTTCTAAAGGAAAAGCCATTGAAAGCACTTCTTTCGAACTTGGTACTCTTAGAATTTTAGCTCACAAAGATAAAAAAGAAACTTGGGGACGCTATGAAGATCTTCTTGATTCATATCATGATAAATATGGGGCTTTAGATATTGTCGGAACTGGCGGAAATATTAACCGCTATTGGAAAATGAGCAAGAAAAAATCAAACAAAAAAGATTTAAACTATTTAACAGTTGATGATCTTAACTCTTTATATAATGAATTAAGTAAATACACTCCTTCTCAAAGAATGGCTAGATATGATATGAAGCCTGATCGAGCTGACGTTATAATTCCAGCCGGAAACATCTTTAAAAAAGCTAGCGAGATTTTAAAATCAAAAATAATTTATGTACCAATGATTGGTTTAAGTGATTCAATTGTTGATACTTTAATTGAAAATTATATTAACGTAATTTAATAAGATTTAAGTAAAAATTAACCCAAAAAATATCTAACGATTATGTTAGATATTTTTTGATTTTTATTTAAAAAGCCTGCAAAACTTAACTATTTGGCCAAAAATAAGTATTTTTCAAGAAATAAATCTAAATTAACAAAATCACTTTCGTTTGGTCTATTTTTATTAACGCCACCAAAAAGTTTTAAAGGACCAAATGTTGTAAAACCTTTAGTGTGATATACTCCAATTATTTTATTATTAAATCTCAATAACTCTTTTTTAATGCTACTTGCAAAACTTGCTTTATCAAGGCAAGAAGTAAAAATTAAAAAGACTTTTTTGTTATTGATATTTCTTTTACTTATCAAAGAAATAATATCTTTATGGAATTCAAAGCCATAAATTCCACTAGCAAGTCCAATATAATCGTATTTAGATAAATCTAAGTTATTATCTATCTCGTCTACATTTAAAAGTTCAAAATTATACTTATCTTTTAAATGTTTTATTAATCGATAAGTATTTTGATGATGATATGATTTATAAATTATTAACGTTTTCATAATTTTTTAAATAATCCAGAGATGGTGCTTCATTAAACCACTTAGCTTTTGAGGAGTCTAATCCATAGAATTTATAGTTATTAAATCCAATTACGTTAAATGATGCTCTTAGCATTGCTACTTTCATAGTTTCATATTTTGCTTTTGGATCACGATTAAAATCATTACTATGATAAGCTTTTAAATCAAGAGAATAAGTAAATGGATCAACTTCAAGAAGAGGCGTTAAATACGATTTTAACTCTTCATTTAATACTAATTCGCTTTCATTATAACCTCCTCCTTCAATATAAAAAGGAAGATTAATCTTATTGTCTTTAAGTAATGAATTTGAATAATTATCTAAAAGAAGTTTTTTAAGAGGTAAATAATCTTCTTCAGTTATATTAACTTCAAAATCACTTCCTAATCCACCATGAGAAACAATTAAGGTTTCAATATCTTGACCAACTAAAGATTCATAAGTTAATTGATTTACGTCTTTCCAATCATAAAAATTAACGCCTTCTCCTATTTCAACTTTAGTTGGGAAAGAAGTTAATGCCATCTTTTCTGGATAAGCATCAGACATATAAACTCCAAGTAACATTTTAAAGACACTGGTAATGTTTGTTTCTAAAAAACTACCTTGAGGGAGAGTATCAAGAGAAATTGCGCTTATTCCACTACTTGCAAAATTTGTATGACCAATTTTTGTTGTACCAGCATAAACTTTATTGTTATTTTCATCTACAAAACCATTTCGATTAGTTAAAGCATTAATCAAGGTATCTTTAAAGGTTATATATTCTTCTTTAGTATAATTTGGTCCGCTGATATTTAAAAATTCACCGGCTTGAGTATTCAAAATCGCTGAAAAAGTAAGCATTGAATCAGCTTTATAAGTTTTTTGAGAATAATTAGAAGTAATTGGCTCTAGATAAGAAGATTTAGTTGAAGAAAGACGTTGACCATTTTCTCCACTATATTCAACTCTTTCATCATAATTTACATGATTAAATTCATTGCTTCCGCTTCTAAAAAGAAATTCCATCGCATTTTGAATAAGTGAATTTTCAATTAAAAGATTTTTAGATGAATAACTTCTAATAACATTTTTACCATTTTCAATAATAGAATTTTTAATAGTTACATTGTCAGCATTAATATCTAGAGTTGAACCAACGTATTCTAAATTTGATAAGTTATTTCCAAAATCACAATTTTTAAAATGAACATCATTAATAGTGACATTATCTGAATCAATATAAACTCCACTATTATCTTGTCCATATAAAGTAAACATTGGTAAAGTATCACTCATTGAATAATTTGGATTACCAAGTGTTACAAAAGGAAGTGGACCTCGATATAAATCGTCTTTTTCTAAATAAGGAACGAGGTAAGTTTCTCCATCGATTGTGACATTTTGTCTTCCACTAGGATATGTAAGTTCATGTAAATTAATCGTAAAACCGTTCCCATAAAAATCATCTTGAATATGAAGTCCGGCATAACGCATGATACTAGTTTTTTCTTCTCCTTCATGCTCGCCTTTATCAATTTCAGCATTCCACTTGTTTAAAAAATCATGATTATATGTTGTTTCAAAAGTGTATAAATCATCTTTAAAATCACTTATTTCATTATTTTCATCAATTCGACCAAATAAAGCTGTATTTTTACTTTTAGCTCCTATGATATTGCCATCTTCATCAAAATTATAAGTATTTGCATAAGATTCTAAGTTTGTTCTTAAAACAATTTTATAAGGTTTATTTGCTTTGTTAGTTAAAGAAATTAAACCATCATAACTATAAGCGTTAACTCCTTCAACTAAAGTAAAATTAAAACTTGCTCCTCCAGTTGAACTATATGGATGAATGAAATTAATATAAGCTTCTCCACTTCCTAAAAATGAAGCTGTTTTACTTGTTTTATCAAAACTTACATTACTTGAAGTTTCAATATTAATTCCATCAAGAGTTAAATTAGTTCCAATTATATCAATATTAAATTCAAGTTTAGCATCAGAGTTAACTCTTCCTTCACTTCTTGAATCGTAAGCTTCTTTAGAATCATATAAGCCCACATAATTTCTATTTTCAATATGACTTTGAGAAAAAGGAATAATTGGATTAACAATAATTCCTCCACTATCACCAAAAATTTTGGCAGTAAATGAAGCAGGAGAGGTTGATCCTTTAACAGTTGAACAAGTAATTATCGATTCACCTTCTTTTTTAGGAACAAGATAATAATCTTCTCCTTCTTTTAAAATCTCCGCAACACTTTCATCACTACTTGACCAAACAAGTAAATTGCCTTCACTTAAAGGATAATTTTTATCATAAATTGCTTCTGCTTTTAATAATTGCTTTCCATCGCGTAAAAGAAAGCCAACTTCACCATCATATGGTAAAAGAATGCTAGTGATATTTACTTCAACCGAACGAATTACATAACTTGCTGTAACAAAAGCAAGAATTGCAATTACAAAAGGTAAAAGTAATAAAAAGAGAAAGGCTTTCTTTTTCATCTGGCTTCTCCTTCATATTTCATAAAAAGTTTAGTAACGCGTGATTTAATTTTGATAATGAAAAATGAAATAACAATAAGTTCTAAAACAATTATTGATAAAAAGAAAATTACTGTTTCTAAATAAGCTTCAACAAGTAGAGATAAAAGAGCGCCTAAACTAACAGCAAAAAGAGGAAAAACAAAACTTATTAAAACGGTTAATAAACTTGATTTATTCTTGCTTTTTAAATCGCTATATAAAGCAATAATGTTAAGTAAAATAATTGATAGCCCTCCTACTAAAATTAAAAAGGCAAAATCAATTAAACTTATTTCATTAAAAATAACTAAAGCAAGTATGGAAATAAAAAAGGAAATAAAAGATAAAATAGTTGGAACAGATATCTTGATTAAAAGTTGTTTAAAATAACTTACAGGCAAAGTTTTCATAATAATTAAAGTATTCTTCTCTTTAATTAAAGACATTGAACTAGTGGTATTAATAATAGCAATAAAAAGCATTATTAAAATTACATCAACTGTTAAAAATATTGATGGAAAAAGAGTTGATATGTAATTTAAATTCCCTGTTCCAAATATTAAATTCACTGCAGAAATCACACTAAATACTAAAAATGGTTCTAAAATAATTAAAGATATATAAGAAAAAATTCCATCACTATTACTTAAAGCAAGATTAAATTCTTTTCTAATTAAAGCTCCTTCAATTGAAGATAATCTAATTGAAAAGATCTTATGTTTTTTTCTACTTATAAAATCATTAGCCCCTTGATAATAATTTAATAAATACTTATTAAAAGTAAATAAAGCGATAACAAAAGAAAAGATAATAAAGCTTATAAATATTACAAAGTTAAGATTAACCTCATTTACTTTTGATAGTTCAATTATATTTTTAATTGGGTAAAGAAAACTAGAAACAGTTTTCATCACTTCAACATTATCAACTGTAAATAAAGAACCTATATCATCGTTTCTAATTAAACTAACAAATAAATTTAAAACTCCGCCATATAGTAAAGCTAGAAGAATTAAAAAGATCATCATGACAATAAAAGAGATAATTCGATAGCGTGATACAATCTTTCTAATTTCTCTAAAAGGAATTACTAGTAAAAAAGCAAATGTTTCAATTAAAACTCCTACTCCTAAAAAAGTAAAAAACATTAAAACAAAGAAAACAAAATCTGTTTCGCTTTTAATGCCATATGCCATCATTAAAGGAAACATAGTTGAAAAAACAAAAAGTAAAGATTTAAAAAAGATATTTAAGGCTTTAGCAAAAATAATATCAAAAGAACTTGCTGGAGATGTTCCTAAAATGATTCTTTCTTTTTGGTTTTTAAAGAAAGCATTATAAGTAATTGGAACAAGCGAAAATATACCAACAATAAATAAAGCAAACTCAATAATAATAAATAAAGCATCATTAAAATCAGTATAGACATTAACCTTATCAAAAATATTGATATATAAAAGCACTTCTAGAGTTATAAAAAGAGCAAGTAAAACAAGAGAAGATAATAAAGTAAAAATCTTCTTCATTCCTTTTTTTGCTAAAAAGGAACTCTCTTTAAATTCTTTTAAAAATAAACGAGCAATCATTCTTCCTTCTCTTGATATAGTTTTAAGAATATCTTTTCAATACGATTTCTTAAACTTGGTTCATGTTTTAAATCATATACCTCATATATTCTTCCATCTTTAATAATCGCCACTCGATCACAAAGTTTAGAAATAAGGTCAATATTATGACTTGCTACAAAACAAGTATTACCATGTTTTACATAATCTTTCATAAGTAAAGAAAGTTCATTAGCACTCATTGCATCAAGTCCAACTGTTGGTTCATCCAAAATCCAAATTCTTGGGTTATGAATTAAAGAAGCAATTAAGCATACTTTTTGTTTCATACCATGAGAATATTCTCTAATCTCACGATATAAATCTTCTTCATTAAATTCAAACTTCTTTAATAGATAAGTTAAATTTTTAAAGAAGATTTGCGGATTTATTTGATAAATTGATGATACAAATTGAAGATATTGAATACCACTCATATCTTCATAGCATGTTGGCTCACTTGCTACATAACCAATTATCTTTTTAACTTCAATTGGCTTATCTTTAATATCTAATCCTTCAACAAATATTTCTCCACTATCAAAAAGTTTTGAACCTAAAATACATTCAATGGTTGTTGATTTACCAACACCATTTTTACCAATAAAACCAAAAAGTTCTCCTTCATAAATCTCTAGATTAATATCAAAAAGAACCTGCTTCTTATTGTAGCTTTTATTAAGATTAACAAGTTTTATAGAGGAATTTAATGTTTCTGACATTATGAAAGCCTCCAAGCTGGATGGGTGTAATATGAATCACCACTTGAAACAAACTTAGCAGTTTTATTTTCGTCAACAACACTTCCATTATAAGACTTGAATCTTTTTAAATTAATAGTCATGTCTGTTGTATTAATTTTTGCAAATACACCTCGATAAAATGCAAAATTTTGTGAATTAAATTGTGCTCTGCTATCTACTACTGTAGCAATACCGGTTGATGAATTATAATTCACCCTATAAAATGTTCCATCCAGATCATTAATACCCCTATAAAAATCTGAAATTGAACTATATTGTGCTTTATTTACATGCAGTAATTCACTGTCTAGATAATTATTAGAACTATCTGAAGGAAAATAACCATAATAAGCATTACCAACTTGAATAATTCCGAGTCCAAAGTCATAAGTGATTTTTGAAGTTAAGTAATCATCTCTAATTCTCGTCAAATAATTGTTTCTAATATCAAATAAAACATTACCATTACTAACTAGCGGCAAGAAGAAATAATCTGTAACATTAAATCTATAGCTCGCCCCACTGTAATAAGTAATTCCAAGAATTTTATAGGCTTCTGTTAATCTATTTGGACCAGATTTAAAGGCTTTACTATAAAGCAGCACTTTATCATTCGCATTATCAATTTTATTTTTAAAATCCTCTAAATCATAAATATTTATAGTTCCGCCTAAACTATATTTCAAGCTATCATTATTATAGTTTTGTAATTTATCTGAATCATCGAAATCATCAAAAACGAATTTACCATAAAAATCAAAATATGCAGGTGTTTTATTAACATATGTCCAAAAGTCGGACATACCACTATATACGGTACACATTCCAGAGGAATAACTTCCTTTAAAATCTGAATTATCAATATATTTACCAGCATCTCCAAAATCGTATAACTCATTAATAAATGTAAGCCCTGCAATTCCTACAAAAGACTGTGCTGGCACTTTTAATCCAAGACTTCCAAAACCGCTAATGCTTTGCTCATTTGTATATGAAAATCTAATTGTTGAATTTTGATCTCCATACATTGAAGACCCTGGCATGAAATTCAACTGATTAAGAATTGTTACGCTCGTTGATAAAAGATGAAAATCAAAGTATGGTGGTATAAACCAAGGGCATTTATTCATATTTACGCTTATTTCACCAAGACTCATCTTTACATTCAAATTATTCGGTAATTGAACTTCAATATCACAATTATAAGCAGTATAGATTATCTTTTGATACATCACGTTATTGTAAGCAGTTTTACTTGAGGATTTTGATAAGGCTTCTTTCAAACTACCTTCACCAGTGTTATAAAACACATTTCTTAAAATATAAGAATCATCAGGCGAATTGCAAGTATTAATTAAATATTTTTCTTTGCCGTTAAGGTCGCTACTGCCAATCAAATTAATTTTGTTTAATGAATAATTTGAATTGTCAGCGCCCCAATCAAGTTTCATATTTCCAATAAATTTAGACCCTTTCTCGAATATAATTGGTACGTTTATATATGGGCATCGATACATTTTAAAAAAAGAATCGCTATAGTTATAATTCATAGGTGCTCCACTTTCGTGATGGTGATCTTCAACAACAAAAGTGGCAATTAAGGTTGCTCCGTTTTTCATTATAATTTTGCCAGTTTTATTTGGTGAAGAATCAGTAATGGTACCATATACTTCGATAGTACTATTTTCAGAAACGATTAATGTGTTACCATTTAAATCTAACTCGGAATAAGGCCCGGTTATAAACCCTTGCCAATTATATTGTGAATACCCATCATTTGATCCATAAAAAGAAGTAAGGGCTCCAATTGACAACACACTAGTATTGCTAAGAATAGTATCTCGCCCTAAAACTACTTTGCTTATGCAGTAATTTCTGCCGTTCGAACCATTTCCTGCTGTTGGCTTAAAATCGCTCACGGAACTTGTTGGATCTTCTAAGGAAATCGTTGTATCATCATTAGCTTGGTATTTTCTATAATTAGAACCAAACAATGGTTTATCGAAATTAGGAAGGTCAGCAACATACTCATCATCATCAGATTTGAAGTTAAAAGATAAATTCAAATCGTTATAAAAGCCATTATTTAATTCTACAACTGCAGCTGGACTTGTACTTGTGTTCCCGTTTTCACAATTTTGATTGGTTTCATTAAAATTATAGGTATTGCCATTACCTTCGATAGACACACGACTATCATTAATAGTTGAATTTCCTATTGATTGATTAAAGTCATTCCCTTGAGGGGTTTGAACATAACGTGCTTCAGGTTCTAAAATAAGTTCTTTGTTTACCGTAATTTCTTTTTTAAGCGCATTATTATCATTTGGATCGTTAGGGTTGAAATAAATAGTATCTTGATCATCTTTCCAAACGTAATAATTCCCTGCGTTGTCAAACAAAAATGGTACTTCTTCAATCGATAATTTGTCATTGTTTTTGACATATATTTTCTTGATGGAATTTCCATTTGTATCGTAAAACTCAACTTTTTTGTAATTAGGGTCTTGGTTTTCACCACCAATGTTTAAATCGCCATTAAGTCCTGTAATATTAAAATTAGCGATTATATAGTTGCCATATCCAACCCATAAAATTGAAGAGAATAAAATAAATATTAACAACAATATTCTTTTTTTCATCTTTTGCTACCTGTAGTCTTCAAAAATAAGTTCAACGTTTACGTTTCCAAAAGTTAAAACATTATATTCTTTTGAATAGCCAATAGATTTATCGATTATTTCAAAATTAAAATTTAGGTTGAAATTCCAAGCAAAATCCATTTCAACTCCTCCGACGACCGTTGAATATCGGTTATCAAAATCATTATCTTCTGCGATTCTTTGAATATAGAAGTCACCTCCTGCACTATCAGAAGAAAATGATATATGCGAATAACATGTTAAATTGTCACTATCAAACTCTAAACAATTATTTCCGCCTGATGAATATTTTTCCCCGTATTTCATTGTTAAAGAATAATCACTTCCATAACTCAAGCTTATGAAGTCATTTTTAACGTTTTCTTTTACATGATTGAATAAAGACGAAGACGTAAAAGTAAGTTTGACGCCAAGTCCAGAATTTATACTAATATTGTTAGTGTTCTCATGATATTTTTTCTGATTTATTTGAAAAATTATTGAAAAAGTATCATTTACTATATCGCTATCATAAGTACCAATGCTTTTATTCCCATAATATGTTAAGAAATTTTGCCCTTCGCTTGAAATAGTAATGTCATCAGGATTGATTTCAACAATTTTATCTTTATCACCATCAAAAATGTAAGCAGAAAAGCCGATGCCGATTACAGATAAAACAGCAAAAATAAAGGAAAAAACTATAAAAATTTTCTTATTCTTCACGATAAGACCTCATAATAGGCATAAAACGTTGTATCTTCAAAAATAGGCGTAAGGTCTGTAAGTCTTCCTGATAAAGGGTTTGCAGGCCCTTCTGGGGTAGTATAATAACCTTCAAATGAATAACCTTCCATCGTGCACAATGGTATACTCGCAATATTAATAGTGCTGCCTGCTTCAACAACGATTTTCCCAATTGTTTCGCTTACAAATTTGCCACCATTAGTGTCAAAAGTTACTATACATTTTTCTGTTTTTTTGTTGTTTTCGGTTAAATTTATAACCTCAACAAAATTCGTACCATCAAAAAAATAAATTATAAAATTCTCTTGATCAAAATAATAATCGCCTTCTACCGCTTCGCTTTTAATAATACTATTTGCAGGACCTAAACCGTAATGCCGCTTAGTTGCACGTGGCAAGCTTATAGGCTCTAAGTCCTGTGTAGTACCATCTGTATAATTAATAGTTATATAGTAATAATTATCAATCTGTGTACTAGTAATCGAAATAATGCCTCTTCCATCTTCACCATTTTTATATGGAATTGTAATTACAGTTTTTCCGTTATTACCCATACTAGGATCAGAATATGTAATTGTTATAATAATATTTCCTTCATTATCTACATCTTTGTCAACACTTGAAATCCCAATTCCATCTTTTGGTTTATCAAAAGTATTTGTTCTAATCGTATCACCATTACTAAGAGTAAAAACAAATTGATATTGTTCAGTATCTGGATCAACAACCAAAGTCGATTCAACAACACTCACCCCATTAGGAACAGTAATTGTTTCAGGAGGTACTTCATCACTTGTAAAAGTAATTGTTAAGATAGTTGAAAGTCCATCACTTGATTGAGTTGCACTAATGTCTTTTATACCTAAGCCAGCTACACCTACTGGACCAGTTTCACCAACTGCTCCTTTAGGAATCTCAAAAGTTAAGGGTTCAACATCTGTGTCAGTAAAATACATCGTAACTAAAGTCGATCCATTTGCACTTGTTGAAGATTCTACACGGTCAATCATTAAGCCTTCACTTGTTCCGCCAAATAGTGAACACGAAGAAAGCGTTAAAGATAAAAAGAGAAATAAAGAAGAAATTATACGTTTAAATTTCATAATCATCACCTTCTAAATTAACTGCAAATATATTAAAAATCCATGCAAAAGTCCCTTCTTTTTTCTTAATTAAGGTATAGTCAGCTAAACAGAAAGGACAAGATTCATTTTCATTATCTTTTTTACAAAGTGGACAAATATTTTCTTTACTTCTTAATACAGTTTTTAAAGAATAGATAATCTCAACGATGTCTTTTATTTCTTTTATAAAGATAGAATAATCTTTATCATCGTAAGTTAAGATTAAAGCTTTTGAAAATAGATTAACTTTTAAATCAAAAATATAATCTTTTTTAAGATTAATATCTTTATTTAAAAGAGATAAGAATAACTTTCCTTCTTTTTTAAAAGAGAAAACAAAATTCTCTTTTAAAAAAGAGAGATAATTACTCTTATTAAAGATAACTACATTATCTTTATCTTTACTTAAAATTAAATATAAATCATTAAAGATTTCATTTTTTAAATTTTCACTACTTTCTTTATGTTTACGGTAGTAAAAATAAAGATAAGAATAATCTTTATCGTTAAGTAAAATATTTGTTCCATAGACTTCATTAAAGCTTACTTTTTTAATGTATCTAAAAAAGTCTAACTTTAATAGATTAACAACTTTTCTTAAATAAATTTCTAAATTCTCTTTATAAGCGTTTTCCTCTTTAATTAAGTCGACTTCACTATTAATATAGCTTTTTAATAAAGAATATGTTCCAAACTTTCCATAACTAATTCCACTTTTTAAAAACGGAATCTTTTCTTTTTGAAGAAGTGATAAGCCATTTTTTAAATCTTCCTCGAGTGTTAAAAGAAGGAATAATATAAAACGATTTTCATAAGTATCAATATTTTCATCATAGCTATATTGATATAACTTTTTAGGGAAAATATTATTTCCTTCCTTTGTAAATAAACGAGCATCTTTTGTTGTTTTATTAATTAAAGATTTATCATAGCGATGAAACTCTTCAATTCGAGTAATTTCTTCTACTCTTTTTAAATCAACTTTATAAGTAAGCGTAATATTATAAACATGCTCTAAAAGAAGACTTATTTCATTAAATAAGTTTAGCGTTAAAGTTGAGATATTTTCTTTTTTATTTGCTCGCACTTCTTTCACTAAATTGATCTCCTTAAGTATTTATTAATTAAAGCTTTGGAGTATTTAAAAGAATCTAGACCAAATTCGGTGTCTAAAACTTTAATTAAGCGAGTTAAACCATTTCTTAAACTTGAATTATAGCGTGATTCAAGTTTTCTTAAAATCTTACTTGTAAATAAAGCATCTAAACAATCAAGACTTGTTAAACCCATTGCTTCATAAATTGGAACCATTTCATCAAGTTGACGAATAATACGATTACCAATTGTGATATCAAGTTCGTTAGAGATAAAATCTAAAACTTTTAAGAATTTATTACGTTCACTCTCTTTGAATTTATATTCTTTTTCAGCGTTTTTAAAAAGTTCATGAAGTTTTTCATAACTTAAAGAAATAGCAGTAAACTCTTTATCAAATTTAATTTCTTTTTGAGTGTTTTCAAAATCAATAACAATTGCTCTATCAATAACTTTATCTGTAATTGTAAAAGTAGAATCATCTTTATTAGCTGTCCCAATAAAATAGGTATTAGGAGTAATAATAAGTTGACCTTTTTCTAAGTTTTCAGGAGCATCATAATCATCTGGAAGAAGCATTAAAGAAATACGACGATCTTCTTCTGGAAATTCCATAACACTTAAAAAATCAGCAAAATAATATTCAACACGGCTAATATTCATTTCATCAAGAACTACAAGATTAATACGCCCAACTTCATAACTTGCCTTATATAGATTCTCTAAAAATGGAGTTTCATTATATTTACCAGTTAATTCATTATAAAATCCTAATAAATCTGATTTTTCTTTATATGTTACTTGAATTGCTTCAAAATAAGCTTCTTCACCAATAAATTTAGCAAAATAACGTGGAAGCGAAGATTTACCAGTTCCACTAACACCTTCTAAAATAATGAATTTAGAAGCGTTAAGCCCTGCAATAAATTGAGCAAGTTCATGCTTGTTATAATAAAGTTTTAAAGATGTTGCAAGATAGCCTTGAAGATTATCGAGAAGATCTTTTAAAGTAATGTTTTCAGTATCGCTTATTCTCCCACTACTTAAGTTTTGATTATCTATTGCTACTAAATTTTTAAAGACTTCTTCTTTTTTAGCTAATTCTTTTGAAAGTAAGCCACCTCCGCTAGCTCCAATTGAAGAAGCATTAACTCCATTAATAAATTGAGGAACCTTATTTAAAGAATTTACATCGCTAAAAGAGTTAGCAAGATCAGCTTTTTCTTCTTCCTCTTTCTTTTTAAGTTCTTCTTTTAATTTTTCTTTTTCTTCATCTTCCTCATTAATGCTTTTTGGTTTTCTTCTTAAGCAATAATTTAAAACTCCAATTATTGCCCAAAATAGACCAAGTAAAACAGCGTATACTAAAAGAGCAAGTAAAAGAGCACTAAATACAAAACCAAATGTTGTATCAAGATGAGCAATTCCACCAACCTCTCCTTGTTCGCCAAGCTGAAATAAAATCCCTAAGCCAATTGCAAGCGCGAAGCAACTTGCAAAGCTTGCACTATAATAAGCAAAAGCTTTAATAGAATAAGTTTTTCCATTATGTTTTATTAAAAAACGACGCAAAAATAAAACTAAAACAGCAAAAATAATAATAAAAACAAGAATAAAAATAAGTAATATCCATATGCCTGAATAAGTTTCTATGCTTGGCATATTTAAAAGTTCAGCAAGACCAGCAAAAATATTATTTTTGTTCATGGCGGTGTGACTACCATCCATCCCTAAAGCTGTTAATAAAGCAACAATTACATAAAAGATGGTAAGACCTATAGCCAGCCATTCTCCACTAGATAACTTCTTTTTCATCATTATTTTTCCTTTTTTAGTTCTTTAGTTAACTTCTCAGTTTTAATTAAAGAGTTTATATCATTTTCTTCTCTATTTTCATTAAATATATAGACGTTTTCTTTAACAGTTAATGTTCCTGAAGAAGAAATTAATTCATATGTTTCATTTTCACTAACTACAGATTTAATTTCTTCTTTTAAATATGTAATGCGTTTGTCTTCTACTTTTTCAATTGATGATTTAACAAAATAATAAACTATAGAAAGAAGAAGAATGAAGCTAATTGTTGAAATACCATAATCACTTGAAAGAAAGAAAGTAAATGCGCCAATTCCAGGAATTTTCACTCCGTTATATTTACCAACAATATCATCAAGTCTTATTTGAATATTATCATTAGCGTTATTTGCATCGCCTCTTGTGATTAGATAATTTTCATTAACTTCAACAACACGATGAACAATTCTTAAATTTTCATCATTTTCATAACAGATAATATCGTATAGCTCTACTTCATCTAATGAAGTAACTCTATCTAAAAATATTAGATCATTAACTTGAATCTGATTATCTAAATGATTTTCAAATAAATAATCATTTTCTTCATTTTTTTCTGACATTGAACCAGTTGCAATAACTACGCTTTTAATAGGAAGAGAAGATATATTAATAGTTTTATCAACAATACCAACTAAAAATAATAAACCTAATAAAGCAATTAAAACATCAAGTCCAATATCTAAGCTTTTTTTAAATATCTTATGCTTTTTATTTTTAACTTCTCTTAGATGGTCTTCATATATTAATTCTGAGTCAAGATAACCTTCTTTAATTTCTTTAACACTACTTTGTCTTTCATATATTAAGAAAGAGATTACTCCTATTGCAAAAACAATTAAGATTACAAGAACAATATAGAAGACCATTAGAAGTTAATTTGTTAGTTTAAAGATTATGCGCCTGCTCCAGCATCAACTTGAGTAATTGTAACAACAAAAGTTGTACCATTAACTGCTGTTGCAAATGCATTTAATTCATTAAGTACAACGTTAACATCAGTACCTTCTTCGATTTTAGAATTATAAAAAGCTGCAGGATCCGTTGGATTCGTTTCTCCAAATGCACTTCCCCAAGACCAAGTTAATGGTAGATTATAGGTAAACCCAGTTTCGGTATTTCCAGATGTAAATTTATCTTTTGTTACTGTAGTTGTCTCTGGCAGTTTAATATAATTAATAGGACTTGTAACGCCTTTACCTTCTTCTGTAACAGCAACATTATAATTAGGGATACTATCTCGATCTTTTGCCTTTACAGTAAGAGGAATATTAATAGTTAGATTTCCATTTCCGCTAGTAGTAATTGCTCCTTTGGCAACTGGAGTAGTAGGTTGAAATAAAAGTTCTTCACTAACAGTTCCAACTGTTAAATCTACTACCTTGTTATCAATTTCAACTGGACTTGGGTCAACATTTGCTTCGCCTTTATTTTTCCCACCAGTAATGATATAGGCCGCAAGAGCGCTACTTGTAATAGCTGCAATGCCTAATACGATCGTACTAGCTAATACGATTTTTTTGTTTTTGTTCCTTTTCATACTTCCCTCCGCTAGATATTATTCCTAGCCAATTTTTCAAAGAAAAAAACGATTTTCTTACTTCAATTTTCCTCTAAAAACTACTTTTTTACAAGATAAATATAATTAACTATTTTTGCATTTAGTTAATTATTTTCAAAAACCTTTTAAATCTCGACTAAATTCGATACTTATCGTCTTTTTAAAACTTATAAAATTGTGAAAATTTACATTTTAAGTTTTTAAAACGGTGACCTGTAGTGGTAATTTAGCAAAAAATTAAGGCTCTATTTCATAAAAAGAAAGCACAAAAATAAACTTATTTTGTTTCTTTTAAACATTAATATTAATGTAATTTTAAAAATGATTTTCTACATCTTTTTACTATATTATGATCAGTTATTTCTTTCTTATGGAACATCAAAAATAAACTCTATAAAGAAGTTTTCTTTCACTTAAAAATTAAATTGTGTGATAATCAATTTAAAGATGAACTATTATTATTTTTCAATTTTACTTGCTCTTATTGTTGTTACCTTTATTGCTTTTGTATCGCTATTTAAAAGTGAAAAAGGTGTTGTTATTTTGCTAGGTTTAATTTCTTCTATTCTTTTAGTTTGGAAAATAATTGAGTTTACTTATTATGGATTAACTCATACTGGAACTTATCCAATTGAAATCTCTCACATTAGTTATTTTGTTTTTAGTGTAATTATTTTAAGTGGAGTAAAATCACTATATTTTACCGCGGGCATTTTTGCTTTTATTAGTGGATGTGGCTATACGCTTGCTGGATTTGTTTCTCCTAAATCTATTGTTACTTCTTTAGATTTTCCGATATTTGTAATGGGAATTATTTCTCATATGCTTCTTCTTTTAGGAGGAATGTTAACTCTTTTTAAATATCAAAAATATAATATTAAAAATTTCTATTTCCCAATTATTGGCTTAATTCTTTCTTGTGTGTTAGCTTATCTTGCGCAAAATCATTACATCTATCCAGATGCAAAAGGTTTAGATAATTTAGTAATTATAAAGCTCATAAATGGATCAATATTATCTTATTTAGGAATTAATGGAACAAACGCTTATTTAAATTGTTCAGTCACAATTTTAATTTTTATTCTTGTAGGATCTTTAATCTTTGTCATTAATAAATTTAATAACTATCTATTTAAAAATAAACTTAACAACCATTATAGTATTGGTTTATTAGCATTAATTAGACAAAACGAAATCTATAAAAGTTAAAAAAATAACCTAAATTAACGGTCTTAAACCAAAGGGTTGCTTTTTCGCTTTTTCCTACCCCTAGAATATAA
>CAJJXG010000007.1 GCA_905197045.1 uncultured Caryophanales bacterium
CGATAATTTAAAAAAGTTAAGGAATATATCTATAAGATATATTAATTGTTTACTTGAATGCGCTTTTTTAATAAAATATAACGCATGTGGGGATTAGTTTAAATTCAGGCTTCGTCAACACGATTGCAAAGCAATCCGGTCCTGAATGAGTCAATTTACGAGACCATCATAATATTAAGGAGGGTTTATGGAAGAAAATGAAAAGGTAGCACCTAATACTTCTAGTATAGATAATGCTACGTTAAATGCTGAAACTCTAAGCATCGAAGATGCCGAGAAAACATTCCAAACAAACTTTAAGACGGGTTTAAGTAGTGAAGAAGCCAAAACAAGACTAGAAAAATATGGTCCAAATAAACTTCAAGAAAAGAAAAAGAAGAGCTGGATCAGAATTTTCTTTGAGCAAATGGCTAATCCGATGATTTACGTTTTGTTTGCTGCTATTGCAGTAACCATTGGTATTTCAATTTATGAAACTGTTTTGCAAGGTTTTGACTTTTTAGAGGTTGGTGATTGGCCAGATGTCATTATTATTTTGGCTGTTATCGTTATGAACTCTATTATTGGTACTGTTCAAGAAGTCAAAGCTGAAATTTCTCTTGAAGCACTTAAAAATCTTTCTTCACCAGAAAGTACAGTCTTAAGAGATGGCAAAAGATTTAAAGTTAAATCAGTTGATCTTGTCCCAGGAGATATCGTTATTTTGGAAGAAGGCGATACAATTGGTGCTGATTTACGTTTAATTGAAGCAGTTAATTTAAAAGTTAATGAATCATCTTTAACTGGTGAATCTGTTCCAGTTGAAAAAGATGCTTCGATTACTTTTTCAGATAATGTTGCAATAGGCGATAGAGTTAATCTTGCCTTTATGTCAACTCCAGTAACTTATGGAAGAGGAATTGGTGTTGTTTCTTCAACTGGCATGAATACCCAAATTGGTAAGATTGCTAAAGCTTTAGATAGTGAAGAAGATGTTGAAACACCTCTTCAAAAATCACTCGACAATCTTTCAAAGATTCTTGGTTTAATTACTTTAATTGTTGTTATTGCAGTTTTAGTTGTTGATATTATTTGGATTTTTGTTGAAGGACATGGTAGCGAAGTTGAAGCTTGGATTGAAGCAGTTTTATCTTCAATTGCTTTAGCTGTTGCTGCAATTCCTGAAGGTTTAGCAGCCGTTGTTACAATTGTTCTTTCAATTGGCGTTCAAAGAATGGTCAAAGTTAACACAGTCGTTAGAAAATTACCAAGTGTTGAAACATTAGGTGCAGTTAGTGTTGTTTGTTCAGATAAAACTGGTACATTAACTCAAAATAAAATGACTGTTGTTGAAGCTTATGCTGATGATAAATACTTTGTCAGTGAAGATTTTAAAGAAGAAAATAACGTTTCTGATTTAAAACTTTTAGCTGAAGGCATGTCTTTATGTAGCAATGCAACAGTTGACGAAGGTTTATTTGGTGATCCAACTGAAATTGCTCTTGTTGCTTTTGCAAATCAATTCAATTTACATAAATCATTCCTTGAAGGAAAAACACCAAGAATTGATGAATTACCATTTGATAGTGTTCGTAAAATGATGAGCACCAAGCACAAAAAAGAAGATGGTAGTGTTGTTATTTATACAAAAGGTGCTTTAGATTCAATTCTTGCTCGTACAGTTAAAATTTTAGAAAATGGCGTCGAAAGAGAAATCACACAAGCTGATTTTGATAAAATTAACGCAGCAAATAAATATTTCTCAGATAAAGCTTTAAGAGTTCTTGCTTTATCTTATTC
This sequence comes from uncultured Caryophanales bacterium, assembly GCA_905197045.1. Classification (GTDB taxonomy): domain Bacteria; phylum Bacillota_I; class Bacilli_A; order RFN20; family CAG-826; genus Onthovivens. The sequence continues at coordinate 1,780 of CAJJXG010000007.1, forward strand.
TTCAAAAGATACAATCGATGAAAAAGATTTAGTTTTTGTTGGTCTTGTTGCAATGATTGATCCTGCTAGACCTGAAGCTAAACCTGCTGTTGCTAAATTTAAAGAAGCTGGTATTACAACTGTTATGATTACTGGCGATCACAAAGATACCGCTTTTGCAATTGCTAGAGATTTAGGAATTGTTGAAACAATTGAGCAATGTATGCTTGGAAGTGACGTTGATAAACTTAATGAAGAACAACTTCGTGAAGCTTGCAAAACTACTAGAGTTTTTGCTCGTGTCTCTCCAGAAAATAAAGTCCAAATTGTTAAAGCTTTCCAAGCTAATGGCAATATTTGTGCAATGACTGGTGATGGTGTTAATGATGCTCCTTCTTTAAAAGCTGCTGACATTGGTATTGCAATGGGTATTACTGGAACTGACGTTGCAAAAGGCGCAGCTGATATGGTTTTAACTGATGATAACTTTGCTTCTATTGAAAAAGCAGTTGAAGAAGGTAGAGGAATTTATGCTAACATTAAAAAGACTGTTATCTTCTTATTAAGTAGTAATATTGCTGAAGTTCTTGCAATGTTTGTTATTATTTGTCTTGGACTTCCAGCTCCATTAATTGCAATTCACTTATTATGGGTTAACTTATTAACTGACTCACTTCCAGCTATTGCTCTTGGTATGGATCCACGTGATCCTAATATCATGAGAGAGCAACCTCGTGATCCTAAAGAAGGTATCTTTGCAAGAGGAGGTATGAGAAATACCTTATTATATGGTGCTATTCTTACAATTGGTGTCCTTATTGCCTACTTTAGTTGTGGTTGGTTAAATAACGCTTATTCATTTAATGAGATTAAAGAGTTGTTTGCTAGAGATGAAGTTGCTTTACATCAAGCTCAAACTATGGCCTTTACAACTCTTGCCTTCTCTGAATTATTCCATATGATTGGTATGAGCGATATTAATAGATCATTTGTTCACGTCTTTAAAGATAAGAACTGGATGATGCTTATTGCTTTTGTAGCTGGTATTGTCTTACAACTCTTTGTTATTGAGACTCCAGGGGTACAACAATTATTCTCAACTGCTGATCTTTCCCCAGAAGAATGGTTAATCACTCTTGCTTTCTCGTTCATCCCATTAATTCTTCACGAACTTATTGTTTTATTCCATTTCGTTAGAAGAAAGTTAAATAAATAAGTAATTTTAGTTGTTTACTAAGATTCTCATCTATAAAACATAAATTTCTTTTATGGGGAAAATCGAAATTCTATAAAATCAAGCGGGGACCTTGCGGTTCTCGCTTTTTGCTTTAAGTACTTGAAACATTTGTATACATATTAACTGTTGAGTGAATACTTTTTAGTTTGCATGTGTCTACTTTTAGGTTACCACTACGAAACTCGCTCATAAAATTTGGAATTTTTGAAAAAAGTCGCTCATAAAATTTGGAATTTCAGAAAAAACTCGCTCATAAAATTTGGAATTTTTGAAAAAAGTCGCTCATAAAATTTTATATTTTGCTTTATTTACTAAGAATTAATAGTAAAATTAAAATAGAGGTAATAAAGTGTTTAAAAGAAAAATTCAACAAAAATTGCTTGATTGGGCAAATAAAAGTAAGCACCATCCATTAATTGTTTCAGGATTAAGACAAGTTGGAAAAACAACATCTGTTTTAGAGTTCGCAAAAAAGTATAAAGAAAATGTAGTTTATATTGATTTCAGATCGAACAAAAACGCGCAACTAGCTTTTGATGGAAATTTTGACATTGATGAAATAACAACTTATTTAACAGGAATTATTCCTAATACAAAATTTATTCCATATAAAACAGTTATAATTTTTGATGAAATCCAAGACTGCCAAAACGCTAGAAGTTCTTTGAAATATTTTGAAAAAGATGGAAGGTATGAGGTAATTGCAACAGGTTCTTTACTTGGTGTTAAAGGTTATCACCTTAATGATGAATCCAGAGGAATACCTGTTGGTTTTGAAGAAAACATAGTAATGAAAGCAATGGATTTTGAAGAATTCTTGTGGGCTTTAGGAAAAACAGAAGAGTTAACAAACTATTTAAAAGAGTGTTACATAAAGAAAAAAGCTGTAAATCCAGGTATTTTTGAAGAGATTAACAAACTTTATTTGCAGTATATTGTTGTTGGAGGAATGCCTGAAGTTGTAATGGATTTTGTAAATAATAAAAACTTTCAAAGCACATACCAAATTCAAAAAAACATTTTATTCTCAATGGAAGCAGATTTTGGTAAACATCTTCTAGATGATGGTTCATTCCAAACAAATTTTAAAGAGAAAGAAGTTTTAGAAATGGTCTTTCGATCAATACCATCACAATTATCTAATGAGAATAAAAAATTTATGTATAGTCGAATTGAAGGAAAAATTTCTAATAACGAATACTCTAAGGCTCTCACATGGTTAGAAGATTATGGACTTATTATTAAATCTTATAATTTGAAACGCTTAGAACTACCTTTAAATAGTAATAAAATCGATGATCAATTTAAGATATATTTAGCTGATATCGGTTTACTAGTTGCTATGAATGAGCAAGGTACAATTGCTGACATTCTTACTAATAATTTATACATATATAAAGGCGCAATTTTTGAAAATCTATTTGCTGAAACTTTTAATAAGAGTAATCTTGATTTATATTATTATCGCAAAAGTAGCAGTACATTAGAGATTGATTTTATAAGTAGACGCAAAGGAAAAATTTTGCCTATTGAAATTAAAGCAAGAAATGGTAATAGTAAATCTTTAAAAGAGATTTTAACTAATCCTATTTATGAATGTGAGGAAGGAATTAAATTTTATAATGGCAATGTTTCAAAAATTGATAAATTAATCTCTTTGCCTCATTTTTTTAGTGTCTTTTTTAAAGGAGAATACGAGACAGATTATTGAACTTTTCTCTAAAAGGAAAAAAATTAACTTACTTTAATTACCTTTAAACTTTCTTATAGAAAGATAAAAAATACAAAAAACAAAATATTGAAGTTACTAATAAAGCTAAATGAATTTTTAGCCAGGATAAGCTATTTTTAAATTTCGTTTTTTTCTTTATAGTAAGGTAAATAAGGCAATAAAAAATCTTTCGCCCATAAAGCGAACACTTTTTAATCGGTCTCTTTAATAAGTAAAACTAATTCTTCATCATGCTTTGTTAAATTTTTTTCATTTCGAGCATAAATTTAAATCTCTTTAATAATCTAATTTTAAGTATTTAAGAGTTATAAAAAAAGAAAAGAGACTTCAATGAAGTCTCATAAAGTTTAATTGATATGTGCTAACACATCATAGTAAGTAGTAAAAACATCGATAAACTTTTCAACACCACTTTCATTTCTGTTTGGTCTTTCGTGCATATCGGAGTTTCTTCTACTTACTTTTCTAAATAATTTAGAAAACATAAGTTTAAAACCTCCTTTAATTAATGTCCTATACTTAGGAGTGGTGCCTCCTTTTCTAGGGAACAATAATTATGAACCAAAACTGTAGATTGTCAAGCGGAATGTTTTAAAAAGATTGCGTTTCAAAATTGTAGGCAACAACTTAAAAAGGATTCCTATAAAATATTAATTGGAAAAAAGAAAGGAATCCTTGCGAATATTGTACCAGAAATATTTAAACTTGAATCAAATAAATTTTTAAAAAGATTAAAAAAGTGATTTAGATGAAAAAGGCTAGTTAAATACTATAAATAGTTTTTAACAAAATGGATGGCGTGAAGAATCCATGTTTTAATATCAGTATCGATTGTTTCAATTTCTTTTTCACTAACAATTTTATTAGCTAAACTTAAACCATGTTTTCCATTTGGATAGAGATGAAATTCACAAAAAACTCCAAGTTCTGTAAGCTTTTTGACAAAATTGATGCTATTTAAGCAAGGGACAATTTCATCATTTTGAGTTGTCCAAATAAATGTTTTAGGGAAATTTTCATTAACATTATTAAAGATATCTAATTCTTCGAGATGCTCTGGCATATTGCGTCTTAAGGCTTTTAAATTAGCATCAAAAGGTGAATCTTTTGATGTATAAAGTACCGGATAAGATAATATACAAGCATTAACTTTAATTAATGATTTATCTTTATTAATTAATTTAGCAAAATATTCGCTTTCGGAATTTAAAGAAGTAAAGGCGGCTAAATGTCCTCCTGCGCTAAATCCCATTACTGCAATGTGTTCTGGATTAATATTATAATAACTTGCTTTTTCTCTTATATAAGCTAAAGCGGCAAAAGCTTCAATAAAAGGATAAGGATAATCAAATTTAACAATTGAATAAGTAAGAGTAAAAACAGCAATATCTTCGCTTACTAGTTTTAAAGCAATTGGCTCGTTTTCTCTATCGCTTACAAATTCATATCCGCCTCCTGGAAAAACAAGAACACATTTTCTTTTACGAGTCTCACAAAATTCTTTTGAATTTTCAGGGACGTAACTTTTTAAATAAGCTTCGCTTTTAACTTTTTTATTAACATCCTTTAATTTAATTAATTCATGTATCATCTACCTTCTATGACCTCCTATCTGATTATGTCTTTCTCTAATTGTAGATTCTTTTGTAAGGCTAGAACCTTTTAAAGCCTTATTTTTACCATATTTTTTTGAAATTTCATCAAGTGCTTGATAAAGGTTTCTTTCTTTATCAATTGCTTCAAGATTTTTAAAAAGAGAGAGTTGCTCGCTTTTTCTTTCAACAAGTCCTCCAAAAGATATACCAACTTGGCGAACAAAACTATCACTAGCATAAGTATCAAATAAATATAAGATAGCATTAGTTAATTCGCTATTTAAGTCAGTAGCATCAACATGAAGTTGATGAGAAAAAGGAGGAGTGTTGCTTGTAAAAGAATAGCGAATCATTAAAGAGACGCCAGTGCATTTTAAACCAGTTTGTCTTAAACGGATACAAAGTTCATCAACCATTTCTTTTAAAACTAATCGAGTTTCTTTAATTGTATAATCTCTCATTAAAACTTGGCCAAGAGATAAATTTTTATTTACAGGAATATATTTATCGCGAATATCGGTTTCATCTCGTCCATTACAGTGTTCATAAATATCTTCACCTAAAATTCCAAATTTATCTAGTAGTATTTCTTTAGGGTAATGAGCAACATCATATACAGTATATAGACCTAATTGATTTAATCGAGCTTCAAATCCGCGTGATATGCCCCATACTTCACTTAATGGTTTTAATGGCCATAATTTTGTTGGAACATCTTTATAATCCCATAAAGCGATAAAGTCTTTAGCGCTTTTAGCTTCTTTATCATCCGCCATTTTAGCTAAAAACATATTAGGACCTATTCCACAAGTTCCAATTAATCCAGTTTTTTCGGTAATCTTTTTTAAAATCTTTTTACATAATTCAATTGGAGTAGTCTTATATAACTTTAAATATGGACCAATATTTAAAAAAGATTCATCAATTGAATAAACATGGATATCCTCTTTACCGACAAAATCTAAAAAGATTGAAACAACTTCGGCGCTTTTTTTGACGTATTTTTCCATTTGAGGTTTAGCATAAATCATGCCAGGAATATTTGTTGGTAAATCACGTCTTCTTAATCGTGAAGGCACACCAAGACTTTTTAAATATGGAGACACACTTAAAACGATAGTTGCTCCTTTTCTTTCAGTATCGGTAACTGCAAGAGGAGTAGTAAAAGGATCAAGCCCTCTTTCGATACATTCAAATGTTGCATAGTATGCTTTTAAGTCTATTACTGCAATCCGTTTTTCCACACAAGTATTTTAATATTTTTGTCTTTTTAAATTAAGATATAACTTTTAAAAATTAAAATATTGGTGTTTTGCGACGTTTTTTTGCGAATTTTAATGGTTTTAAATTATAAGAAATAGTCTTTGTTTCTTGCAATTATTGCAAAAAAAGCAAATAAAGTTAGTAAGTGTTTTACAAACTCTAAAATTAAAAATTTCTTGCTAGATTTAAACTGCATTTTGGTAAAATGTGGCTATTTTCCATAAATCAACCTATGAAAAAGCAGTGGATTTGTTAAAATATTAAGTATGTGGTACGAAACTTTATATCAAGTATTGTCGATTATCAATAACGTTATTCTTTGTATTATTGGTATTCCTTTTGCTTTGCAACTTATTTATATGGTACTTTTCTGGGTCAAGAAAAAAACTTATAAAAAAAGCGATGTAAAGCATCGTTGTGCTATTTTAATCTGTGGACGTAATGAAGAAAGTGTTATTTATAGTACTGTTAGAGATTTGTTAGAAAATCAAGATTATCCAAAAGATTTATTTGACGTTTACGTTGTTGCTCATAACTGTACAGATAAAACAGCAAGTGAAGCTGAAAGAGCTGGTGCAAAAGTTCTTGTTTTAAATGATCCAAACAAGGCCCATCATTTGTTAGCTTATGCTTTAAAATTTGGCGTAGAACAAATTGTTAATTCCGACATTGATTATGATTTTATCATTAGAATCGATGCGGACAATCATCTCAATAAAGAATTTATTTCTTTAATGAATGATGCTTATTCAAGTGGCGTCCAATTAGCTAGACCTTATGAATCAGCCATTAATATAACTCAAAACAACTTTACTCAAGCTTGTGGTTTATATTACATTTTTGATTCAAGATTTTCTTCCAGAGTTAGAGAAAGACTTCATATTGATGCTCATTGTCAAGGACCAGGTATGATGTTTTCAATGGAGATTGCTAAAAAATATGGTTATGACACCATAACAATTTCAGAAGATACCGAGTTTAATTTTAATCGTTTATTAAATGGATATCGTGCTCATTATGTTGAAGATGCTGTAGTTTATGAAGATCTTCCTTCAACAATGAAAGACACTTATGCTCGAAACCGCCGTTTAGGAAGCGGAAATATGCTTCTTTTAAGAAAATATACTCTAAAATTAATTGGCAAATTCTTTACAACTTTTAGATTTTCGTTTATTGAACAGCTTCTAACTTTTGTTTTCATTCCTATTTGTCCAATTTTATGTATTTGGCTGCCAGCATTTTATATCTATTCAGCTATTTATTTAGGTGTAACGGGACAAATTCAAGCTTTAATTAATATGCTTATTTTAATAGCTGTTGTTCTTCTTGTTTTATTCATTTTTGTTGGAATTTTGCAAGGCGCTCTCCTTGTTATTTTGGATTATAAGAAAATGGGCGCTAAAAGAAGAAGAGATTTAATTAAAGGTATTTTCTTATTCCCAGCTTTTACTATTGTTTATTGCGTAACTATTACAATTGGAGTATTTTCTAAGCCAAAATGGATTCCTGTTAGAAGAAATCCAGACGAGGTTAAAAAAGATCAAACTAAGTAGGAAAAATAATAATATCTTTTGTTAGGAGGCGACTTTGAAAATGGAAGAAATTAGTTTTAAAAACCGCTTTAATGATACTTTATTTGGTACATCTTGGGAAATTGATAATCCAAAAGCAATAGTCATGATAGTGACTGGAATGGCTGAACATTCTAGACGCTATGATGATTTTGCTAAATTTTTAAACGAGAATCATTTTTCGGTTTTTTGTTTAGATCATTATGGACAAGGAGTTGGAAAAAATGGTGAACTTGGCAATCCTGGAAGAGACTATTTTTTCAAGATGCAAGAAACCATTAAAGAATTTATATTAAAGAAAAAAGGCGAAACCGGACTTAAGGTTTATCTTTTTGCTCATTCGATGGGTAGTTTTGTTACACAAGGATTTATTGAAAAATATTCCCGAGTTATTGATAAAGTTGTTTTATGTGGTTCAAATGGTCCAAATCCACTTGTTAAATTTGGTTATTTATATACCCAAATTTTTGTAAATGGTTATAACTATAATAAAACAGCTGGATTTATTCATTCATTATCAATTGGCGCTTATGAAAAAAGCGTTAAAACTAGAAAAAGTAATAACGATTGGATTTCATATAATAAAGATAATGTTGAAAAATATGATAATGATGAATATAGTGGCTATCGACCAACCAATGGTTTTTATAAAGAATTTATGAAAGGCTTAATGTCTATTCAAAAAAAGAAAAATGTTAAAACTATTTCCCAAACATTACCTATTTTAATAATCGGTGGAGAAGATGATGCTGTTGGTAATTTTGGAAAGGGCTTAGAAAAATTAGCTGCCTTATATAAAAAATATAATCTCAATGTTAAACTCATAATATATGAAAAAATGAGACATGAGATATTAAACGAAAAAGATAACTTAAAAGTATATAATGATATTTTAAATTTCTTTGAGTATTAATTTTTTTATTTTTCGAGTGGGAAATTTGAAATTATTCTACAATAATTTTTTCATAAAGCATAACAAAAAATTGAATTTTTAATACAGTGATAATAAGAAAGTGTTTTCTTAAAATTTAATATTTTTTTAACTATTATTTGGAAATTAAATAGTATTTAATATATAGAGATAAATCAATTGGGATTTAGTGTATAAGTGATTTTTAATGGCAATCACGTCTCTACCCTTAAGCCGATTAAGGACTACACAAATCAAGTATTCGTCAGCAATACTCGTGGAGAATAAGTACCGTTTCCTAAAGGGTTTATAAAAATGAGATTTTCTTTAATTAGGAGGAATTAAAATGAAGAAAAACAGACTTGGCTTTATGGCTTTAAGTATGCTCTCTGTCGTTGCTTTTGCTACATCTTGTGGTGGTACATCATCATTCGTACCTCCAACTCCAGAAGATGCTGTTGGTGATTGGACCACTGTTAAAAAAACTTATCTTGATGAAACAGATATTGGAACAAATCTTGATATTACTGATGGAAAATTAGACAAATATACTGAAAAAGACCCATTAATAATTGGACTTGTTACAGATTCTGGAACATTAGATGATCATTCATTTAACGAATCTGCTTGGAAAGGTGTTAACGAGTTCGCAATGGAAAATGGTGGTGGAACGCTTACTAAAGATGGTGTTAAAAATGGAACAGTTCAAACTTATTATGTTCAACCTACACCAGGTCAATATACAGCAGCTGGTAGACTTGCAGCTATGAGATCTGTTGTTGAAAAGGGCGCTAAGGTTATCGTTCTTCCAGGCTATTTATTCCAAGGTGCTATTGCTTTAGCTTTAAAAGAACCAGTTTTTGATAATGTTGCTTTCTTAGCTCTTGATTGTGCTGAAACTGACGATGATGGAAATAAAATCGAATTCACTGATAGAATTACTTCAGTAATTTATAGAGAAGAACAATGTGGTTATTTAGCAGGCTATGCTGCTGTTATGGATGGCTATACAAGATTAGGCTTCGTTGGTGGTGTTGCTGTTCCTGCAGTTGTCAGATATGGTTCTGGTTACGTTCAAGGTGCTGCTGAAGCTGCTAAAGAATTAGGCTTAGAATCACCTGTTTCTGTTCAATACTATTATGCTGGTAAATTCGAAGGTACAACAGAAGCTACAACATATGCATCAACCTGGTATCAAACTGGTGCAGCAGAAGTTATTTTCTCCTGTGGTGGTTCTGTTTATACATCAGTTTTAGATGCTTCTAAAAATAATAATTATGCTCCTTGGATTGGTGTTGACGTTAATCAACATGCTGATACATCAATTACACCTACTGAAGCAAGAGATGCAATCATTACTTCAGCTATGAAAAACTTAACATTCGCTACTCAAGTTTTATTAACAGATTGGGTTAATCGTGATGGTAACTGGAGCGATGCTTTAAAGGGTAATGTTGTTACAGTCGGTGCAAAATCAGAGATGGTCAAACTTCCTACACCTGAAGAAGATGGCGACGAAGGTTGTTGGGGATTCGAAAACTTCACAATCGAAGAATACAACAAATTATACGAAGAAATTAAAAATGATACTGTTAAAGTTAATTCTAACCAAGACAACGATTCATTAAGTGCTAATAACTTCGGTGTTGATCCTCAATATTGTGTTGTTAACTATATTGCTGCTTAATTAATTATTTATAAGTTAGTAGGACTTTTTAAAAGGTCTTACTAACTTTTTTAATAGAAAGGGAAAATTATGGAAGAAAATGTAATTGAAATGCGACACATTAGCAAGTCTTTCCCTGGAATTAAAGCTAATGATGATATCTCATTGACACTTAGAAAAGGCGAGATTCATGCTTTACTTGGTGAAAATGGTGCTGGTAAGTCCACGTTAATGTCAATACTTTTTGGTATGTATGAACCAGATGAAGGTGAAATTTACGTAAGAGGACAAAAAAGCGAGATAAAAAATCCAAATGATGCTACTAAACTAGGAATAGGAATGGTGCATCAACATTTCAAATTGGTTGAATGTTATACTGCATTACAGAATATCATTTTAGGCTTTGAACCAACCAAATTTGGCTTTTTAAATCCTAAAATGATAAGACAATCGCTCGACGATCTTTGCAAAAAGTTGAACTTTAATATTAATTTAGATGATAAGATTGAAGACATGCCAGTTGGTGCTCAACAAAAAGTTGAGATTTTAAAAATGTTATATCGTAATAATGATATTTTGATTTTCGATGAGCCAACTGCGGTTTTAACTCCTCAAGAAATTGATGAGTTAATTATATCTATGAAAAAATTAGTTCAAGAAGGCAAATCCATTTTATTTATCTCACATAAATTAAATGAAATCATGGCGGTTTCTGATCGTGTAACTGTTTTACAAAGAGGAAAATGTATTGGTACTTTAAATACTAAAGATACCAATCCTCAAGAATTATCTAAAATGATGGTTGGAAGAGATGTTGAACTCGTTCTTGAGAAAAAGGAAGCACAACCAAAAGAGCCAGTTCTTACCATCGAAAACTTAGATGTTTATAACTTTGAAAAGAAAAAAGATACAGTTCATAATGTTAATTTTAATGTTAGAGCTGGCGAAATTGTTTGTATTGCTGGTATTGAAGGAAATGGTCAAAATGATTTAATTTATTCAATAACTGGCCTTGAAAGAGTAAAAAGTGGCGAAATTATTTTGCATAATAGTGACGCAAAAGAATATATTGAAGAAAATAATCTTAATAAAGAGAAAAATAAAGCTCAAGAAATTCTTGATATAGCGACTGCTTATTTAGGAAATGCTTGGTATGATGTTTGTTTTGGCTGCTCATATGCATTGCATTTTGTTAAAAAATATTGTAGTTTTGCATGGTTTTCAGTTAAAAACTTATTTAAGAAAGAAAAAGAAACATTTAAATTTGAGGCTTTTCCAAAATTTGTACCTTATAGAGAAGTTAAAAACCAACCTTTAATTGGTGATATACATCTTGAAAGACTTTCAGTTAGACAAAGAAATATTAGAGGTGTAGCACATATTCCTGAAGATAGACATAAACATGGATTGGTACTTGATTTTAATTTAAGAGACAACATTGTTTTAGACACATATTTCAGTAAGAAATTTCAAAAATTTGGCTTTATTAATAATAAAGAAAAGGCCAAATATGCTACAAAGATTATTGAAAGTTATGATGTTAGAAGTGGAAAAGGAATTGACGCCATTGTTAGAAGTATGAGCGGAGGAAACCAACAAAAAGCAATTGTTGGTAGAGAGTTAAGTAGGAAAGCCCCACTTTTAATCGCTGTTCAACCTACTCGTGGTCTTGACGTTGGAGCAATTGAGTCAATTCACCATCAGATTTTAGATGCTCGTGATAAAGGAAATGCAGTTTTGCTTGTTTCACTTGAACTTGATGAAGTTATGAATCTTGCTGATAGAATTTTAGTCATGTATAACGGTGAAATTGTTGGGCAATTCAATCCTAAAGAAACAACACCTGAAGAATTAGGGTTATATATGAGTGGTGCCAAACGTGATAACGTTGAGGCTATTTTATAAGGAGGCTTAAAAAATGGACAAATTTACCTCTATTATGAAAAGCGGTGCAAAGCAATGTGCAGTTTTCTTTCATAAATGTAATAGTAAACCTGGATTTAGATCTTTAATCGCAGCTTTAATTTCTGTTTTTGTTGGTTTATTTTGTGGTTTCTTATTAATGTTATGTGTCTCTCCTCAATATTCAGGAGTAGGGTTTTGGACACTGATATCTGCAGGTTTCAGTAGTGCAAGTTTATTTGATTTAGCAGTTTATAGAGCAATACCAATGATTCTTTCTGGTCTTGCGATTGCTTTTGCCTTTAAACTTAATTTATTTAATATTGGAATTACTGGGCAAGTTACAATTGGTGCTTTTGCCTCTATTGTTACTGGACTTGCTGGCGGAAATTGGTTCGTGTGCATGCTTGTTGGTGCTCTTTCTGGAGCCGTAGCTGGTTTTATTCCAGGCTTCTTAAAAGCAAAATTTAATGTTAATGAAGTTCTCTCTGGAATTCTTTTAAACTGGATAATTTATTATTTAATTGGAATTATCGGATCGCTTTCGATTCCTTCAACTTTTAAAAACACAACAACTCCAAGTGAATTAAGAACACTTCCTGAAGCTGCTCGTATGCCTTCGCTTGGAATTCCAGGAATGGAAAATATCAATGTTGGATTAATTTTTGCTATCATTATTGTTATTGTTATTTTCGTTATTTTAAACAAAACAACATTTGGTTTTGAACTTAAAATGACTGGTAGAAATAAAGAAGCATCTAAATATGCTGGTGTTGGACAAACAAAAGCTATAATTCTTTCTCTTACAATTTCTGGAGCTCTTGCTGGTCTTTGTGGATATATGCTTTATTCTGATCCAATTTCACCATCAAGATTTACATGGGATTCTTCAGCTAATACTTTGTTAAGTGATGGATTTAATGGTATTTCTGTTAGCTTAATTGCACAAAATAGTCCAATAGGATGTATTTTCTCCTCATTGCTTTTAACTATATTAGATGCAGCTCAAAATAACATTAAGGCTGTATCAAATAGTGCTTACAATAATCACTACACTGAGTTAATTAAAAATATTGTTATTTATGTTGCTGCATTCTCTTCATTCTTCGTAATGCTTTTAACAAAATTAAATGAAAGACATAGTGAACTAACTTTCATGAGAAGAAAAGAAGAAGTAAATGCTAAGAAGGAGGGCTAAAGAATGGATATTGGTACATTTTTTAAATATTTCTTAATTTATGTTTGTGGCTTTACCCTTGGTTCTTACGGGGGCTTGTTCTCTGAAAGTGCTGGTATTATAAATATTGCACTTGAAGGATCCATGGCTCTTGGTGCATTTATGGGAATGATTTTCCTTCAAGGAATGAATGTCTGGTGTGCCGGGACTTTCCTTGTTACAACAATGGGCGGGTTAATTATTTGCTATTTACTTGCTTCGCTTGTTGCAATTATTATCGGAGCGTTATTCTCATTCTTACTATCTTTTGTTGCTATAAGGTTTAAAGCGGATCAAACAGTTGTTGGTACCGCCTTAAATACACTTGTTATTGCTGCTACAACACTTATTAATATTTCTGTAACAGGTAAAGATTCTACTGAAGTTATTACAAACTTATATTCACAGTACTTGCAAATTAATACTGGTGTAAGTTTTATTGATAATATGTTATCTGGCCTTAACTTCTCACTTTTATTAGGTGTATTAGGAATTGCTGGATTATGGATACTTATGAACAAGACAAGATTTGGCTTAAGACTTAGAGCTTGTGGTGAAAACCCAGCTGCGGCCGATAGCGTTGGTATCAATGTTTCAAAAATGAGATATATTGGAACAGCAATTGGTAGTGCAGCAGCTGCCTTTGCAGGTTTCTTGATTTTCTCTTCGCTCCCAGTTGGTACATGGAAAATTAATGCTTTAGGTTATGGTTTCCTTGTTCTTGCTATTGAAATTTTCGGTAACTGGAAGGCAACAAATATCATTTTCTGTTCTATATTCTTTGGCTTATTCTTTGCCTTCGCTCCTACCTTTACAGCAGCTATTTCAGTAAATCCAGGTTGGGGCTTAAATAGAACATTATTTGGAACCCGTGCCTTTTACTATATGCTACCTTATCTTATCGCTCTTATTTCGCTTGTTATATTCTCGAAAAAATCGAGGGCTCCAAAGGCGGAAGGTATACCTTACGACAAGTCTAGCCGATAATAATCGAATTGTTTTGAAAATGTCTTACCAATAAGGTAAGATATTTTCGCTTATTAAAGGAGTCTAGCATGATAAAAGATATTTTAGTTTTCTCATTATCTTCTAATGTTGCGTTAACCAAAAGTGTCTGTGCTTTGCTTGGCATAGAAGCCAGTAAGAGTGAAGTTCACCATTTTGCTGATGGTGAATGTCTTGCCACATCTCTTGCTGATGTTAGAGGTAAAAAAGTTTACATCATTCAATCAACTTGTAAACCAGTCAATGATCGAATTATGGAAACATTAATTTTCATTGATGGCGTCAAAAGAGCAAATTGCCGTGAAGTGACGGTTATTATGCCTTATTATGGATATGCTAGACAAGATCGAATTGCTCATATTAATGAGCCAATTAGTGCTAAACTTGTTGCTGATTTATTTACAAATGCTGGTGTTAAAAGAGTTTTAACTGTTGAACTTCATACTCCACAAATTCAAGGTTTCTTTGGTGTTCCTGTTGATAATCTTTCACCTTCTTATTTATTTGCTAAATACATCAATAACAAATATGATACTTCAAATCCTTCAGTAAAAAATACTATTGCAATTGTTGCTCCAGATCATGGTGCAATGCATAGAGCAAGAGATTTATCAAATTTTATTCCACATACCTCAATTGTTGTTATTGATAAAAGAAGACCAAAACCAAATGTTGCTGAAATTACTAATGTAGTTGGTGATATTGAAGGCAAAGTTTGCATCATGGTTGATGACATTATTGATACTGGCGGAACAATTTTAGCTGGTGCAAAAGTTTTAAAAGACAAGGGAGCGAAAGAAGTAGTAATTTGTTGCTCTCATGCTTTATTTAATGGAAACGCTTTAGAAAAATTTGAAAATTGTGATTATATTAAAGAAGTTATCACAACCGATACAATTGAACATCCAGAATTTGCTGGTAGTAAAAGAATTTCAGTTATTTCAATTGCTGAAATGATTGCTGATTGTATTAGATCTCATGAATCGCACGAAAAGATCAAAGATCAATACGCAAGATTCCATTAATATATATTTTACTTATAAATTAAAAAGAGTTTAGATTTGCAAGGTTTTTGTTGTAATTTTTGACCTCTTTTTTAAGTCAATTTATTATTTATTTACGTTATGGCATTAATATCTTTTTCAAATGTAACAAAATATTATTCTCTTAATTTGATTTTAGATCATGTTACTTTTCAAATTAATAAGGGAGAAAAAGTTGCTTTAGTCGGCTCTAATGGAGCTGGAAAAACAACTCTTTTTAAGCTTATTTTAAAAGAAGAAGAGCCAACCCTTGTCGCTAAAGAAGATAAGGTTGGTGATATTTCAATTTTAACTGGTACAAAAATAGGATATTTAAATCAAGATGCTATAAGTGATGTTAATAACACTGTTTTAGAAGAACTTGAAATTCCGTTTTTACCTCTTAAAGAAAAGCTAAATAAATTTAATGAGTTAACCTTAAAACTTAATGAAAATACCTCTTTAGAAGAACTTAATCATTATAATGAACTTCTTGATGAATTAACTCGTGATGGCGCTTTTACTATTAAAAATAAGATCAGCGAATATTTATCACGTTTTAAACTTCCTGAATCGATGCTAAATGAAAAGATTAAATCTCTTAGTGGTGGGGAAAGGATGAAAATTGCCTTTATTAAGCTACTTTTAGTGGATTATGATCTTTTACTTTTGGATGAACCTACTAATCATCTTGATATTTCAACAATTGAGTGGCTTGAAAATTATTTGAAGGATTATCACGGCACGATTTTATTTATTTCTCATGATAGATATTTTTTAAATACTCTTGCAAATAAGATTTTAGATTTAGAAAATCACAAAATTGATACTTATAACATGAGTTATGACAATTATCTTAAAGAGAAAGAGATTAAGTATCAAAACCTTCTTGCTCAATATGAAAAAGAGGAAGAAGAGATGGAACGTCTTAAAAAGTTTATTGAATTTTATATGCCTAAACCAAGATTTGTTGGCCGAGCAAAAGATAGAGTTCATAAACTTGAAAGGCTTGAAGCTAACCATATTGATAAGCCAACCAAAGAAAATCGAAATATTAAGATTAAACTTGAAGGAAGCAATTTAAAAAATAAGGGTTTAATTTCTTTTGATAATGTTTCGGCTGGCTATGATGCAGCTCTTTTTCCACCTTTTTCTTTTACTCTCTATGGTAAGGACCATCTTGCAATAATTGGAGATAATGGTATAGGAAAAACTACGCTTGTTAAATCAATAATGCACGAAATACCTTTGATTTGCGGGGAAATTAAATATTTAAGGGACTTAAAGATTGGATATATAAAACAAAATGATTATGAATTTGTATCAAAAGATACTTGTTTAGATTATTTAAAAAAGAAATATCCAGCAAAAGCAGAAAGAGAACTTAGAACAGCTTTAGGTCGCTTCTTATTTAAAAAAGAAGATGTTTTTAAAAACTGCACGTTATTATCAAATGGTGAAAGAATGCGTCTTGTTTTGTGTGATCTTTCATTATCTGAGTATGATGTTTTAATTTTAGATGAACCTACCAACCACCTTGATTTAGTTACAAAAGAATGTCTTTTAAGCGCATTAAAAGAATATAAGGGTGCAATTATTTTTATTTCTCATGATCGTTATTTTATTAATTCTCTTGCAGATTTTGTCTTATATTTATCGCGCGAAAAAAGCGTAATAAATGAAGGAAGTTATGATGACTTAAAAGCTATTCTTGATGGAGAAAGTAATGATTCTTTTAACAGCGAATCATCTAAGACTGAAGCCAAGAAAGAATTAGTTTATGACAAATTAGAGAAAAAAGAAAAATTATCTAATAATAAGATTCAAGAACTTAAAAAAAGAGCGCATGAAATAGAAGAGGAATTACTTTTTATTGATGATGAATTATCAAAAGATTTTGAGGATTATAAGGTTATAGATGAACTTACCGATAGGAAAAGTGAATTAGAGTCTGAATACTTCAAAATTATTGAAAGTCTAGAAAATAATTAATTGTTTGAATGATATATTTAGTATCTTTAAGTAAACAGTCCATATTTAAGAAATTTATGGCTTAAAATTTATTCTTTTAATTGCGGCGAAGCTTTATAAGTTTAATAAAACAAACAATTAGAAGATAGTTAAACTAAAGCGTTTATTTCATCCTCCAATTTTTTCAAATAAGCAATTAATTCTTCAAAACTTGGTGGATTATTGTATATCATTTCCTGCATATCTATATAATCTTTTTTGAGTGAATTAAAGCGATAACTAGGTGGTATAAGTTTTAACGTAGGTGGAAAAGCCTCTCCGTATTTTGCCCAATTTCTTGGATAAAATTTTTCTTTATATGAAGCCACATTTTTAAGCAAATCAAGGTCATTAAAAGCTTTTTCTTTTATTGCAGAATGTCCAATAGAATAAACATCATAATAATGTCTAGAATATCGAAGTGGCATTTCTGATTCTTTTGGACGATTTGCCTCATGATGAAGAATTGTAATTTTTTCCCAAAAAGTTCTAGCAGCAGTAACAGTAACAACAGAAGTTTCTAAAGAATTTAATTCAGGAAAATTAAGGTTAGCGATTAATGGTTTAATTGGCATAATTTCGGTAGGTGTTAACGCTCCTAAAGTACCAATTTCTAATTTAATATATTGTAATATCGAAGTTTTACTATCGTTATATAATTTTGGATAGTAAAAATTAACAACTTGTGAGTTTTCTGGATCAACTTGAATAAGTATATTAAAATCGAATGCTTTTTCTAACTCCTCTTTTAAAATTGGGATAAATTTTTCGCTTAAGAACTCTTCGGTTTCTTTGTTTATTTTTTTGTTGTATTCATTTTGCTTTGTTTTACTTCTAGTTAAATCAGGACTCTCATCTGTTATATAATGCCATTTTAAAATAAGATCAATATCTTCAGAAAATCTTGAGATTAGGTTATAACATTTCGATAAACTTGTACCGCCTTTAAAAATAAAATAATCATGAAAAGTTGAAACATTAAAAAGAAAATATAAAAGAAAAGTCACCCGAAAATCTTTTTCAACAATTTCTTTTCGAAGGCCAAAACGATACTCGTATAGTCGAAAGAGTTGGTCCATATTTTCGTTTGATAATTTACTGATTTTAAACATTGTTCCTACTTCCTATTATATCTATTAAAACATTATAAATCCGCGCTGTAATTTTTATATTGTTGTTTCTTAGTTCAATTTTATCATCTTCATCTAAAAAATTATCAATTCTAGATTTTACTTCAGAGTTAATATTATTTATTCCGAGAGCCTTAATGGCCTGAATCGCGAGTAAATTTTTATATCTTAGGCCGTTGACTTCTTTTGAGGTACCATGCTTAAAATCAATTTTTGCCATACCGACTTTATAGCTTTTATATGGTCCGCTTGAAATAAATGTATAAGTTGAAGGAACTTGATTAGAAATGCCAATAATATTTAAAGCATAATTTTTCGATGGAACAAAATTATAGTTATATTGTCTTGCAATTGCTTCAGCTACAGCATTAATGTTTGGAGGTTCAACAAAACCGAAAAATTTATTAACCTTGTATGGATAATATACACCACGCATCGCACGAGCTATTACTTTATCATCTTCTAACGATTCCAAAGCTTTGCTTATACTTTTGTAAGAGCCGAGTTCTAAAAAATCGGCAGATGTAAAAGCTTCGTATTTATAAACCTTTATTTTTTTTAGTATTAACTTAGATACGCTCATCATTTTCCTTTCGCAAATATTATATAACTTTTGCGAAATTTGTAAAAGAGAATTTAGCCATACAAAAAGATGCCTCCCTTTAAGGGAGGCAAATGTCTTTAACTTAAATTAATTTAATTCCAACACTTTCTAAATATTTAACAATTTCCTTTTTATGGTGGCCAAGAATGATGAGCTCATGGTTACCTAATGGTTTTTTTAAGATTTTATTTAATTCAGGGAAAGTGCAAATAATTTGAGTACGGCAAAGTTTATTTTCGTATTGATTTTTTTCAATCTTGCCTTCTTCAACAAAGCATTCAGTTAAAGCAGAATTTAATCTAAAGATTGTAGCATCTCCTTCAATTACTTCACCATGAATTCCAACACCAATTCCAGATTCATAGTGAGTGTCTAAAACAAAGGATTTACAAAGTTTTAGAGGAATTGTGCAATGAGCTAATAAAATTTCATTCTTTTGAGTATCAATTCGAGAAGGGTTGCATTGGAAAGCAGGAGCTTTTAATAACTTTTGAGCAAGATACATTCCAAGCATTGAAGGAACATCACCTTCACAGCTTGCAATAATTCCATCATCATTAAAATGAGATAACGCTAAACAAGCGGTAGTTTTAAGCGTTCCTAAAAGATCGAAACAGCGAATTGTAAAACCACTTAAATTATATTTTTTAACTAAAACATTAATCGCGTTATATAAGTGCTCAGCTTTACTAACTTCATCACGATCAAATTTTTGTTCTGCAATAATTTTTTTAACATCAAAGGCTGTTTCCTTATTATATTCATCAATTAATTCTTGAATTGGGATATAAACTAAATTGACGTTAAATTTTTCTAAAGCATTAAGAGGATCAACATCAGAAGAAATTAGCCAATCAGATGAACGGCCAATCATGCCAAGATTTGCTTCGCCTTTCTTTTCTACTGGTTTAGGAAGTAATGCATCAATTCTAGAGCGGATGTATTTTGTATCGCCATGTAAAACTTCGCCTTTTAAATTGTGATTTTTCAAGAAAGCTAAAATTTCAAGAGAAGCGGCAAGTGAGTTATTAACGCCATATGTTAACAAATAATATGGTTCTTTAAATTTAGAGAAATTTTTAATAAATAAATTTTCACTTCCACCAGATTGAACAAGAATTAAAACTAAATCGCTGTCTTCATATAATTTAGAAGCATCATTTTCAATTGTAATTTTGAGATTTTCATCTTCTAAAGAATGAATTAAAGCACTGGTTGATTCATTTAAAACGTTTTGATTGTGTAATTGTGATTGAATTGGATAAAATTTAACTTTCATCATAATCAATATTCTCCTTAACGTAAAAATTTTAGAATTTTTGAATTTATTTGTCGATTAGATTTTATGAATGATTTTAATATGATATTTAACTCTTATAATTTGGTAATTTTTTATCGAAATATAGTGAAAAAACAATTTTCGTTTTCTTTTATAGACCCTTTCTAGTTTATAATAAAAATAAAGAATTAAGGAGAAATCACATGGATTACGAAAAGGAAATTTATAATCTTCTTTCAAGTTATGATGCCTGGTGGGATAAGGGTTTTGAAACTCCTAAAATGAAAAATAAACTCTACCCATATAATTCAATTTTTACTCCAATTAAAATTAATAATTGCGTAGTTAAAAATAGGATAGTTATGGCTCCAATGGGCAATATTGATATGGCAGAAGAAACAGGAAGACCAAATCAGATGATGCTTAAATATTTTGAAGCTAGAGCAAGAGGTGGAGTTGGTCTTATAACTACCGGTTTAGTACCAGTAAGTTATGGAATAGATAAGTCACTTATTGAACTTGGCGATTTAACTTATTTCCCTAGAATTGACCGTTCTCGTACCGTTTATCCTGGATGGAGAGATTTGGCAATGCTTTGCCACTCACACGATGCAAAAATCTTTGTGCAACTTACTCCAGGCTTAGGAAGAGTAGGAAACCCTCAATGTTTAATTACTCAACATTCTTTTCCTCGTTCAGCCTCATTTAATCCTAATTGGTATATGAGTGCAGTACCTTGCTTAAGACTTTCAGATAGATCACTTAAAAAGATTATTAAAAAGATTGGTCAAGCTAGTGCAGATGCCAAAGCTTGCAATTTAGATGGCGTTTATCTACACGGACATGAAGGTTATCTTTTAGAACAAGTATCAAATAGTGCTTTTAATCATCGAAAATTAGGGCGCTATGCAAATAAAGAAAATTTTGCTTGCGATATGGTCAAAGAGATTCGTAAAAGAGTAGGGCCAGATTACCCTATCATGTATCGAATTGATTTAACCTTAGCTTTAAATGCAACTTATAAAGAAAAAATGAAAAACGTTAAACCACTTAAACGTTTTAAAAAAGAAAGAATGGTTCATGAAACGCTTCGTTTTATGGAACATCTTGTTAAAGCTGGTGTTGATATTTTTGATGTCGATATGGGCTGCTATGATAACTGGTTCTTACCTCATCCACCAAGCAGTATGCCAAGTGGTTGCTTCTTAAAACTTTCTGAACTAGTTAAAGCTTATTTTAAAGCAAAAGGTATTAAATCGAATAAAGGTCAAGATGTACCAATTGTAGCAGTTGGTAAACTTGGTTATCCAGATTTAGCAGAAGAAGCTTTAAGAGAAAATAAATGCGACATGGTAATGCTTGGAAGACCACTTTTAGCTGATCCTGATTGGGTAAATAAAGCTTATGCAGGCAATGTTTCAAGTATTAGACCATGTATTGGTTGCCAAGAAGGCTGCTTAAATGAATTTGTTGAAGGAGGACATCCTCAATGTGCTGTTAATCCTTTGACTGCTTTTGAATTTGAATTCCCTAATGAAGTAACTGAAGCTGAAGATAAGAAGAATTGTCTTGTAATAGGCGCTGGACCAAGTGGAGTAATGATGGCGAAGACTTTATTAAGAAGAGGACACAAAGTTACTCTTGTTGAAAAAGAAAACTTTATTGGTGGACAAGTTAATGAAGCAAGTGTAGCCAAAATTAAATATGAAATGAAAAATTACTTATATTATCTTGCTAGAGAAGTAGGAGAAATGAGTACTAATTCTAATTTTAAACTTTTAATTGGCACAGAACTTAAAGCTCAAGATTTAGTTGGAAAATATGATGTAATTGTGACTGCTACAGGAGCTAAAGAATATAAACCTAATATTAAAGGTATTGATAAACCAAACGTATTTTTAGCTGATGAAATTTTCAAAAATCCTGCAAAAATTAAAGATTTTAAGAATATAGTTGTTGCTGGAGGCGGAATGGTTGGCTGTGAAATGGCATATTTCTTACGCTATGAAGAAAATAAAGAAGTCACAGTAATTGAAATGGATAAACATTTTATGAACCATATGTGTACCGCCAATAGATCACATATAATTCATTATCTTGATGAAGGAAATGTTAAGCTTCTTAACATGACTAAGCTTATTGAAATTAAAGATAATTCTTTAATTGTCAGTGTTAACACTTCTAAAAATAAACCTAATCCATATGTTGCTTGGGCACCAATCCTTCCAGAAAATATTGAAAATCCAATCGATAAATTAAAACCAATTAAAGATACATGGCGTGAAGAAGAAATTAAAATGGATGCTATTGTTATCGCACTTGGTTCAAGAAGTGAAACTAGTTTATATGATGAACTTGTAAAACTTCATGCTGCAAAAGAGATTTATAAAGTTGGCGATGCAATTAAACCAGGCCGTGTTTGGGAAGCAACACGCACCGCATTTAGAAAGGGGGCTAGAATTTAATATGATTGAATATAAAATGGAATTAAATGATGAATTAAAAAGCATTCTTGAAGGGAAAGAAGGAGAAACAAAACAAAAAATTCTTGAAACTTTAGTTCTTTTTGGAGAGATATTTGGTGCAAAAAGAATGGTTAAAGTTACCCATAATGAAGGACATCTTGTAACCTCTTTTGGTATTCCTTTACTTAAACCACTTTTTAAAACAATGGATGAAATTAATAAAGAAGGAATTAAAGCTAGTGGAGGCTTTACCTGCGATCCTCGTCCATTAGATTATGCAAATGTTAAATGTAATTTCTTAGAAAAAATTGTTTTTAATAAGATTTTATATGGTAAGCAAAAAGATTACGAAGAACAACTTAAAAAAGCTGGACTTACCGATAAAGATTCTTTTTCTTGCGCTTCCTATTTAAAAGAATGCGGAAATAGACCAAAAAAAGGTGATATTCTCTCTTGGGCTGAAAGTAGTGCAGTTGTTTTTGCTAATTCAGTTTTAGGAGCAAGATGCAATCGTAATAGTGGAATGCTTGATTTATTTGGTTCAATTATTGGCTATGTCCCTGAATTTGGTCTTCTACTTGATGAAGGAAGAAAAGCTACCTGGATTATTGAAGTTAAAACAACAAAAATCCCAGAAGCACAAATTTTAGGTAGTGCTATTGGAATGAAAGTTATGGAAGAGGTTCCATATGTTTATGGACTTGATCATTTTTTAGGACACGAAATTGATGATAAAGTTGAAGCTTATTTAAAAGATTTTGGAGCAGCTAGTGCTTCAAATGGTGCAGTTGGTTTATTCCATATTGATGGCTTAACTCCTGAAGCACTTGAAATGAAAGAAAAGTTAATTAAAGATGGAGCTAAAGTTAACGTAATTGATGATGAAGAACTTGAAAGAGTCTATAAATCTTATCCGGTAATGTGGAAAGATAAAGAAGCAAAAGCTAAACTTTGCTTTATTGGTTGCCCTCATTTAAATTACTATCAACTTAATAAATGGCATGAAGATATTAAAAAAGCTTTAGTTGAAAATCATAAAGAAAAAGTTACCTGTCAAGTTGTTTTAAATACTCCACCAAAAGTTTTAAATCGTTTTATTAAAGAAGAAAGTGCAAAATATAAAGAACTTTATAATATGGGTGTAACTGTTTCATCAATTTGTCCTTTGATGTATACAAATAATCCTTTAACTCATTCAAAAGCTATTATCACTAATTCAAATAAATTAAGAACTTATTCAATGGCTCGTTATTTTAAAGATGAAGAAATACTTGGCATTATTTCAGGAAAGAAGGTTTATTAACTATGAAAGAATTTAAAGGTAGAGTTATTGCTAAAGGCGCTTTTAAAGGGGAAGCGGTTGTTTCTCATGCTGGCTTTAACACTTTAGCAAGTTTTCAAAAATCAGCTTTGATGAATAAAAAAGAAGTTTATGTAAGTGATCAAAATAATAAAGACTTATATAACAAAAATATTACTGGCAAGATTTTATGTCTCCCTATAACAATTGGTTCAACAACTGGTGGTTTAGTTATTCAAACAGTTTGTGATATGAAAATTAATCCTCGCGCTTTTCTTTTTAGTGAAGAGATTGACTCTTTAGCTGCTAGTGGAATTGTGCTCGCCAAGGTTTGGCAAAATAGTGATGTGATTTGTATTGATAAACTTGGCAAGGAATTTTTAGATACTGTTAAAAGTGGAGACGCTCTTGAAATAAAAGAAGATGGCACAGTAATTCTTCTAAAATAATTAATTATTGCGCTGATTTTAAAGAGAAGGGGCCCTAATTTCCCTTCTTTTTTAGTTGGAAAAAGTAAAGAAAATGCAAATGTAAGCGCTATCAAAAAAATTAGTTAAAAAACCTCTTTACATTTGGATTTTGATTACTAAAATAATAGTACGGAACCGAACTATTTATGGAAAACTATTTTTGTATGTCACTAAGAGTTATAAGTAATTTCGTTAAAAAATATATTAACGAAAAGATAGCGACTATGGGTCTAACTAGTTTTCAATGTGGTGTTTTACATTATGTTTACGAAAACACAAAAAATGGCGCGGTCGTTTTTCAAAAAAATCTTGAAGACTTCTTTGTAACTTCAAAAAGCTCGATGAGCGATTTGCTTCAATCTCTTGAAAGTAAAGGACTTATCATGCGTGTATCTCCTGAAAATGGGGATTCTCGTAAAAAGGAGATTACCTTAACTGATGAAGGGAAAAGGATGAATGATTTAACTGATAAAATTTTAGATGAAGTTGAGCAATTCTTCCTTTCTAGTTTAGATGAAGAAGAAAAAGAAAACTTATTTAAGATTTTTGGTAAGTTTAATGAAAGGATGGAAAGAAAAGTATGAGTGTTGATGTAAGTGTTGATCCACCAAAGTTTAAATATGGTGAAATGATCCGCAAATTTTTAACCGCTATTAGAGAGTACAAAAAACCTAGTATTATCGCTGTAATTTTTATTGCTCTTGAAACATTGTTAGAGTGTTTCATCCCTTTTGTTATGGCTAAACTTATCGATACTATGGGTGATTATGAAGCTTTAGGCAGTGATCCAAACTTAATTTTAAATACAGTTTTGATTTATGCTGGTATCTTGATTGTTCTTGCAATGTGCTCTTTAATCTGTGGAATTACTGCAGGAAGGTTTTCAGCTAGAGCTGCAATTGGTTTTTCAACTAACATTAGAAGAGATATATTTAGAAAGATTACTGAATTTTCTTTTAATAATATTGATAAATTTAGCGTTTCTTCTCTTGTTACTCGTCAAACAACTGATGTCTTCTATATCCAAATGTCATATATGATGTGCATTAGAATTGCTTTAAGAACTCCTTTAATGCTTATCTTTTCAATTGTTATGGCAGTTATCCAAAGTCCACAAATTAGCTGGGTTTATGCAGTTACAGTTCCAATTCTTGCTGTTGCTTTAATTGCTATTATTTGGGTAGTTATGCCAATTTTCGTTAAAGTTTTCAAAAAATATGATGCTTTAAATGAATCTATCGAAGAAAATGTCCGTGGAATTAGAGTTGTTAAAACCTATGCTCGTGAAGAGTATGAAAAAGAAAAATTCAAAGCTAGAAGTGCTGATATTAAAAATGGTTTCACTAAAGCTGAAAGAATTATTTCTTTAACAAATCCAGCCATGATGGCTTGTATGTATATTTCAATGGCTCTTTTAATCTTTGTTGGATCTTGGGCAATTATTAATGGAATTGTTATTAATAAAGAAGGTACGCCAGTCTTTACTTATATGACTATTGGGCAATTATCTTCTTTGATTACATATGGTGCACAAATTCTTTCTAGTTTAATGATGATTTCTATGGTCTTCGTTATGATTTCTATGTCAACTGCTTCTATGCGAAGAGTTTATGAAGTTATGACTGAAGTTCCTACAATTAAAAATCCAAAAAATCCAGTTAAAGAAGTTCAAGACGGTTCAATTGTTTTTAATAACGTTAACTTTAAATATAAAGAAAACGCTCAAAAATACGCCTTGAGTGATATTAATTTAAAGATTAATAGTGGCGAAATGGTTGGTATTGTTGGCGGAACTGGTTCATCGAAATCAACCCTTGTTAACTTAATTTCAAGATTTTATGATACTACAACTGGTGAAGTTTTAGTTGGTGGTAAAAATGTTAAAGATTATGATCTTGAAACATTAAGAAATAATGTTTCCATGGTTCTTCAAAAGAATGTTTTATTTAGTGGAACAATTAAAGACAATTTAAGATGGGGAAATAAAGAAGCAAGTGATGAAGAAATGATCGAGGCTTGTAAAATTTCTCAAGCCGATTCTTTTGTCCAAACATTCCCTAAAAAGTATGACACTTACATCGAACAAGGTGGTACTAATGTTAGTGGTGGTCAAAAACAAAGACTTTGTATTGCTAGAGCAATTCTTAAAAAACCTAAGATTTTAATTCTTGATGATTCAACAAGTGCAGTTGATACAAAAACTGATGCTTTCATTAGAAAAGGTTTAAGAGAAACCTTACCTGATGTTACAAAAATTATCATCGCTCAAAGAGTTTCTTCTGTTCAAGATGCTGATTTAATTATTGTCATGGATAATGGCACAATTAATGGTATGGGAACTCATGAAGAACTTTTAAAGACAAATAAGATTTATAAAGAAATCTATGATATGCAAAATAAGATAGGAGGAGGTGCTCAAAATGCTTAAAAATAAAAAACTTCCACCAATTCTTAGAATTGTTTTTGGTTATATTTCCTTACATAAATTAGCTTTTACTTGTGCTTTAGTTTGTGTTTTATTTACGGCTTTTGGTAACATTGCAGCCCCTCTTGTTTTACAAAATGTTACAAATTTAATTACTGATACAATTGCACATATGAAGATTCCAGGCAATGCAAGTGATAATTTACATTTCTGGAATGAGATCGTGACTAATGGTTGTATTTTAATCGGAGCTTATGTAATTTCAGTTACTGCTGGATTTACTTATTCACAAATTAACGCTGTTGCTGGTCAAAGATATATGGACGATTTAAGAAGAGCCTTGTTTGACCATATGCAAGATTTACCAGTTAAATATTTTGATCGTAATGATAAAGGCGACATCATGTCAGTTTATTTAAATGATGTTGATACAATTAGACAACTTATTATTAATTCAATCAGTGAAGTTGAATTCTTCGTTTGTACCTTCGTTTCAGTTATGGTCATGATGATTATGTTTAGCGTTTGGCTTTGTTTAATTACAATTGTCGCTGGAGTAATCATGATTATTGCAACTCGCCATATAGGTGGTCACTCTTCAAGAAACTTCTTGATTCAACAAAAAAATATTGGTCGACAAGAAGGATATGTTGAAGAAATGATGAATGGTTTAAAAGTTATTAAATCTTTCTGCCACGAAAAAGAAGCTATCTCAGGATATAAAGATATTACTGAAATATTCCGCAAAACTGGCACAAAAGCAAATAGTTATGCAAATATCTTAATGCCAGTTTTAGGTAACATTGGCAACTTACTTTACGTTATTGTTGCAGTAGTTGGAACATTATTCTATATTTTCGATATTCCTAATTTTTCAGGAATGGGAGGCTTATCAAGCTTCTCGATTGGTGTTATCGTTTCTTTCCTTCCTATTGTTAGACAATTTACTAATTCAGCTACTCAAATGGCTAACCAAGTTAATACAATTGCTCTTGCTAATGCTGGAAGTAAACGTATTACCGATTTACTTGATGAAGAAGCCGAAAAAGATGAAGGCTACGTTACTCTTGTTAGAGGTCGTTACGATTTAAATGGAAACATTGTCGAATGCAGCGATAAAGAAGCTACATTATGGGCTTGGAAACATCCACATACTGCTGATGGTAGTGTAACTTATACCTTGCTTCAAGGTGATATGAGAATGTTTGATGTCGATTTTGGCTATAACCCTGACAAAATTGTTCTCCACAACATTACTCTTTATGCGAAACCTGGCCAAAAAGTAGCTTTTGTTGGGGCAACTGGTGCTGGGAAAACAACTATTACTAACTTACTTAATAGATTCTACGATATTGCTGATGGAAAAATCAGATATGATGGAATCAATATTAATAAGATTAAGAAGAAAGATTTAAGAAGATCTTTAGGTATGGTTTTACAAGACACTAACTTATTTAGTGGCACCATCATGGATAATATCCGTTATGGTAAACTTGATGCAACAGATGAAGAATGTATTGCAGCTGCAAAACTTGCTAATGCTGATAGCTTCATTACTCGTTTACCACAAGGTTACAATACATATTTAACAAATGATGGTGGTAACTTATCACAAGGTCAAAGACAACTTCTTTCTATTGCTAGAGCTGCCGTTGCAAATGCTCCAGTTATGATTCTTGATGAAGCAACCTCTTCAATTGATACTAGAACTGAAGCTATTGTTACAGCTGGTATGGATAACTTAATGAAAGGTAGAACTGTCTTTGTCATTGCACATAGACTTTCAACAATTCAAAATAGTGATGTCATCATGGTTTTAGATCATGGTCGAATTATTGAAAGAGGAAGTCACGACGACTTGATTAAATTAAAAGGCGTCTACTATCAACTTTATACAGGTGCTTTTGAACTTGAATGAGTAGTAGTTATTAATTAATTATTTAGAGAGCTCATAACGAGCTCTCTTTTCGTTTTTAAAGTAAAAACTTTGCAAATCTTCACTTTTTTAGTTTACTTTCTCTTTTTAAATCTAAAACATAACCATCAAAAAAAGGACCTCATTGGTCCTTTAAAATTATGTTATTTAATGAAAAACTTAATTAAAATTCTTTAATTTTATAAACGTCAAAGTCGATGTGTTTAGCTTTTTCTTTAACTTCCTTTTGACTTAAGAAACCATTACTTCCACCAGCTTCTCCGATCTTATAGGAAGTAAAGACTTCGCTTAATTCAAGAGCTTCTAAACTATCAACATTTCTTAAATAGAAGTGAATGAAAGCGCTAAATAAAGCATCACGGCTACCGACTGTATTAACAATTTCTCTAAGGGTTATAGCGTCGATATGATAGATAACGTGTTTTTTAGCATCAAGAATCATTGCGCCTTCTCTTCCTTCGCCTAAAACGATAATTTCATTATGATATTTTTCATAAATTGAGATAAGGAAGTCTTCATAATTTATTCTATCTAAGCCTTTTTTAGATAAAAATAAAATGTCGCTACCTGCCATAAAATCAGCGTTATAATCATCATTTACAGAGCCGATAATATGAACGTCAGTGGCGACTTTTTTGCCAAGTTCTTTAGCTTTTTTAAGAAGTGGTCGATTAAAGTTGGAGTTTGATAAAACAACGATATCGCTAGAAGCAAGCTTTTCTTCTTCCTCTTTAGAAAGTTCAGCGTTAATTTCTTGAATCTCTTTAAGATCCATATAATTTTTAACATTATTATCTCTATCAACTAAAGAGACTGAATTTGGAGTTGCTTCTAAGGCGTCTTTAATAAGTGAAGTATCAATTTTTAGTTTTTTAATTTGATCAACAACAACTTTACCAAGTAAATCTTTTCCAACAAGTCCTGAAAGAATTACTTCGTTGCCTCCAAGAGTTTTAAGTGCTTTTGCTACATTGTAAGCTTGTCCGCTAATGCCACTATTGACTCCAAAAAATGGATATTCAATTGGGCAATAGAAGATTGGGAATGAGTCAACATCGATAATTGTTTCGAAATTGACAACCCCTGAAACATAAATTATTTTGTTTTTCATTATAGATTTGTTCTCCTTTAAAATAATTATATTATGAGTTGAATTTTTTAACATCAAAAAGATAATTAAAACCTAAAGATTTTTTAAATATTCATTTTTATAGAAAAAAAGAAGGAGACTTTTAATTTAACGTTAATTTAAAAACTTTCGTTTTACCTTCTAAAACATAATTTTTCGAAAATATTTATTATTAAATTTATTGTTTTTAAAGCTATAAATTACATATATTTACGAATTTTAATAAAAAACGTAATTAATATTGTGCTGATTTTATTAAATTTAGGCAAATTTTCTTTGCTTTTGGACTTTAAGCTTACGTTTATATAAAAATAATGAAAGAAATTTTTAAAATTGCTGTTGACAGAAAAAATAACCCATGTTATAAAATAGACAGAGGAAGATATTAGGAACACCTAATGTCAACTGAACTGAAGAGACTCATTTAAAAAGTTACCATAGGGAAATTTAAATAAGTTTAAAAAAACGAAGTTAGTAAATTAGGTAAAAAGATTATAATAATAAGTAGAAATGAGTCTCTTCTTTTTTATTGATTATGGATATACCAAAAAGTAAAGTAACAAAAATTATTTCTGCAATTAAAAAATGTCCTAAAAAAGTTTATACAACTAAGGAATTAGCTTTTGATATTGGAATTAAAGAAGAAATTCTTAAAGAATATTTTTTCTCTTATAATCCTTTAATATATTTTAGTGAAGATTTTAATTTAAAAGATATCTTAAGCGATTTAATTAATGAAGAAAAAGAAAGTAATAAAAACAATAAAAAATCAACTGTTAAAAGACAATACATTCGTCAAAAAGATATAGCACCTTATGAGAATTTAATCGATTATATCTATAAAAATTGTACTGTTGATGGTGGAATATTAGATACAGGTTACGTTTTTAATAAAAAAGACGTGAAGATAATTTCTAAACTATTAAAAGAAGAAAAAGAACGATTAAAGGCTAAAAAGTAAGATAATTTTTAATAAAAAGTTTGATGCGTTTTAACTAATTAATTTAGTTTGTTTTACAACGTAAAAATATATATAATTTTATTCGACTCGTGTGTCTAACCCATGACTAACCACACGTAAAATTTAACAGGGGAGGTTTTTCTTGATGGAAAATCAAATTAAAAAAGAAAGCAGATTTCTTTTGTGGTTTAAAAAGAATTTTACAACAAATGTAATCTGCGCAAATGCTTTTATTGCATGTTTATATGCAGTAGTAACTTATTTATGTGGGCCACTCGCTTATGAGTTCTCCCAATTTCGTTTTTCAGAAGCGCTAAATTTATTAGTCT
This sequence comes from uncultured Caryophanales bacterium, assembly GCA_905197045.1. GTDB lineage: Bacteria > Bacillota_I > Bacilli_A > RFN20 > CAG-826 > Onthovivens. The sequence goes on from CAJJXG010000007.1 coordinate 32,916, forward strand.
TCTTCAATCCAACCTATACGCTTGGTTTAACAATTGGCTGCTTTTTAGCAAATATTATGTCAACTGTTGGGCCACTTGATTTAATCTTTGGAACACTTGCGACTTTAATTAGTTGTTTATGCATTGTTTTCTTTTCAAAAGTCTGCAAAAACCTATTTATTTCTTCGCTTTTTCCAACACTAGTTAACGCAATTATTATTCCTTTTGTAATCTATTTCTCAACGGTAAATAGCGGAGAAAGCATGGATCTATCTTTTATGTATTGGGTAATGTTTGGTTGGATTGCTCTTGGTGAATTTGTTTGTGTAACTTTACTTGGTTATACTTTATTTATGTTATTAATGAAAAAAGTGAAAGGCTTTTCTAAACTAATATTTGCGACGCGCAATTTAGATTTTAAATGGTGAAATTATGGCATGTGAAGGTTTTAAATTAGAGATTAAGCATATTGATAAAAAAACAGGCGCAAGATATGGCGTGCTTCATACACCTCATGGGGATGTTGAAACACCTATGTTTATGCCTGTTGGGACTTTAGCTACTGTAAAAACTTTATCTCCTGAAGAGATTAAAAGTATTGGAAGTGGCGTTATTTTAGCTAATACTTATCACCTTCACATCCGACCAGGAGAAGACATAGTTGCTAAAGCTGGTGGCGTCCATAAATTTATGAATTATGATGGACCAATGCTTACAGATAGTGGTGGTTTCCAAGTTTTTTCACTTAGCGAAAAAAGAAAAATTACTGAAGAAGGAGTTACATTTAAAAATCATTTAAATGGTGACAAGATCTTCTTTTCTCCGGAGATAGTTATGGGGATTGAAGAAAAGATTGGTGCAGATATAGCAATGTCTTTTGATGAATGTATTCCTTATCCAGCAACTTATGAATATACAAAAAACTCAACTTTACGTACATTAAGATGGGCTAAAAGAGGAAAAGACGCTCATAAAAGAGCTGATCAAGCTTTATTTGGGATTGTTCAAGGTGGGAATTTTCCAGATTTAAGAAAGATGTGCGCTGAAGAGTTAACAAAAATGGATTTTGATGGTTATGCAATTGGTGGGACTTCAATTGGTGAACCAAAAGATGTTTGTTTTAATATGATTGATATGGCTATTAAATATCTTCCAGAAGATAAACCTCGCTACTTAATGGGAGTTGGTAGCTTAGATTATATATTAGAAGGCATAGCAAAAGGCATTGATATGATGGATTGTGTTTTGCCAACTCGTATTGCTCGTCATGGTACATTAATGACGCATGAAGGAAGAGTAAATATTAAAAACGAAAAATATAAAAGCGACTTTACTCCTCTTGATAAAGAATGTGATTGTTATACCTGTAAAAACTTTACAAAAGCTTATTTAAGACATCTTTATGTATCAGGTGAACAATTTGGAGCTCGTTTGATGTCGATTCATAATTTACGTTTTTTAATCTCTATTGTTGAAGGAGCTCGCGAGGCGATTAAAGAAGATCGTTTTGAAGAATACAAAAATGAAATTTTAAAAAAATATGGCGATTCTAGAGGCTTTTAACTCAAAGAGGTGAGATATGGACATTAATTTATTTGATTATTATTTACCAGAAGAACTCATCGCTCAAGAACCAAGTGAAATTAGAGACGAGTGTCGATTAATGGTAGTAAATAAAAGTAAAAAAACTTATGAAGATAAAATCTTTAAAGATATTTATGATTATTTAAAAGCAGGCGATGTTCTTGTAAGAAACAATACTAAAGTTATTCCTGCTCGTTTATTTGCAACAAAAGATAAAACTGGAGCACATGTTGAAGTCTTGCTTTTAAAAGACAAAGGAAATGATACCTGGGAATGTCTTTGTGGGAACGCTAAAGCAATTAAGGTAGGAACTTTGCTTCATTTTAAAGACGATGAATTACTTGGTGAATGTCTTGAAGTTAAAGATGAAGGCATTCGTTTAATTAAATTTAAGTATAAGGGAATCTTTTTAGAAGTGCTTGATCGAATTGGAACAATGCCTCTTCCTCCATATATTCATAAAGCTTGTAAGAATAATGATGATTATCAAACTGTTTATGCAAAAGTTGAAGGCAGTGCGGCTGCTCCAACAGCTGGATTTCATTTCACAAATGATTTATTAAAACGTCTTGAAGAAAAAGGTGTTGAGATTGTCGATATTACTTTAAATATTGGTTTAGGAACTTTTAGACCAGTAAAAGTACAAGATACAAAAGATCATGTAATGCATTCTGAAACTTATGAAGTAAGTAAAGAAGCAGCCGAAAAATTAAACAAAGCGAAAAAAGAAGGGCGCAGAATTATTGCAGTTGGTACAACAGCTGTTAGAACATTAGAAGCTAACTTTAATAAATTTAACGAATTTAAAGAAGAAAGTAGCGCCACTAATATTTTTATATCACCAGGCTATGAATATAAAGCAGTGGATTGTTTAATTACTAATTTCCATTTGCCTAAGTCGACACTTGTCATGTTAGTTAGTGCATTTATGGGAAGAGAATTTACTCTTGAATGTTATAATCACGCCGTTAAAGAAAAATATCGTTTCTTTTCTTTTGGCGATTCGATGTTTATTTATTAACTTTTAAAGTTTAAATTTTATTTTCTTTTAGGTTTGTGTTTGCCTTTATGCTCAATGGCAACCCAAACCTTTCTTTTCTTAGGATGAATAAATCCATCAATCCAAGCAAATAACCAATCAGCCCAGAAAATAAAACCAAAAACTACGCTTTTGAATTTTAATTTTGTACTGAGTTTAAAATTAGGACCGCTAAAAATTAATTCAACTAAATTAGCAATATCGCAAACTAGGAGCATAAGTAAAATATCAACAGCAAAGAAAATGCCATAATATGCTAAAAAATCGCCAATTAAAGAAATAGAAAAATAAATCATAAAGCCAATTAAAACAAGTATATGGAAGACAAGAATCCACTCTACGGCTTGAAATAAACTTATTGAACTAAAAAATTCCCGGCGACCTAATTTATTTGCTTTACGATATTTAGGGTTTTTGCTGATAGCTAATTCTATAATCCCTTTATTCATATATCCCCATATCCAACGAACGTGTTGATTATGGAGAGTTTTTAAATCAGTTGGTTGTTCATCAAAATAAATAGCAGTGGAATTATATCCCATTTTAATTCCATTGATATAAGCATAACGAGTAAGATCAACATCTTCAGTTAAACCAGTCCAAATCCATCCTCCGGCATCTTCAATAATCTTTTTATCTATAAAATAGCCAGTTCCAGAAATAACAACTTTATCAAATAAATAAGAACGAGCCTTATTGGCAAAGCGTGATTGAAAGTTAAAAAGAAGCGCACTAGAAGCTGAAATATAATTTGTATCAGCATTAGTTGATTCTCTTACACCAACTCCAATTTCATATCCCATAGCTTTTAAATCATTAAGTTTTGAAATATAACTTGGAGTTAAAATATTATCGGCATCAAAAATAATCAAAGAATCAAAATCAATATTATTCTCTTTTAAATGGTTGTAAGTTTCTTCAAGAGCAAAACCTTTACGACGACGGTTTTCAAGACGTGTTCTTACAAAATATTTATATCCATATTCAAGAGCAATCTTATTTGTAGGATCATCTTCAGCTTCAGTGATTACATAAACATCAAATTTGTCTTTTGGATAATCTTGCTTACTTAATGATTTTAAAATATTGCGAATTACTTTTGATTCGTTCCTTGCAGGAATTAAAACGATGTATTTATAGAAAATACTGGCTTTTTGCGGAGTTTTTATTTTTTTAAAGTAAACACAAATAAATTTAATGTAATAAGAATTGAAAAGTAAAATTAATAAAAAAGCTCCAAGTAAAGCCAAATATGAATATGCAAGAATCTCCAAATAGTTCATGCAAATATTTTATACAATAATTGGTTAATTTTAAATAATAATCGTTGTCAATATTTGGTATAATCATTGAGAAGGTATATTAATTAACTTATGGGGAATTCGCTAAAAGAAAATAGTGTCAAGATTTCAGTGTGTGTTGCAATACATGGAGTAGAAAAATATCTTGATAAATGTTTAAAAAGCTTGCAAAATCAAACTAATTTTAATGATTATGAAGTTTTATTGCTCCTTGATAGCCCACTTGAAGGAGATGTAAGAGTTGCTCAAAAATATGCCGATAGCGATAAGCGCTTTAAGATATATAATCTTGATTTTAAAGATCAAGGTCTAGTTAGAAATTATGGATGTAAAGTTGCTCAAGGTGAATATGTTTATTTTGTTGATGGAGATGATTATCTTGAGCCAAATTGTTTAGGGAATTTTTTTGAAGTTATTAAAAAAGAAAATCCAGACATTGCTATTTCTAATTACTATCTTGAAAAAAATGGGAAGAAAATAAAAGCATTTATTCATATAAAGGATAATTGGCATTATAAAACAAACTATAAGCGGGCTAAAGCGGTAGCAAGCGATATTAAAATAAGAGGTTATGTTTGGAATAAGATATATCGAAGAGAATTTTTACTAAACAATAATCTTTTTTCTGTTCCAGCTAGATATTTTATTGAAGATATTAATTTCAATTTTTTGACGTTTTTAAAAGCTAGAAAAATAGTAACTTCAGAAAAATATAATTATGTTTATGTTTTTAGAAAAAACTCATCTTTGCATTTTGACCCTTTCGTTTTTATTAAAAAATATCTATATTCTTTAGCCCTCATGAGATATTATTCGCTTGAACAAAATGTTAAAAAAGCCACAAATCTTAACTATTTTAATAAAAAAGTTATGTTAATTGTTCATGGCCTGCAAAACTTTAAATTCTTAAAAATGAACATCTTTAATTATTTTGTTTATATCAACAAGGAGATAAATAAAATTAGAAAGTGTCAGTTATCAGAGTATTTAAAAGACCAAGTATTTCAGGATGCGTATTTTTCTCTTTTAAGTGGGAAAAATGATTTGTGAAGATTAGTTAATTTTATAACGGATTAATTAAATTTTAAAAACACGTAACAAGTCATTTGAGTTTCAATTAGCTAGAAGAAAAAATAACTTATCAAGAAAAATTAAACTAACATGGATTATAGCGAATTATTTTTAAAAGAATATAGAGAAATCAAAAAGAGTGATAAGCAACCAAAAATTTTGCTCCATGCTTGTTGTGGAGCTTGCTCGGTTTATCCTCTTATTTTTCTTGCGCGTTTATTTGATATAACAATTCTTTATTCTAACTCTAATATTTATCCTAAAGAGGAGTTTGATAAACGTTTACTAGCTTTAAAAAAACATATCAATTTTGTTAACAAGACCTTTGGTGTGAATATAAAAATCATGGTTGATAGTTATGAATATGACGATTTTAGAAATGAGTTAATTCCTTTTAAAGATGAAAAAGAAGGAGAACATCGCTGTAAAATCTGCATTTATAAACGCATGAAACGTCTCTTTAGATACGCTAAAGATTTTAATTTTAAATATGTTTCAACAATAATGAGTGTTTCACGTAATAAAGATGTTAATTATATTTCTAAAGTCTGCGAAAAACTTGAAAGTGAAAGTAATGGCATAAAATATATTCACTTTGATTTTAAGAAAAATAATGGACAAGATATTGGGGTAGAAATTGGAAAAGAAGAAGAAATTTATCGACAAGATTATTGCGGATGCGAGTTTTCTTTTAAACCAGAATAAGCCAAGATACTACATTTTTTAAAATACATAATTAATCAAATTCTTTCTTTTATTTTTAACGATTTTTAACTCCGGAAATCTCAAAAATTTGAATAAAAAAGTCTCACCCAAGTCTCTTAATTGGTTAACTAAGTAAACTTTATTGGCAAAGAAAAATGCAATCAATGAATCGTTTGCATAACTAGAATACCTATATAAACATTATAAGGATAATAGTTAAATTATTATTTTTAGCAGCAACTAATATTTGTTGTTGACTTAAATTTGTGCCTTGTAGTAAAATTTTAGGGCTTACGGAAAAGTGATGAAATGCGAGATTGCTGATACACCCATAAGCGTTGTCATGATGATGTATCAGGTAACTCGTTATTGAGCCTTCCATAAGTTATGTAGTCGAAAGGAGAATGAATTCATGGCAAAAGTTAAAAAGATTAGAGTTCGTTTACAAGCTTATGACCACAAGATCCTTGATATGAGTGTTTCAAAGATTGTAAATGCAATTACTAAGACAGGCGCAACAGTAGTCGGACCAATTCCACTACCAACAGAAAAACAAGTTTACACAATCTTAAGAGCTGTTCATAAGTACAAAGATTCACGTGAACAATTCGAGATTAGAACTCACAAAAGAATTATCGATATCCTCAATCCAAATAGCGATACAATCGATGCTTTAAGAAGATTAGACCTTCCAAGTGGTGTTGATATCGATATCAAGTTATAAAGGAGGTAAGGCAAATGAAAGAAATCATCGGTAGAAAGATGGGTATGACACAAGTCTATACTGAAGATGGAACAATGTATGCTGTTACCGTAATCGAAGTCTTACCAAACGTTGTTACCCAAAAGAAAACAAAAGATCATGACGGATATGATGCAATTCAAATCGGTTATGAAGATAAGAAAGAAAAATCCTTAAATAAATGTAGAAAAGGAATTTTCAAAAAAGCAAACGTCGCTACAAAAGAATTCTTATTTGAACTTAAAGGCGATGAAATGAATGGATACGAAGTCGGTCAAGAAATCAAAGCTGACTTATTCAAAGATGGCGATATCATTGACGTAATCGGTACAAGCAAAGGTAGAGGTTACGCTGGTGTTATTAAAAGATGGGGATATAAAATCGGTCCTAAAGGACATGGATCTGGTTATCACAGACAACAAGGTTCATTCGCTAACAATGGTAGATGCAATAACCGTGTTATCCCAGGTAAGAAGATGTCCGGACACATGGGAAATCAATCAGCAACAGTTTTAAATCAAATTATTGTTAAAGTTGATGCTTCCAAAAACTACATCCTTGTTAGAGGTGGTGTTCCAGGATCTAAAAAATCCATCGTTAAAATTAGAAGTGCTGTCAAACCTTCCCTTCAAAATTACAAGATTAAACCTGTAATTGATAGAAGTGTGAAAGTTGAAGCTGCTAGTGAAGCTCCAGCACAAGAAACTAAATAAATTGAAGGGAGATAACTATGGCAGACTTAAAACTTAAAGTATATTCCCAAGATGGTAAAGAAGTTTCTACAGTAAGCGTTTCAAAAGATGTCTTCGGAATTGAACCTCATAACCAATCAATGTTTGATGCAGTTATGACTTATCAAGCAAATTCCAGACAAGCTACTGCAAAAACAAAGAAGAGATTTGAAGTTTCTGGTGGCGGTAAAAAACCATGGAGACAAAAAGGAACAGGTAGAGCAAGAGCTGGTTCAACTCGTTCACCAATCTGGGTTGGTGGTGGAACCGTCTTTGGTCCAACTGGTATCCAAAACTTCAAAATTAAACAAAACAAAAAAGAACATAAACTTGCTTTAAAGAGTGCTTATAGCCAAATCGCTAAATCCGGACTTGTTGTTCTTGATGAATTAAAAGTCTCAGGTAAAACCAAAGATATGGTCGCCTTACTTAAAGCTTTCAATCTTGAAAACACCAAGACACTTGTTATCTCAAGTGATCCACTTGTTCTTCAAGCTTGCCACAACTTAGCAAATGTTGCATTCAGAGTTGAAGGTAATGTTAGCGTTTATGATCTTCTTAACTTTAATAAAGTTATTACAGTTAAAGAGACTGTTAAGAAAATTGAGGAGGACCTTAAATAATGGCTAGAAAGAAACAAGAAGTTGCTAAAGCAGAAGTTAGCTTAAAGAAAGCAACTATCAGTGATTTCGATGTAATTATTGAACCTCTTATCACTGAAAAGAGTACAACTGAATCAGCTGAAAGAAATAAAATTACTTTTATTGTCAAAGCTGATGCTAATAAAACTCAAATTAAAAATGCTATTCACAGAATCTATAACGTTAATGTAACAGGAGTTAACGTTGTTAACGTCCCAAGCAAAAACGCAAGTCGTGGAAGTAGATATAAAGGAACAATTAGCGGATTTAAAAAAGCTGTTGTTACTATCAAAGAAGGCGAAACAATCAACCTTTTCGCTGATTAATTAATAAACTTACTTATAGGAGAAAATTATGTCTATTAAAAACTTTAAACCATATACTCCTTCAAGAAGAGCTATGACAACGCTCTCCTTCGATGAGATTACAAAAACAACTCCTGAAAAAAGTTTACTCGTCACATTAAAGAAGACTGGTGGAAGAAACCAACAAGGTGTTATCACTACTCGTCATATTGGTGGCGGAAACAAAAGAAAATACAGAATTATTGACTTTAAGAGAAATAAGGATGGAGTTGTTGGAAAAGTTGCAGCTATTGAATACGATCCAAATAGAAATGCAAACATCGCTTTAATTCATTATTTAGATGGTGAAAAAAGATACATCATTCATCCAAAAGGACTTAAAGTTGGTGATAAGATTGTTTCTGGCGAAAATGTTGATATTATCGTTGGAAATGCTTTACCACTTAAGAACATTCCAGAAGGTACTTTCATTCATAACATTGAACTTAAGCCTTTAAAAGGTGGACAACTTTGTAGAAGTGCTGGCTGTTCTGCTCAAATTCTTGGTAAAGATGGAAAATATGTTATCTTAAGACTTCAAAGTGGTGAAACCCGTAAGGTCTTAGGAGATTGTAAAGCTACTATCGGAGTTGTTGGCAATGAAGATTGGAACTTAGTCAACTTCGGTAAAGCTGGTAAAAATAGATGGTATGGTATTAGACCTACTGTTAGAGGTAGTGCTATGAACCCACCAGATCACCCACACGGTGGTGGTGAAGGTAAATGTCCTGTTGGTAGAGATGCACCACGTACACCTTGGGGTAAACGCGCACTTGGTGTTAAGACAAGAAAAGCTAAGAAAGCTTCTTCTAAATTAATCATCAAGAGAAAGAACGATAAATAGAGAAAGGAGTGAGTTAAATGGCACGTAGTTTAAAAAAAGGACCATTTGTTGACGAAAGCTTAATGAAGAAAGTTGAAGCTTTAAATAAAGCCAACAAAAAACAAGTCATTAAAACATGGCAAAGAAGAAGTACAATCTTCCCAGAATTCGTTGAACACACTTTCGCTGTTTATAACGGACATACATTCATTACAGTTTATGTAACTGAAGATATGGTTGGACACAAATTAGGTGAATTTGCTCCAACTAGAACTTATAAAGGCCACTTCGGTAATAACGCTGAAGATAAGGCAGCAGCTATGAAAGCCGCTGGTATTAAGAAATAAGTAGGAGGAAGTTATGGCAGAAGCAAAGAAAACTACTAAGAAAGTAGCAGAAACTGAAACTGAAAAAGAAGTTAAAAAACCAGCAGCTAAAAAGACAACTGCAAAGAAATCAACTTCAACAACTGCTAAGAAAACTACAACTTCAAAAGCAAAGAAAACTGCTGAAAAAGTTGAAGAAGTTAAAGTAGAAGCTGTTGAATCAGTTGAAAAAGCTCCAAAAAGTAAAAAAGAAGTTAAGGCTAAAGCAAAAGCTGCTAAAAAAGAAACTAAAGCTACTAAAAAGGCTGAAAAAGCTGAAGCTAAAAAAGTTGTTAAACCAACAATTAGTGAAGCTCATGCTAAAGCAATCGGTGTTAAATGCACTCCTAGAAAAGCAAGACTTGTTATTGATCTTGTTAGAGGAAAAGATTGTGATGAAGCCCTTGGAATCCTTAACAATGTTAATCATAAAGCTTGCAGACCAGTCGCTAAACTTATTAAGTCAGCAATGGCAAATGCAACCAATAACTTCAATATGAATGAAGACAAATTATACGTTGCATCAATTCAAGCAAGTGATGGCATCAAAATGAGAAGATACTTACCACGTGCTAAAGGTAGCGCAAGTGGTTTAGTCAAGAGATTCTGTAACATCTTCGTTACAGTTAAAGAAAGAAATTAAGGAGTGAAGATATGGGTCAAAAAGTTAATCCAGTAGGAATGAGAATTGGTCTTAACAAGAACTGGAACTCAAGATGGTTTGCTGAAGACAAAGATTATTCACGTTTCTTAGTTGAAGATATTAAAATCAGAGAATTTCTTGAACAAAAAATTGGTAAAGATTCCCAACTCTCTCATGTTGAAATCGAAAGAAAGAAAAACGATAAAGGTTATTTTGTAAGAGTCATCGTTTGTGTTGCAAAACCTGGAACCGTTATTGGTCAAAAAGGTGAAAACATCAACAAACTTACAGATGCCTTAGTAAAAATGCTTCATTGCTCAGTCAAGATTGATGTTGTTGAAGTTAAACAACCATATCTTGATGCTCGTATTGTTGCTGATCAAATTTGTGCTCAACTTGAAGCTCGTGCTTCCTTCAGAATTGTTCAAAAGAAAGCAATCGCTCAAGTTAGAAAAGCTGGCGCAAAAGGATGCAAAACAGAAGTTTCTGGTAGACTTGCTGGTGCAGATATTGCTCGTAGCGAAGGCTATAAAGAAGGTACAATGGCAATTAATACCTTAACAAGTGATATCGATTATTCTTGCAGAGAAGCAATGACAACCTATGGTAAACTCGGCGTTAAAGTTTGGATTTGCCGTGGTGAAAAAGAAATCAATTCAAAGCTTAGTGAACCTGAGACAAATAATCGTAAGAAAGGAGAATAACTATGTTACAACCAAAAAGAACAAAGTATAGACGTCCACATATCATTAGATATGAAGGATTATCTAAAGGTGGTAATACTGTTGCTTTCGGCGAATTTGGTCTTCAAGCAACTAGCGGAAATTGGGTAAGCGATAGACAAATCGAAGCTTGTAGAGTCGTCTTATCAAGATATACAAAACGTGAAGGAAAAATTTATATTAGAATTTTCCCACACTTAGCAAAAACTAAAAAACCTGCAGAAGTCCGTATGGGTTCTGGTAAAGGTAATCCAGAATATTGGGTAGCAGTCGTTAAAAAGAACAGAGTTATGTTTGAAATTGGTGGTGTTGCTCCTGAAATTGCTAAAGAAGCATTACGTCAAGCCAGTTACAAATTACCACTTAATACAAAAATTGTTGAAAAAGCAAAGGAGGCTAAATAGTTTATGAAGATTAAAGATGTCAGAGAGATGTCTAGCGAAGAATTAAACAATCAAGTTTACTCCTTAAAAGAACAATTATTCAACTTAAGAAGAAAGAAAGCAGTCGGTCAACTCGAAAATTTATCTGAAATTAAAAGAGTTAGAAAAGATATTGCTCGTGTTTATACAGTATTAAGAGAAAGAGAACTCGGCATGAGTAAGGAAGGTAAGTAATTATGGACCACAGAAAGAGAATTACCGGTGTTGTTATAAGTGCTAAAACACCTAAAACAATCACTGTTATGGTTGAAGGATATAGAAAACATCCTAAGTATAAAAAAAGAGTTCAATTCAGACATAAATACTATGCTCATGATGAATTAAACAGCGCAAAAGTTGGCGATACAGTTACTATTGAAGAATCAAGACCACTCTCTGCATTAAAGAGATTCAGACTTGTTTCTATCGATAAGAAAGCTGTTGAAGATGTCAAGATCGTTGAAAGTGAAGAACTCAAAGAAGTACTTCATGAAGAAAGCGCCGAAGACAATAAGGAGGCCGAATAGTTATGATACAAACAGAAACAAATCTCGTTGTAGCTGATAATAGCGGTGCTCGTGTCGTTAGAGTATTCAGAATTTATGGCGGTAGCCATAGAAAAAGTTGTTCAGTTGGTGATATCGTTCAATGTGCTGTTAAAGATGCTATTCCTAATGGCAAAGTTAAAAAGAGCGATGTTGTAAAAGCAGTTATCGTTAGAACTAGCTATCCAATTGAAAGAAAAGATGGTTCCACAATTAGATTTGATGATAATGCTTGCGTTATTATCAATGAAGATAAAACACCTGTTGGAACTCGTGTATTTGGACCAGTCGCAAGAGAACTTCGTGAAAAAGGTGATGCCTTTATGAAGATCGTCTCTCTTGCTAATGAAGTCTTATAAGGAGGTAAAAAGATATGAAACTTGTTAAAGGTGATAAAGTCATTGTTATCTCCGGTAAAGACAAAGGCAAAATCGGCAATATCCAAAAGGCTTTACCAAAAGAACATAAGGTTATTGTTGATGGCGTCAATGTTCGTAAAAAGCATATTAAGCCAACTCAATCTAATCCAGAAGGTAGCATTCAAGAAGTATTTGCTCCAATCGATGTAAGCAATGTTATGTATTACGATGAAAAGAGCAAAAAAGCATCACGTATCGGCTACAAATTTGATAAAGATGGTAAAAAGATTAGAGTTATCAAAGCTAGCGGAAAAGAAATTAAATAGAGGAGATAGTTATGGCAGAAACAAAGAAAACTACAGCTACAGCAAAAAAGACAACTAAAACTAAAACTGCTAAAGCAGAAACTAGTAAAGTTGTTAAAGAAGCTGCAACTTCTAAAGGACATAAAGCTCCTAGCAAACATACAAGATTACTTGATTTATACAATAGCGAAATTAAAGCTAACCTCGTTAAAGAGTTTGAATATAAATCAGTAATGGAAGCACCTGCTTTAAATAAGATTGTTGTTAATATCGGTGTTGGTGATGCGACACAAGATAAGAAAAGACTTGAAGAAGCAGTTGAAGAACTTTCTTTAATTACAGGTCAAAAACCAATCATTACTAAAGCTAAAAAATCAATCGCAACCTTTAAATTAAGAGAAGGTGAGCCAATCGGATGTAAAGTTACCTTAAGAGGAATCAGAATGTATGAATTCTTCGATAAACTTGTCTCCATTGCTCTCCCAAGAGTTAGAGACTTCCGTGGTGTTAGCAAGAACTCCTTTGATGGAAGAGGAAATTATACTTTAGGTATTAAAGAACAATTAATTTTCCCAGAAATCAATTATGATAAAGTTCAAAAAGTGAGAGGTATGGATATCATCATTGTTACAACTGCAAAGAGTGATGAAGAAGCCTACTCATTATTAAAGGCACTTGGAATGCCATTTAACAAATAAGAGGTAGATGTATGGCAAAAACTAGTTTAAAGGTTAAACAATCCAGACCTCAAAAATTTAAGGTCAGAGAATATACCCGTTGCAAAAGATGTGGAAGACCTCATGCTGTTTATTCAAAATTTGGTCTTTGCAGAATTTGCTTAAGAGAACTCGCTTATAAAGGCGAAATTCCAGGAATGAAGAAATCTTCATGGTAATTTAGGAGGAATAGAAGATGCATCAAGATCCAATAGCAGATATGCTTACTAGAATCAGAAACGCAAACGCATTACATCATGAAACTGTTTCTATCCCTTCTAGTAAATTAAAAGTTAACATTATTAAAATTTTACTTTCTGAAGGTTTCATCACTTCTTATAAAGAAGTCAAGACTAAAGAAGGTCACAAAAATATCGAAGTAACTTTAAAATATGGCCCAAATGGTGAAAAAGTTATCTCTGGATTAAAGAGAATTTCAAAACCAGGTCTTAGAGTTACAGCTGATAGCAAACACATCCCATTTGTTTTAAAAGGACTTGGAATTGCAATCATTTCCACAAGTAAAGGTCTTTTAACAGATAAAGGATGTAGGCAAAATAACGTCGGTGGCGAAGTTATTTGCTACGTATGGTAATAGGAGGTAAGCTTTATGTCACGTATTGGAAATAAAATTATCACTATACCAGAAGGCCTTAATGTTACAGTAAGCGAAGGCTTAGTCGATATTAAAGGCAAATTCGGCGAAGACAAAATTCCTTTCAACAAAGATTTTATCTCTGTTGAAATGAAAGATAACATCTTAACTGTAAAAAGAGCTAACGATGAAAAAGCAGTTAAAGAAATGCATGGAACAATTCGTGCTTTAATTAACAATGCTTGTGTTGGCTGCCACGAAGGATTTACCAAAAAGCTTGCTCTTGTTGGTATTGGTTATAGAGCTGAAATGAAAGGCAAAGATCTTGTCCTTCATGTCGGTTATTCTCATGGAATTACTATTCATCCATTAGATGGCGTAACAGTTAAAGTTATCGAATCTAAATCAAAAGATGTCAACGCTTATGTTGAAGTTAGTGGCTCAGACAAATTCAAAGTTGGTCAAGTAGCTGCTCAAATTAGAGAAACTCGTAAACCTGAACCATATCTTGGAAAAGGTATTAGATACGTTGATGAAGTCATTCTTCGTAAAGAAGGCAAACGTGCTGGTAAGAAATAATAGGAGTTAAGGTATGATTAGTAAACTTGATAAGAATGTTGCTAGAAAAAGAAAGCATATTAGAGTTCGTAATAAGATTAGCGGAACTGCTGAAACTCCTAGACTTTGTGTCTTTAGATCAAATAAAAACATTGAAGTCCAAGTAATTGATGATGTTAAAGGAGTAACCCTTCTTGCTTCATCCTCAGTCGCTTTAAAGCTTACAAACGGAAATAACGTTGAAGGTGCTAAAATCGTTGGTAAAGATATTGCTACAAAATGTCTTGCTAAAGGTATTGAAAACGTTGTCTTCGATAGAGGTGGCTACATTTATCACGGACGCGTTAAAGCTCTTGCTGAAAGTGCTAGAGAAAACGGCTTAAAATTCTAAGGAGATAGGTTATGGAAGAAAATAAAGTTGTTGAAAACCCAACAGTAGAAGAAGTTAAAAAAGAAGAAAATAACGCTACTTCCCAAGAAAACACTCAAACAAAAGCACCTGAAAAGAAGAAATTCAATAAAAACAAGAGATTTAACAAAGCTCCACGTAAGGAAGTTGTTAAAGAATACGAAGAAAGAGTTGTTGCAATTAATCGTGTTACCAAAGTTGTTAAAGGCGGTAAAAGAATGAAATTCTCAGCTCTTGTCGTTATTGGAAATGGCAAAGGCAAATTCGGATTTGCTACTGGTAAAAGTGGCGAAGTCCCAGATGCAATTAAAAAGGCTGTTGATAAAGCTAAGAGAAACTTAATTTCAATTGAAATTGTTAATGGTGGAACCTTAGCTCATGAAATTATTGGAAAATTTGGTGCTACTAATGTTTTCTTAAAACCAGCTCCTGAAGGTACTGGAATTATTGCTGGTGGCCCAGTTAGAGCTATCTTAGAATTAGCTGGTGTTAAAAACATTTATTCTAAAGTCTATGGAAGTAGAACCAAAATCAACATCATTAGAGCTACAGCAAGTGCTTTAAAGAACGAAAAAGATTTCAATAGCACCATGGCCTTACGTAAAGGAGGTAATAACGATGTTAAATAATCTTAAACCTACCGAAGGAAGCAGAAAAGAAAAGACCAGACGCTGCAGAGGTCTTGGAAGCGGCCTTGGAAAAAACGGCGGAAGCGGAAATAAAGGTCAAAATTCAAGAACTGGCGGTGGAGTCAGACTTGGATTTGAAGGTGGCCAATTACCACTTTTCAGAGCTATTCCAAAAAGAGGCTTCAAAAATCATGGTCACAAAGAATATGCTATTGTTAATGTTTCACTCTTTAACAGATTCAATGATGGCGATGAAATTGATCTTACAAAGCTTGTTTCAATGGGCCTTGTAAATAAAGAATTTGATGGCTTAAAAGTTTTAGGAGAAGGGGAACTTACTAAAAAAGTTAGTATTACCGCTACTAAATTTTCAAAATCTGCTTTAGAAAAGATAGAAAAATGTGGCGCAAAAGCAATTTTTAGTAAATAATATATAGGTTGATATTTATTATTACTAAGGATTCCCATGAAAAAGTTTGTCGAAATTTTTAAAAATAAAGAAGTCGTTAATCGTATATTTTTTACGATAATGATTCTTTTTGTCTTTAGAATCGGTTGTGCAATTCCAACTCCAGGTATTGATGCTAGTGAACTTACTAGCCAATTAACTTCAAACACTAATAACGTGCTGGCCTTAATGAACTTACTTGGAGGTGGGGCATTACAAAACTTTTCTATATTTGCGTTAGGCGTTTCGCCTTATATTACCGCTCAAATTATTATTCAGCTTTTAAGTATGGATGTCCTTCCTGCTTTAACTGAACTTAATCGACAAGGTCAATATGGTAGGCGAAAAATTGAGATGGCCACACGTTATCTCACCTTAATGCTTGCCGCTGTTCAAGCTTATGGTATTATTCAAACAGCACTTAATACTTCCTGGATTACATTTACCATGGAAGAAAACTTCTTAACTTATGCCTATATTGTCACGGTCATGGTTGCCGGAGCAATGCTTGTTATGTGGCTTGGTGATCAAATCACCACTAAAGGTATTGGTAATGGTATTTCTGTTATCATCTTTGCTGGTATTGTTTGTTCACTTCCTTCTCAAATTGGAACCGCATTTCAAAGATGGGTACTTGAGTCATGGAATCATGGTAATGTTGAAGCCACAAAAGGCGTCTTCCAATTTGTATTATATATCCTTGCATTTGTTGCAATTATCGCTTTTGTTGTCTTTATTGAACTTTCAAGAAGAAAACTTCCTGTCCAACATGCAACTCGTACAGGAACAAGCGAAAAGCTTGCAAAAGCCAGCTTTTTACCAATAAAAGTCAATTCAGCTGGTGTTATTCCAGTTATCTTTGCTAGCTCCATCTTGATGGCTCCTAGTGTTATTGCAACTTTTATTTCAAGTGATGCAGCTAATGCTGAATGGCTCAAAGTATTCCAATACAATCAACTTGTTGATACTGGTGGAGTAATGATGCCATGGGGATTAATTATTTATATCGTTTTGGTGTTTGCATTTACTTTCTTCTACGCAAACTTACAAATAAACCCAGCTCAACTTGCGGAAAACTTCCAAAGAAATGGAAGTTATATTCCAGGTATTAGACCAGGAATTGAAACTGAAAAGTATGTAAGAAAAGTACTTAATAGAGTTACTTTAATTGGTGCTTTATCCTTATCATTTATCAGTGCTCTTCCTGTTGTCCTTACTCTTTCAGGAGTCTTTGGTAACGATCAATCCTTAGCTCTTGGCGGAACTGGATTAATCATTGTTGTTGGTGTTGCTCTTGAGCTTAACAACCAAATCAATGGTCTTATCGCAGGTAAGAGTTATGATGAAGTCATTGGAGGTATGTAAACTTTAGATATGAAGAATATTATTTTAATGGGTCCACCAGGTGCTGGAAAAGGAACAAATGCAAAACGTATAGCTAGTTTTTATAAGATTCCACATATTTCTACCGGAGATATGTTTAGAGAAGCAATTAAAAACAAAACTAGTCTTGGCGAACTCGCTAATTCTTATATGTCTAAGGGTTTACTTGTCCCAGATGAAGTAACAATTGGTCTTGTTAAAGAAAGATTATCTCGTGATGATTGTAAGGAAGGTTATCTTCTTGATGGTTTCCCAAGAACTATGGTTCAAGCCGAAGCTTTAACTGAATTATCTAACGAGATTGGTCGACCAATTACTAACGTGCTTAACATTGTTGTCCCAGAATCTATCTTAATTGATAGAATCTGTGGCAGACGTGTTTGCAAGGTATGTGGTGCTCCATATCACGTCAGAAACATGAAACCAAAAGTTGAAGGTGTTTGCGATTTATGTGGAGGAGAGCTTGTTCAAAGAAAAGATGATAATGAAGAAACATTAAAATCTAGACTTAGTGAATACCATAAGCAAACTGAACCACTCATCGCATACTATACAAAACTTGGTGTCGTTAAAGATATTGATGGAACTAAAGATCTTGATTTATTACTTGAAGACATCAAAGCAATTTTAAAGTAAGGCTAGATAATGAAAATCATTATTAAAAGTCCACGCGAAATTGCATTAATTAAAAAAGCAGGAAGCATAATAGCTGATTTATTCGACTATTTAAAAGTTCATACTCGCGCAGGAATTTCCACAAAAGAACTCGATAAACTTGCTGAAAGTTTTATTAGAAGTCACGGTGGAATTCCTACCTGCAAAGGGTATGAGGGCTTTCCTGGCGCTATATGTATTAGCGTAAATGATACCCTTCTTCATGGTATTCCTTCTAAAAGCATTATTTTAAAAGATGGAGATATTGTAAGTTATGATGTTTGCGTAACTTATGAAGGGTATATTGCTGATGCTTGTCGTACTTTCCCTGTAGGAGAAGTAACAAGTGAAGCAAAAAGATTAATGGAGACCACGAAAAGATGTTTCTTTGAAGCGGTCAAGTTAATCAAACCGGGTGTACATCTTGGGGATATTTCTCAAAAAATCTATGAAACCGGAACAAGTGAAGGCTATACGCTCACTAGAGATTACGGCGGACATGGGGTTGGAAGAGAAATGCATGAAGATCCATTCGTCCTAAATTATGGGGAAAAGGGCACTGGCGTTATTCTTAAAAAAGGAATGGTCATTGCAATTGAACCTATGCTAAATGAGGGCAAAGTCGAGTTATATACACTTGATGATGGATGGACTGTCAAAACCTTAGATGGGAAATTAAGTTGTCACTATGAAAACACAATAGCGATAACAGATGATGGCTATGAAATTTTAACTTTAGAAAAAGGGGAAGGAAATTAATGGCAAAACAAGATGTTATATCCGTTGAGGCGGTAGTTACAGAAGCTTTACCAAATTGTAATTTTAAGGTAAAACTAGAAAACGACGTAGTAATCCATGCCACTGTTTCTGGTAAAATCCGTATGCATTACATTCGCATTTTACCGGGAGATAAAGTTACCGTTGAACTCTCGCCTTATGATTTAAACAATGGCAGAATTGTATTTAGACACAAATAGTCTAAAAGTAGGAGGCATTTATGAAAGTTAGACCATCCGTAAAACCAATTTGTGACAAATGTAAAGTCATTAAAAGACATGGAAAAGTCATGGTGATTTGTTCAAATCCAAAGCACAAACAAAGACAAGGATAAGAGAGGAAAAGGTAATTTATGGCACGTATTGTTGGTGTTGATATTCCAAATGATAAAGTTATCGTTGTTAGCTTAACTTACATTTATGGAATTGGCCCTACAACCAGTAAGAAAATCGTAGAGGCTGCAAAAATCGATCCACTTAAAAGAGTTAAAGATCTTTCTGAAGATGAAATTGCTCGTTTAAGAAACGAAATCGCCCACTATAAAGTTGAAGGTGATTTAAGAAGAGAAGTTTTATTAAACATTAAGAGACTTCAAGAAATTGGCTGCTACCGTGGAATTAGACATAGAAGAGGTCTTCCAGTTAGAGGCCAAAGAACAAAAACTAACGCTCGTACACGCAAAGGTCCACGTAAGACAATTGCTAATAAGAAAGAAGCTGTTAAGTAATAGGAGGTAGATAGACATGGCTAAAAAACAAACTACCCGTAAAAAGAAAATCAAAAGATCTTTTACTAAAGGTGTTGCTCATATTCATGCAACTTTCAATAATACAATCGTTACAATTACTGACGAAAATGGAAATGCCATTGCTTGGTCCAGTAGCGGTGTATTAGGATTCAAAGGTGCAAAAAAATCAACTCCATTTGCTGCTCAAAGTGCTGCCGAAGCTGCTGGTAAAGCTGCTTATGATCAAGGTATTAGAACAGTAGATGTCGATGTTAAAGGTCCAGGAGCTGGTAGAGAAAGTGCTATTAGAGCTCTTGGTAATGCCGGACTTCAAATTACATCAATTGTTGATACTACTCCAATCCCACATAATGGTTGTCGTCCACCAAAAAGAACACACGGTTAATATTTATAGGAGGATGTTTAAATGGCTGATAATGAATTAAAGATTGCACACCCTTTTGAAGAATGCAAATATAAAATCGCGGTTGCTAGTAGTGAAGAAAACTATTGCAAAGTCGTTGCTGAACCACTTGAAAGAGGATTTGGCTTAACTCTTGGCAATGCATTAAGAAGAGTTCTTCTTGCTTCATTACCTGGAACAAGCGTTTACGCTATCGAGGTTGCTGGTGCAGTCCATGAATTCACTGCATTAAAAGGCGTCGAAGAAGATTTAACACAAATCATCCTCAACCTTAAGGACTTAGTTCTTAAAAGTGACACTATTGGAAAAGCTGAATACGAAGTTACTGTTGATAGAGGAGAAGGCGAATTTAAAGCTGGTGATTTAGAACTTCCTACAGGTCTTGAAGTTGTAAATCCAGATCTTGTTATCGCTCATATCGCTGAAGGCGGTCACTTACACATGACTCTCCATATTAGAAATGGTAGAGGCTATGCAACCAGTGAAGAAAACAAATCACTTGGTCTTATAAGCAATTCAATTGCTACTGATAGTAACTATTCACCTGTTACTAGAGTCAATTACAAAGTAGAACAAACTCGTGTCGGTCACGATCCAAGATTTGATAAACTTATTCTTGAAGTTTGGACAAATGGTAGCATTAAACCAGTTGATGCAATTGCATTAAGTGCTAAAATGCTCATGTTCCATTTTGAAAACTTCTTACATCTTGATGATCAATTTGATGATATTGCTTTAATCAAAGATCCTATCGTTCATCAAGAAGAAACATTTGAAAACTTAACAATCGAAGATCTCGATTTAAGTGTTCGTAGTTATAACTGCTTAAAGAGAGCTGGAATCGCTAATGTTCAAGAGTTAACTCAAAAATCAGAAGCTGAAATGATGAAAGTTAGAAATCTTGGTAAAAAATCACTTCTTGAAGTTAAAAATAAGCTTGCTGAAAAAGGCTTATACTTCAAAGATGCAAAAGATGAATAAGGAGTATAACTATGCAAATCGGTAGAAAAAATGTACATGGTAAAGGTGGCGTTAGATTTAAGACCCCTTATACCTCCAGCAAAAAGAAAGCACAAGTTAGAAATCTTGTTACTGAATTAGTACTTTTTGAAAAAGTAACTGTTACTAGAAGTATGGTTAAAGATGTTGTTAAAACTTTTGACCATTTAGTTACTCTTGCTAAAAAAGGCGATTTACATTCACGCAGACAAGCAGCAAGTATTTTAAGAAATTATAAAGTTGAAGATAAACCAGAAGCTTTAACAAAATTATTTGCTGAATTAAGTAAGAAATTTGAAAATAGAAATGGTGGTTATTTAAAAGTTTATAAACTCGCTAATAGAAAAGGCGATAACGCTCCAATCAGACTTCTTACATTTGCTGATTAATTTTTAAAATTTCACTTTATAGCTAGCTCAAATATGGGCTAGCTTTTTCTTATTTTAAAGAGGCCAAAATAAGAAAAAGCTAATCTTAAAAGTTAGATAAAAAGATAGAGAAAAAAACATTAATTTAACTATTTATTATTACTTTTCTTTTTGATACGATTATAAAAGAATTTATGGATAAATTTGTTGTATTTGATTTAGATGGTACATTAATTGATACTTTAACTGGATTAACAGAAGCGGTTAATTTAACTCTTAAAGAGATTAATAAACCTTATATATATAAAAAAGAGGAAATTAAAACTTTTATTGGTAGAGGAGCCAAACGTCTTTTTGCTTTAGCCTCTAAAAACGATAATAATCCTGCAGAATTTGAGTTATTTTTAAAAAATTACGAAAGATGTCAATATATAAGCGAAGTTTTTCCAGGTGTTAAAAAGACTTTATTAGCCCTAAAAGAAAAAGGATATAAATTATTAATCTATTCAAATAAGCCAGATTCAATTTTACAAAAGTTAATAAAAGCAAAATTAGGTGATGTTGATTTTAGTTATGTTCAAGGTCAAGATAATCGTTATCCTCCTAAACCTGATATTACTCTTTTAACAAATATTTTGAATAAACTTAATTTAAAAGCTGAAGATGGGATATATGTAGGAGATAGTATTGTTGATTTAGAAACGGCAAGAAATGCAAACATGAAATGCGTTATTTTTTCTTTTGGTTATGGAGATCAAAAAGAAATTATCAATTCTTCTCCTGATTTTTATTTTGATAAATTTGAACAATTAAATGAAATTTTATGAATGAGCAAGAAGAATTAATATATGGCTTATATCGTTATATTCAAAAAGCCAGTCGTTATATAGGTGAAAAATCGGTTGATGAATTTATTCATGATGAAAAGAGCTTTGATGCGACTTGTTTTTGCTTTTATATGATTGATAATATCGCTAAAATGATACACAAATATCCTGATTTAATTAAAAAATATCAAGATATTGATTTTAGTAGAATTAACTCTTATAAGGAATTAATATTTGTAAATGATGGAATCCTATATGAAGATATGTATGGTATCGTTTTAAATGAATTTCCACTTTTACAAATTAAATTAAAGGGAATTGTTGAGGCAATTATTTATGGAAAACAATGAAATTATTTCAAAGTTATCACCAAAAGAGAAAATTGAAGAATTAGGCGGAAAAGATTCTTGGTATTTATTTTCTCATAAAGAATTAGGAATTAACGAAGTTCATTTTTCAGATGGACCTTATGGAATTAGAGAATGTTTACCAGAAGATTCTTTATTTGGTGAAGGCAAGGAATCGATTTGTTTTCCAACTTCAAGTTTAACTGCAGCAAGTTTTGACCGTAATCTTTTATATAGACTTGGTTCAACTCTTGGAAAAGAAGCTAGAAGTAGAGGAATTCATTGCTTACTTGGTCCTGCGATAAATATTAAGCGTAATCCACTTTGTGGACGTAATTTTGAATACGTAAGTGAAGACCCATATTTAGTTGGTGAGCTTTCTGCTGCTTATATTAAGGGTGTTGAAGATCAAGGTGTTGCAACCTCAATTAAACATTTTGCCTTAAACAACCAGGAAAGCTTTAGAATGAATATAAACTCCGTTGTTGATATTAGAACAATGAGAGAAATTTATCTTAAAGGTTTTGAAATTGCTATTAAAAAGTCTAATCCTGGGACGATTATGGCAAGTTATAACAAGATTAATGGTGAATATGCTTGTGAAAATCCATATTTATTGAAAGATATTTTAAGAGATGAATGGGGATATAAAGGAATAGTAATTTCTGATTGGGGAGCAGTAAATGACCCTGTAAAAGCAATTAGAGCTGGATTAAATGAAATAATGCCAGTTGCGACAAAAGAAAACACTTTAGCTCTTGAAAAAGAATATAAAGAAAAAGAAGACTTTAGAAAGATTGTTGATGAAAGCTTAAATTATACTTTTGACTTTGTTAAGAAGTATCAAGATACAACAAAAGTTGATTTTGATTTAGATAAAGGACATGAAGAAGCTGTTAATATTGCAAAAGAATCGATAGTTTTATTAAAAAATTCAGACAATATCCTTCCTTTAAAGAAAAGAGAAAAAGTTGCTTTCATTGGTGAGTATGCTTTAAATCCACATTATAATGGCAAGGGCAGTAGTTATGTAACTCCATATAAACTTGTAACACCTCTTGAGGCTGTTGATGAAAAAGGGTATAACGTAAGTTTTGCTAAAGGCTTTAATATTATTAACGATTCGATTGATTTATCACTTGAAAGCGAAGCAATTGATCTTGCTAAAAAGAGTGATAAGGTTGTGATGTTTTTAGGAACAAATGGCGATATTGAAAGTGAAAATTATGATCGTAAGAATTTAGATTTATTTATCAACCAAATAGATCTTTTCTATAAAATCTATAATGTAAATAAAAATATTGTTGTAGTACTTCAAAATGGAGCACCTGTTGAAATTCCTTTCAATAAAGAAGTAAAAGGTCTTATTGAAGCTTATTTATCAGGCGAAGGATGTGGAGAAGCTATCGTTTCGATTTTATATGGTGAGACAAATCCTAGTGGAAGAATAGCTGAAACTTTCCCTTTAAGACTTAACACAGTTCCTTCTTTTGCTTATTTTGGGGTAAGTAATCGCCTTGCTTTATATAAAGAAGGAATTTATGTAGGCTACCGTTATTATGAAACAAAAGGAATGCCTGTTTTATATCCTTTTGGCTATGGCTTAAGTTATTCAAACTTTAAATATTCTGAATTTAATGTTGATTCTGCAGGCTTTTTGAAACAAAATCACTATAAAATTAAGTTAAGTGTTAATGTAACTAATGATAGTGATATAGATGGGAAAGATGTATTACAAGTTTATATAAGTAAACCAAACGATAAGATTTTCAATGCTAAATATGAGCTCGTTGATTTTAAAAAGGTATTTGTTAAAGCTCACGAAACAATAAAAGTTGAATTTGAACTCGACGAAGAAGCTTTAAAATATTTTGATGTGAACTTAAATAAATGGAATATCGTAAATGGCAAATACATTTTCTCTCTTTCTAAGAATTCTCATGAGCATCTTTTTAAGGGTGAAGTTGAAGTAAAAGAAGAAATGGATGTAGAAGGCTATGATAAAGTTGCTCTTAAAAAATATTTTGAATGCGACGTTAGATTTTTAAATATCGACGATTTTCAAAAGTTATTTAATAACGATGCACTTTTAAAACGTTTTAAAAAACCTGAAAAATTTACGATGAATTCTAATTTCTCAGAAATGAAAACCACTTGGGTAGGACGAAACTTTGCAAACTTCGTTTCAAAAAGAGAAGATATTGTTAATAATCGAACAGTTTATGCTTCACTTATGGAGATGCCATTTAGATCATTATGCACTTTTGGTGGCGGTCATTTAACACCTAATATTTTTAAATACATGATTAAGGCAGCAAATGGAGAAATGACTTTAATAAATTATTTAATTTTCCTTGTAAAGTTTGCTCGCGCTTCAAAGAAAGTTAAGTTTTAATTATTGTTTCTTTTGAATATTTTTATAATAATCTAAATCTTTATTAAGATTTATTTCTTCATTTTCATCTTTGATTAAATTGAATTTGAAGTCTTTAAAGTTATCTTTAAAATCGTTAATAGTAAGTTTAAAACTAAATTTAACTGATTTAACAACAATACGATGCTCTTCAAAAATAAAGATATATCTTAAATCGTCTTTATAAGATAGTAGAACATATCCTTCTTTAAGAAGTTTTGTTGCTTGATCAATAGTTAAATACTCGTCATTTTTTGAAGAAAAATTCATATCTAGTATTTTAACTTGATAACTTTAAAATAGCAAAAAATCTATCTTAATTAACTATAACTAACTTTAGTAAAGAAACTGGTAGAGGATTAATTTGAAAAACCTCTTTAGATGGTCAATTTTCAAACTAAATTAACTTTCGACTTTATTTAACTTTTTTGCTTAAA